>NZ_JBSYXB010000001.1:0-876926 GCF_054114245.1 Brachybacterium netajii (SeqCode) | reverse complement strand
AGGGTCCGCAACCATTTTGCCCGTCCGGCGTGCGAAGATCCAAGCATGAATCCAGCACTTCTTCAGACTCTCGGGGTGATCGCCAGCGCGGGCCTCGGCGCGCTGGCAACTCTTGCCGCCATCTTCAACCCCGCTGACCGAAGGCTAAAGCGCCTTGAACGGCTGATGGCGTTGTGCGAGTCTGCGCAGGAGATGGGCTTCCGGACCGTGGCCAATCTCGAGACTTCTGTAACGATGGCTTCGCAGGACGTCATGATCGATGTTCAGGTCAGCCGGAGCCATAAGTCCCGGATTGGAACTTTCATCGTCGTTAACATTGGGGCCTTGGTCTCCGGTGGAGTCGGCCTGTGGCTCCTGTCTGACTCCCCCTACTTCCGTGCGATGGTCGGGCTCGTCGCGGCCATGTTTGCGTATTCTTTGGTCCTTGTCGTCCTCATAGAACGCGCGCGAACAGAGAGGGCCAGGGAAGTCTTCCGAGGTGAGCTGACGAGGGCTGAACACGAGATCATTAGGGAGATGAAGCGGGACGATCCCTCCCGCGCCTGGGCGGAAGGGCTCGTCGAGGGTGATGCGCCGGCCGACTGAGCGTACCTGGATATGCTTGGTGTGGCCGTCGGGCGCTTAGACCAGGGGTCCCACGAGTGTAATCCGGCGCCGCTCCGACTATGTTCAATCCTCACATTGATTTGTCCTGGGGGCGGTAGAGGGACTGAAGTCAGGGAAAGGACTTAGCCCTCATGTCGGCATTCCGCAAGTACTTCGACGAGCTCTGCGAGAGGACCGCCCGTCTGGTCTTGTGGCCCGTCATCTCAACGCGTTCGACCCGAACTAGCTGTGGCTCGCGAACTAGTTTGCGCAGCACGAGGCTACCATTTCTCCTTGACGGGGTTTGCCCCTAGAGCCGTCTTCATGGGTAGGGAACGGAGTTCAAGCCAACTTCGGCTAGCGTGTCGGTGCGCCGCGTGTCGGGAGAATGGCACCCTGGTTCCTTACGCCCTTACCCCACACGAAGGAGCACCATGCCCGTCCCCCATCTGCTCGACCACATCGTCATCGCCGGCCCCGACCTCGCCGAGACCGTGGAGTGGTTCCGCGAGCTCACCGGCGTGACCGCCGCGCCCGGCGGCGCTCACCCCAGCGGCACCGCGAACGCGCTGGTCGCGCTCACCATCGACGGCGCCCGCGGGCCCCAGTACATCGAGCTCATCGGCCCCGATCCGGACCGCGAGGACAAGGACGAGCTGCCGAAGACGTTCAGCATCAACCGTCTGCGGAAGCCCACGCTCCTCACCTATGCGGTGCACCCGGAGAACATCGACCGGGTTGTCGAGGTCGCGCGCGATGCGGGCTTCGATCCCGGTGACGTCGAGGACCTCTCCCGCCTCACCGCCGACGGGACCGAGCTGTCCTGGCGGCTCACCCAGGCCGCGGCCCCGCGGAACTACGGGGTGCCGTTCCTCATCGACTGGGGCACCACCGAGCATCCCGGTCTCGGTGACCTGCCGACGATCGAGCTGGTCTCCTTCGAGCGCATCGAGGTGAACCCCGCCCCGCAGCAGAAGGCCACCGAGGCGCTCGGCCTCGGCGACGGCGTCGCGCAGGTCCGCGAGGGCCGCGGCTCCCGCTTCGTGCTGCAGCTGCGCACCGAGAACGGACGCGAGATCGAGATCTGAGCTCGAAGGGCGAGTCTGAAGGAGGCCTGTCGTCCGCACCCGAACGGTGCGGACGACGCCGCCCTCTACAGCTAGCTCATCGGGCCCGCGTGCTCGCCGCGGAGGATTTCGCCGAGCGCTCGGCGCGGTGACTCCCCGGCGCGGACCTCCTCGAGCCACGGCACCCACCGCTCCGGCGCCAGACGGAAGGTCCGCGGGCGCCGCTCCCCGTCCGTCGGCCACTGCTCGAACAGGAGCGCGTGGCGGGCCGGATCCAGCATGTTGATCCGGCTCCGGAGGAGCTCCGCCAGCAGGTAGTACTCCGCCGGGGTGAAGCCGGCGGCATGGAGCGCACGAGCGGCGTCCTTCCAGGCCTGCGGCGCGCGAGTCCCGCCGTTCATCACCCCCGGGGCCATGAGGGACATGGCGCCCGCACCGGGGAACCACGGCAGGTGGTCGACCATGTAGCGGGACCACAGCGGACGGTCGGCGACGGGCACATCGCCCCACCCGTGGTCGGGGTGCAGGGCGTCGACGCCGTCGGCATCGATCATGATCAGGGACATGGGAATCTCCATCCCGGAGCCCGCAGCGGCGGGCATCCATCGACTTGCCCGTCACGCGTCTGCGTCGGGCCGGTTCTTCCCCTGGGGCACCCCGCTCGATGGAGGGGGTTGCCGTGCAGCCGGCCAGGTACCGACAGCTGCAACTCGTGAACCTGGGCGCGAGCATAGCCCATGCCACTCACACCCCGCGCCCGCTCACCCCCTCACCCCTCACACCCGCACGACCGCCGCAATATCAGCTGCGTCGCGATGACCTGCACCTCGACCGGCAGCGTCGGGTCCTCGAGCCGGGCGATGAGCCGTTCGGCGGCGAGTCGCCCGAGCCGCGCGGGGTCCTGCCCGACCACGGTGACGGAGGGGTCGAAGAGGTCGGCATGCTCGAAGTCGTCGAAGCCGACGACGGCGACCTGATGCTGCAGGCCGCGCTGCTGGAGGGCGCGCACCGTGCCGGTGGCGAGCCGGTTGCGGGCCGCGAACACGGCCGTCGGCGGCGCCTCCCCGTCGAGCAGGCCGAGGACGGCCCGGGCGGTCGCCTCGTCGTCGGTGAGGTCGGTGATGATCCGGAGGTCCTCCGCGGGGAGCCCGGCGGACTCCCAGGCCGCGCGGGCCCCGGCGATGCGCTCGACGGTGGTGGGCAGGGGCGCCAGGTGCGTGAGCACCGCCGCGCGGCGGTGCCCGTGGGCGATCAGGTGCGCGACCGCGTCCCGGGCTCCGCCGACGTTGTCGGACATGACGGTGTCCACGTCGATCCCCTGCGCCGGACGGTCCACGGCCACGATCGGGGTGCCGAAGTCGATCTCGGACTGCAGGGAGGAGAGGTCGCCGGGGGAGGGCATGAGCACGAGCCCGTCGACGCGGCGGGAGAGGAGCCCGAGCGCGAGCTGCCGCTCCCGCTCCGGGTCCTCGTCGGTGCTCGCCGTGAACACGCTGATCCGGTGCTCCTGGGCGGTGTCCTCGACGGCCCGGTTCATCACCGCGTCGAACTCGTTGCCCACGCTCGCCAGCAGCAGGCCGAGGCTGTCGGTGCGGCCCTCGGCGCGGCGCAGGTTCCCGGCGATCATGTCGCGGTGATAGTGGAGCTCGTCGGCGGCGCGGCGCACCTTCTCCGCGGTCTTCTCGGAGACTCCCGGTTCGCCGTTGACCACTCGCGAGACCGTCTTGAAGCCGACGCCGGCGCGCGCGGCGACGTCCTTCATGGTCGGGCGCTTCCTCGCCACCCGTTCTCCTCTCGACAGGCGACGGCCCCGCAGCCGTGCGGACTGCGGGGCCGTCTCCAGGACGCCGCGCCCCGGGGGACGCCGTCCTCAGGACGATGCTGGAGGGCGGATCAGCCGTCCAGGAGGGCCAGGCGGTCAGGATCGTCCGCGAAGACCTCCTTCGCATTCTCCTTCGTCACGACCACCGGGTCGAGGGCGTAGATCGGCACATCGATCACACCGTTGTTCTCGGTCTCCTCGGCCGCGGCCGGCTCCTCGCCCTTCTGGTAGGCGTTGATGAGCTCGATGGTCTTGGCGACCATGTCCTTGGTGGGCTTGTGGACGGTGGAGTACTGCTCCCCGGCCCAGATCGAGATGATCGACTCGGTCTCGGCATCCAGGCCGTCGACGACCGGGACGTCCTGGCCGGCGGCCTTGCACGAGGTGATGATCGCGCGGGCGATGCCGTCGTTGGGGGAGAGGACCCCGTCGATCTGCTTGTCGGAGTAGTTCGCGGCGAGGATCGAGTCCATGCGGGTCTGCGCCTTGCCGTTGTCCCAGTCCTGGGTCGCGGCCTGCTGGAAGTCGGTCTGGCCGGAGACGACCACGAGGGTGCCGTCGTCGATCTTCGGCTGCAGCACCGACATGGCGCCCTCGAAGAAGTTCGGGGCGTTGGGGTCGGCGGGGCCGCCGCCGAACAGCTCGATGTTGTAGGGGCCGTCGCCCTTGCGCTCGGCGAGGCCGTCGAGGAGGGACTGGCCCTGCAGCTCGCCGGTGCGGATCGAGCCGAACTGCACGATCGCGTCGACCGCATCGGTGTTCTCGATGAGGCGGTCGTAGCCGATGATCCGCACGCCGGCGTCCTTCGCCGACGTCAGGGCGCTGCCCAGCTGGGTGCCGTCGATGGGGCCGACGACGATCGCCTTCACGCCCTTCTGCACCATCGCCTCGATCTGCTGCTGCTGCTGAGGCACCTTGTTGTCCGCCGCCTGGATGAGGGCGGAGTAGCCCGCCTCCTCCAGCTGAGTCTGGAACATCTCCTGCGCCTCGGCCCAGTTCTGGGTGCCGAGCCAGGGGAGCGCCACGCCGATCGTGGCGTCGGCGTCGAAGCCTGCCGCGGCGTCGGTACCGGTCTCGGTGGCGGTGCGTCCGCCGCCGCAGGCGGCGAGGAAGAGGGTGCCGGCCGCGGCGATGCTGCCGAGGGTGAACGTCCTGCGCTTCATGGGATCTCCTTGAGGGGGCGGGGTCCGTCGTCGGGCCCCGGGTTGGGGTGGAGGGGGTAGAGAGGGGCCGGGCTCAGCCGTCGGCCGAGGCCGGGGCCGGGCTCGCGGGGGAGGGAGCGATCTTCACGGTGTCCGTGCTGCTCTCCGCCTTGGTGCGGTCGCCGAACAGGCGCCCCGTGATGGAGGGGCGGCCCTGCTGCTTGTTGTAGACGTCGAAGGCGACCGCGGCGAGGAGCACGAGGCCCTTGATGACCTGGGTCTTGTCCTGTCCCACGCCCATGAGGAACAGGCCCGAGTTCAGGGTCGCCATGACGAGGCCGCCGATCATGGTGGCGGTGACGGTGCCGATGCCGCCGGAGACGGCGGCGCCGCCGATGAACACGGCCGCGATCGCGTCGAGCTCCCACATGTTGCCGTCGGTGGGGCCGGCGGAGGTCGCGCGGGCGACGAACAGGATGCCTGCGAGCGCCGCGAGGAACGACATGTTCATCATGACCAGGAAGTACACCTTGTTGACGTTCACGCCGGAGAGGGCCGCGGCCTGCTTGTTGCCGCCGACGGCGTAGATGTGCCGGCCGAAGGTCGTGCGCTGGGTGAGCACGTGGTAGACGATCACGAGCACCACCAGGATCACGCCGGGCACCGGGAAGGAGGTGCCGGGGCGGCCGGTGCCGAACAGGTAGGTCACGTAGCCGATGACGGCGCCGACCAGCACGATGCGCACCACGACGACGGCGAGGCTCAGCTCGGTCTCCCCGTCGGCGACGCGGCGGCGGTAGGTGGTGATCTGGCTGACCGCGTAGAGAGCGATCGCGACCAGGCCCAGCAGCAGCGTCGAGTTGTTCATGTTCGTGAACGCGGGGCCCCACTCGGGGAGGTAGCCGGCGCCCAGCACGTTCAGCTCCGGCGGCACGGGCACGCTGACGGACCCGCTGATCCAGATGACGCCGCCGCGGAAGATCATCATGCCGGCGAGGGTGGTGATGAAGCCGGGGATCCCGATCTTCGCGAGCCAGAATCCGTGCCAGGCGCCGATCGCCGCGCCGACGACGAGGCCGACCAGCAGCGCCGCCCACCAGGGGAAGCTGAGATCGCGCGCCGTCAGGGCGACGCACATGCCGACGAACCCGGCGACCGAGCCGACCGACAGGTCGATATGGCCGATGACGATCACCATCACCATGCCGATCGCGAGGATCAGCACGTAGGCGTTGCCGGCGATGAGGTTCTGCATGTTCCCGGGGGTGAGCATGCTGCCCCCGGAGGCGATGTGGAACCCGAGGAGGAGCGCCACGAGGGCGAACACCATCGTGAACTGACGGAAATCCGTCCCGAATACCTGCTTCACAACATTCATGGGGTGGTCTCTCTTGATTCCTGCGCCGGTCAGGCAGCGGATCCGACGGTGGTGGTCATCATGCGCATGAGGGTCTCCTGGTCGGCCTCGGAGCGAGGCACCTCCCCGGTGATCCGGCCCTCGCAGATGGTGTAGATGCGGTCGCAGATGCCCAGGACCTCGGGCAGCTCGGAGGAGATGACGATGACGGCCATCCCCTGGTCGGCGAGGTCCTGGATGAGCTTGTAGATCTCGAACTTCGCGCCGACGTCGATGCCGCGCGTCGGCTCGTCGAGGATCAGCACCTCGGGCTCGGGGAACAGCCACTTGGCCAGCACGACCTTCTGCTGGTTGCCGCCCGAGAGGGTCGCGACGCCGACGTCGATCCCGGGGGTCTTGATCCGCAGGGACTTGCGGTAGCGCTCGGCGACCGCGCGCTCCGTCGCATCGTCGATCAGGCCGCGCCTCACGACCGCGGGCAGGTTCGCCGAGACGATCGTGTCCTTGATGCTGTCCAGGAGGTTCAGGCCCAGCACCTTGCGGTCCTCGGAGACGTAGGCGAGGCGGTGGCGGATCGCCTGCCGCACCGTCCGCAGCTCGACGGCCTGGCCGTGCAGGCGCAGCGTGCCGGAGCGGTGGATCCCGTAGGAGCGGCCGAAGAGCGAGCGGGCGAGCTCGGTGCGACCCGCGCCCATGAGCCCCGAGAAGCCGACGATCTCCCCGCGGCGGGCCACGAAGCTCTCGTCGTCGCAGACCAGCTTGCCGGGGACATCCGGGTGCTCGACCGTCCAGCCCTCGACCTCGAGGACGACCTCGCCGCCGAGGTTCGGCTCGTGCTCCGGGTAGCGGTTGTCGAGCGAGCGGCCGACCATCGCACGGATGATGCGGTCCTCGTCGACCTCGCCGGCGACGACGTCGTAGGTCTCCACGGTGCGGCCGTCGCGGATGACGGTGACCGCGTCGGAGACCTCGGCGATCTCGTTGAGCTTGTGGGAGATCATGATCGAGGTGATGCCCTTGCCCTTGAGCCCCTTCATGAGGGTGAGCAGGTTCGCCGAGTCGTCCTCGTTCAGCGCCGAGGTCGGCTCGTCGAGGATCAGGATCTTCACGTTCTTGGCGAGCGCCTTCGCGATCTCGACCAGCTGCTGCTGGCCCACGCCCAGGGTCTTGATCTTCGTGTCCGGGTCGACCTCGAGGCCGACGCGGGCCAGCAGGTCCAGGCTCCGACGGCGCAGCTCGCGCCGGTCGATCAGCCCCTTGGCGACGATCTCGTTGCCCAGGAAGATGTTGTCGGCGACCGAGAGCTCGGGGATGAGGGCGAGCTCCTGGTGGATGATGACGATGCCGACGGCCTCCGAGGACTTGATGTCCCTGAACGCCATCTCCTCGCCCTCGAACACGATCTGCCCGCTGTAGGAGCCGTGCGGGTAGACGCCGGACAGGACCTTCATGAGGGTCGACTTGCCGGCGCCGTTCTCACCGCAGATCGCATGGATGTCACCGCGGCGGACGCTCATCGTGACCTCGTCGAGCGCCCGGACACCGGGGAACAGCTTGGTGATGGAACGCATCTCCAGGATCGCGTGCGGTCTCTCCATCGGGAACCTCCGACTCTTCATCGAGTACCACCGTCCGGTGGGGGTTTCTGCCCGTCCGACGGGACGGATGCCCGTTCGACGGGGCGGGATGCCCGTCTGACGGGGCGGGATGCCCTCTCCGTCGCTGGGAAGGCAACGTTGTCACTGACGGGACAACGTTGTCAGCGTAGGCCCTCACAACGTGCATGAAAACCACATGAAGTCACATGCCGGTCACGGACGTGTCACAGAACGGCGACGAAAAGGGTTTCTGGGGGAGGTGGGGCCCGTCGGGCGATCCGAACCGGGCGGGTTCGGTCAGAGGCGGGCCGATGCGGGCGTGGCTGATTCGGGCGGGTTCGGGGCGGCTTCGGGCCGGGCTCGGCCAGGCCGTGCCGGGCTGGGTCGGGTCGGGTCGGGCTGGGTCGGTCGGAGTCGGGCCGGGCTACGGCACGACGTTGAGGTTCCGACGGAACAGGTTCTGCGGGTCGTAGCGCCGCTTGATCTCCTGCAGACGGCGGTAGGTCTCCTCGCCGTACGTCTCGCGCGTCGTCTCCGGCAGCGGACGGGTCCGCTCGATCGACCGGAAGTTCACGTACTCGCCGCCCGCGCGGAGCCGGGCGAGGGCCTCGCCGGCCTGGCGTCCGAAGGCGAGCAGGCGCTCGTCGTCCCCGGGATCGGACCAGGCGAGCTGGAGGGAGACCATGAGCCGTCCGCCGCGATGCGGGAACGCCGTCGTGCCCTCGGGGATGCGCGCGAAGGCGCCGCCGAGCAGGTGCAGGTCCATGACGGCGCCGCGGCCGGGCATCGCCGCGGCGACATCGGTGAGCGCATCGAGCACCTCCTCGTCAACGCGCTGGAAGGACGCGTTGCGCCACACGCCGCGGGCGCCGTCGGGCAGGAGCTCGCTGCGCGCCCCCTGCCAGGATTCCCAGCTGACCTCGCCGATCAGCGTCTGCGCGGGCGGGACGGCCCGGGCCAGGCGCTGCACGATCTCCTCCCCGCGCGATGGATCCTCGCCGATCCAGACGCACTGGACCGTCAGCAGCGGGTCGTCGCCGAAGTCGGCGTTCGCGGGCGGGACCGCGACGGTGATGACGGCGGCGAGCTCGTCGGGCAGGTCCCGGCTCCAGCGCTCGAACGCTCCCAGCGCCCGACGCCACTGCGGACGCTCATAGTGCAGGCTCGCGCCGAGCACCATGGCCGGCATCGGCACCGCCCGGTAGGTGAGCGAGGTGACGATCCCGAAGTTCCCGCCGCCGCCGCGCAGACCCCAGAACAGGCCCGGATGCGAGTCCGCGCTCGCGGTGAGCCGACGACCGTCGGCCGTGAGCACCTCGGCCTCGACCAGCGCGTCCAGGCTCAGCCCGGCCATGCGCACCAGCCAGCCGATTCCGCCGCCGAGCGTCAACCCGGCGACGCCGGGGGAGGGGACCGTGCCCAACGGCACCGCGAGGCCGTGCGGCGCGGTCGCCGCATCCACATCCCCCACCCGGGCCCCGGGCGCGGCCGTCACGCGCTGCGTCGCGGGATCGACCCGCACCTCCCGCAGAGCGCCCAAATCGAGGACGATCCCGTCATCGATCGTGCCGAGCCCCGCGACGGAATGCCCGCCGCCGCGCACCGCGAGCGGCAGCCGCGTCTCCCGCGCGGTCTCCAGGACCGCTTCGACGTCGGCGAGATCGGCGGCGCGGACGATCGCATGGGGGACGCAGTCGATCATCCCGTTCCACACCGCCCGCGCCTCATCGAAGTCGGCATCCCACGGCGTGAGCATCCGCCCCGTCACCCGCTCCGCCAACCGATCCAGCGCCGCCCGGGAATCCGGGATCGGGTCGCGGACGAATCTCCTCGCCATGGTCTGCCGACCTCCTGCACCTCGGGGCGCACCACGCGCCCGTGATGGCGGGCGGGCCGCGCCAGCGCGGCCGGCACCCTCCGTGGACTGCGCCTGACCTGCGACGGGGCGCCTCGGCCGGGCGGGTGGATCTGAGGCTGACCGTACTGCGCGGGGGAGGAAGGGGCAATGGGCGAAGGGCCCGGGATGAGATGGCGGGGCTATGGAGAGCCATCTCTTCCCGGGGCCGTTGGAGACTCTGAAGTGCCGTGAACATTGACCAAATTCCCGTGACGATATCCAGAGCGATCCATTGCCCGGTGGGCGGGAGGGGGCGCATCTACGGTGGGGACCGGCTACGGCGGAGGTGATGCGGAGCGCGTCGACGGGGGCGTGGGCGGGGAGGTTAACGGTTCGTCTCACCGAGGTTATGGGCGACGGCACGTAGGGCGTTCTCGATGTTGCGGAGCTGTGCGGCCTGGCTGCCGCCGTTCCGGATGGCACCGGTGTAGGGGGCTGGCGTCTGTCCGATGCTCGCGGGGTCGAACAGGACGGGGCGTTCCGTGTAGAGGTTGCCCTCGCTATCTTCGTAGGTAACGGCGACTCTCGACGGCGGAAAGCCGGTGGGGGCCGAGGACGCGGCGCCGAGGACCCAGAAGCTGCGGATCCGTTCGCCGGGGTGGACGGATAGGCTCGCTGTCGCGAATTGAAGTACAGGCCCGGTCACGGAGTCGACAGTGATCGATGCGTTGTTCAGCGGCGCGATCTCGAGCTGGAGATTGTGAGCGGCGGTCTTCCCAGTGTTCTGGATGACGAGGTCCCAAGTGTCAAGCCCTGCGATGGATGGGACCATGCGGGCGTGGACGTAAGGTCTGGTTGTTCGGGCGCTGTCGTCTCGGCGTGCTGCGGAGTCCTCCCGCATCTGGGCGAGGGTATCGCGCGCGGCGTAGTAGGCGTGTCCTGCCGCGATGAGCAACCCGAACGTGAGGAACGCGGTGATGAACGCGGCGTACGCGCTTATCCAGTCAGTGAAGGTGTTCATAGCGGGGACCATAGCCGCGCTGACCTGCGATGACATGGTTGTTTCGTGAACATGTCCCGAGGGCGTCGGAGGGCATGGCTAAGGTCGAGATCATGGAAGTCGAAATCGGGTCAGCGGTTAGCGCGGTCGCAGCTGTTCTGTCCATGTTTGGCGCTGGGTTCGCGTGGTGGCGGTCGAATCTGTCAAAGGCCGCGAAAATAGAAGCGGAGACGGCGCGGGACCGGGCCGTACGGCAGCTTTCCGCGGTAGAGGAGCAAGCGAAGGCTGCGCGGGAGAGCGCAGACGCGGCGGGGGAGCAGGCCAGCCACCTCGAGGCGATGGTGGCGGAGGCGCGAGCACAGTCGGGGAGCCTGAGCAGGATCGCGGCTTCGACTGGGCGGCCTGCGCTTGAGGCGGTGCATGTCCAGGGTCACCTCTACCGGCTGAGGAACACCACGGGCGTCGAAATGGTGATTGAGCAGATCGACAACCGTGCGAAGTTCCAGCGGCTGGACTGGCTGGACGCGGGGACGGTGATCGCGGCGGGGGAGTCGGTTGAGTTCCGTGTGGGGGGGGGGCGATGGGGATGCCGGTACCGACGACGCTGTTCATCGGGATTAAGGGCGAGGATCGACCGCGCGCGGTGGAGCTCCCACCCCGGCCGCCAATGGCGGTGCGATGATCCTCGACAGGACGGGTGCATCAGTCCCCTGCTCGCGAATGAAGCGACGGCTGAACGGCCACGTGTGGCGCGTAGTCGCCTTGGAGCGGCCGTTGACGACAAGGTGCCGGGGCGCAGGCTCAGCCCGCACCCCGGCGCTCGCTCGTCCGCTCAGGAAGCCTCGGCTCAGCCGGCCTCGACCATCGCCCGCACCCCGGCGCTCGCTCGTCCGCTCAGGAAGCCTCGGCTCAGCCGGCCTCGACCATCGCCCGCACATCCCACGCCCCGAGCTCGACCTCGGCCCCGGCCGCGAGCGCCTCGCCGCTCACCGCGTCCCGCGCCGCCGCGGGAAGGGCGAAGCGGCTCGGCTCCCACGACCAGTTGTGCAGGACGTGCACACGCTCGCCCGCGCCGTTAACGGAGCTCGAGACGGTCTGCGAGTCCGTCGCGGGACGCCAGGCGGGGGTGCCGTCGCCGACCTGGACGGCCCAGTCCATGAGCGCGGCGGAGAGCGCGCGGTCGGGGACGGTCCCGACGTAGGTGATACGGCCGTCGCCGACCTCGCGGGTCGTCACCGCAGGCCAGCGGCCGAAGTGCGGATGGTCGTAGGAGGCGAGGACGGTCGCGTCGTCGGCCTCGACCTGGAGCCCGTCGGCCCAGAGCGTGCCCGTCGCGCCCGCGGGCAGGGCGAAGCCCTGCCCGTCGGACTCAGCCTCCGCAGCCCCAGCCCCAGCCCCTGCCTCAGCCCCCGCCCCCGCGACCAGCGGGAGCGGCGCGGTGAGGTTGCTGAACTCGTCGTACCAGATGCCGGCGGCGTCGTCGAGGAAGGCGGGCTTGCGCTCGAGGCGGGCGCGGGCCTCCTGGTCCTCGTAGCCGGTGCGGATGCCGACCACGAGGTGTCCGCCGGCGGCGGCGTAGTCGCGCAGCCACTGCAGGTCCTCGTCGGTCGCGATCGTGAACGCGGCGGCGACCAGCACGGGGCGCTGCACGGCGAACTCCGCCGGGGTCTGGGCGCGCAGCTGGGCGATGTGCACGGCGTTCGCCTGCAGGCCTGCCTCGAAGACGCCGCGCGAGAACGCCTCGTAGACGGTCTGGAAGGTGCGGCGGTCTCCGGCGCCGTCGGCCCCGAGCGCCGGATGCTCCGCGAGCGCCCACTTCGAGGCGGTGTCGAACAGCAGCGCGACATCCGCATGCGGGGTCAGGCCCGTGACTGCGGCCCCTGCTTTCGCGAGCTCCTCGCCGATGCCGGCGAGCTCCCGGTAGACGCGGCCCGGCTGCTGGGAGTGGGGGAGGATCCCGCCCCAATAGGTCTCGGCGCCCGCATGCAGGGTGTGCCAGTGCCAGTACTCGATCATCGCGGCGCCGCGGGAGATCAGCGCCCACGCTGCCTGGCGCCACTGCCCGTCATAGGCGGGCTCGTTCATCCACGTCATGCCGATGGCCTGCGCGTTCGTCTCCGTGACGAGGAACGGCGCCTGCTTCGTGCCGAACATGCGGTCCGCATGCGTCACCAGCGACCACACGCCCGAGGTGGTCCAATGCTGCGCGTCATCCCTCAGACGAGGGAGGGCGAGCGCGTCCTGCATGCGGTAGTAGGGGTTCCCGGCGGTCACGTCGAGGGTGCGGGCGACGGCCTCCTCGTCGAGCGTCGGACGGTCGTAGGAGATGCAGGTCGTGACGAACTGGTCGGCGCGCGCGTACTCGCGCACCACCTCCGTCTGCCAGCCGATGAACGACGTCGTGATGCCCGCCTGGAAGCGGCGCCAGGCCAGCGCGTACTGCGGCTGCGCGTTCGCATCCGGCCGCCACAGGTCCGCCCAGTCGCTCAGCCGGTGCGACCAGTACGTCAGCCCCCACTCGGTGTTCAGCGCCTCGACGCTGCCGTAGGTGCGCCGCAGATGGTCGACGAACTGCTGGAACACCTGGTCGTTCGCGAAGATCTCGTTGCCGGGCTCGTTGTCGACCTGATAGCCGACGACCGCCGGATGCTCCGCATAGCGCGCGACGATCTTCCGGATGATCCGTTCCGCGTGGAACAGGAACGCCGGATGCGCATAGTTGATCTCCTGGCGGGCGCCCCAGCCCATCCGCTGCCCGCTGCGGCGCTCCACGTTGATCTCCGGCACCTGCCGCGCGAGCCACATCGGGACCGCATAGGTGGGGGTGCCGAGGATGACGCGGATGCCGTTCTCGTGGGCGGCGTCGAGCACGGGCGCGAGCCAGTCGAGGTCGAAGACGCCGTCCTCCGGCTCCCACGTCGACCACACGGACTCGCCGACGCGGATGACGCTGAAGCCGGCCTCCCGCATGAGGCGCATGTCCTCCTCGAGCCGCGGCGAGGGCTGGTACTCGTGGTAGTACGCGGCGCCGAAGAGCACCTGGTCGGGGAGCTGGGGGAGCTGGAGATCCTGGGTCATGAGCGGGGTCCTTTCGGGACGACGGGGGCGCGCGACGGACGTGCGACGGGAGCGCGAGACGGGAATGCGCGAGGGGAGTGCGGGTGAGGACGGGGCCCGCGACGGGCCGGGGCGGGCGTCAGCCCTTCACGGCGCCCGCGACGAGGCCCTCGAGGAGCTGCTTGCGCAGCAGGATGAACACGAGGATCGTCGGGATGGAGGCGAGCACGGCGCCCGCGAGGACCAGGTCGTAGCTGCGGTTCTCGGACGCGTAGAGGATGTTCAGGCCCAGCGGGAGCGTGAACTGGTTCGTGTTGGAGATGATCACCAGCGGCCACATGAAGCTGTTGTAGCTCTGCAGGAAGCTCCACACGCCGAGCGCCCCGAGGGACGGGCGCAGCAGCGGCAGCACCACCCGGTAGAAGGTGCCGAACTCGCTCGAGCCGTCGATGCGGGCGGACTCCAGCAGCTCGTCGGGGATCGCCTGCACGATGAACTGCTGCATCATGAAGATGCCGAACGCCGGAGCCACCCACGGCACGATCAGCGCGAACCACGGATTCGCGAGACCGCTCTTCACCACCAGGATGAACAGCGGGATGAGGATGACCGCGAAGGGCACCGACAGCGAGCTGAACATGATCGCGAACAGCACCCGCTTCCCGCGGAAGCGGAACTTCGCGAAGCCGTAGCCGGCCATCGCGCACACGAACACTGAGACGACGGTCGCGATCGTCGCCGTGCCGATGCTGATCCCGAACCAGGACCAGAACGGCTGCGTGCTCAGCAGGTTCCGGTAGTTCTCGAGGGTCGCCGGATCGGGGATCAGGCTCGGGGGCGTCGAGAAGATGTCGCCGCGCTGCTTGAACGATCCGCTGAGCGCCCACACGAGCGGCAGGATGAACACGACCAGCAGCACGACGAGCGTCGCGTACAGCAGGCCGCGGCGGACGATCGCCGGGGTGCTCGTCGGCGTGCGTCGGCCGTCCGATCGTCGGCCGACGGGCGCGGCATCGCCGTGCGCCGACGAGCCGAGGGGCGAGGCGGTGGTGCCGATGGTGCTCATGAGTCCCTCCCGATCCCGAGCAGCCGGTTCAGGCCCTGGCTGACGGCGAAGACGATGGCGAACAGGACCACGCCGGCCGCGGCGGCGTATCCGAACTGCTGGCGCTCGAAGGCGGCCCGGTAGATGAACATGGCGACGGAGATCGTCGCCTCCCCGGGGCCGCCCTTGGTGAGCAGGTAGGGCTCGTCGAACAGCTGGGCGGCGCCGATGAACGAGGTGACGATGACGAAGGCGGCGATCGGCTTGATGCCGGGGACGGTGACCGCGAGGAAGGTGCGGACGCGTCCGGCGCCGTCGAGCGCCGCCGCCTCGTACTGCTCGGCGGGCACGTTCTGCAGGGCCGCGAGGAAGAAGATCGTCAGATAGCCGACGGTCCGCCACAGCAGCACGAAGCCGATCGCGCCCTTCGCGAGCGTCGGATCCCCGAGCCAGTCCACATGCGGCAGCCCGAAGACCGCGTTCAACCCTGCGTTCAGCAGGCCGTAGTCGGCGTCGAAGATCAGGCTGTAGATGAGCGCGATGACGATCGGGGAGATCACCATCGGCACGAAGAACGCGACGCGGAACAGGTCGCGGAAGCGCAGGCCCTTCGTGTTCAGCGCCTGCGCGATCAGCAGCGCGCAGGGCACCACGATGAGCACCGCGATGAGGGTGTAGACGAGCGAGTTCGTCAGCGCCGTCGCGAAGCTCGAATCACTCAGCAGGTTCCCGTAGTTGCGCAGGCCCACGAACTCGGGGGCGCCGAGGCCCACCCATTCGGTGAGGCTCAGGTAGATGGCCGCGCCGATCGGCACGATCATGAACAGCACGTACAGGATGTAGAAGGGGGCGATGAAGGCGTAGGGGGCGACGCCTCCGCGCAGGGAGCGGGAGCGCCGTGCGGGGGCGCGGTGCCCGGTGGGGGCGCCGGCCGGGCGCGCCGCCGGGGTGCGGGGTGCAGCGGTCGTGGTCATGGCGGTCAGCCCTTCGCCTGGCCGAGGAAGTCCTCGGTCGCGTCGGAGAGCGCCTGGGCGGGGGAGACCGTGCCCTTGAACGCTCGCAGGATGTGGCCCGAGAGCACCGTCGACATGATCGAGGTGTTCGCGCTCTGGTGGACGTCGGGGACGTCGTCGACGATGTCGCGGAAGACCTCGAACAGCTTCTGCCCGCCGAAGTACTCGTTCTCCAGCGCCAGCAGCTCCGGATCGTCGTAGACCGAGCGCAGCGTCGGCAGATAGCCGAGGTCCTGGTAGCGCTTGACCTGCTGCGCCGGGTCCAGATAGCCGGAGACCACGAGGTTCCGCGCGGCCGCGGTCGCGGGCTTGTCCCGCAGGGCCGCGAAGCCGGTGCCGCCGCCGACGCCGGCCCGATGGCCGCCGCCCGCGAACACCGGCAGCGCCGCCACCCGCCACTGCCCCGACTGCTCGGGGACGTTGGGCTGGATGCCGTAGCTCGAATACCAGGACGGCATGTTCACCGCGAGGATCTGCCCGGACTTCAGCCCGCTCTGGATGCTCGGCCCGTACATGTCGGCGACGGTCGTGAGGAACCCGCTCTGCACGCCGTCGACGAGGAAGGCGAGCACCTCCTCCGCCTCCGGTGTCTCGAGGGTCGGGTTCCCGTCGGCATCGAAGAGATCGCCGCCGCGCTGGAGCAGATGGATGTGGAAGCACTGCACGGTGCCGCCCGGGTCGTTGACCGCGAAGGCGCCCAGGGACAGCTCGTCGGACTCGTAGAGCGAGCGGCCGACCTCGGCGAAGTCCTCCCAGGTCCCGAACTCGGGGTCGATCCCGAGCCGCTCGAACTCGTCGGAGCGGTGGTAGAGCACCGTGACGGGGGTGTCGGAGTCCAGCGCGTAGACGGCGCCGTCCTTCGAGTACGGGGTCAGGCGCGCGGTGATGAGGTCGTCCTGCATCGGCGCGATGTCCTCGCTGAGGTCGACCAGCAGCTCCGGGGCGATCTCCCCGCGGAGCATGCGGGCGAAGGCGCCGATCTCGAGGCCGGCGACGTCGGGCGTGCCCGTGCCGGCGACCGCCTGCGCGATCAGCTTGGTGACCAGGTCCGACGCGCCGATCTTGGTGACGTCCAGGTCGTAGACGAAGTCCGAGTCCGCCTCGGCGACCGCGATCGCGTCGGTGAAGAACTGGATGTAGCCGTCGTCGTGGGTCCAGAGGTCCAGGGGGACCTCGCCGGAGGTGATGGCGGTGGTGTCGGCGCGGGTGCCGCAGGCGCCGAGCGCACCCGTGAGGCCGAGCCCTGCGGTGAGCGCGGCGCCGGCGCGCAGCACCTGGCGGCGGGGGATCGACGGCCGGGCTGGCCGTGACGGCAGCGACGGCCGTGACGGTTGAAGGGAGAAGGACACGTGAAGCACTCCTGACTACGCTGTCAATTGTGGGTACGACATGCCGCCGGGGGATGGGGCGGTCCGTGCGAGCGCACCTCCTCCCGGGTGGGGAGGCCGTGCGCGGTGGGGCGTCGGGCGTCGAGCGGGTCCGCTCGAGCCAGGGCTGCTGCTCGAGCGCGGCCCGCTGCTCGCGCTAGGGCTGCTGCTCGGGCGGGGGCTGCTCGTCGGCCCGGGCTCTGGGCGGCCGACCCGTGGTCGACCGGCTGACGAAGGACAGGGGCACCAGCTGCCGCGCATGATGCGGGCGGGTGCCGTCGATGGCCTGCATGAGCAGACCCATGCCGCTGTGCGCCGCGACGCCGAACTCCTGGCGCAGCGTCGTCAGCGGGACCGGCAGGAACTCGGTGACGTCGATGTCGTCGAAGCCGACGACGCTGAGGTCCTCGGGCACCCGCAGACCCTGCCGCGCGGCCGCCGAGATCGCCCCGATGGCCATCTGGTCGTTCGCGACGAACACGGCCGTCGGGATGTCGTCCCTGCTCAGCAGGTTGGTCATGGCCTCGAAGCCGCTGCGCGGGGTCCAGTCCCCGGCGACCGGCTCCGGCACCTCGATCCCGTGCTCGGTGAGCACGCCGGCCCAGCCGGCCCGTCGGAGCCGACTCGACTCCCAGGCCTCCGGGCCGGAGATGTGGTGGACGCTGCGGTGGCCGAGCGCGAGCAGATGCGCGGTCGCCTGACGGGCGCCGGACTCCTCGTCCGCGCCGACGAGGATCTCGTCGTCGCGAGCGGTCAGGCCGACGGACCCGAGGGTCAGCACCGCGACGTCCGGAGGGATCGTCAGCGCCGCCTCCTCGAAGTGCAGCGGCTCGGACAGCACGATCCCCTCGACGCCCTCGGCGAGCAGGGAGTCGATCGACGCCTGCAGCTCGACCCGATCGGTCGTGTCCGTGCGCATCACGCTCAGCGAATAGCCGCCCGCGCGCGCCGCCGACTCCATCGCCGCGAGCGACGACGCCGGACCGTGGAACGCGGTGCCGAAGGCGACCGCCCCGATCCGACGGGTCCGCCGCGTGACGAGCGAGCGCGCCGCCGCGTTCGGCCGGAAGTCCAGCTCCTTGATGGCCGCCTGGACCCGAAGTCGCAGTTCCTCCCGCACATGCGGCTCCCCGTTGACCACCCGGGAGACCGTCTTCTGCGAGACCTGCGCGTGCGCGGCGACGTCCTTCATCGAGACCGTGCGACGCGACGGGACGACGCCGTCGACAGGGCCGGCGGTGGTGATGCGGGGCGTCCTGGGGACAGCGGGACTGCTCGGCATGGCACCTCCTCCTCGAGGTCGCGACGGTCGCTGATGGGGGAGCGTAGGCGCGCTTGACTGCGTAGTCAAGGGGTGGTCGCGAGGGCCTGGATGGGCATGGGACGAGGGCGGCCGTGGCATACGGGGAACACGAGCAACAAGGGCCGCACGCGAAGTCCGGGAAAAGATCTCGTGCGCACCGCGTCCTGTGAGCGATGATCGCTGAGGAAGATGTCGAGCGGTTCGTCGGGAGGATGCATGAATACCATCGAGTCCCGTGTGCGTACCGCTCTCGACGATTCCCCGTTCACGCTGAGGGAACTCGCCTTACGCGCCGGAATGTCGGACGATGACCTCTCGCGAGCGCTGCAGGGACGGCGAGGATTCGCTGCCGGGGAACTGGTCGAGATCTCGGAAATCCTTGGCGCCGACCTCCACCGCCTGATCACCGGAGAGCAGGACCCCCGGTGGCACGTCCTCCCCGTCGACCCTGCTGACCCTGCCGGCTCCGCGGTGAGCCGTGCGGACGCCGATCGGTCGATCCTCGACGACGTGCGTCTCGCCTACGAGCAGGCGGGCGATGTCCCCGCGACCGGCGACCTCCCGCAGACGCCTGCCGCACTGCGAGCGCTCCTCCGTCCGGGCTTCACCGAATGCTTCGCCGAGCGCCTCGCCGAGATCGACGTCGACGTCATCCGCCTCGGCGAGCTCAGCACGTCGCACGCGGTGCGGGACCTGGGGCGGGCGGTGATCCTCCTGCCCGCGACCGGGAGCTGGTGCGAGGAGAACCGCCGGCTCGCGCACGAGCTCGGACGGCTCGTGCTCGATGCCTCCGACGGCACGTCCGCCGCCGGCGCCCCCTCCGGTGATGCAGCCTGCGACGAAGCGGCCCGCGCCTTCGCCGATGAGCTGCTCATTTCGGAGGAGCCGATCGTCCGGCACACGACCGCGGCCTCGGCGAGACGGTTCCCGGCGTGGCTGATATCCGCGCATCTCGAACGCATCGCCGCCGGGGACATCAGGCGAGGCACTCTCGCCTGGATGCTCGGCGTCGAGGCAGGAACGCTCGACGTCGACGAAACCCCGGCGCCGGCACCGCTGAGCGCCGACGAGCTCGACGCGCTCCTCGCCTGACGACGGGCGCGGCGACCTGACGGCCGCCCCGCTCATCCCCCGCGGATGATCATCCGCCGCCCGGTGGGAAACCCGCACAGAATTTGCGATGCTCGTCCCAGAGCCGCGTCGCACCGCGCGACCTGGAGTTCTGCTCGACGTTCCGTTCGGCCCCTGCATCCGCATTCCGGCCCGACGGCGGAACGCAACAGGATGAGAGGTGTCGGAATGTCGTCCGATGGGGAAGTCGTCGTTCCGGGGCAGGTCGGCCGGCGGGACTGGCGGCGGGTGGCGCTGAGCCAGATCCTGCTGATCACGGCCGTCGGGGCGGGGGTGCTGTTCGTCATCGCCGTCATCCAGAACGGGCCGGATGCCCCGTTGAGCGTGACGCTCCTGGACCGGATCGCCGAGCTCGGCGGGCCCGTCGAGGGCGAGCTCATGGGCGCCCTCGGGGTCGTGATGACCGTGCAGCTCGCATGCCTGATCGCGATCGTCTCCGGCCAGATCGTGCATGGGGACCGGATGGAGGAGTCCAAGCTCCGCGGCACCCTGGACTCGTTCTCACTCGCCGCGATCGTCATGGTCACGCCCGCGATCTTCGCGTCGATCGTCCACGTCGCCGTCGAGGCCGACGACGGCGGGAACCTCCTGATCGTGCTGCCCGTCTATGCATTGCAGGTGTGGGTCGGGATCATCATCGGCACCTTCGAGCTCGGCGACGACGAGACCCTGCGCAGCTTCGCCCAGCAGCGGGTCCGTGCGGCCGAGGCGCTCCTGCATCGGCTCGAGGTGCTCCCGCGCGGGACGATCCTCCAGGCCGTCCCCCTCGCCGCGGGAGTCCTCGCCGTGCCGGTCGCGATCGGGCTCGGGGTCTCTCTGCTCGTCGGCGGACGCGCCCTCCGCTTCGGCGCCGACGGGCTCGCCACGGCCGCGCTGTTCCTGGTCCTCGCGCTCGTGCTGAGCATGGTCGTGCAGGTGCTCGTCCACGTCGGGATCACCTCGTCGTTCCAGCGCGAGGGGCATGTCGCCGTCGTCGTGCTCGTCGCGATGAATGCCGCGGTCTACGTCAGCTGCGCGGTGATCGCGACCGAGTACGCCTGGCCCTTCGCTCTGCTCCTCGTGCTCCTCGCACCCCTGGTCGTCCTCGCGCTCGTCGACTCCATCGCGCATGCGCGATGGGCCCGCGGCACCGGCCGACGCGCGAACCGCCAGCTCCGCCCCCTCGCCGCCCTCGACCGGGCGGCGACCGCCCGCGCTCTCGCGAGCGTCCGGCGCACCCGCGACCATGCGCAGCGCTCCGTCGACGGCTACACCCACCGCATCACCCGGCGCCTGGCCGAGGAGGCGCAGGGGGCCGACGGCAAGGATGCTGAGAGGGACCTTTCGTAGCCGCGCGCCTTTCGGCGCGCTGGTTGTCTTCGAGGGGGAGCGATGATCAATCCCAGCGAGGAGTTGAATGAACTTTCTCTTGAATGGAAAAAGATGTCACTCCGATAATCTCGCCATCCTCATTCAGTGAGACGACCTCCCAGGGCTCGAAGAATCCCTCCGGAGAGCCGAAGTATGTCTTCGGATCCGGTGAAGAGGATCTCCATCGAAGTGCTGCCTGAGCGTTCGGGGGATGGATCTCCACGGTAGTGGCGTTGCTCGACTCGAAGTCGACGTCCAGCTGGACAAGGATTCCCTTGTTCGAGATCGTCATCGAACTGCATCGTATGAGGGGAGTGGGTCCTTGCAGGGTGATTGGGTGCATGTAGGTTCTGGCGGATAGGCGTTGCTCAATAGCGCCGCACAGTGCGACGAACCCGCGTGAAGCGTTGTGCAAGCTGTAGATGATGTCGGTCGAGATGGTGGCGTCGTTGGAGTTAGCTTGGACCAGAGCTCTGATTGTCGGCTTTGCGTCCAGATAGGCGGCGAGATCCAGGCGCCTCAAAGCGCGAGCCGACTGTCGAGAGGTGGCGGGGACTTGTAGTGGACCAACAGTGCCTCCGCGCCAGAGCTCGGCGCGGATTCCCTCCAGCCTCTGGAACCATGGGGGTCTCTGGATGGACTCAGCGACGAGGATTGCCATGATGGGCTCTGGACGGACCTTCAGTTCAAATGCTTGCGCTTCGAGGTCTTCGAGATTCTGAGCATTGCGTCGGATGGCTCGGGAGGCGAGATCGTCGGCGTTAAACTCGTTGAGCTTGAGGGTCTTTCCTATCTGAATGAGGAGCGCGACGAAGACGGCCGTGACGACCGCTTCTGTGAGGACGCTCGAATCGGGAAGGATTCGCTCTGCGAAGGGTGCAAGGAGGGTGCCGCCGATGGCGGACAGTGCCACCAAGGTGGAAGAGAGTAAAATCCATTCGGCGTCGACAATCGACGGCCGTCGCCCGTACTTTCGTCGTGTGATCAAGAGCATTGCGGAAGTGGTTCCCAGGTAGGTGACGGTAAACCATCCGGATAGAGCCCAGAGTGTCGTGTCGCTCGATCGTGACGCGTAGGCTCCGATTGATGCCACCATGGCTGACACGGGAAGCATGCGAAATGCGGCGTACTTCAACGGAGATGATGAGATGAACGCTGCGAAGGTTTCATCCGGTCCGTAGTACGCGCGCGGCCAGTTCACACGAATGAGTTGGTAGAGTCCGATCGTGAGCAATGCTCCGATGGCTCCGTGGATGAGCATCACCATGATGAGAACCTCCGGTTCGTCAGACCTGTTTTGAGTAGTGCAAGCCCTGTGACCATTGTGCCGTTCAGGTGTGTCAGTCAGATGAGCGGGGGAGCGGTCACGGCGCATGAAGATGCAGCGCCCGCCCCCTCGATCTCGGAGAGCTCGACTGCTACCGTGCGCACCGAGTACAACGTTGTTCCCTTCGCACCCTTCCGAGGATCCCGATGACCCGCATCCTGGCCTACACGGTCCACGGCGCCGAGCACTACACGAATCCCGCGATCACGCACACCCGCGGGCTCCTCACGGACCTCGACGAGTCCGTCCACTTCGCCCTCAGCACCGACGGCGGACCCTTCGAGCCCCTCCGTCACGGCACCGGCGTCGTCTTCGCGACCGCGGACTTCACGAGCGACCGGCCCGACGGCACCACCCGCACCGTCGTCGACCCGTGGCTGCTCGAGGACGGAGACGGCGGCTATGCGCTGCTCGCCGTCCGTCGGCCGCACGGCACCCCCGGCCGGCCCGACGGCGGCGAGCTCGTCGTCTACCGCTCGAGCGACCTCGTCACGTGGAGCGACGAGACCGTGGTCGAGGTCCCGCTGCAGGCGGGGGAGGGGATCCGCCGCCCGCGCGCCCGCTGGTCCGCGAGCGTGGGCGCCTTCCTCTGCACCTGGGACGTCGTCCCCGTCGGCGGCGGCGCGACCGGCGACTCGCCCGGCGCCGAGCCCGGCGACGCGGCCGCGAGCATCGCGCCCCGCCGGATGCATTGCGTCAGCCGCACCCTCGCGACGTGCGCGGACGCCGCTGCGGCCGTCGGCCCGGATCTCATCGGCTCCGACCTCCTGGACCCGGAGCTCGTCGACCCGGCGATCCCCGGCGCCGTCCCCGGCAACGCGCTCGCGATCACCGCCGCGCAGGCGCGGCTCCTGCGCGACCGGCTCGGCACGATCGTGCACACCGGCCACGTGGCCCCGCAGCTCGCCGTCCACCACGGCGCGCGCCTCACCGCGACCGACCTCCCCGCGCACGTGACCTGCACCTACAGCGACGGGTCGACGCACGAGAAGCGCGTGGACTGGGACGCCGCCGCGCTCGCCGCGGTCGACACGAGCATCCCCGGCGCGCACCGGGTCGAGGGTCGGATCCGTCGGCAGGACTACCCCTTCCCGTTCCGCGAGGAGCCGCTGTCGGACCCGTGCATCGCCGAGGTCGGCGGACGCCTGCTGCTCACGGGGAGCGACGACACGGGCGTGCGGATCCGCGCGGCCCGCACCCTCGAGGGGCTGCGCGACGCCGAGGCGGTCGAGGTGCTGCGGGTCGCGCGCGAGGGCGAGACCCACGTGAACATCTGGGCGCAGGAGATCCACGTCGTCGGCGGCTCGCCCTGGGTGTTCACGACGGTCGGCCGCGAGGGCTGGACGAGCGTGCAGTGCGTCGTCGCCCGCTGCACCGGCGACCCGCTCGACCCGGCCGCCTGGGAGGAGCCGCACCGCGTGGTCCGCGCCGACGGCAGTGCGCTCTCGCCCACCGGCATCAGCCTCGACATGACCTATTTCGAGGACGCGGGCCGGCACTACGTCATGTGGTCGGACCGCGAGATGCTCGACCGCAACCCCGAGAACGCGGTCGCGGGATCGGCCGACGTGCTCATCGCGACCATCGATCCGGCGGAGCCCTGGCGTCTGACCAGCGATCCCGTCACGATCCTGCGCCCCCGCCACGGCTGGGACCGCTGCGAGACCTCCGTCGACGAGGGCCCGTACCTCCTGCGCCGCGGCGAGGACCTGTGGGTGACGATCTCCGGGTCCAGCACCGGCCTGCCGGACCTCTACGCCGTCGGCCTGCTGCGCGCCACGACCGGCGCCGACCTCCTCGATCCCGCCGTCTGGGACTGGCAGGGCTATCCGGCGCTGACCAAGGAGTCCGTCCCCGGCGAGTTCGGCCCCGGCCACAACGCCTTCTGGCGCGACCCCGCCACCGGCGACGACCTGATGATCTACCACGCGGTCCCGCACGACGAGGCGGGCCGTTCGCTCGGCCGACGCATGGGCGTGCGCCGCGTCCACTGGGCGGCCGACGGCCGGCCGTGCCTCGAGATGAGCGCCGAGCGCGACCTCGACCCGGCCCGCGAGCAGGTCGAGCTGACGATCACCGTCCGCTGACCCCGCCCGCCCGTCGGGCGCTCCGCTCCCAGCATTCACAACGTTGCAGAAGTGCATTGCGCGCACCCCGGGAGCGGGTGTACGTTACCCGCACTGCCGTGAGTACAACGTTGGACCATCGGGCCGGAACCGGCCTCGGGATCCTCCGTCGGACGGGCCTCGACCGGTCCGGCTCGCCGCACCTCGCTCGGCCCGCGCCCCCGCGCGGACCAGCCCACGAGCAACGACGCCAGGGAAGAGACACGATGAGAGAAGGACCCATCCGCCCCGCTCGCCGCAGCGTCCTGAAGGCGATGGCGGCAGGCACCGCCGCCGTCGGCGCCGCGACCGGTCTGAGCAGCTGCTCCAGCGGCACGGACGACGGCAAGCTGTACTTCTGGAACGGGCTCGTCGGCGACGACGGCCCCTACATGCAGAAGATCATCGACGCCTACAACGCCACGGACCCCGACTTCCCGGTCGTGTTCCAGCCGATGAACGGCAACGACCTCAACACGAAGATCTACAGCGTCCTGCAGACCGGGAAGAACATCCCCGATCTCGTCATCCAGGACCAGTTCGGCATGGCCACACTGCAGATGCAGGACACGCTGAACACTATGGAGGAGTACATCCGCCTCCAGCCGAACCTCGGTGAGGACGCCTTCCTCCCGACGTCCTGGGACGCCGTCCTCATCGACGGCAAGCCCTACGGCATCCCGCTCTACCTGTTCTCCGAGGTCCTCTACTACAACAAGGACCTCATCGCCGAGTACGGCCTCGAATCCATCCTCGAGGACGGCTTCGTGACCATCGACGACATCCGCTCGATGGCCGGGAAGCTGCCCGAGGGCATGTACGCGCTCGCGCAGCAGAACCTGCCGTGGGCGATCATGTCGCTGTTCTACGGCGCCGGCGGCGATCTCGAGACCGGCGTGAAGGACATGACCGCGAAGCCCTGGCGGGACGCGATCCAGGCCCTCAAGGACCTCTACGACGAGGGCCTCATGGCCCCGCTCGACTCCGACGCCGAGCAGCTGTTCGGCTCCGGCAGCTGCGTCTTCGCGATCATCGGCACCTGGGCGCAGGGCAACATGAAGGAGACCCTCGGCGAGGAGAAGCTGGGGCTCACCAACGCCCTCCAGTTCAGCGCCGAGAGCCCCGCGAACTTCTTCTACCAGTCCAACTGGGTGCAGCTGAAGGACGAGAACCGCTCGCCGGAGCGCACCGCCGCGTCGGCCGCCTTCATCGAGTTCGTCCGCGAGAACTGGATGATGTGGGTCGAGACCGGCTCCCTGTCGCCGAACATCGACGACATCGAATCCGCGGAGTACGCCGAGTACCTGCAGTCGCTCTACACGCGCGACGAGACCGAGATGTCGTACATCCGCTCCTCGAACTACGTCTACGGCGGCTATGCGACCACCGGCTGGGGCACCTTCAACGACATCATCTTCGGCAACGTGACGATGGAGGAGGGGCTCGCGCTCCTCGACCAGCAGACGCAGGCGCAGATCCAGATCCAGGAGCAGTCCGCATGAGCACCCTCGCCACGCCGCGCCCCGCGACCGATCCCGCGGACTCCGCCTCCGCTGCCCGTCGGCCTGCCGACGGACCCCGCCGCCCCATCAGGAAGGGCGGCCTGCTGAAGGCCATCCCGTACATCGCCCCGCACTTCATCGTGTTCGCGGTGTTCGGCGCCATCCCGATCGTCTTCGGCATCTACCTCGCCTTCACGCGCTGGAACCTGATGGGGACGCCCGAGTTCATCGGCCTGGAGAACTTCCGGCTGATCTTCGACCCGGACTCCTACTTCCATCTCGTGTTCTTCCGCAGCCTGCGCAACACCCTGCTGTTCGTCGTCCTCTCGGTGGCGCTGTGCATCAGCGTCCCGCTGCTGCTCGCGACCGCCCTGCAGACGAAGGACCTGAAGCTCGCGGGCCTGTTCCAGGCGATCTTCTACATCCCGGGCCTGATCTCGATCGCCGCCGCGGCGCTCGTGTGGAAGCTCGTCTTCAACTCGCAGTTCGGCCTGATCAACTCGATGTTCGGCCTGGACGTCAGCTGGCTGGGGACCCAGCCGTGGGCGTGGGTGACGATCTTCGTGCTCACCGTGTGGGGAGGCATCGGCGGCAATCTGATCATCTACCGCTCGGCCCTCTCCGGCGTCGACCAGAACCTCTACGAGGCCGCCTCCATGGACGGTGCGGGAGCGGTGCGGACGTTCTTCTCCGTGACCCTCCCGGGGATCCGCCTGCCGCTGTTCTACACGCTGATCATGACCACCGTCGGCGCCTTCAACGTGTGGGGCCAGCCGCTGATGCTGACCCAGGGCGGACCGGCCAGCTCCACCCGCGTCATCCTCATGGAGATCAAGGACCTCGCCTTCCCGGCCGGACCCGCCGCCGCGGGCATGGCCTCGGCGATGGCCCTCCTGCTCGGCGTGATCCTCATGCTGATCTCCGTCGTCCAGATCATCTTCATGAACCGGGAGGACTGAATCCCATGTCGAGCACGACCCTGCACGCGAAGAGCCCGCTGCGCCCCTCCCTGATCGCGATCTACGTCGTCCTCATCGCCCTCGCGGCGATCTGGATCATCCCCGTGCTGTTCACCGTGTTCACCTCGTTCAAGTCCGTCGAGGACTTCGCGATGAACGCGTTCAGCTTCCTGCCCGCCCACTGGGTCACCACCAACTACATGACCCTCATCGAATCCGCCGCGAGCTACCCCGTGCTCGCCTGGATGAAGAACTCGCTGATCATCTCGATCGGCCACGCGGTCCTGTCGGTCACGGTCGTCGCCCTCGCCGGCTTCGGCTACTCCCGCCTCACCTTCCGCGGACGCGACACCCTCTTCTTCACCCTGCTGCTGATCTCGCTGTTCCCCTCGGTCGTCAACATCATCCCGCAGTACCGGATCGTGACGGCGCTCGGCTGGGTCAACAGCTACTGGGCCGTGATCATCCCGGGCCTCGGCAACGTCGCGAACATCTTCCTCGTCCGCAACTTCATGAAGACGATCCCCAAGGAGCTCGACGAGGCCGCCGAGATCGACGGCGCGAGCAGCTTCCAGATCTTCTGGCGGATCATCCTGCCCGCGATCAAGCCGATCCTCATCGTCATCTTCCTGTTCTCCTTCACCGGAGCCTGGAACGACTTCCTGTGGCCGACGATCGTCTTCAACGACATCACCAAGATGCCCGTCACCGCAGGCCTGCAGCTGCTGAGCAGCCAGATGGGCCAGTACAACCAGATGGGCACGCTCATGGCCGCGACCTGCCTCGCGATCATCCCGACCCTGCTGCTGTTCCTCTTCGCCCAGCGCTACTTCCTGCAGTCGCTGAACATCAGCTCCGGACTGAAGGGCTGAGGCCATGACCGCGCAGATCCAGACCCAGCAGACCCCGCAGACGCACGCCGCGCAGGCGGGCGCCCCGCAGGCGCGCACCCCGTTCGCGGGCCGACGGGCGCGCACCGCGCCCGTCGGCTCCGGCCGCGCCCCGCGGGCCGAGCGGATCCTCATGATGGTCGCCGGCGGCTACCACGTGCTGCTCGCCTCGGTGACGCTGTTCCTCTACTCCGGCTGGTTCCTCGAGACCGGGTACACGACCCTCGAGGACGCCGGCGAGATCTCCTCGGCCTCCGTGGTCAACCAGGTCTCCGGCGTGATCGACGTGTACGGCGCGGCGGTCCTGCTGATGGGCCTGGTGACGCTGCTGGTCGCGACCGTCGGCCTGCGCAACGCCCCGGGCTCCCGGAAGATCACGGGGTGGCTCGTCGTGTGCGCGATCCTCTCGCTGGTGACCGCGGACTTCCTCGGCGTGCTGCTGCTCTCCGTGGTCCTCGCCGTCCGCTGCGCCCGCCTGCGGGCGCTCCGCCTGGCATCCTGAACGGAACGTGAGCGGAGGATCGTGAACGGATCGGCGGGCGGAGGAGGAGCGATGACGCAGCAGGATCCCGAGGGATCGGCGGGCCCGTCGGCCGCCGAGACGGCCCCGCCGTCGGCCCCGCCGTCGGCGCCGCGCCGACGGGTGACGATCAAGGACGTCGCCGCGGAGGCCGGGGTGTCGTTCAAGACGGTCTCCAACGTCCTGAACCGCACCGGCAGCATGCGGCCCGAGACCCGTGACCGGGTCCTCGCGGCGATGGCCGAGCTCGGATTCTCCGTCAACGCCTCCGCCCGCTCCCTCAAGCGCGGGTCCTCGGGCCTCATCGGACTCGCCGTCATCGGCTTCACCCAGCCGTTCATCCCGATGCTGTCGCAGCGGATCATCGACGAGGCCCGCGCCCGCGGTTACAACGTCATCATCGACAGCTACGACGGCGACATGGAGGAGTTCCAGCGCACCGTCGGCGAGATGAACATGCTGCCCGCCGACGGCTGGATCCTCTTCGCGGGCTCCCCGCTCGGCGCCCGCCTCGACGCCCTGAACCAGCAGCTGCCGTACGTGGTCGCCGGCGACTGGCTCGCCCACGGGCGGGCCGACCATGTCACCGTCCCCAACGCCGACGCCGTCCGCGTCGCCACCGGGCGGCTCCTCGACCGCGGGCACCGGCGCATCGCCCTCCTCGGCGGACCGCCCCTCGGGGAGCTCGACCTCGCGCTCCTGCGCTCCGCGATCGAGGGCACCGGGGGCCTGCGCGCCAAGGGCTTCGCCCAGGCCTTCACCGACCGCGGCCTCGACATCCCCTGGGAGCTGCTGCTGCCGGTCGAGGACGTCACCTACGAGAACGGCGTCGACGGGGTCCGGCGCCTGCTCGCGCTGGAGACGGGGGAGCGGCCCGACGCGATCCTCTGCCTCAACGACGCCGTCGGCCTCGGCGCCCTGCGCGAGCTCGCCCGGCAGGGGATCCGCGTGCCCGAGGACGTGGCCGTCGTCGGCTTCGACAACGTCACCGAGTCCGCCTACTCCACCCCCAGCCTCAGCACGATCGACACCGACCTCGAGGACTTCGCGCGCGCCGCCGTCAGCATGCTCGTCGAGCGGATCGGCGGCCACGACGGCCCCGCCCGCCGCTACACGACCGCGTTCACCCTGGTGGAACGGGAGTCGGCGAGGTTCTGAGGAGCGCCAAAACCGTACCGAAAATGGTACGGTTTTAGCGGAGGTGGGGAGATGGGGTATCGCCAGGATCTGTGGGAGATCGCCTCGGCCCGGCATGCCGTCGTCACGGTGGTCGAGGCGGAGGAAGCGGGCGTCCCAGCCGTCGAGGTGCGCAAGCTGGCATCGCGCGGTGCGCTGCGCGGCTACGGTCAGGGTGTCTACGTCCATCTCGGGGTGCCGCCGACGTCTCTGACGCAGCCCGCGGTGGCCGTCGCGCTCGCCGGGGACGGGGCGTTCCTCCACCGCGAGGCGGTGCTCGACCTGCTCGGCCTCGGCCAGTTCAACCCCCGCCGGATCCGGGTCGGAACCCGCCGGCGGGTCCGACGCATGCTGCCTGACTGGATGGACCTGGAACCGCGGGGCGATGTTCCGGACTCCGACCTGACCGAGCACTCGGGCATCTCGTCGACGACTGTGCGGCGGGCGATCGCCGACATGCGCGGCCGTATGCCCGCGGAACGCTGGACGGCCCTCGTCGAGGAGGCGCGGCGGAAGGAGCTGCTCGACGGCGGCTTCGGCGACGATCGTGCCCAGGATCCCGACCTTGGACTCGACGCTCAGCCCGCGTCCTCATCCTGAGTGCTGATTGCCGCAGGCCAGCGACCCGTGGTGGGGTGACGAGGGCGGGCACGGATTCGCCGCGGCGCGCGGGGGCGCGCCCGAGGAACGAGAGCGAGAGGCCCGGATGGCAGCCACGAGCACGGTGATGGAGCACTTCGCGCAGGTCCTGCGCCGCGGTCAGCTCGAGGCGGTGACCTTCGGCGGCGGAGACCCGTTCATCGCGACCGCCCGGGAGCAGATCGCCGGCGGCACGCTCGCCGAGGACCCCACCGCGGAGCTGTTCGACCACCACGACCGCCAGGCGCGCCAGCGCGCCGCGAAGACGGGATCGAAGACGGGATCGAAGTCGGGGTCGAAGGCGGCGTCGAAGAAGGGGTCGGAGGCCGGTGCGACGGAGACGGAGGACGCGTCGATCAGCGTCGTCCTCTCCCTCGCCTCGATCCCGGAGGACGGAGGGTCCACCCATCAGGGGCTCCTGCTGCTGCCCGCCGTCCTCCACCGCGACGGGCGCCTCGAGCCGGACCTCGAGGGGCTCACCGCTCCGTGGATCCCCATCGAGCGCCTCACCGTCCCCGGGGTCAGCGACCGCGAGGTCATGGTCGGCACGCAGCGCACGTTCTGGCGCTTCGCGACCGCCGAGCTCGCCGCCCGGATCTCCCGGACCGAGACCCTCGCCCAGGCCATCGACCTCGCCGAGGACATGTTCCGCCGCGTCGCCGGCAAGGGTCTGGCGGAGTTCGCCGCGGATGCCGCGGCCGACGGAACCGTCGGCGCGACCGTCGAGCACGAGCTCTGCTACATCCAGGAGCACACGCGGATGTTCCCCGCCCGCACCCTCGTCGACCTCTATGAAGGACTGCAGCGCGAGAGCAGCCCGGGCCCGCTGATCGAGCGGGTCGTCGCCGGGCATCAGGGGCCGCGCACGCCCGAGGACCGGATCCACGCGGACGGCGGGCTCCTCGCCGCCGCCCGCCTCGCCCGCGGCTCGATGAGCGACGAGCACCCACTGACGCCCTCGCAGCGGCGCGCCGTGCACGCCTATCTCGTCGACGGGCCCGGCACGATCGCCGCCGTCAGCGGACCGCCCGGCACCGGCAAGACGACCATGCTGCAGGCCGTCGTCGCCTCCGAGATCACCCGCTGCGCGCTCGAGCGCGAGGATGCGCCGGTCATCGTCGGCACCTCGACCAACAACCAGGCCGTCACCAACATCATCAGCTCCTTCGCCTCCGTCGCGAAGGCGAACCCGGGGACCCTGGACCTGCGCTGGATCCCGCAGGCCGACGCCGACGCCGACGGCGCGTCCGGCAGCTCGTCCGACGGCGGGTCCGATGCCGCCGACGACGGCGCCGCGGCCGCCTCCGATGTGCCCCTGCGCTCGCTCGCGGTCTACTGCCCCTCGAAGGCGAAGCTCGATCAGGCGCGCAAGGACGGGCATCTCGTCGAGCAGTCCGACCGCAGCGGTGCCTACGCGACCTACAGCGACGAGGACTACCTCGCCACCGCGCGCGACCGCTTCCTGCGGCGCATGCACGCCCACCTCGGGAGCATCGACGAGCCCGCCCGCGTGCAGGACCGCCTCCATGAGGCGCTCGCCGAGGTCGACGACCTGCGCCTCGCGCTCCTGCAGGCCATGCACGAGAACGGCCCGTCGGACGCGTATCTGCGGCTGTGCGCGCAGGCGGAGGCGTCCCCGCATCTGCGCGGGAACCCGAAGGTCGCCGAGCTGCGCACGCGCGAGGACCTCGCGGCGCTCGACCGGACCCTCGACGTGACCCTCCGCTATGCGGAATTCTGGCTGGCCGTGCACTACTACGAGGCGCAGTGGATCTGGACCGGGGTGCGGAAGGGCGAGGCGTTCCTCGACGCCGACAAGGAGCGCTGGAAGAGCACCGCGGAGATCAACGACCGCTACTGGGCGCAGGCCGCGGCCCTCACGCCCTGCTTCGTCATGACCGTCTACCAGCTGCCCAAGTACTTCCAGACGTACAAGGCACCCGACGGGAGCCGACCCGACAGGGGCCACATCGACCTGCTGATCGTCGACGAGGCCGGCCAGGTCGACACGCCCCTCGCCCTGCCCCTGCTGGGGCTCGCGCAGCGCGCGCTGATCGTCGGCGACGAGCAGCAGCTCGCGCCGATCTGGTCGCTCGACGACGAGACCGACCGCGAGATCGCCCTCGCCGAGGGCCTCGCCCCCGCGGAATGGACCGACGGTCCGCAGACGCGCGATCACCAGGGGCGGAGCCTGCCCGCGCGCGGACTGCAGGAGCGCGGCCTGACCGCCTCCACCCCCTCGAGCCTCATGCGCGCCGCCAGCCACGCCTCCCGCTGGAGCTACGGCGAGGACCAGCCCGGCCTGCTGCTGCGCGAGCACTTCCGCTGCCACCCGGAGATCATCGGGTACTGCAACGACCTCCTCTACGGCGGCCAGCTGGAGCCGATGCGCCCGGCGAAGTCCTCGCTCCTGCACGGGCGGATCCCCGCCTTCGCCTGGATCGACGTGCCCGAATCGCAGGACCGCCGCCAGGGCTCCAGCCGCGTCAACCCGGTCGAGGCGGCCGTCATCGCCGACTGGATCGTCGCGCACTTCGCCGAGCTCTTCGCGACCTACCACGACCGCGTCGAGAACCCCGAGAAGCGCGTCGAGCCCAAGGACCTCATCGGTGTCGTCACCCCCTTCGCCGCCCAGGCGTCGCTGATCACCGCCGAGATCCGGCGCGCCGCCGGCGAGGCCCGCGCCGCCGACCCCGGCTCCGCCGTGCCCGCGGACCTCGCCTCCCTCGTCGCCGTCGGCACCGCGCATCGCCTCCAGGGCGCTGAACGGCCCGTCGTGCTGTTCTCCGCCGTCTACGGCACGGACAGCGGCCAGTCCTCCTTCATCGACGCGACGCCCCCGCTCATGAACGTCGCCGTCTCCCGTGCGAAGGACCTCTTCCTCGTCGTCGCCGCCCCGAACCGCTGGGCCAACGGCCCCGTCTTCGAGGTCATGGCCCGCCACGCCCAGCGCATCGACCCGCACGTCCTGCTCGCCGGGGCCGACGAGCCCGCGATGCAGGTCGATGGGCCGACGAGCGCGCCGGCCGAGCCGACGGCCGAGTGGACGGTCGTGTCTGCTGAGCCGACGAGCGAGCCTGAGGAGCCGACGGCCGAGCCGACGACTGAGCCGGCGACGGCGACGGCGGAGCCTGCCGGAGCATCGGCCGACGCCGACCCCGCGGTCCAGGGTGCGCTGTCGGCCGTGCTGCGACGCTGGGAGCGGATCGGCGCGATCCGCGCGGAGGACGCCCCGCTCGGGGCCGCCGCGCTGAACCGTCGGCTGGCGGAGGCCGGGGTGCTCGAGGGCGAGCCCGGGCAGTGGACGCCGAGCCGCCTCGCCGCGGTCCTCGGCGTGCTCGAGGTCGAGAAGACCGGGAGCAACGGCGACTACACGTCCATCGAGTACACGCCCGCGGCGCAGGAGCTGCTGCTGGGGCTGTACCGTGAGGGCCGGCTCTGAGGCCTGCGCCGGGAAGGAGCGTCCGATGAACGACCGACCGACGCAGCCCGACCGTCCGACGCGACCCGACCATCCGACGCAGCCCGACCGTCCCGCGCATCGCAGACCCGGCATCCTCGCGCTCGTCCTCGTCGGCGGAGCGGCCGGCACCGCGGCCCGCGCCCTGATCGGTGAGGCCCTCCCGCCGCAGGGCGGCATCCCCGTCGCGGTCCTCGCGGTCAACGTGCTCGGCGCGTTCCTGCTCGGCCTGCTCCTCGACGGCCTCGCCCGGCGCGGCCCCGACCAGGGACGTCGTCGGCATCTGCGCCTTCTGCTCGGCACCGGGTTCATGGGCGGCTTCACCACCTACAGCGCCCTCGCCGCCGACAGCGCCCGCCTGATCGGCGAAGGACGGGCCGGCGCCGGGATCGGCTATGCGCTCACCACGGTGCTCGTCGGCGCGGTCGCGACCGTCGCTGGCATCGCCCTCTCGACGGCGCTGAGCGCCCGCCGCCCCGCCTCGACCGAGGAGGGGGAGTGACATGGCGCCGCTGATGCTGCTCGCGCTCGCCGTCGCCGGAGGGGTCGGGGCCGTGGCGCGGTTCGTGCTGGACTCCGAGATCCGCTCCCGCACGCGCGGCGCCCTGCCGTGGGGGACGATCGCGATCAACCTCTCCGGCTCGTTCCTGCTCGGGCTCCTCACCGGGCTCGTGACCTCCCGCATCGCCCCCGAGTCCTGGCAGGTCGTCCTCGGCACCGGCTTCCTCGGCGGCTACACGACCTTCTCGACCGCGAGCTACGAGACCGTCCGCCTGCTCCAGGAGCGTCGCACCGTCTACGCCGCGTTCAACGCGCTGGGCACCCTCGTCGGCGCGACCCTCGCCGCCGGGCTCGGGCTCTGGGCGGGGATCATGCTGTGAACCCAGCCCGCGACCTCGATCCAGCCCGCGACCCCGATCCCGGCGCTCCGGCCCGGCGGAACCCCCACCCTGCGACGGAGGACGACGCATGAACCCGACGACCACCCAGATCACGCCCGAGCGCACGCGGCTCGCGATCGGCGACGTCGTCGCAGGGACGCGCTGGTGGGCGGCCGACAGCGGCAGCCGGCCGGTGGCCTTCATGCAGGTCGTCCGGTTCACCCCGAAGCAGGTCAAGCTCGTCGAGCTCCCGCATGTCGTCGTCGCCGAGTTCGCGGGCGGGACCCGGCGCAGCCAGGACGGCTACGACCGCGTGATGGCTGAGCCCCTCACCGGCGAGGAGCTCGAGCGCGCCCTCGCCGACCGCGGCCGCCACCGCACCGGTCGCCTCTTCGTCGAGCACCCCGCGGGCACCGAGCCGCCGGCGATGGCCGACGCCGCCGGCGTCACGATCATCGTCAACCATCTCCGCGACACGACGCTGCGCCTCTGGGACGGGGAGCCGCTGCTGCGGACCTGAGGCGGGCCCTGAGGAGCTGAGACGTGACCTGAGGTTCTGAGCCGGGATGGCTCGTCCGTCGGACCCCCGGAGCATGCTCGTGCTCACGCGCTGCACGACGGCGGAGAGCGCCGCGAGACAGCGAGGGAAAGGGAATCCGATGTCTGCTCAGCCGCTCGCCCCCTCCGCTCCGACCGCCCCCGCGCAGCGGGCGGAGCCGACGCTGGCCGCCGTCCGGCTCACCGGCTCGGCGGTCCGGCGCTCCCTCGACCTCGCGCAGCAGGGCTTCCTCGCGCAGGAGATCGCCGATCTCCTCGAGACGGAGCCGGCCGACGTCGACGCCGCGATCTCGGCTCTCGTCCCCGGAGGCGTCCCTGCGATCCACATCGCGCTGTGCCGCCGGCTGCGCGCATGGCGCCGGGATCTCGCGCATTCCGCCTGGGGCGATGCCGAGATCGAGCTCGGCATCCCGCACGCCCACGTGCTGCGCCTGGCCCGAGTGCCCCGGGACCAGGAGGCGGGGATCGTCGAGCTCGGCGAACCGGGGTTCCTCGACACCGTCCTGTCCGGCACCGGATGCCGCGACGAGCGCGCGGCCCGCAGCGCTCGCCTCTACGCCTTCGGCGCGACCCTCCAGGAGATCGGGGACCTCTACGGCGTCAGCCGTGAGCGCATCCGCCAGATCCTGGCCCGGTCCACGCCCTGGTCCAGCACCGCGCTGCAGGCCGCGGCGAAGTCGATGGGCGCCGCCCGGGCGACGGAGCAGGCGGCCGCCGTCGGCGCATGGTCGGCCGCGCACCCTGCGGCGCCGATCGCCGCCGCGGTCGCCGAGCTCGGCCTGTCGGGCGAGCAGATCCGCGAGATCCTCGGCCGTCGCCGGTCGCGCCATGAGGCGGCCTCGGCCGACACTCCGCGGACCTCCCACGGGCACTCCGACCAGGCGATCATCGCGGACCTGCGCGCCTTCCACGCGGAGACCGGGAAGACCACCTGCGCGGCGTTCACCGCCTGGGCCCGCACGCACGGGGTCCCGGGCCATCAGACGGCGTCGATCCGCTTCGGGACCTGGAACGACGCCCTGAACGCGGCGGGAGTCGTCGACGTCGTCGGCACCACGCGCAGCGCCTTCTCCGACGAGGACCTGTGGGCCGCTGTCGTCGCCGCCGTCCGCGCCGACGACGGCGGCACGACCTATCGCGCCGTCGAGGACTGGCTCGCGCGGCACCCTGCCGCCCCGTCGGGCGTCCTCGTGCGCCAGCGGCTCAGCAGGCGGGACGGGCATTCGTGGCCGGAGATCGCGACGATCGCGCTGGCCGTGATCAACGATCCCGGCTCGCTCCTCGCACGGGAGGGCACGCCGACGATCGATGCGGCCTGGATCGACGCCGTCGCGGCCGAGCGGGACTGGGACACCCCGGTCGAGGAGCCGAGCCCTCTCGAGCACATCAGAGCCGCGATCGCCGTGCTCGGTCCGACGCTCACCACCGCGCAGTATCGCGTCTGGGCCCGCGCCGAGAACCGACCCACCATGCAGACCCTGCAGCGCCGCACCGGGAAGCTGTGGTCCGTGCTCCTCGAGGAGGCCGGAGGCAACGCGAACGCGGCGAAGGCCAAGGGGCGCACGCGCGAGCAGGTCGGTGCGTTCCTGGTCCGCTTTCTCGTCGAGCATCCCGAGGGGACGACGTCGGCCTACGCGCGCTGGGCGCCGACGAACGCGGCGCCGTCGCTGTCGACCGTGGCGGATCGCTTCGGTGCCTGGTCCGAGGCCATGGACTGGGCCCGGCAGCAGGGGTGACCCGCGGTGTGCCGAGGACCGTCAGGAGCGGGGAGCCCGCTTCCGATAGACGGTTCTGCGGGCGCCCTGACCGCCGTCCATGACCGCGAGGTCGGCCCGCGATCCTCCCCGCCCCGCCCTCGATCGCGCACGATCATGGGTGTTGACGCCCTCGCCGCCGCGGCGTAAGGTTCCGCAACTAAAGGGCTTAAGTGCCTCCGGGGAGATCCTCCCCGCAGGCGCCCCGGCGGAGGCTTCCGAGCGACCGTCGGAGCCCGCGCACCGACTGCTCGCGCTCACGTCGGTCGATCGGCGGCCGACGAGGGCCGACGGATCGGACCGCGTCGGGCGCGTCCCGACGCCGCACCTGACGGAGGATCATGCACACCCATCCGCAGTTCACCCGAGAGCGCCTCGAGCGCGTCCTGCGCGACCGCATCGCGCCCGCCGTCCACACGGAGATCGCGCCGGTCGAGATCGCGTCCTGGCTGGTCGACGGCGACGGCGAGCCCGTCCCCGCCGCCCACGCGCTGGGCCTCGCGCCGCTGCCGGATCGTCCGGCCCCGCAGTTCACGCCCTTCGCGATCGGCTCGACCTGGGGCCCGGCCTGGTCGACCACCTGGTTCCGCGTGAGCGGGCAGGTCCCCGCCGACGCCCCCGCGATCGTCGAGCTGACGATCGACCTGGGCTGGGAGGCGCACTCCGTCGGCGGCCACGGCGAGGCCCTCGCGCACACGCCCGCCGGCCGCGTCGTCAAGGCCCTGCATCCGCGCCACGGCTACCTGCGTCTGCGCGGGCCCGGCGCCGCCCCCGACCTGCTGGCCGACGACGGCTCCTTCACCCTCTACCTCGAGGCCGCGGCGAACCCGCTGGCGCTGGGGCTGCCGCCCTTCATCGTCACCGACGTCGGCGAGAAGGAGACCGCGCAGAGCTTCCGGCCCTACGAGCTGCGCTCGGCGGCGGTCTCCGCCTTCGACCCGGTCGTCTGGGACCTCGTGCGGGACCTCGAGGTCGCCGGCGGGCTGCTCGCCGAGGTCACCGACGGGACCACCCGCTACTGGCGGCTGCTGGACGCGATCGCCGCGGCCCTCGACGCCTTCGACGACGCCGATCCGTCGACCGCCGCCGACGCCCGGGCCGCCCTCGCCGGCGTCCTCGCCGCCCCCGCGAACGCCTCGGCGCACCAGGTCAGCGCCGTCGGCCACGCGCACATCGACTCGGCGTGGCTGTGGCCGCTGCGCGAGACCCGCCGCAAGGTCGCCCGCACCGTCTCCAACGTGCTCGCCCTGATGGACGAGGATCCCGAGTTCGTCTACGCCATGTCCTCGGCCCAGCAGTTCGCCTGGCTCGAGGAGGACCAGCCGGAGCTGTTCGCCCGGGTCCGCGAGCGCGTCGCCGAGGGCCGCTTCCAGCCCGTCGGCGGCATGTGGGTCGAGTCCGATGCGGTGATGCCGACGGGCGAGTCGATCGTCCGCCAGTTCCTGCGCGGCATGACGTACTTCCGCGACCGCTTCGGCGTCGAGCCCGACGGCGTGTGGCTGCCCGACAGCTTCGGCTACTCCGGCGCGCTCCCGCAGATCGCCCGACGGGCCGGCTTCGACTGGTTCCTGACGCAGAAGATCTCCTGGAACGACACCAACACCTTCCCCCACCACAGCTTCGACTGGGAGGGCATCGACGGGACCCGCATCTTCACGCACTTCCCGCCGGCGGAGACCTATGCCGCCGAGGTCAGCCAGGCCGAGCTCGCGCACGCCGAGCGCACCTTCCGCGACAAGATGCGCTCCTCGCACTCGCTGATGCTGTTCGGCTACGGCGACGGCGGCGGCGGACCCACCCGCGAGATGCTCGGCCGCGCCCACCGCGCCGCCAGCCTCGAGGACTCCCCGGCGGTCACCCTGCGCGACCCCTCAGCCTTCTTCGAGCTCGCCGAGACGGAGTACGCCGACAACGGCGGCGCCCCCGTCTGGGCGGGGGAGCTGTACCTCGAGCTGCACCGCGGCACCTTCACCTCGCAGCTGGCGATGAAGCAGGGCAACCGTCGCACCGAGGCCCTGCTGCGCGCCGTCGAGGAGCTGTGGGCCCTCGCCGCGGTCCGCGCGGGCGCCGCCGTCCCGACGGACGAGCTCACCGCGATCTGGGAGACCCTGCTGCTCCACCAGTTCCACGACATCCTCCCGGGCTCCTCGATCGCCTGGGTGCACCGCGAGGCCCGCGCGACCTTCGCCGACCTCGAGCAGCGCCTCCGCGACCTCGCCGAACGCGCCGCCGCGGCCCTCGCCCCGGCGTCGGCCGACGGTGCGCTCGTCCCCGTCCGCCTCGCGCCGACGAGCACCGGCGGCCGCCTCCTCGAGGAGACCCCGGCGGAGCCGACGTCGGCCGACGGGACGGCTGCGACCTCGCGCCTCGCCGCCGGGGCGACCGTCGTGCTGGAGAACGCGAGCCTGCGCGCGGAGATCGACGACCAGGGCCATGTGGTCTCGCTGCGCGACCTGGTCGCCGACCGCGAGCTGGTGCCCGCGGGCGAGCGCCTCGCCGCCCTCGAGCTGTTCCGCGATCAGCCGGTGCGCTGGGACGCCTGGGACGTGGACCGCCACGTCCTCGAGCTGCCCGTCGAGGTCTCCGCGACCGCCGAGGTCACCGTCCACCGCGCCGGCGCCGGCAGCTCCGACGCCGTCGACCGGGTGACCGTGGTGCGGCGTCGGGGAGCGTCGACCTTCACCGTCGAGCTCCGCCTCCCCTCCGATGCCGCGCGGCTCGAGATCGCCGTCGACGTCGACTGGCATGAGCGCGAGCACCTGCTCAAGCTCGCGCTCCCGCTGGACCTGCATGCGCGCACCGCCCGCTACGAGACCCAGTACGGGTGGATCGAGCGCTCGGTCACCGCGAACACCAGCTGGGACGAGGCGCAGTTCGAGGTCAGCCAGCACCGCTACGCGCACCTGTCCGAGGCCGGCTACGGGATCGGCGTCGTCAACGACTCCTCCTACGGCCTGGACGTGCGCTCGATCGCCGGCGGCACCGTCGTGCGGCCCTCGCTCCTGCGCGGCGCCCGCTTCCCCGATCCCGGCGCTGACCTCGGGCATCATCGCCTGCGCTTCGCGATCGTCCCCGGCGGTCTCGCCGAGACGATCGACGCGGCCTACGCGCTGAACGCCCCCGTGCTGGAGCTCCCGACGAGCACGGCCCTCGCCCCGCTGCTCGAGCTCGCGCTCGACGAGGGCACTGCCGCGATCGACTGGGTGACCCTCGCCGAGGACGGTTCGGGCGATGTCATCGTCCGCATCGCCGAGCTCGCCGGCGGTCGCGCCGCCGGCCGGATCCTCGCCGGTCCGGGCCTCGAGGGAGCGCAGGTCCTCGAGACCGACCTCCTCGAGCGCCCCGTCGGCGCGGCCCCGGACGCGGCCGTCGGAGATCCCGCCGGCGCGACCCCCGCCGTCGGACGCGACCGGCCCGCGCCCCCGCGCGGACTCGCGGCCGACGGGCCCCTGGACGGAGCGCGTCTCGCGCTGCGCCCCTTCCATCTGCTCACCCTGCGCATCGCGCGCCCCTGAACCGTCCGCCCGGCGCCCCGACGACGCCGCCCCCGGACCGCACCACCGCCGTACCGCACCACCGCCCCACCATCCCCACCTCGACAGGAGTAGTTCGACGATGAACCACCAGATCGCCCGCCGCACCGCCCTCACCGGATCCGCCGCGGCCCTCGCCGCCCTCGGCCTCGCCTCGTGCGGGATCGGCGGCGGGACCACCGAGACCGACACCGGCTCCGGGGAGGTCACCGGCTCGATCCGCTTCCAGACCTGGAACCTCAAGGGCGGCTACGAGGAGTACTTCACCGCCCTCATCGCCGCCTTCGAGAAGGAGTACCCGGGCACCTCGGTCGAGTGGATCGACCAGCCGCCGGAGGGCTACCAGGACAGCCTCTCCGCCGACGCCGCCGCCGGGAACCTCCCCGACGTCGTCGACATGGGCCCCGAGGCCGCGTACTCGCTCGCCTCCGCGGGCATGCTCGTGGACCTCGCCGCCGAGGACCCCTCCCTGAAGGACGGCTTCCTGCCCGCGGCCTGGGAGGCCATGACCTTCGCCGGCCTCGGCGGCGGCACCTACGGCTTCCCCTGGTACCTCAACACCGGTCCCTCGTTCTTCAACACGGCCCTGTTCGAGGCCGCGGGCCTGGACCCCGAGAACCTCCCGGCGACCTACGACGAGCTGTTCGAGCAGGCCGCCGTGATGGGCGAGGCCTCGGACGCGTCGATGATCGGGCGCCTCCCGGCGATCGAGACCTTCGGGACCTACGGCGTCCAGCTCATGAACGACGAGGGCACCGCCTTCACCTTCAACGAGGACCGCGGCGTCCAGCTGCTGCAGCACTACATCGACCTCTACCAGGGCGAGGGCTTCACCGAGGAGTCCCTGAACGCGCTGCAGACCGGTGAGCTCGACGCCTTCAAGGCCGGGGAGCTGGGCTGGCTGCCCGGCAGCTCGTACACGATGAAGGAGCTGCGGGAGACCGCCCCCGACATCGCCGAGACCGTCGCCGTCGCGCCCGCGATCGCCGACTCCGCGCCGAACATGTACATCGAGTCCCTCACCGTGTCCTCGCAGTCGACGAACCTCGCCACGGCGCTCGCCTTCGCGGCCTTCGCGACGAACCCCGAGAACCAGATGGAGTTCGCGACCCAGGCGTCGGTCTTCCCCTCGAACGACGGCGCCCTCGAGGACGCCCGCTTCACGGAGGACGACGGCACCGACGACGGCGCGATCCGCGTCCAGTCCGCCGCCCAGGTGAAGGAGGCCGTCGTGTGGTGGCCGCCGGCGTTCTCGGGCGAGAGCTCGGCCGTCTACCTGCAGGAGCAGATCGGTCAGGCGCTGCTCGGCCAGAAGACCGCGCAGGAGGCCCTCGACGCCGCCGTCTCCTACGCCGACGACCGGATCGTCACCGCCGACAGCTGACCGCCGACGGCCGGTCGGCTGACCGCCGACCGGCTGCGCGTCCGTCCGTCGTCGCCCGTCCCATCCTCGAAGGAGGTCCCCGTGCCCTCAGCAACCACCGCCGCCCCCGGGACGGCGCGGCGACGGCGCTCGCGCCATTGGGCGCAGTCGCCCTGGTTCGTCCCCGCGCTGTTCGTCGGCGGCGCGCTCGCCGTCGTCCTCGTGATGACGATCTTCCCGTTCTTCAACACCCTGGCCCTGGCCTTCACCGACGCGACCATGCTGCGCGGCGGGTCGTTCATCGGCCTGGACAACTTCCGCGAGCTTCTCGGCGACGAGCGCTTCGGGACCGCCCTGCTGAACTCCTCGCTGTACGTCGTGATCGTCGTGCCGCTGATGATGGTGCTGCCGCTGATCCTCGCGACCCTGGTCGCGGGGGAGGGGCGCCTGCTGGGCTTCTTCCGCACCGCGTTCTACATGCCGGTGGTCATGTCGGCGGTCGTCGTCGGCCTGATCTGGACGAACCTGCTGGACTCCAAGGGCCTGGTGAACCAGACCCTCGCCTGGCTCCATGCGATCGCCGAGCCGGTCCCCTTCCTCACCGACCGCTGGCTGCTGCTGTTCAGCGCCATGTTCGTGACGGTGTGGATGGGCCTGGGGTACTACATGGTCATCTACCTGGCGGCCCTCGCCTCGATCGACCCCTCCCTCTACGACGCCGCCGCGGTCGACGGGGCGGGCGCCGTGCGCTCCTTCCTCTCGGTCACGATGCCGGGGGTGCGCAACACGATGATGCTCGTCGGCATGTTCTCCTCGGTCGCCGCGTTCCGCGTGTTCGGCGAGGTCTACGTCCTCACCGGCGGCACCGGCGGGCCCGGCGGCGGCGTCGTCACCATGACGATGCTGATCCAGCGCGAGGGCACCGGCCTGCAGGCCCGCACCGGCTATGCGGGAGCGATCAGCCTGGTCATGTTCGTGATCCTCGCGGTGCTGCTGATGGCGCAGATCATCCTGCAGAACCGAGAGGGGAGGAAGGCATGAGCGCCGACCTCCGCGTCCCCGCCGTCGGCGATCCTGCGCCGGTCCCCGGCACGGGTGCCAGCGCCGGCTCCGGCCACGCCCCGACCCCGGCGCTCCCGCGGCCCGCGCGGCGCCGCCGCCGGTCCGGGACGATCACCCGCTATGTCGTGCTCGTGGTCATGCTGGTCGTGCTGGCCGGCCCTCTGCTGTGGCAGCTGTCGCTGTCGCTCAAGGGCCCCGGGGACGACCTCTACGCGCAGCCCCCGCAGCTGCTGCCCACCGACCCGACCCTCAGCAACTTCACCGACGTGATCGCCCGGATCCCCGTGCTCGCGTTCGTGCTGAACTCGTTCGTCGTCGCGGCCATCGTGATCATCGGGAACCTGGTGCTGGCGACCGCGGCGGGCTTCGCCCTCGCCCGCCTGCGCTGGCGGCTGCGGCCCGTGGCGACCGGCGTGTTCGTCGCCGCGATGCTCGTGCCGCTGGAGGCGATCATCATCGCCCAGTTCCTGCTGGTGCGCTCGATGGGGCTGACGGACACGCTGCTGGGCGTCGCCCTGCCGATGCTGGTGACGCCGCTGAACGTGCTGCTGATGCGCAACGCCTTCCTCGGGATCCCCGAGGAGATCGAGGAGGCCGCCGTCGTCGACGGCGCGAACGCCTGGCAGCGCTTCCTGCGGATCTGCATGCCGCAGGTCAAGGGCGTCATGTCGGTCGTCGCGATCTTCGCCTTCGTCGGCTCCTGGAACGACTTCCTGTGGCCGCTGATCATCCTCACCAGCGAGGACAACTACACCCTGACCGTCGGACTCAACTACCTGCGCGGCACGTTCTACGACGACCCCCGTCTCATCGCCGCCGGCACCATCATCGCGCTCGTCCCGATCATCGCCCTCTTCGTGGCGATGCAGCGGTACTTCATGCGCGGACTCGAACAAGGAGGGATCAAGGGATGACCCCCGCCCCGCACCCCGCTTCCGGAGCGACGGAGCTCCTGCGCTTCGGCGTCAACTACGTGCCGCGCGACGGCTGGTTCCACTCGTGGCTGGCGCCGCAGTGGGACGAGATCCGCCGGGACCTCGACACGATCGCGTCGCTGGGCCTGGACCATGTGCGGATCTTCCCCTTCTGGCCGATCCTGCAGCCCAACCGCACCCTCGTGCGGGAGGAGGCCCTCGCCGACGTGCGGCGGATGGCCGAGATCGCCGGCGAGGCCGGCCTCGATGTCGCGGTCGACGTCATCCAGGGGCACATGTCGAGCTTCGACTTCGTGCCCGCCTGGCTGACCTCCTGGCATGCGCGCAGCATGTTCGCCGAGCCCGACGTCGTCCAGGCGCAGGTCGACCTCACCGCGAAGCTCCACGGGGCGCTCGCCGACCTGCCCCAGTACATCGCCCTGACCCTCGGCAACGAGGTCAACCAGTTCTCCGGCGACCCGCATCCCACGCCCATGCGCGCCACCCCGGAGGAGGCCGGCGACTGGATCCGCGCGCTCCTCGGCGCCGTCCCCGAGGGGGCGCCGCAGCTGCGCCTGCACGCCGAGTACGACGCCGTCTGGTACCTCGACGAGCATCCCTTCGAGCCCGCGCACGCCTCCCGCCTCGGCGACATCACCGCCATCCACTCGTGGATCTTCAACGGCACCGCCCAGACCTACGGCGGCATGTCCTCGCAGAGCCTCCGCCACGGCGAGTACCTGTGCGAGCTCTCCACCGCCTTCGCCGAGCCCGGCCGCGGGGTCTGGCTGCAGGAGATCGGCGCGCCCCTGAACGTCCTGGACGCCGACGACGCCGCGGACTTCTGCACCCGCTCCGTCCGCCACGCGGCCGACGTGCCCGGCCTGTGGGGCGTGACCTGGTGGTGCTCGCACGACGTGGACCGCTCCCTCGCGGACTTCCCGCCGCTGGAGTACTCCCTCGGCCTGATCGACGCCGACGGCGCCGTCAAGCCCATCGGCCGCGCCTTCGCCGAGATCGCCGCCGAGCTCCGCGCCCGCCCCGCCCCGGCGCCCGTGCGCAGCGAGGCCGTGGTGATCGACGTGGACGCCGACGACGTCCCGCTGCGGCGCGCCGACTGCGCGCCCGGCGGCACCGTCTTCGCCGCCTGGAACGAGCTCGCCGCGGCCGGCCGCCGCCCCGCGCTCGTGACCTCGAGGATCGCCGGCGACCCCGCCGCGCTCGCCGCCCGCGGCATCACCGCCGTGCACCGCGTCGCCGCGGGCACCGGCGGCGGCTACTCGGCGATCTCCGACCCCGAGGCCCTGGGCGTGACCGCATGACCGCCGCAAGCGCCGGCGCCGCGACCTTCGGCGCCACGGGTGCCGCGGCGAGCCCCGCGAGCGCCGCGGACCGCGTCGAGGCGCTGCTCGCGGGCATGACGACCCGCCAGAAGGTCGGCCAGCTCAACCAGCGTCTGCTCGGCTGGACCGCGCTGCGGCGCAGCGGTGACGGCTTCGCCGTCACCGACGAGGGCCTCGCCGAGATCGAGCGCTGGCAGGGCATGGGCGCGCTGTACGCGCCGCTGCGGGCCGACGCCTGGTCCGGGCGCTCCTGGACCACCGGCGGCATCCGCCCCGAGGAGCGGGCCGAGGCCCTCGCCGTGCTGCAGGACGCCGTCGCCGCGGCCTCCCCGCAGGGCGTGGGCGTGCTGATCTCCGAGGAGGCCCCGCACGGGCACCAGGCCCTCGGCGGGACCGTGCTGCCCGTGAACCTGGCCGCCGGCGCGGCCTTCGACCCGGATGCCGTGGAGGAGGCCGCCCGCGGCGTCGCCGCCGAGCTCGCCGCCTCCGGCGTCCACCTCGCGCTCGTCTCCGCGCTCGACGTGCTGCGCGACCCCCGCTGGGGCCGCGCCGAGGAGACCTTCGGCGAGGACCCGCTGCTGGCCGCCGAGCTCACCCGTGCGCTCGTCGTCGGCCTCCAGGGCGAGGACCGCTCCGCGATCGGCGGCGCCGACGGGAGCGCTGCCGGTGCCGGCGTCGGCGCTGCCGGGGCTGGCACCGGCGTCGGCGCGGTGCTCAAGCATCTGGCCGCGCAGGGCGAGGCCATCGGCGGACGCAACGGCCAGTCCGCCCAGCTCGGCCCCCACGACCTCGCCGAGATCCATCTGCCGCCCGTCCTGGCCGGCCTCGACGCCGGGGCGGTCTCCTTCATGGCCGCCTACAACGACATCGACGGCGTGCCCTGCTGCGGCAGCCGCGAGCTGCTCACGGGCCTGCTCCGCGAGCGCCACGGCTTCGACGGCGTCGTCATGGCGGACATGTTCGCCGTGGACCGGCTCGCGACGATGACCGGGGACCTGCGCTCCGCCGGCCGCACCGGACTCCTCGCCGGCGTCGACCTCTCGCTGTGCGACGAGGGCTTCACGACCCTCGACGAGCTCGCCGAGGCCGATGAGCGGGTCGCCGCCCAGATCGACGTGGCCGCCCGCCGCGTGCTCGCCCTCAAGGCCCGCTTCGGCCTGCTCGGCGGCGCCCGGAGCACCGCGGCGGCATCGGCCGCCGAGACCGGGCAGGCGTCGGAGCCGACGCGGCGCCCGCGGCTCGAGCTCGCCCGGGAGCAGACCCGCACCGCCTCCCGCCGGCTCGCCGCCGAGTCCCTCGTGCTGCTCGCCGACGACCGCGGCGCGCTCCCGCTCGAGGCGTCCTCGCTGCGCCGCCTCGCCGTCGTCGGCCCCTACGCCGATGACGTGCCGTGCATGCTCGGCGACTACGTCGCGCCCCAGCAGGAGGGGACGGCCCTGTCGATCGCCGGGGGCCTGCGGGCCGCCCTCCCGGCGACCGAGGTGCGCGTCGCCGACTGGGCCGAGCCCGCCGACGTGCGGGCTGCGCTGCTCGTCGGCGCCGACGACGCGACAGACCACGACGACGCAACCGGCGCCGACGACGCGACCGGCGCCGTGGACGCGGTGGTCGTCGTCCTCGGCGGCACCAGCCATCGCTCCTACGACGACGACTTCGCCGAGAACGGGGCGATCGCCGGCCGCGCCGGCGCCGCCACCGGCGGCGAGGGCGTGGACCGCGCCGACGTGTCGCTCCCCGGGGCGCAGGACGCCCTGGTCGCGGAGCTCTGTGCGACGCTGCCGGCCGACGTGCCGCTGATCGCCGTGGTCGTCGCGGGTCGTCCGCACGTCCTCACCGGCGTCGTCGGGCACTGCGATGCGACCGTATGGGCCGGCTATCCCGGACCCTCCGGCGGCGCGGTCGTCGCCGACCTGCTCCTCGGCCGCGCCGAGGCGACCGGACGCCTGCCCTTCACGCTGCCGGCCCACCCGGCCGTCCTGCCCGTGCGCTACAACGACCGCCAGGACGTCGAGGGCCACTACCAGGACGCCCCGCAGGCGGTGCTGTTCCCCTTCGGCCACGGCCTGCTGCGCACGGGGCTCGAGATCGCGGACGCCGAGGCGATCGTCGGCGGCCCGACGGAACCCGTGCGCCTGCGCATCAGGGCGACCCTCCGCGCTGATGGTCCGGACGGCTCCGACAGCGCGGACGGATCCGGCGCCGTCGGCTCCCGATCACGCACGGTGCTGGTCTTCGGCCATCGCCGCGGCGGCGTCCGCATCCCGCGGCGCCGGGAGCTGCTGGCCTTCGCCCGCATCGAGGGCGTGCCTGGGCAGGCCCGCGAGCTCGAGCTCGCGATCCCCGCCGCACGCTTCTTCGCCGACCCGCACGACCCCGCCTGCCGCACCGAGGTCGACATCGAGGGCACCGCCCTCACCGTCCCGGCGCCCTGACCCCCGTCCCACCGTCCCTCGTCCCACCGGTCCTCGTCCCTCCGCCGCCTATCCCGCCCGTCCCTCCGATCCCTGCTCCTGCGACCCCGCTGTCCGACCTGCCGTTCGTCCTCGCTGTTCCCCGCTCCGCGGCGCCCCGGCGCCGCCGTCTCGAAGGAGAGACCCCCGCGTGACCTCGACCGACCGCACCGCATCGTCCGCCCGCACCGCCTACTCCGGCTCCGCCGCCTCCGCCGTCTCCGCTGGCACCGGCGGCCCCGGCGCCGCCGCCCGCCGTTCGTCGGCGCTCGCGCTCCCGCGGCTCCCGCTCTCGCGCCGCAGCCTGCTGCTCGGGGCGGGGGCGGCGACCGCCGCGCTCGCCGGCGGGGTCCTCGCCGCGCCCGACGCCGAGGCCACCGACACGCTCCCCTGGGAGGGGGACCGGGAGGCCGGACCCCACCGGCCCGCGCAGCGCGGCTACAACCCCGACCAGGTCCTGGCCTGGTCCGCGGACACCGATCCCGATGCCTGGCTGCTGAGGGCACGGATCCCGCTGCAGGGCCGGGCGGAGGCGCTCCCGGCGGCGCAGCGTCGTCCCGAGCTGCCCGCGGCCACGCAGTCGCTCATGCTCGCCGGCGACTACGGCAACGCGTTCTTCGAGAGCTGGCACTCCGCCGACATCTTCGCCCAGCACCTCTTCGAGTACTGGCAGCACGTGGACGTCATGGCGTCCTGGCACGGCATGGCGTCCGTCGGCGCCCCCGAGTCGCTCTACCACCCGGAGGAGGAGTGGACCCAGCGCTGGTTCGAGTTCGGCGCCGTGAACCTTCCGAACCCCGGCTACACCGACGCCGCGCACCGCAACGGCGTGCTCTCCCTCGGGACGATCTTCTTCTCCGACAACGACCGCGGGTCCCAGCACTTCGCCGAGCTCCTCGTGCGCGCCGACGACGGCTCCTTCCCGGCGGCCGCGCAGCTCATCGCGATGGCCGAGCACTTCGGCTTCGACGGCTACTTCGTGAACCAGGAGCAGGTCTCCGTCGCGATGACCGCCGACGAGCGCACCGCCTACCGCGAGTTCATGGTGCAGCTGCGCGAGGGCGGGATGTACGTCCAGTGGTACGACTCCGTGACCGACGCCGGCCGCATCTCGTACCAGAACGAGTTCAACGCCGCGAACAGCCCCTGGGTCGAGAACGGCGAGCAGGGCCGCGTCTCGGACTCGATCTTCCTGAACTACTGGTGGAACCGATCGAAGCTCACCGCCTCGGCCGCGCACGCCTCCGAGCTGGGGCTGGACCCCCTCTCGACGGTCTTCACGGGCGTCGAGGCCGGGATGTACCAGTTCTCCCAGCCGTACGACCTCGACCAGAACCTCGACGACGACGGCGTCCCGATGACCGCCATCGCGACCCTCGGCGCCGACTTCGTCCATGCCGACATGGACGGCAAGACCGACAACGCCCTCCAGCATGCGGCCTTCGACCGCGCCCGCCGCTGGTGGACCGGCAGCTCGACCGGCACCGGCACTCCAGCCGACGAGGGCGGCCGCTGGCAGGGCATCGCGACCTACATCGCCGAGCGCACCGCCATCACCGGCGATGCCTTCCACACCTCCTTCAGCACCGGCCACGGGCTCGGCTGGTGGCAGGACGGCGTCCGCACGGGCGAGCGCGAATGGGGCGCCATCGGCGTCCAGGACATCCCTGTCACCTGGCAGTGGTGGTTCAGCACCGACGAGTCCGACGCCGACGACGGGTCCGACAGCTCCGCCGCGGCGGGCTCGCTGCAGGCCGACATCGCCTACGGCCCCGACTTCGTCTCCGCCGACCGCTTCTCCTACACGCCCGTCGAGCCCTACGAGGGCGGCAGCACCCTGGTCGTCTCCGGCACCCTCGCCGCGAGCACGACCCTGCGCCTGTTCCGCACCGACCTCGAGGTCGGCAAGGACACCGAGCTGAGCATGACGGTCCAGGTCAGCGCCGGATCACCCGTGCTCTCGGCGGTCATCGCGCTCGCCGACGACCCGACCGCGCTGATCCGCCTCCCGCTCGCCCTCGACGGCGACACGGGCGGCTGGAGCACCGCGACCGTCGACCTCTCCGCCCACGCCGGCGCCCGGATCGCCGTCATCGGCCTCGGCCTCGGCCTCGACCTCCCGGATGCCGACGGCACGGACAGCACCGACGGCGCTGACGGGACCGACGGGACGGGCACCGCCGACGGAGCCGAGCCGCAGGACGTGCAGGTCGACCTCGGCGCGCTCACTGTCGCCTCCTCCCGGGCGAAGGCGCCGGCGCGTCCGCACGGGCTGCGGATCGAGCGGGCCCTGCCGGGAACCCAGGAGCTGCTGGTGGCCTGGGATCTCGCGGACTTCTCCGAGGTCTCGCGCTACGAGCTCAGCGTCGACGGCGTCCACCTCGGCGCGGTCTACGGCGACGTCCTCTACGTCGAGGACTTCACGGAGACGACGGGGACCCTCGAGCTCGTCGCCGTCGGGCACGACGGCCGACGCAGCCGCGCCGCCACGCTGGACGTCGACCTGACGGCCCTCGGCGCCGTGCAGGTCGACGCCGCAACCCGGCCCGGCGAGGTCACGGTGTCGTGGGATCAGCCCTGCCATGCCAGCACCCGCGTGAGCATCACCGCGCTCGATGCCGGGCCGGCGCCCTTCACCACCACGGTGAAGGCATCGAAGGGCGCGACCTCGCTGGTCATCACCGGCGTCCCCACCGACGGCTCCCGCTTCCTCGCCGTCGTCGACGACCGGCGCACCACGGCCGTCGGCGCGGTCGGCGCCTTCGCCGACACGGAGCTCGCGCCCTACCCGGCCGAGGCCGCGACGATCGACGGCAGGAGCCTCGTGCTCACGCGTCCGACGCCCGACGACTGGTCGACCCTGACCATCCTCGAGGACGACGAGCCGCTCCCGTTCGCCACGACCTACAGCCAGGGCGAGCGCGACCACTGGACCTGCGGCCGCGCGACCCGCGCCTCGCTGAGCAAGACCCTCGCCTCGGCCGAGAGCCGCGTGGTCGCGGTGCTCACCGACTACGCGGGCAACAGCGTCGAGACGGTCCTGCGCGAAGGCGCCTGACCGGCGGAACCGGATCGAGGGCGACGGCCTGGCGCCAGCCGCCGGCCGTCGCCCGCCCGATCAGTCCTCGTCGCCCGACGAGCAGCGGATGCTGCCGTCGACGACGGCCTCGCCGATGACGGCGTCGTCGAACGTGACGACGCCGTCCTCGGCGGTGATCCCCTCGGTCGAGGAGTCGTTCTTCTCGGGCTCCCCGGAGTCGTCGAGCTGCACCAGGGCGAACTCGCCTGGGACCGCCTTGATCAGCGGCAGCCCGCCCTCATCCATCGACAGCAGCACGAGGGTGACCTCGCCGCCGCTGGTCTCGCACTGCGCGACCGACGGCGCGAACTCGATCGACTCCTCGCCGTGGGTGATGGTGAGCGTCGTGCCCACGGCGTCCCCGGCCTCCGCCTCGTCGGACGCGGCGTCGGCCCCGTCGGCCGTTGCCGGCCAGTCGGACGGGGCGGAGTCCGCGGCGTCGGAGGTCCCGGCCGCGCTCGTGCTGGCGGCATCGCCCCCGGCGTCGCTCGCGGCGGAGCCGTCGTCGGCCCCGCCGGAGCAGGCGCTCAGGGACAGCGCGAGCGCGGCGAGGAGCAGCGCCGGACGGGCGGAGGAGCGGAGGGCGAGGCGGCCGCGGGAGCGGGACGTGAGCGTCATGCCCTTCTTCTAGCAGGGCGTCCCGTCCCGGACCGCGGTCGGACGGCGCAGTGAGACGTGCGCCACTCGCCTCAGGACTCGACCATGCCGTTGATCTCGTCGAGCGTCGTCTGCGCGGCCTCGGCAGGGGTGGAGGTCCCGAAGCGCACCTCGTCGAGCATGCGGGTGAGGGTGTTCTGCGAATCGGCCGTGCCCATGGGCTGCACGGCGGGCGCGCCGGTGATCTCGGCGGTGACCGCGTCGAGGAACGCGACGACCTCCTGGTCGGTCGCGGTGAGCGCATCGCCCATCGCCTCGACCGCCGCGGGATCGGAGGGGACGCCGCGGTTCAGCAGCTGGATCTTCTGCGCGCCCGGATCGTTGACCAGGAAGTCCACGAGCTGCGCGGCCTGGTCCTGGCGGGTGCTCGTCGCGGAGATCGACCAGAACATGGTCGCCTTCTTGAACAGTCCGTTCTCGGTGGCGGCGCCGGCGAGCGACGGCGGACGCAGCATGACCGCGCCGTCCTCGCCGACGGCGTCGCGCAGGGACTGCAGCTGGTTCGTCCAGGTCCAGGTCATCGCCGCATCGCCGGTCGAGAAGGCCTGCTGCTCGAGGGCCACGGACGCGTCCTCGACGGCGGCGTCGGCCGCGAGGGTCGCCCCGGACTCCTGCAGGTCGAGGTAGAGCTGGTACCACTCGGTGAGGGACTCGACCGTGCAGCCCATGGCGTCCTCGGCCCACATATCCTCGCCCTTCTGGCGCAGGAAGATGGTGAGGTCCGCGTAGCTGCCGCCGCCGGTCACACCGGTCGCGACGCCCGAGTCGCTGATGGCCTTCGCGATGGCCTGGAAGTCGTCCCAGGTCCAGGTGGTGTCGTCGGGCATGTCGACACCGGCGGCCGCGAAGACCGTCGGGTTCGCGGCGATCACCCAGGCGTTCGAGCCGGTGGACAGGCCCGTGAGGACCCCGTCGACGCGGCCCGCGTCGAGATCCGCCGCGGCGATCCCCGAGAGGTCCAGGTCCGCGAGGGACTCGAGGTCGGCGAGGACCCCGCGGCCCGAGTACTCGGCGATGTACTTGCCGTCCATGTTGATGACATCGGGCGGGGTGCCGCCGGCGACCTGCGTCGCGAGCCGATCCCAGTAGCCGTCCCATTCCGAGGGCTGGAGGTCGACGGTGATCTCCGAGTTCGCGGCGAGGAACGCGTCGACCATCTCGGCGGTGAAGTCCTGGTAGAACGTGGGACCCCAGAACGTGAAGCTGACCTCGTTGGAGGTCTCCGCGGTGCGGGCCGACGGGCCGCAGCCGGCCAGCAGCAGCGAGCCCGCCACCGAGCCGACCATGCCCGCCGTCAGCAGCGTGCGCCGCGCGGGGCCGACGCCCCGGAGTCCCGCGCCCGCCCCCGCGCCCGAGCGCAGGAACGGCGAGGCCGAGAACGCGGAGCCCGCCCGGGAGACGCAGGTCGCGGTCACCGGGCGCGCGGCGATGCGCGGACGGCGCCGCGCGGCGGCGTGCGCCGATCCGTGCATCGGCCGGGGCGGGGCGAGTGGGCGCCGATGGGTCCCGGAGGGTGCGCCGGAGCGCGCGGTCCGGTCGGCGGCGATCGGGCCGGCGGCGATCGGGCCGGCGGAGCGCAGCGCGGCGGTGGGGGCGGGGGAGAGCGATGCGGTGAGCATGGTGGTGTCCTCGGAACGTCGTCGGTCGCGGAAGATGCACGGTGCGGGGGACGACCGGGGTCCTCTCCCGCGCACGCCGCGCTGAGCGCGGTGTGGCCGGAGGATAGGACGAGCGGGCAAGCGCTGTCCATCGGTTCCGCGAAGGTGCCCACCGGCCGGCCCTCGTCCTGCGGAAACGCTCGTGTTTGCAGGGCTTTTGCAGCGGAGTTGCCTGTGGGGGCCGGCGGATGCGGCATCCGGGCCGCCGTCCGAGGCACCGTTCGAGGCGCCGTTCGAGGCGCTGTCGGATACGGCGTCGATGTCAGTTACTAACTGACATCGACGCTATATCGCGCGCCCCGAGCTCACCAGATCCCGCACGGGCACCCAGCCGGTGCCGTCCCGTCCGCGGGCGGGACGATCGGTGCCGGCCGCGCGCAGCCACATGACGGTGCGGTGCAGCACCTGCGTCGCGGCCGGGGCGCGGCCCGCGCCGTGCAGGCAGGAGGCCTCGAGGCCGGAGACGACGAGCTCGGCGGGGAACGTGCCGGGGTCGTAGCGCATGAGGCTCTCCTCGTCGGGGAGGTCCAGCTGCGGCAGCCACTGCTCGGGCCGGTTCCCGCCGTCGACGACCATCCGGCCGCCGGGCCGGTCGAGGACCTCGAGCAGCATCGGGGCGATGTAGGTCAGGACCGCCGGATGCAGGCGCGCGGCGACGTAGACCGCGTCGAACGGATCGAGGTCCCAGCCCTCCAGCTCCGGCGCATACATGTCCTCGAGCCCCAGGGCCCGCAGGACGGGATCCTCGAGGACCGCCAGATGGGAGGGGCTGCCGGTGTGGACGAAGGCGATCCGGCACTCGTGGCGCAGGCGCCGCGGTCGAAGGCTCGCGCCGGCCGTGCTCGTCGTGCGCGTGTCCACCGCGTCGTCGGCGCTCATGGCGTCACCGTCTGCAGCGCGGGGGCGAGCTCGAGATGATCGAGGATCCGCTCGGCGATCTCCTCGGCCGCCGTCGGGTCGCCCGCGAGCTCGGCGAAGGCCAGCAGGTCGGCGGCGGGCCGGCCGGGATGGGCGGGGTCCAGGAGATCGCCGCCGCCGTGGACGACGACCTCGCCCGCGCCCAGCGGATAGGAGACGTCCACCGGCAGGCGACCGAGGCCGATGCCGGTGATGACCTGCGCATCCGTCGGGAGGTCCGCCAGATAGGAGCAGCCGCAGGAGGTCGAGGAGCGGTCCGCGCCCTCCCAGATCGGATGCCGCTCGAGGGCGCTCAGGCGCAGATCCTCCTCCGTGCGGAACTCCATCTGCCGGGGGAGCGGGAGGCGCTCGACGAAGACCGTCTGCGGATGACCGGAGACCAACAGGCGCCCGCCCGAGCGCACCCAGTCCGACAGGCGATCGCGATGGCGGGCGAGGAAGCGCTGGTCGACGTCCCGGGCGAGGATGATCCCCGTGAAGGCGTCGAGATCCAGCCGATCGAGGTCGTAGACGTCGCGCACCGCGATGCGCGCGGTGTCCTCGGCGGCGGAGGCGGGGCGCTGGACGAGATGGAGCGTGGTGGGCATCGGCTCTCCTCGGTCGATCGGGGAGTCTCCGGGCGGAGCCTCCGGCGGGTGCTCACGGAAGCAATGGAGGGAAAGGGGCGCTTCCGTAATTCGTGAAGGTAAGCCTAAGTGATGGTGGGCGTCGAGGGGCGTCCGCGTGACGGAGCGTGACCTGCTGTCCGACGGCGGTCGCTCCCCGCGGACAGGGGTTGGCCTCCGCCGGGGCGTGCTGTACGGTGCCGCTCATGACGAACCGATGGTTTACCTATGCGAAGTCGGCCCTGGAGGGGCCGGCGGCGGCATAGCGTCACCATCCCTTCAGAGCCGACAGGGCAGAGCGGAAGCTCTGCCCTTCGCCGTTTCCCGGCGGGCTCTGCATGGGTCCGCCCCGTCCCAGGACAGGACCCATGACCTCGACACTCGTCTCCCCGGCCGACGCTCCCACCAGCAGTGCCACCATCCCCGACCGTCGTATCGCGAGCTTCACGCCGCTGCCGACCCCGGCCGACCTCCTCGCGGAGCTGCCGCTGACCGCCGCCCATGAGGAGACCGTCGCCCGCTCCCGCGAGCAGGTCCGCGCGGTCCTCGCCGGTGAGGACGACCGCCTGCTGGTCGTCGTCGGCCCCTGCTCCATCCACGATCCCGAGGCCGGGCTCGACTACGCCCGCCTGCTCGCCGGCATCCAGGACGAGGTCGGCGACGACCTGCTGCTGGTCATGCGCACCTACTTCGAGAAGCCCCGCACCACCGTCGGCTGGAAGGGTCTGATCAACGACCCGCACCTGAACGGCTTGCACGACATCGCCACCGGCCTGCGCCGCGCCCGCGCCTTCCTCGGCGAGGTCACGGCGCTGGGGATCCCCTGCGCGACCGAGTTCCTCGAGCCCATCAGCCCCCAGTACATCTCCGACCTGATCAGCTGGGGCGCGATCGGCGCCCGCACCACCGAGTCCCAGATCCACCGCCAGCTCGCCTCGGGCCTGTCCATGCCGATCGGCTTCAAGAACGGCACCGACGGCGGCATCCAGGTCGCCCTCGATGCGATCGGCGCGGCCTCGGCCCCGCAGGCCTTCCTCGGGATCGGGGCCGACGGGCGCGCGAGCCTCGTCTCCACCCTCGGCAACCCCGACGTGAACCTGATCCTCCGCGGCGGCGCCGACGGCCCCAACTTCGGCGCCGAGCACGTGCGCGCCTCCGCCGACCGCCTCGCCGGCTCCGGCCTGCCCGCCCGTCTCGTGATCGACGCGAGCCACGGCAACAGCGGCAAGGACCACGTCCGCCAGGCCGAGGTCGGCCGGCTCCTCGCCGAGCAGGTCGCGACCGACGGCGCCGCCATCGCCGGCATCATGCTCGAGTCCAACCTCGTCGCCGGCGCGCAGAAGCTCGACGTCGCCGTCGGCCCGCAGGACCTCGTGCGCGGGCAGTCCGTGACCGACGCCTGCATGGGCTGGGAGGCGACCGCCGAGGTGCTGCGCGCGCTCGCCGGAGGCGTCCGCCGCCGACGGGAGGCGGCGGCCGCCTGAGAGCGAGCGGTCAGATCTTCTCCACGCCGCTCTCCGTCGACCGCATGGCCGTGCCGCCCAGCTCGTCCTGGACGGCCTCGGCGAAGGAGTAGTCCTCGCGGTCGGTGCCGTCGATCAGGACGACCCATCCGCCGGACTGCACGGCATACCCCTCGAAGCCCTCGGCGTTCATGGCCTCGAGGAACTCCTTGCCCTTCACGTCGTGCGGGACGACGGCGGCGACCGAGACCTCGTCGTCGCCCAGCTGGCAGTAGCCCTCGACCGTGTCGAACGCCGGGAAGTCGTCCGTGACCTCGCCCTCCATGTAGGAGGTGAAGTCGCTGGAGTCCACGGTGTCGCAGCCGATCTTCACGCGCATCTCCTCGTACACGTCGCGGGAGTCGTCGTAGGAGCCGCCGCAGCCGGAGAGGACGAGGACGGTGCCGGCGGCCAGGGCGGTGCAGAGGGCGGGGCGGATTCTCATGGGGATTCTCCTGTGGGGGTGGAAGGGATCGGGATGGTGCGCCGGCAGCGGACTGACCTGCTGGCACCTATGAGTCGCAGCGGATCGCGCCGAAGTTGCATCCGGATCCGATCGATGTCGCGGAGTTTCCTCCCGTGCGGCGCGAGAGGCGCTCGGCATGCGCTGCTCGGCGCAGCCCGGCACCGTCCGGCGTGCCGCGGTGGACGCGGGAGCGCCGGTGCGCGACAGTGTCGGCACGAGGCGCGGCGAGGGCCGACGCCGGTGAGGAGCAGGGCCGATGCGCATCGTGAGCACCATCGACGAGCTGGCGGAGCACCGTCGGCGGACCGCCGACAGCGCCGCCCACGCCGCTGGATCCGCTGACGCCGCCGATGCCGCCGATGCCGCCGATCCCGTCGGCCCGGTCTGCGTCCTCGCGGACTCGCTCGACTCCGTGCTCGCCCGGGAGGCGGCCGCGCTGCTGGACCTGCGCCTGCCGCTGCGACCGGGCATGGCGCGCCGCCCGTCGGCCGTCGTCGACGGCGACCGGCTGGAGCTGGTCCTGTTCACCCTCGAGGAGGACCGCAGCCAGCATCGGGTCGAGGTGCTCGCGGGCCCGTCGGGCCTGCTGCTCGCCGCCCCGGACGCTGTCGTCGCCTCGTTGCGCGAGCACCTCGCGGCGGAGCTCCCGCAGCGGGCGCCGCAGGGCGCCGACGAGACGCCTCAGGATCTCCCGCAGGGCCGCCCGCACGATCTCCCGCACGATCTCCCGCATGCTCTGCCGCACGACGTCCGAACCGCGTTCGTGCTGGTCGTGCTGGGGATCGCGCGGCGCAGCGAGCAGGTGCTCGACGTCCTCGAGGACGACTGCCAGGAGATCGCCGAGCGGCTCACCGGCTACACCTCCTCGCCGCAGCGGAGGGAGATCGCGCGCCTGCGCACCGACCTGTTCCGCATCCAGGAGCTGCAGGCCGCGCAGCAGGCGCTGCTCGCGGCCGATGAGGAGGTCGCCCAGCATCTCGCGCACGTCGGCGCCGCGCGTCGGCTGCTGAAGCGCTCGGCCGCGGCCTTCGGGGCGAACCGCTCGCTCGCGGAGCGGCTCTACGCGATGCTCGGCGACGTCCTCGCCGAGCAGGACGCCGTCGTCAACGAGCGCCTCACGCTCGTCGCGACGATCTTCCTGCCGCTCACCCTCGCGACCGGGTTCTTCGGCATGAACTTCACGTGGATGCAGGACCAGATCGGCTCGCCGCAGGCGTTCGCGCTGCTGGGCGTCGCGGCGCCCGTCGCGATCACCCTGCTGACGCTGCTGGTGGTCCGGAGGATCACGCGGTCGGCGTGACGACCGTCCACCGGCTCTGCGCGGCGGCCCAGGCTCCGGGCGTCGGGCCCAGCAGCTCGGCGCCCGTCGGCGCGAGCAGCACGCCGCTCTCGAGCTCGGGGACCGGCGGATGCGTGCGCTCGATCGGGCGTGCATCGCCCACGGCCTCGAGGTGCAGCGCGGTCAGGTCCGGCAGACGGATCGGCTCCGGGCCCGCGACCTGGCGATCCCGGGCGGCCAGCGGATCGCTCGCGGCGGCCGGATCCGCGACCGCGCGGACCGCGCACTCGACGAGGACCTCGGCGACGGACTGCACGGCGACCGGCTGGATCAGCCAGTCCTGCACCTCGATGCGGTCCTCGTGCTCGGTGACCGCGGCGGGGTTCATCGCGAACTCCATCCACTGCGCCGAGCGGACGATCGTGTGCGGCAGCGACGAGTCCTTCAGCGCCTGCTCCTGGGCGCGCTTGGCCAGGTAGTAGGGGAAGGCGTCGAAGGCCGGGGCGCCGATCCCGCAGATCGACAGGTGCACCAGATGGGCGACGCCCGCCTCTTCGGCAGCGACGATGACCAGCTCGGTCGCCGAGCGGAAGGTCTCCACCACGTCCGCCGCGGGATCGGTCGGGTAGGCGTTGGACGCGTCGATCACGACGTCGGCCCCCGTGAGCCCCTCGACCAGGCCCTCGCCGGTGTGCAGGTCGACCCCGGTCGCGCGGGACAGCGGGACGGCCTCATGGCCGGCCGCCTCGACAGCGGCGACGACGTGCTGGCCGGCGGTGCCGGTCGCACCGAGGATCGCGAACTTCGACAACAGGGTCTCCTTCGGGCAGGGAATGCGGGGAGCGCAGAGAGCAGGGGAGGGCGCGACGCGCGTGCACGCGACAAGCCCCCTGCGGCACGCGCACGTCCCCCTCCCCCCATTGCATCGTGAGAAACCCGGCGGCGGCACGTCCGACGCGCAGTCTTTGCCGGATTGCGACAAGACTTTTCCCGGTAGCGTTCCGGATATGTCCGCTACCGATGCCGCCGCGCCGAGCTGGTGGGACGAGGACCGTCGCCTCGCCCTCGAGAATCCCGACGGCGAGGAGACCCCGCTCTCCGAGGAGATCATCGCGCTCCTCGACGAGGTCGACGCCCTGTTCCGGGCCTCCTGCATCTCCGCGGAACTCGACCCGCAGGGCTGGCCGGACCCGCATCTGGACCTCCACGGCCGCTATCGCGACAGCACCGACGACGAGTACAGCCGCTGCCTCGACCCCGAGAAGTTCCGGCTCCTCCACGTCCGCGCCGACGCCTGGCGGCAGGTCCTGCTCGGCCGCGGCTGGGCCGACGAGGAGACCGCGAAGGCGGAGGCAGGGGAGGACGTGGAGGAGCATGCGGGAGCCGTGTCGCCCGTGGCCTGGGCGGGCTCGCACTCCGACCGGCCGGCGGACACGGTCCTCCTGCGCCCGCGCCGCGCCGGCGCGCGGACGCTCGTGCTAACGTCCGTCGGAGGCTCGAGGGACGCGGCCCGGACGCGCCGGGAGCCGGCGGACCTCAGCTCCAGCGACGAGGTCCTCCCTGCGCTGATCGTCGGCGTCGGTGCTGGCGGCCCGCCGTCGGATGCGCCGATGCCGGCGATCGCGGTCGAGGACCTCCCCGACTGCGGCTGCGACGCCTGCGACAGCGGATCGCGGGACCTGCTCGAGCAGGTCGACCGCGCGATCCTCTCGATCGTCGACGGCTCCCTCGAGGCGGCCGTGGGACCCGACGGCTACCGTCGGCGCACCTCCTTCGGCGCGGAGGCCGGCTCCGGCGGCGAGCCCGACGAGGCCGTCCGTCCACTGGAGATCCTCGCCGGACCCTGGGCACCGGACTGGACCCCGCGCCCGCTGACCGCCCCGATCACCGACCTCGACGGCCCGTCCCTCGAGGACTGGCAGCGCGAGTCCTGGCAGCGCGAGTCTTGGCCGCGCGAGCCGTGGCCGCTGAGAGCGCTCGGCGCGGTCGCCGGGGCGCTGCCCGTGCCGCTCGCCCGACGGCTCGGCGGCCCCTGGCCCGACGGCCTGCGCTCCGGCCCGGGCCGGAGCGGACGTGCGGCGAGCGTCCGCTACCGCGAGCGTCCCTGAGGATCAGCAGCGACCGGTCTCAGCCCCGATGCTGCTGCCACCACAGCGCCGCCTGCACCCGAGAGTCCAGACCGAGCTTCGCCAGCGCATGCGAGAGATGCGTCTTCACGGTGCTGACCTCGACGAACAGGCGCGAGGCGATCTGCTGGTTCGAGAGCCCCTCGGCGACCAGCGCGAGCACCTCCTCCTCGCGGCGGGTGAAGGCGGGGACCGGAACCGTTCCCGAGGCGGGTGCCGTCGGTGTCGTCGGTGCCGACGGTACCGAGGGGGCGGCCGGGGCCGCAGGCGGAGCGGTGGTGCGATCGCGCAGGGCGCCGAGGACGGTGCGGGTCGCGGCGGGGGAGAGGACCGCGTCGCCGCGGTGCACCGCCCGCACGGCCTCGAGGATCCGCGCAGGCTCCTCGGACTTCACGAGATAGCCGTCGGCCCCGGCCGCCAGCGCGCCGAGCACGAACTCGTCGAGGTCGAAACCGGAGATGACCAGCACATCCGCCCCGGTCTCGCGGAGGCGCGGCGTGATCTCGATGCCGGTCGCCCCCGGCATCCGCACATCGGTGAGGACGACATCGGGGCGGTGCGCACGGGCCGCCGCGAGGGCGCTCGGCCCGTCGGACGCCTGCGCCACGACCGTCACGTCGGGCGCGGAATCCAGCAGCGCGACCAGCCCGGAGAGCACGGCGGGATGGTCGTCGGCGACGACGACGCGGATCGGCGCGGCGGGCGCGCCGGCAGGTGCTCCGGTGCGGTCCGGGCCGGGCACATCGGCGGGCGCGCGGTGGGGCAGGGGCGGAACGGTCATCGGGCATCCTCCTGGGCGGACGACGGGACGGCGGGGAGACGGGCGAGCACCTGCCAGGTGCCGGGATCGTCGGCCGACGGGCCCGAGCGGGCCTCGCCGCCGACGGCCCGCGCGCGGTCGGCGATCGCCCGTCGGCCGACCCCGCCCCCGGCCGATGACGCGCCGGCGCGGCGGTTGGTCAGCTCGAGGACGACGACGAGGCCGGATGCGCCGTCCCCCGGTCCTCGGCCGGCGGCGGCCGCCCGGCCATCGGCGCAGGCACGGCCATCGGCGCAGGCACGGCCGTCGGCGTCGGCCCGGCCGTCGGCCGTCTCGACCCGGACGGCGAGCGCGAGCGGTGCCGCGCCGTGGCGGACCGCGTTGGTGACGGCCTCCGCGCCGATCCGCAGCAGCGCCGCCTGCACCGCGGGCGCGACCACTGCGGGATCCGTCGCCCGCGGATCGATCGCGACCCGCGCCGACGGGTCCCTCCCGCGGAGCCGGTCGGTGAGGGAGGACCAGCTCAGCGTGACCGTCGGTTCCCCGCCGGACTCCTCGTCGGCGAGCACGCCGATCATCGAGCGCAGGTCCCGCAGCGCTGCGAGCGAAGAGTCCCGCGCTGTCGCGAGCGAGCGGTCGCGGGCCTCCTGATCGGGCAGCGAGGAGGCGAGGCTCGTGTGCAGGGAGACCGCGCTGAGATGCCCGGCGATCACGTCGTGGAGGTCGTGGGCGATGCGTCGGCGCTCGGTCTCGACGGCGCCTGCGGCCTGGGCCGCGGCGAGCTCCCGCTGCACGTCGACGAGGTGCTCGGCCGCCCGGCGGGCGGCGCGATGGTGGCGCACCTCCCAGCCCCACAGCAGCGGGACCATCACCACGAGCGAGGCGACCATCGCCACCGCCAGCCCGTACGCGGGCTCCACCAGCACGATCGCGGCGAGGATCCCGAGCGCGCTGACCAGGATGCCTAGCCGCGTCGTCCAGCGGGCCAGGCGCGGACCGCCGTGCATGACCGGCTCGAACATCGCCTCGAAGAACAGGAAGTAGGCGCTGATCTGCCCGCCGAGGATCATCTCGAGGAGGGACAGGGGGCCGGCGACCGCGAGCGGCAGCCACGGCAGGCGGCGTCGCCACGCGACCGAGGCCGAGGCGAGCAGCAGCAGGGGGATCGACACGACGAGCGGCAGGCGCGTCCCGTCGACCCCGAAGCCCGAACCGCCGATGCCCGAGAGCGCGAGCACCAGCACCAGGGCCGCATAGCCGGCGGCCGTCGCGAGATCCCGTCCTTCGACCCGCCCGGGCGCTGCGGATGCGGCGGGCTCGTCGACTGCCGGCTCATCGGCCGACGACGGGCGCACCGGGGCGGGATCGGCGGAGGTCATGGCATCGAGGCTAGGCGGCGATCGGCCCGAACTCCTCCCTCCGCGCCCGATCCGGTACCGAAGGAGGAGGCGGAGGGGCCGACGAAGCGCACGGGGAGGAGCGGCCGACGGACGAACGGCCCGGAACCGGCACCTCCGGGGGAGGACGCGGCGCCGCCGCCCGGGAAGCATGGAGGCATGGACATGCTGCCCGACGTCGCCGGCCCGCTGGGGCTGATCCTCCTCGCCCTCGTCGACTCCACCTCGATGGGGACCCTCGTCATCCCCCTGATCCTGCTGGTCACCGCCGACGGCGGGGCCCGCCGCGCCGCCGGTCGCACCCTCCTCTACCTGGCGATCATCGGGCTGTTCTACCTGGCCCTCGGGGTGGGCCTGCTCGCCGGGCTGCTGCCGCTGCTCGAGCGCTACGGGCACCTGCTGAGCTCGGCGCCCGTCACGGTCGGGCTGCTCGTCGCGGGCATCGGCCTCATCGTCTGGTCCTACCGGACCGACCCGGCGACGATCCGCAAGCGCGGCGGCGACCCCGAGAAGTCTGCCGCGCGCTGGTCGGACAGGGCCCGCAGCGCCGCCGGCCGGCCCGGCACCCTGGTGCTGCTCGCGCTCGGCGCGGGGATCGTCGAGGCCGCGTCGATGATCCCGTACCTCGCGGCGATGGGGATCATCGCCGACATGGGCGTCGGGATCGGCGGCGGCGCCCTCGTCCTCGTCGGATACTGCGCCGTGATGATCCTGCCCGGGGTCGTGCTGTGCGGGCTGCGGATCCTCGCCGGGCGCCGCGCCGACGCCGCCCTCGACCGCTTCCACGCCTGGTCGATCCGCAGCGCCGCCTCGGCGTTCTCCTGGGCTGTCGGGATCATCGGCGTGCTCCTCGTGCTGAACACCGCCGGCCCGGTCATCGCGATCGCGCAGGGCGTCGCCTGACGCGCCGTCCGACGGGGCGTGACGCACGGAGCATTCCCGGTGGGCCGACGCGCTAGGTCCGGGGCATCCGCGGTGGCATGATCCTCGCGTGCCCGAGAACATCTCGCGCTCGCCCGGTTCCGACGAGCCCCACGACCATCCCCGCGAACCGCATCCCGTCCCCGCCCCGGCCCCGTCGGCCGCGCAGCCGTCGTCGGCCGAGCCGGCCGAGCTGCCGCCGTCGGTCGAGCCGGCCGAGTTGCCGCCGTCGGTCGAACCGGCCGACCTGCCGCCGTCGACCGCGCAGTCCCCGTCGACCGCGCACCGCCCGTCGGCCGCGGGCCTCCTGCCCCACACCCACGCGCACCCGCACACCCGGCTGGACCATCGCGGCGTGCCGCGCGCGAAGGAGCCGGTGCCGCTGCTGATGCTGGGCGCGCTCGGCGTCGTCTTCGGCGACATCGGCACCAGCCCGCTGTACTCGCTGCAGACCGTGTTCAGCCTCCACCACAACGCCGTCGCCCCCACCCCCTCGGACGTGTACGGGGTGGTGTCGATGGTGACCTGGTGCCTGATCATCATCGTGACCGTCACCTACATCGGCCTGATCATGCGCGCCGACAACCAGGGCGAGGGCGGGATCCTCGCGCTCACCGCGCTGCTGATGCGCAGGCTCGGCATCCGCCGGCACCCGCGGGAGGCGAGCATCGCCCTCGTCCTCGGGGTCCTCGGCGCGGCCCTCTTCTTCGGGGACTCGCTGATCACGCCCGCGATCTCCGTGCTCTCCGCCTTCGAGGGCATCGAGGTGGTCAGCACCGTCCCCAACAGCGTCATCGTGCCGGGCGCGCTCGTCGTGCTCACCGCGCTGTTCGCCGCCCAGCGCTGGGGGACCGCCCGCATCGGCGGCTCCTTCGGCGTCGTGATGGCGGTGTGGTTCCTGGCGCTCGCCGCGATGGGCCTGCCGCACGTGCTCGCGCATCCGGCGATCCTCGGCGCCCTCTCGCCGCATCACGCGATCGCCTTCCTGCTGGACCGTCCGCTGGTCGCGTTCATCGCCATGGGCGCGGTGGTCCTGACCATCACCGGCGCCGAGGCGCTGTATGCCGACATGGGCCACTTCGGGCATCGTCCGATCGCGCTCGCCTGGCTGTGCCTCGTGCTGCCGGCCCTGCTGCTGAACTATCTGGGCCAGGGCGCGCTGATCCTCGCCGACCCGTCCGCCGTCGCGAACCCCTTCTTCTCCATGGTCCCCGACGTCTGGCGGATCCCGCTGGTGGTGCTCGCGACGATCGCGACCGTCATCGCCTCCCAGGCCGTGATCTCTGGGGCGTTCTCCGTGTCCCGGCAGGCCACTCGGCTGACGCTGCTGCCGAAGCTGCGGATCACGCAGACCTCCACGACCCACGACGGGCAGATCTACGTCGCCAGCGTGAACCTCCTGCTGTTCCTCGGCGTGCTCACCCTGGTGCTCGTGTTCCGCAGCTCCGAGGCGCTCGCCGCCGCCTACGGGCTCGCCGTGACCGCCACGATCATCCTGGTGCTCGCGCTGTTCCTGCTGTATGCGCTGAAGGTCCTGCATCGGCCGCTGTGGCAGGTGGTGGGGCTCGCGATCGTCGTCGGCGGGCTCGAGCTGCTGCTGCTCGCCGCCAACGTCGTGAAGATCCCCGACGGCGGCTGGCTGCCGCTGCTGATCGCCGCGGCGCTGACCGTGGTCATGCTGGTGTGGCGGCGCGGCACGCAGCTGCTCGACGCCCGCCGTCGCGACCTCGAGGGTCCGCTGCTGCCCTTCATCACCGGTCCCGCCCGCGCGGTGCCGCGCGTGCCGGGCGTCGCCGTCTACCCGCATCCCGAGCCCAGCACCGTGCCGCTCGCGCTGCGCGCCGCGGTGGAGATGCACCATGTGCTCCACGAGCACGTGGTGATCCTGACGCTCCAGCACCAGGGCGTCCCGCACGTCCACCGCGAAGACCGGGTGCTGGTCGACGACCTCGGGGACCGGGCCGACGGGATCGTCCACGTCACCTACCAGGTCGGGTTCCAGGACTCCCAGGACGTGCCCGCCGCGCTCGCCGCCGCCGTCCGCCGCCACGGCCGCCGCGAGCCCGACTGCACCACCGAGTGCCCCGTCCACGAGCCCGAGCTGGATCTCGACCTCGACGAGGCGATCTACGTGCTCTCCGTGCTGCGGCTCGAACCCGGGCAGGACCGCAGCATGCCGCGCTGGCAGAAGGTGCTGTACCGGGCGCTGCACCGCGCCTCCGCCGAGCGCACCGAGGTGCTCCACCTGCCGACGTCCCGCACGCTCGTGATGGGGGCGGAGACGGAGTTCTGAGGCGAGCGGGGTCCGCCGACCCCCGAGGCTCCTAGGGTGGAGGCATGACCTCCGACGCCACCGCCCCGTCCGCCGCCCCGACCAGCGACCCGGGCCGCACCGCCCGCCCGGTCCCCGCCGCCTCCCGCGCCGCCTGGACGCTCCCGGGGCTGCGGCTGACGGACGTGACCCTCCCCGTCCCGCTGGACCATGCCGACCCGTCGGGCCCGCGCATCGAGGTCTTCGCGCGCATCGTCGAGGCCGACGCCGACGGCAGCGCCGACCTGCCCTACCTGGTGTTCCTCCAGGGCGGTCCGGGCTCCGAGGCGCCGCGGCCGCTGACCGCCGACACCCCCGGATGGCTGACCCGTGCGCTGCGCGAGTACCGCGTCGTGATGCTCGACCAGCGCGGCACCGGCCGCTCCACGCCCGTCGGCCTCGACGTCGTGCTCCCCGAGGGCGCGCTCGCCGGCGCCGGCGGCGCGCTCGGCGGCTCCGGCGACGATCCGCGCACGCTCCGCGAGGCGACCCCGGCGCAGCAGGCCCGCTATCTCACCCGCTTCCGCGCCGACGCGATCGCCCGCGACGCCGAGCTCCTGCGCGAGCATCTCGGGGTCGCGCAGTGGTCGCTGCTCGGGCAGTCCTTCGGCGGCTTCACCGCGCTGCGGTACCTCTCCGCGCACGGCGCCTCGGTCGACACCGTGCTGTTCACGGGCGGGCTGCCGACCGTCGGCCCCCATATGGATGCCGTCTACGGGATCACCTGGGAGGGCATGATCGCCCGCAGCGAGCGCTACTGGGCGCGCTTCCCCGCGGACCGCGACCGCTTCCGCCGCCTCGCCGACCTCGCCGACGGCGGACGCCTGCGCCTGCCCGGCGGCCAGCGCATCGGCGTCGAGCGCCTGCGCCGGCTCGGGCATGTGCTCGGCGGCTCCACCGGTCAGGAGCGGCTGCACTTCCTGCTCGAGCTCGATCCGTCGTCGGCCGCCTTCTCCCACGACCTCGCGAGCCTGCTGCTGTTCGACGGGCGCAACCCGATCTACGCGGTGCTGCATGAGTCCTGCTGGGCCGACGGTCTCGCGACCCGCTGGTCCGCCGACCGCACCATGCCGCTCGCCGTCGCCGAGGATCCGACGCTGCTCGGCGGCGAGCACGTCCACCGCGACCTCTTCGCCGAGGCCGGCGGGGACCCCGAGCTCGCGCCCTGGGCCGAGGCCGCCGACCTCCTCGCCGAGCACGTCTGGCCCCGCCTCTACGACGAGCGCGCCCTGCGGGCCGCGACCGCGCGCGGCGCCGCCGCCGTCTACTTCGACGACGCCTACGTCCCCCGCCAGCACTCGCTGCCGACGGCGGACCTCCTGCAGAACGTCACCCCGTGGGTGACCAGCGAGTTCGAGCACGACGGCCTGCGCACCAGCGGCACCGGCGTCATCGACCACCTGCTGGACCTCGCCGCCGGCCGACGGGCCCGCTGACCCGGCCCACGGGCTCGCTGACCGGCCGACGGGCCCGCTGACCGGCCGACGCTCGCGCTGATCGGCCGGGGCTCCTCAGCCCAGGAGCGCGAGCGGTACGACGATCACGCCGTCGGCCCGGCGGAAGGCATCGGTGCCGGTGGTGATGATGACCTTCGACCGCAGACGATCGCCGAGCTTGTCGCCCAGCCAGTGGAGGTGGCGGACGTCGTGGTCGTCGACCGTGCGGGCGAGCTTGACCTCGAAGGCGACGACGGCGCCGTCGTAGCGCTCGAGGATCAGGTCGACCTCGTGCTCGCCGCCGCGAGTGCGCAGGTGGAAGGTGCTCGCCTCGGCGGCGGCACCGGCCGCGCGGACCGTGAGCGTCGCCAGCGACTCGAGGAGGTTCCCGAAGAGCTCTCCGGAGCCGGTCGCCCCGCTGAGCAGACGATCCTCGGAGACGTTCAGGAGCGTCGCCGCGAGCGCCGGGTCGGCGAGCTGGTGCTTCGGCGCCTGGACGAGACGGGTCAGCGGCGACATCGTGGGCAGCCAGGCGGGGACGGGGTCGAGGATCCAGATCTTCGAGAGGACGTCGCGATAGGCGAGGGTGGTCTTCTTCGACGGCTTGTCCGTGTCGCCCGCCGTCGCCGCATCGAGGATCTTCCCGTATTCGGTCGTGGTGGACGAGGCGGCCGCGTAGGCGGCCATCCAGGCGCGCAGGGTCGCGGGCTTGCGCACGGCGAGGCCCTGATCCGGGATGTCGCGATCGATGACGTTCTGCACGTAGCTCTCGAGCGCGTAGCGCCGCGCGCGAGGCGAGAGACGGGTGACCTCCGGGAGCCCCGAGGCGCAGATCTCCCGCGCATAGTCCGCGATCCCGACGGCGGTGGAGCCGATGATGTCGACGCCCGGGGTGAAGAGGTCGGCGATGCGCACGGAGGGGGCGGCCCCCTGACGCTCGGCGAGGCTCAGGGGACGCATGCGCAGGGAGATGATCCGTCCCGCCCCGGTGTGGGTGTCCACTCCGTCCTGCGGCGTGGCGCTCCCGGTGAGGAGGTACCTGCGCGGGTTCCCCGCGTCCACCTCCCGCCGGACCACGTCCCAGACCTCCGGGAGGTGCTGCCACTCGTCGACCAGGACGGTGCTCCCTCGCGAGAGCTGCTCCCGAGGGCCGGCGGCGACGAGCTGACGGACCGAGGGATCATCGAGGTGCAGGACGGCGTCAGCGCGCCGGGAAGCCGTCGCCGTCTTGCCGACGCCCTTCGGGCCGTCGAGGGCGACCGCGGTCAGCTCGGGCAGCAGTGCATCCAGCTCGTCGTCGATGTATCGGTGCAGATAGGAGCGGTTCTCTGCGGTCGAGGGGCGGGACATCGGGACTCCTTCCTGGAGCAGGGGCGCCACCATCCTAGATCGCAGTTCGTTCCTACTCCACCTCCTGCCGAGCTTTTACTCCACCTCCTGCCGAACTTCTACTCCACCTCCTGCCGGACGTCTACTCCACCTCTTGCCGGCTTCCTACTCCACCTCCTGCCGGACCCTCAGGCGTCGGCGGCGAGCCGGAAGCCCTTGTTGCCGCTCGAGTCCTCGGCCGCGGTGGAGCTGCGGGCGGCGACCCGGTAGCGGTTGCAGTAGGAGTCGTGGCAGAGGTAGGAGCCGCCGCGCATGACCCGCACGTCGCCGTCCAGCGAGGGGGCCGGGCCCGTGGCCCAGACATCGGAGCACCACTCCCACACGTTCCCGGCCATGTCGTGCAGACCGAAGTCGTTGGCCGGGTAGGAGCCGACGGGCGCGGTCCCGAGATACCCGTCGGCGAGGTCGTTGCGGGTCGGGAAGACGCCCTGCCAGATGTTGCACATGTGCTGCCCGCCCGGCGTGAGCTCATCGCCCCAGGCGTAGCGGGCCTGGTCGAGGCCCCCGCGAGCGGCCTTCTCCCACTCCGCCTCCCGCGGCAGACGCATCCCGCACCACTGCGCGAACGCCTCCGCATCGCGCAGGGCGATGTGCACGACCGGATGGTCTGGCGCCTCCGCGGCGTCGGACCCGGGACCCGTCGGATGCTCCCAGGTCGCGCCCTCGACCGCCCGCCACCAGGGCGTCCCCGGGGGCTTGGGAGAGGCGCGGCGGATCTCCGGGGCGAGCAGCCCGCCGAAGACGTACGACCAGCCGAAGTCCTCCGCCACGGTGACGTACCCGGTGGCGTCGACGAAGGCCGCGAACTCGGCGTTCGTGACCGCGAACGGGTCGATCCGGAACGCCGCCACGTCGACCTCGCGGATCGGGGACTCCCCGTCCTGCGGATTGCGGTCCGCATCCTCGGTGCCCATCCGGAAGCTGCCCGCCGCGACCAGCACCGCCCGCTCCGCGCGGGCGCGGACCTCGGAGGCGGGAGCGGCCCAAGGGCGGGTCGCCGGGGCAGCCGACGCCAGTGCGGACGATGATGCGGCCGACGATGCGGCCGACGACCGGTCCGGCTCGTCGGCTGCGGTCGCCGCCGGGCGCGCTCCGATGCTGATCCGCACGTCGGCGCGCGAGCCGCCGCCGCAGGTGCAGGTGCCGGGCGCGCAGCCGGCGCCGGGGGCGGAACCGGCGTCGGAGCCGGGAGCGGGATCGAGTGCGTCGTCGGACATGGGCTCCATCGTAGGGACCCGAGATCGTAGGGCCCGAGATCGTAGGGACCCGAGATCGTAGGGACCCGAGCCGGAGGCCGGATCGGGCGCGGCCAGCGGAGTCTGGGTCCCGGGACCGCCGATCACGGAAGAGTCACGGCGCCCGCCCCGCGCGAGGGAAGCGGGGCGGCGTTCGTAGGGTTCCAGGGCCCGGAAGGAATGTGCCGGTGCCCTGCGAAGGCCGGTCCCGGACCGGCAGCCGGCGACGTCGCGCATTCCCCGGTCATCGGCACCGCCTCCGGGCGGGACCGGTGTCCGCCGATCGCGCCGTTCCCATCCGGCAGGTCGGAACAGCCGACGCGCCCCCTCCGGGCGACACGAACCGGGGTCGGCGGGCGGGACGATCCAGGGCGTCCCGTCCGTCGGCTCCCGTGCGGGGCCTCCTGCCCGTCGGCTCCCGTGGAACGCTTTCCGACTCGCCGCCGCGGCCGACGTAGGCTCGATCCATGACTGCTCTCACCCGACGCATCGGCTCCTTCACCGTCTCCGCGATCGGCTACGGCGCGATGCCGCTGTCGATGGGCCGCACGCCCGAGATCGCGCACGACGATGCCATCGCCACCCTCCACGCCGCCCTCGACGCCGGCGTCACCCTCCTCGACACCGCCGACATCTACGCCCCCACCTGGGACTCCGTCGGACACAACGAGCAGCTGGTCGCCGAGGCCCTGCGCACCTACAGCGGCGACACCTCGGACGTCGTCGTCGCGACCAAGGGCGGCATCACCCGCGCCGAGGGCGAGACCTGGGGCCGCTCGGCGGACCCCGCCCACCTCCGCGCCGCCCTCGAGGGCTCCCTCGAGCGCCTCGGCGTCGACCGGATCGACGTCTACTACTGGCACCGTCCCGACCGCTCCCGCCGCTACGCCGACGGCGCCGAGTTCCTCGCATCCGTCCGCGAGGAGGGCCTGGTGACGGAGGTGGCGATCTCCAACGCGACCATCGACGAGATCGACGTGGCCCGCGACGTCCTCGGTGAGGGCGTCCTCGCGGCCGTCCAGAACCAGTTCTCGCCCACCTACTTCCACGCGAGCCTCGGGGAGCTGCGCCACTGCGCCGCCCACGACATCGCCTTCGTGCCGTGGTCCCCGCTCGGCGGCATCGGCTCCGGCGACCGCCTCCAGAAGCGGTTCCCCGAGATCGCCGCCGTCGCCGAGGCCCATGGCGTCAGCGCCCAGCAGGTCGTCCTCGCCTGGGAGCTCGCCCTCGACGAGCACGTGCTGCCGATCCCCGGCGCCGGCCGACCCGCCTCGATCATCGACTCCGCGGCCGCCGCCTCCCTCGTGCTCACCGCCGAGGAGATCGCGACCCTCGACGCCGCGATCCTCGGCTGACCCGACGGCCGCGGGCGGCCGGCGGCTGAACCGCCGGTGGCCGGCGCCTGATCCGGCGCCTGATCCGGCGGCGGTCCGCGGATGTTCCGCGGGCCACCGTCAGCGGGAACCTCCTTGTCGGTCGGCAGGGGCGGGCGTATCGTGACGGCCGTCGTCCCCCGGCGCAGTGCCGGGCCGACGACGATCGCGACGTCCGAGGAGATGAGCATGACCAGCAGTCGTGCAGGAAGCGAGGCGGCCCGACGGGCCTCCTCGGTGTGACCTCGGCGTGCCCAGGGCACGCCGCCTCCGTCACACCCCCATCTCCGCATGCCCCGGCCCGTGCACGGCTCGTCCGACGGCCCGTCCATCGGCCCCGTTCGTCGAACTGACCGGTGGTCCGTCCGTCGGTCCGTCCGTCGGCTCGGCCGACGACGCCTCCGTGCCGCGCGCCTCGGCATGCCCTCCTGCGAGGACATCTCATGAACACCCTGACCGAAGCCCAGATCCGCAGCGCCTTCGTCAACGCCAGCAAGGGCGAAGCGAAGCGCGCCACCCTGCCCGATCTCGACCAGATCGCCTTCGAGGACATCGACTATCTCGGCTGGCAGGACGCCAAGCGGCCCCGCCAGCACTACGTCGCCCTCGAGGTCGACGGCGAGCTCGCCGTCCTCCAGCTGCGCGGCACCGAGACCGGGCCCGGACGCAAGGTCATGTGCGCGTGGTGCGAGGACGGCGTCTCCGGCGCCTCCTTCGTCGCCCCGCTCGCCGGTGAGGCAGGACGTCGAGGCAACACCATCGGCACCCTGATCTGCGCGGATTTCGCCTGCTCGGCGAACGTCCGTCGGCCCCCGGCGCCCTACGAGCTGCGGACCGAGGACCCGGCGCTGCTGGAGTACCACCGGCAGATGCGCATCGAGGGCCTGCGCGAGCGCTCCGCCGCCTTCGTGCGCACCGTCGTGACCCGCGGCTGAGGGACCGGTCGGGCGTGGGCCCGGCGCCCGACCCCTCCGGTCCGGTCGGCCCCGCGGCCGACGGTCGGCCGGGCCGCGCCGGGCCGCGCCGGACCCGCGGACGACGGACGACGGCCGACGCCCGACGCCCGGCCGTCAGCCGAGGCGGATGATCGCGTCGGCGCGGGGGCGGGTGGCGGCGACGAGGCGGGCGTTCGCCTCGTCGGGCCCGAGCGACCAGGAGCGGGCCGCCGCGGGCGACTTCCCGAAGCGCTCGTGGCGGGCGATCAGCCGCTCGTGCCGCTGGTCCTCCGGCGCCTCGACGAACCAGCGGGCGTCCAACATGCCCCTGACCTGCGCGAAGCCGTGATCGTCGGCGAGGAGATAGTTGCCCTCGGTGATCACCAGCGGCACGTCGGAGGGCACCTCGATCGCGCCCGCGAGGGGCTGCTCGAGGTCCCGCTCGAACATCGGCGCCCACACCGGCGGATCCTGCGGACGGGCCGTCCGGATCCGCTGCAGCAGCGCCGTGTAGCCGGCGGCGTCGAAGGTGTCGGGCGCGCCCTTGCGGTCGAGCCGGCCCAGGCGCTCGAGGGCGACGTCGGCGAGGTGGTAGCCGTCCATCGGCACGACGATGCACGAGCCCGCCGGCAGCTCCTCCGCCATCATCTGCGTGAGCGTGGACTTCCCGGCCCCGGGTGCGCCGGCGACGCCGAGCAGGCGCCGGGAGCCGGAGCGGAGCGCCTCGTCCAGCAGCGCGCCGGCGGCGGCGAGGACCGGGGCGCGGCCCTCGAGGATCGTCGGATCAGGCATCGGCGGAGGTGTCCTCGTGCTCGTTCTGGTGCAGGGCCTGGCGGGCGAGGCGGACCTCGAGCACCTCGCCGCGCAGCGGGAGGTGCATGAGGATCAGGTCGGGCGCCCGGCCGGCGGCGGCGAGGGCCTGCGCATAGGTGTCCATCTGGCCGAGGTAGTGCTCGCGCACATGCGCGACCGGGTCCTCGCCGGGGAAGGACTTGTGGTCGACGAGGACGACGCGGTCGTCAGGCAGGCGCAGCAGGGCATCGATCCACCCCTCCATGACCTGCGCATCCTCGTTCCACCAGGTGATCGGCTGCTCGGTCAGCTGAACGGCGCCGGGGAAGCGGTCGTCGAGATGCGCATGCCAGGCGCGGCCCGCCTCGACGAGGCGCTCGGCGCCGAGGGATCGCTCCACGCTCCACCGGCGGACGAGTCTGCGCGCGGCGAGCAGACGCTGCTCCTCGTCGAGATCGCGCAGGGGAAGGGCCAGATAGCCGTGGACCGCCTCCCCGACCCGCTCCCAGCCCTGCCCGCCGCGCTCGACGAGCGCCGGGCCGATCCGCACCGGCTCCAGGACGCTCCCGAGGGCGTCGTCCGACGCGACCCCGGACGCCTGGAAGCGGGTGCCGACCCGCCCGTCGGCCGGGGCCCGTCCGTCGGCCGACGACGCCGCCGTGGCGGCGAGGCCGCGCGGCGGGAGATCGGTGGCGGCGAGGGGGCTGCGGCCGGAGGAGCGGACGGGGGCATCGTCGTCGAGCTCGACGGCGGTGCGGCGGATCGTCGCCGGCAGGTCGATGGGCGTGATCGTGCCGTCCGCGGCGAGGGACTGCACGCGAATGGCGGTGCCGTCGGCCTCCCAGCGGAGCACCGGCTCCGGCGTCGCCGCGTCCGCCTCCGGGCCCTCCTGGGCGACGAGGAGGGCGTCGAGGACGGGGGAGGTGCCGTCGCCGGAGAGGATCGTGACGTCGGCGGCGCGCGTCAGGGCGACGTACTGCAGGCGCCCGGACTCCTCGCGCTCGGAGCGGGCGCGGCGGAGCGCATGCGCGGAGGCGCTCAGACCGTCCTGGAGCGGGGCGAAGCGCGGGAGCAGATCGGGCCAGTAGCGCAGGGAGCGGCCGTCGAGCGGACGCATCACGTCGAGCTCCGCGGCGGGGACCACGAAGGTGCCCGAGGCGGTGCGCGGCGCCTTCGCGTCCTGCTGCATGACGACCGCGCGGGACCATTCCAGGCCCTTCGCCGCATGCACCGTGCCGACCCAGACGGTGCCGGGGGCGCCCGTGAGATCGGGGCCGCGATCGGTGGCGTCGAGGGCGGTGCGCAGACCCGTCAGGGTGATCGGCGCGGACGCGGAACGGGCCTGCTCGGCGTAGTCGCCGGCGACGCGGCGCAGCGCGTCGAGAGTGCGCAGACGCTGGTCGGGGACGGACCAGGCGCGGATCCGCTCGGGCAGGTCGAGGGCGTCGGAGAGCGCCGTGATCATCTCGACCGGGGTGAGGGAGATGCACTCCTCGCGCAGGACCCGCAGGCCGGCGAGGACGTCGGCCTGCCACCAGGAGGCGAAGACCTCGGCGCGGCCCTCACGATCGGGCGCGGCGGCGAGCTGCGCGAACCAGTGGGCATGCGCGGGATGGTCGGCGAGGAGGTCGACGAGCTCGGTGAGCGCGAGGGTGTCGGCGCCGTCGAGGGTCACGGCGAGGGCGGCGCGCAGGATGCGGCCCTCGCGGGTCGTGAGGATCGGGGTGCCCTCGCCCGACGCCGGGATCCCGCGGTCCGCGAGGGCGTCGACCACCTGCTGCGCCTGCGTGTTGGTGCGGACCAGCACCGCCACGTCCTCGGGGCCGACGCCGTGCGCGGCGTCCTCCTCCAGCAGGGCGAGGACCCCGTCGGCGATCGCGAGGGCGTGCTTCGGCTGGGACTTCCGCTTCCCGTACTGCGGCACCCACGCCTCGATCCGCCCGGGCGCCCGGCCCTCCCGGGCCCGCTTCTCCACCGCCTGCTCGGCGGCCTCGAGGACCACCCGCTCGCGGTCCAGCGTCCGGAAGATGCGCGGGAACAGCGTGTTGACCAGGCCGAGGACAGGATCCTGGGAGCGCCAGGAGCGGTCGAGGATCTCGACGCGGCCCGTTCCGAGAGCGGTGGTGCCGGTGCCGATCGCGTCGAGGATCCCGAGCATCAGCTCCGGGTCGGCGTCGCGGAACCCGTAGATCGCCTGCTTCGGATCGCCCACCCACAGCAGGTCCTCGACCAGGGTCGCGAGCTCGAGGAACAGCGCCAGCTGGATGGGGGAGGTGTCCTGGAACTCGTCGACGGCCAGCAGCCGGAAGCGCGAGCGGACCGCCTGCCGGGCGCGCTCGGACTCGCGCAGCACCCGCAGCGCCAGGACCTCCTGGTCGACGAAGTCCATGAGCCCCAGCTCGTCCTTGTACCGGGCGTAGGCGTCGAGCGACGTCGCCGCGGTCTCCATCACCAGGACGATCAGGGCGCGGGCGTCCTCCTGCAGCGCCGGGATGCGCAGGAGGCCGTCGGCGACCTCCGCGCCCAGCTCGGCGAGGCGCCGGTCGGCCGCCGCGTTGAAGGCGTAGCCGCCGCTGCCGCCGTTGGCCTTGGAGTCCGCGACCGCGGCGAGCTTCGCCCACAGCGACCAGGGCGCCCGCTCGCCGCGCGCGAGGATTCGCCGGATCCGCTCGAGATCCTCGACGCTGCGGCGCACGGTGCTCAGCGAGCGCGCCGCGATCGGCGGCTTTCCGGCGCCCGGCACCGGATCGACGGAGGCCTCGAGATCCGCGCGGAGATCGTCGATCGCCCGGTCGAGGGCGGCGAGCCACTGCGGCCGACGGTCGGCGCCGGGCTCGGCGTCGGGCCCGGCGCCGGCCATCGGCGAGGGCTCCCTCCCCGCGGCCTCCATCACCGCGGCGTCCATCCCCGCGGCCTCCCGATACTCCTCCCAGGCGGTCTCCGCGGCCGCGCGCAGCTGCGCCGCACCGATGCCGTTGGTGCGGGCCTTGATCGCGAGGTCGCGCACGTGGGCGCGCCACGACGGGCTGGTGCCGAAGGAGCGGGCCGGGTCCTCCTCCCCGTCGTGCTCGGTGCGGGCGAGGAGGTCGCTCGCGCGAGCGCCCGCCTCGGCGGCGGCCTCGTCGATCGCCGCCGAGAACGCGGCCTTCTGCCGGTCGTCGTCGAGCTCCTGCACGTCGGGCGAGATGCCGACGTCGAGCGCGAACTCCCGCACGAGCCGCCCCGCGACGGAGTTGACCGTGCCGATGAGCGCGCTGCCCACGCCCTGCGCGTCCTCGAAGCGGCCCGCCTCCAGGAGGGTGCGGTGCACGCGATCGACGAGCTCCGAGGCCGCCTTGCGGGTGAAGGTCGTCGCGATCAGCTGCGAGGGCCGCAGCCCCTGCTCGATCCGGTCGGCGATCTCGTGCGTCAGCGTGTGGGTCTTCCCGGACCCGGCGGACGCGCTGATCAGGGTGAAGGTCATCGTCGGTCTCCGATCAGTCCGCACAGCTGGGCGTAGTCCCCGATGCCGCAGTGGTCCTCGACGAACACCCGCCCCTCGGCGCGGGCGGCCTCGCGGGCCCTCGTCAGCGCGCTCGTGCGCTGCGCATACGTGGAGGCGCCGTCGAGCCCCTGCTCCTCCATCAGGGTGCGGCATCCCAGCGGCACCTCGCCGCCGACGATCCGATCCAGCACTCCCGACGTGGTCGCGATCATCCGCTCCCACGCGTCGACGACGTCGAGCTCCTCCCGACGCCGCGGATCCAGCGCCCGGTCCGCGGCGACGAACTCGCCGTCGCGCAGCAGGAAGTAGCCGACCCGCGCGGGCACGTCGGCCCGGCCGTCGAACCGGGTGGGCGCGTCGGCCCGGGTGGGCGCGTCGGCCCGGGCGGGCTCGTCGGACTGGGCGGCCCCGTCGGCACGGGCGGCCCCGTCGGCCTCCTGGGCGACGGACCAGGCGTAGGAGGCGAGCTGGATGGCGTCGCCGCTGTCGTAGAGGTCGGCGTATCGGCGCAGGCTGGACGTCCATTTCAGGTCGAGGACGAGCGGCGACCCGTCGGCCGCGCGCGCATCGACGTCGCGCGAGCCGACGAACTCCGTCGGCCACGGCTCGGACCCGCCGCCGAGGGGGAGCGTCAGCGGCAGCGCGAAGCGGGACTCGGTGCCGGTGATGCGCCAACCGGCGTCGGCCGTGCGACCGAACAGCTCGGCCAGCGAGCGGATCGCGCGGCCGCGGATCTCCGCGCGCTGCGCGCTGCGACCGGGCAGATCGAGCTCGGAGGCGAGCTGCGGGACGAGCCGGTCGAAGGTCGCGCCGATCCGTGCGGCCGACGGCGGATCCAGCCGGCGCCCGCCGAGCCCCTCGTCCCAGTCCTCGCGGACCAGCTCCTCGACCACTGCATGCACCAGCGTGCCGATCATCCGCGGACCGGTCGGCAGCGAGGCCACCTCCGCCGGCCGCACATCCAGTGCATACTGCAGCGCCCAGCGGTGCGGGCAGGAGATCAGCGTGTCGATCTGGCTGTAGGACAGGCGCGTCGGCAGCAGATGGCGCAGGTCGGCGGGGCCGACGGACGGGGCGGCGGGGCCGTCGGGCCGGGCCGTGGAGCCATCGGACGGGGCGGCGCGTCCGACGAGGCGGACGGTCCCCAGCGGAGGCACCGGCGGCTCCTCGGCGGGCGCGGCGACAGGCAGCGTCCATCCCGCGAGGGACCAGACGCGGCCGTCGATCAGATCCTCGGGGGCGAGACGATCCTTCTCGGAGAGGCCGGCGGCGGTCTCGAGCTGCGCGAGCAGGCTGCTGGGCCGCGCCGCCTCCTCGAGCCGCGTCCCGGGCAGCACCGCGATCACCCGGCGCGCTCCGCGCAGAGCCCGGATCCCGGCCTCGACCTGCAATGATGCGAGATTCTCGGGAGGCAGCAGACGCGCCCCCGAGGCGATCAGCGCGCTCGCCTCCTGCTCGTCCCAGACGACCGGCGCGCTCGCCTCGTCGGCGTCGGGCCCCCACCACAGGACGGTGCCGCCGTCGGCCCCGAGCTGCGCGGGCCGGGTCGTCGTCGTCCACGGTGCGACCTCGCTCCGCGCCAGGGCGGACCTCCCCGCAGGCCCGCACGCGTCGATGACCTGCTGCAGCGTGCGACGGGAGAGCGGCGCCGACGGATCGAGCATCCCGAGCACCTGCTGCACCGTCCGCACCTGCGTGAGGCTCGCCAGGAGGTCGCCGTCGCGGTGCGCGATCGTCCGCAGACGCTCGGCGAGCCAGTCCAGGCGCTCGACGATCGGTCCCGGGCGCAGCGCATCGCCCGGCAGGGCCCCGACGGTCAGCCGGTCGATCTCCCGCGCGACGTCCAGCGCCCGACGAGCCGCCGCAGCGCGTGAAGCATCGGCCGCCTCCATATCCACGGCCGCCGGGGCGGTGGTGTCGTGCGTGGCGGGAGCCGCGGCGTCCTGCGGGGCGGGCGGGGCGGCGTCCTGTGGGGTGGGCTTCGTGCCGGCGCCCTGGTCGACGCTCGCCTTCTCCTCCAGGTGGGCGAAGGCATCGCGCCAGGCCGCGCCGCCGACGCCCGGCTCGCGCGCCAGGGCCTTCAGCAGCGCGCGCCGCACCGACGCGGGCACCAGCCCCACCGGATCCCCTTCGGCGCTGAGGGCCGGCAGCACCCTCAGATCCAGCAGCGCAGCCAGCTGATGGACATCCACCGGAGCGATCGCGACATCGAGGAACAGCCCCAGCACCTGGTGCGATGCTCGATCCGAGGACCGCTCGACGGCGCCGATCGCCGGCAGGCCGCGCCGGTGCAGAGCCCGATCCAGGACCCCGGTGTCCGTCGTGGCGAGGACGTGCAGGGCATCGGTTGCGGCGGAGAGCAGGCGTGCGGCGACGTCGGCCGCGGTCCATTCGTCCCGGCACTGCACGACGACGGTCTCCGGGCCGGCTCCGCTCGTCGGTCGCGTCGCTGCATCGTCGCCGGTCGCGGTCGACGGGCCGGCGGTCGATGGGCCGGTGGCGCTCAGCTGCTCGACCCGGACCCCGGCCGCCACCAGCAGCGCGATCAGCCGAGGCCACATCCCCGGCAGACGCTCCGGCTCCTCGTGGAGGACCAGCGTCGTGATCCCCAGCGGCCAGCGCACGCCGTCGGCCTGCAGACGCTCCAGCTCGCGGACGGTCTCCACGAGGTCGTCGGCCGCGCCGGGGGACAGCGTCGCGGGGCGGCCCTCGAGGTCCGCGGTGCCGAGCATCCCGACGACCGCCCTCTCCTCGACCTGCGCGAGGGCGAGGATGCGCGCGGGCAGATCCTCCGGCCCCGGGTCCTCGCGTCCCGAGTCCTCCGCCTCTGAGCCCTCCGCCTCTGAGCCCTCCGCCTCTGAGCCCTCCGCCACTAGGTTCTGATCGCTGCCGGGACGCCATCCCGCCTCGACCGCGGCATCCCGCCAGCGCAGGAGCTGCCGCGCCGTGCTCCACGGGTCCAGGGCGAACGAACGTGCAGGCCAGAAGTCCGCGCCGACGCTCGCCGCGGTCCGCTCCACGAGCAGCATGTACTGCGTGATCCGCACGGCCTGGTCGACGGCGGGATGCGTCAGACCGAGCCGCGTCTGCAGGAGGCCGACGAAGCCGCGCGGCCCCATCCTCACCTGCCCCGTCGCACCGCCGACCCCGGCATCGGCCCAGGAGGCTCCATCGAGGGACCAGCCGAGTTCGATGCGCATGCCAGCGGCTCCTTCACGACGCTCCACGGTCCGATGACCGCCCTTGCGATCCCGTGACCGTTCGAGCGGTCCGGTGATCGTTCGAGCGGTCCGGTGATCGTTCGAGCGGTCCGGTGATCGCTCGTCCGATCCTGTGACCGTGTCCGCGGCTCCATCGGCCGCGCACGTCCACAGTAGGGGAGCGGGCCGACTCCCGGGCCTCCTGCACCACCGTCCGGACGAGCGCCCGGCCGACGCCTTCGTTCCCTCTCGGGCGTGCTCTTCCTGTCCACCCGTTCGGGCGTACTTCCCGAGGAGTGGCCGCTAGTGCTCGGAAATGGAGCGCTTTAGGGGGAGCTGGTGGCCACTGGACCTGCGAGCGACCCTTTTTGCTGGCTGGGGCGGGTTGAGACGGGCTGGGGTCTGGCTGGGGTCGGCGGGAGCGGGCCGAGGATGGCTGAGGTCGGCGGGAGCGGGCGGGAGTGGGGCTCGCGGTGACAGTGCACGGTGCTGTCGAGCTCGAGTGGCCGCTAGTACTCGGAAATGGAGCGCTTTAGGAGTAGCTGGTGGCCACTGCTCTCGTTCGGAGAGGGCGAGCGAGAGTTCGCTGGCAACGCAGGGCGCGCATGAGCTGAGTCGTGCTGAGCTGAAGTGGGCTGGGCTGAGCTGAGCTGAGTTGAAGTGAGCTGAGCTGCCCTGCCCTGCCCTGCCCTGCCCTGCCCTGACCTGACCTGACCTGACCTGAGCTGAGCTCAGCCCGGTCAGCTCGCGGTCTGGTCGTCGGAGCCGTCGCTGGTGTTGCTGGTGTCGCTGGTGTCGCTGGGAGCCTGCCCGCCGTCTGCGTCGGCCGCGCCGCCCGCATCGCTGGCTCCGGAATCCGTATCGGAACCTGCGCCGGTCCCCGCATCGGAGTCCGAACCGGTCGAGGTGGAGGTGGTGGAGCCGTTCTCGAGGATGTCGGTGATGGTCTCGGCGTCGGAGGTGACGTCGTCGGTGGAGATGAGGTCGCTGGCCTGGTCGGTGAGGACCTGGACGCGTGCGGCGAGGATCTCGGCGGCGCGGCCGGAGTCGACGAGCTCGGTGCGGAGCTGCTCGGAGGCGTCGTCGACGAGGGCGGAGAAGGTCTCGTCGGCGGTGAAGCGGTCGGAGAGGACGTTGCCGGTGGACATGCCGCCGCCTCCGCCCATGCCTCCGCCCCCTCCGCCGCCCATACCGCCGGCCATGCCGCCGGTGCGGCCGGTGTCATCGCCGCCGCCGTCGGAGGCACCGGACGAGCCCGAGCCGTCAGTGCCGTCGGTGGCATCGGTGCTGTCGGTGCCGTCGGGCATCGTGAAGCCGTCGGGCATCTCGCCGTCCGCCGGCATCTCGGCGCCGTCGGGGAGCTCCATGCCGTCGGGCATCTCGCCGTCGGAGGGCATCGTGAAGCCGCCCGCATCGCCGGCCCCGCCGGCGTCGCTCGCACCGTCGCTCGCACCGTCGGTGCCGCCGCCGAAGCCGCCTCCGCCGCCCATGCCCCCGCCCATACCGCCGAAGGCGAGGTTGTGGTCCCAGGCGACGATGGTGATCTCGTCGTCGGTCGTCGAGTAGAAGAGGTAGGAGTTGTTGCCGGGGCCGTCGATGTCGTCGGTGTTGGCGACGAGGTCCTCGAAGGCGAGGTAGCGGGCGAAGAGGTCGACGTCGAGGTAGTCGGCGAGCTGGGCGGCGAACTCCTCGTCGGTGGCTTCGTCGAGGAACTTCAGCAGGGCGATCAGCGGGGTGAAGTCCTCCTCGCCGCCCTCGACGGAGAAGGCCTCCTCGTAGTCGGAGGCCTCGTCGCCGCGGTAGCTGTAGTCGCCGTCGGCGTCGGCCTTGTAGAGGATGCCGTCGGCGGAGAGGGCGGAGGCCATCCAGGCGTCGTCCATGAACTCGAGGACGAGGCGGAGCTGCGGGTCGCCGCCGTTGACGGTGAAGGCGACCGCGACGGAGAGCTCGGAGGCGAGGCCCGCCTCGGCGAGCAGGTCGAGGGCGACGGCCTCGTTGAGGGAGGAGGCGGTGTTGTTGTCGCGCACGACGAGGTCGGCGGCGCCGTCGTAGCTCTGGTCGTCGACGTACTTGTCCAGCCGGATCCGCCAGGGGAGGGTCGCCGGGTCGGAGTCGGTGGAGATGCCCTGCAGCGAGGAGTTGCCCTTGAGCTTGAAGCCGACCTCCTCGAAGGTCTCGCCGTCGACCGTGACGGTGCCGGTGATCCACTCCTTGTCGCCGCTCGAGGTGTAGGTCTCGATCATCGCGGCGAGGTCGGCCTCGTCGATCGTCGCCTCGATCGTGTGCAGCGCGTCCGGGTCCCAGAAGGAGGAGACGTCGGTGCGGGTGATCGCGTCGAGGGATCCGGAGCCGGAGCCGGAGGAGTCCGCATCGGAGGCGCTGCAGGCGGCGACGGTCCCTGCGACGCCCGCCAGCAGGGCGGACGCGAGGACGGCTCGACGGGACAGACGGATGGTGCGCGGCACGAAGACCTCCAAGGACGACGACGGATGCCTCCATCCGACGACGCGAACCTGTCGATCTCCTATGTCTGCGATGTCGCCGGCCTGTCAGCGCCACCTGCTGGACGGATCCGCGCCGTCCGCAGGACGCTTCCGCGCCACCCGCGCGCCGTCCGCCCCGCCTCGTCCGCCCCGCCTCGCGCGCTCAGGCCGACGCGTTCAGGCCGACGCGCTCAGGCGATCGGCGCGAGCAGGATCTCGTCGATGCCGCGGCGGACGCGGGGAGCGGCGTCGCGCGTGCGGATGCCCTCGGGGACGTCCTCCTGCTCGGAGTGGCGGCCGATGCCGATGATCGTCAGGGGCTCCTGCGAGGCGTCGAGGTCGAACAGCTCGGAGATCGCGGCCTTGTCGAAGCCGGCGACCTGGTGGGCCCACAGGCCCAGGTGGACGGCCTGGATGCTGAGGTGCGCGGCGGCCTGGCCGGCGTCGTAGGCGGCGTAAGGGAGGGCGTCGCCCTCGCGCTCGTTCTCCGTGACCAGCACGACGAGCGCCGACGTCCGCGGCATCCAGGCCTGGTTGAAGCCGGCGAGGGTCTCGACGATCCGGTCGAACAGCGCGGTGCCGCGGCGGGCGACGGCCAGGCGCCAGGGCTGCGAGTTCATCCAGGAGGGCGACCAGCGGGCGGCCTCGACGAGGCTCGTGAGCTCCGCGTCGTCGAGCTCGTGGTCGACGGCGAAGCCGCGGGGGCTCCAGCGCTCCGCGAGGAGCGGGGCGATCGGGGTGCTGGTGGCGTTGCGGGCGGCGGTGCTGCGGGCGGCGGTGTCGACGGCCGTCATGGCGGGTCCTCCTGGACGTGGGCGCGGACGCGGTCGGGAGCGCCGTCGCCGGCCTCCCGGCAGTACGTAGCAGACATTAGCAGCGACCAAAGCCCTGCTTTCCAGTGCTGTGACACACGTCGTCATCGTCGGGCCGACGGCGCCTTCGTGCAGAGTCGCTCGTCGCTCGTCGCTCGTCGCTCATCGCTCATCGCTCGTCGCTCGTCGCTCGTCGCTCATCGCTCGTCGCTCGTCGCTCGTCGCTCGTCGTTCGTCGCTGGCCGTTGGTCGCTCGTCGGCCGACGGACGCCCGTCGGCCGCCCGTCGGACGCGCCGCGGGCCCGTCTCCCGGAGGAGACGGGCCCGCGGAACCGCGAGATCCGATCGCCGGCTCCGACGCATCGGTGCCGATGCAACTGCGACGACGGATCAGCAGCTCAGCAGATCAGCAGGTCAGCGCATCAGCCGGCGCTGCCCGGGTGCGCCCACGGCGGCAGCTGCTCGCCGCCGCGGTGGGAGCCGGCCTGCTGCGCGGCCTGCTGGGCCGCCTGCTGGGCGGCGTGCTCGGCCTGGCGGCGGGCCGCCTCGGCGCGGGAGCGGGCCTCCTGCTGACGGCGCTGCGCCTGGGCGCGGGCCTGCTGGTCGTCGGCCTCGTCGGCGACCTGGTCGGCGTCCTGCGAGGCCTGGGCCTGCAGCATGGCGCTGCGGATCTCCTCGCCCATCGAGCCGACGGTGCCGGGGTTCGAGGGCAGGAACAGCACGTTGGAGCGGCCGTTGCGGGCCACGTCCTGCATGGTGTCGAAGTACTGGGTCATCAGCAGCAGCTGCTCGGCGGAGTGCTCGATGCCGACCTTGCGGAGCATCTCGTACTGCTCGGCGATGCCCATGGCGATCGCCTTCCGCTGGGCGGCGACGCCCTCACCCTGGAGGCGCTTGGACTCGGCCTCGGCCTCGGCCTGGGTGACGCGCTTGATCTTGTCGGCCTCGGCGAGGGACTGCGCGGCGACGCGGTCGCGCTGGGCGGCGTTGATGGAGTTCATGGAGTCGCGCACGCGGGCGTCCGGGGAGATGTCCTGGACGAGCGTGTTGACGATGTTGAAGCCGAACTCCTGCATGCGCGCGGAGAGGGTGTTCTCGACGCTGCGGGCGATGTCGTCCTTGGACTCGAAGGCGGCGTCGAGCTCGAGGGCGGAGAGCGCCGAGCGGACCGTGTCGAACACGTAGGAGCGGATCTGGTTCTCCGGGTTCGACAGGCGGTAGTAGGCGTCGACGACCTGCTCCTCCTTGATGACGTACTGCACCGCCACCGGGACGGTCACGAAGACGTTGTCCTTGGTCTTGGACTCGATGTTGACCTCGAGCTGCTGGATGCGCAGCGAGATCGGACGCGTGGTGTTGTCGATGAACGGCGCCTTGAAGTTCAGGCCCGGGCGCGCGACCCGGCGGAACTTCCCGAAGCGCTCGACGATGACGTTCTCCTGCGTGTGCACCGTGAACATGATCGAGGTGCGGAGTCCGCCGAACAGCAGCGCCGCCAGGATGATGATGACGACGATGGCGACGACGGCGAGGACGAGGACGACAGCGATGCCTTCCACGGGGCCCCCTTTCGTGGTGGGTGATCGTTCGCGGACACGCTATCAAGGCGGCTGTGCCGGCGGTCACGTCGGATGGTCTACACCTGCGGGAGCGGGCCGCCGCCGGGCCGGGCTACACCTGTGGGAGCTCCGTGCTGCCGGGCTCGAGCCCGAGCTGCCCCTCGATCATGTAGGCGATGCGCGCGGGCGGCACCGGCGGCGCGAACCGGCGCAGGACCCGCCCGTCGGCGTCGATCAGGAACTTCGTGAAGTTCCAGGCGATGCGTCCGCCGAGGACCCCGCCCTTCTGGCGCCGCATCCACGACCACAGCGGCAGCGCATGCGGACCGTTGACGTCGATCTTCGAGAACAGCGGGAAGCTGACGTCGAAAGGGGTGCACGCCTCGCGGGTGTCCTCGTCGGTGCCGGGATCCTGATGGAACTGGTCCGACGGGAAGCCGAGCACGCTGAAGCCGTGCGGGGAGAATGCCCGGTGCAGCGACTCCAGCCCCCGCAGCTGCGGGGTGAAGGCGCACTGGGTGGCGGTGTTGACCACGAGCACGGGCATGCCGCGGAAGCGGCTCATCTCCAGGATCTCCCCGTCGATCGTCACGGCGGAGAAGCTGTGGAAGGTGCGCTCCGCAGGGGTCTGCGGCGGCGTGCTCGCGGGGCTCATCCGTGCTCCTCCAGACGACGATCGGGGTGACGGATCCGAGGTCGGATCGGTTCCGGCATGCGGTTTCCATCGTAGGAGAACGGCCGACGGAGCGGTGCGGGCGCCCGACGATCCGCACGGAGTCCTCACAACCCTGCCGGACCCGTCGGGCCCGTCGGACCGTCGGACTTGCCGCGCCCGTCGGCCCCGCCTGACCCGTCGGCCCCGCCTGACCCGTCGGCCCCGCCTGACCCGTCGGCCCCGCCTGACCCGCCGGACCTGCCGGGCCCGGCGCGGGCGACCGGGCGGATCAGGCGAGGAAGGCGTCGACCTCGGCGCGGGTCGGGGCGCTCTGCGGGCCGCGGCGGGTGACGGCGATCGCCGCGGCGGCGTTCGCGCGGGTCGCGGCGGACTCCCAGTCGGCGCCGAGCGCCCGCTCGCCCAGCAGCACGCCGGTGTGGGTGTCGCCGGCGCCGTTGGTGTCCACGGCGGTCTGCGGGAAGGCGGGGATGTCGGTGCCGCGGCCGTGATGGAAGACCGTGCAGCCGCGCTCGCCGTCGCGGACGATCACCACGGCGTGCGGACCGATGCGCCGACGCAGCGCCTCCGGGGTGTCCTCGAGGGCATCCAGGCCGGTCAGGGCGCGGGCCTCGTCGGCGTTGGAGGTCCACACGGTGGTCCGCGCGAGCACCCGCTCCTGGATCTCGGCGGGGAAGGAGGCGAAGGGCTCGCCGGGATCGAGCACGACCTCGACGCCCTCGGGGACGGTGTCGAGGAAGGCGAGCAGCGGGTCGCGCGTCGGCTCGAACAGGCTGTATCCGGAGATGCACAGCAGGTCCCCGGGACGCGGTGCGAGGGCGGCGAGGGAGGTGGCGGTGATCTGCCGCTCGGCCCCGTAGATCGTCACGAAGCTGCGCTCCGCCGTCGGCTCCACGAGCACGATGCAGGAGCCGGTGTCGGCGTCGGGTCGCGGGGCGTCCGCGAGGCTGACGCCGTCGGCCGCGAGCACCGAGCGCACCAGGTCGCCGTTCGGGCCGGTGCCGTGGGCGCCGCCGTGGACCGCGTCGGCGCCGGTGCGGGCGGCCGCGACCAGGATCGTCGCCGCGCCGCCGGCGTAGCGGGTCTCGCTGAGAGCATTGGTGTTCCCGCCGCGCGGCGGGAGGGACGGCACCTCGACCACGACGTCGACGAGCGCCTGGGCGGTGTGCAGCACGCGGGGCATGGCCCGAGTCTAGGGGGCTGACCAGGGCGAGGGAGGCCGATCCGGACCATCGGGCGGAAGCGGGCGAGCGGCGGACGCGGGGGAGCGGGCTGATGCGGAGTGGACGTGGACGCCCGGGTCCGTGACGATGGGCGCCATGAGCTCCGAGGCCGCCCGTCCCCGTCGTCGCACGCCCCTGATCGTCGCGATCGCAGCGGTCGCCATCGCCGCGCTGGTCGTCGGCGTCCTGCTGTGGCGCGACCGCTTCGGCGACGGCGCCGACGACGTCGAAGCCCTCGCCGGCGCCCTCGCGAGCGGCGACTTCACCGGCGTCGGCCTCGACGGGATGACCGCCGAGGAGGGCAACTCCGAGCGTGAGCGCGTGCTCGGCGACCTCATCGAGGCGACCGGGCAGGCGCCCGTCGTCGCGGTCGACGACGCCGGCACCGCCGACGACGGCTCCCGCGCCGCGACCCTGCACTGGACCTGGACCCTGACCGGCGGCTCCGCCTCGGCCGACGGCACGGCCGCGTCCGACGCCGGCGGCACCGAGGGTGCGGACGACGCGTCCGACGCCGGCGGCACCGAGGGCGACGGCTCGACGGGCGCCGCCGAGGAGCCCGAGACCTGGGACTACACCACCGAGGTGACCTTCGTGCGCGGCGACGACGGCTGGGACGCGCAGCTCGCGCCGACCGCCTTCGCCCCCGATCTCGCCGCGAGCGAGCACCTCGAGCTGACGACCCTCGCGGCGACCGTCGGCAGCGTCGTCGACAGCGACGGGAACGAGGTCTTCGGGGAGCGCGCGGTGCGGATCCTCGGCCTCGACAAGATCCAGATCGAGGCCGACGACCAGGAGCAGGCCGCCCGCGACCTCGCCGACCTCCTCGGTATCGACGCCGACAACTACGCTGCGAAGGTCGCCGGCTACGGCGCGGAGGCCTTCGTCCCCGCGCTGACGATCCGCGAGGAGGCGGCCGGCGACTACCCCCTCGACCAGGCCGCCGAGATCACCGGCTACCGCGCCCTCGAGGACACGCTGCCGCTCGCGGCCTCCCGCACCTATGCGCCCGGCGTGCTCGGCACCCTCAGCACGGCCACCGCCGAGGACGTCGAGGGCTCCGACGGCGCCATCCAGGAGGGCGACCTCGTGGCCAGCGGCGGCGTCGTCGCCGCCCGCTACGACGAGCTCGTCGGCGCCGACGGCCTCGACGTCCGCGCGGTCGACGACGAGGCCGGCACCGAGCGCTCCCTCCACCGCGTCGAGCCGACCGACGGCACCGAGGTCGCCATCACCCTCGACTCCGACATCCAGGAGCTCGCGACCGCCGCCATCGCCGACGAGGACTCCGCATCGGCCGTGATCGTGCTGCAGCCCTCCACCGGCGACGTCCTCGCCACCGCCCTCGGGCCGACGGGCCAGTCTTATCCCGTCGGCCTCGTCGGCCAGTACGCGCCCGGCTCCACCTTCAAGGCCGTCACCGCCCTCGCCCTCCTCCGCGCCGGCCTCACTCCCGAGAGCAGCGTCCAGTGCCCCGAGACCGCGACCGTCGAGGGCCGCAGCTTCAAGAACGCCGACTCGCTCTCCTCCTCGCTCTTCGGCGAGATGACCCTCGCCGAGGCCATCGCCCACTCCTGCAACACGGCGATGGTCCTCCAGTCCGACACCGTCGACCAGCAGTCCCTCGCCGACGCCGCCACCGCCCTCGGCCTCGGCCAGGACGCCCCCGACGGCCTCGACGCCTTCATGGGCTCCGTCGACCCCGACGACGAGGGCACCGAGCACGCCGCCGCCATGATCGGCCAGGGCCGCGTCCTCGCCTCCCCGCTCGCGATGGCCGTCGTCCTCGCCAGCATCCAGCAGGGCCAGACCGTCCAGCCCCGCATCCTCGCCGACGACACCGCCTCCGAGTCCGCTGACTCCGCTGACTCCTCCGGCTCCGACGGTGCCGCCGCCTCTGATGGCGCCGCCTCCGACGACACCTCATCCGACTCCGCTGATTCCTCCGGCTCGTCCGACGGTGCCGCCTCCCTCGACGTCTCCGATCCGCTCACCGAGGACGAGGCCGCTCAGATGCAGGAGCTGCTGCGCGGCGTCGTCACCGACGGCAGCCTCGACGACTTCGCCGACCTCCCCGGCGATCCCGTCATCGGCAAGACCGGCACGGCCGAATGGACCGACGCGAACGGCGACATCGCCCTCCACTCCTGGGTGATGGTCGCCCAGGGCGACCTCGTCGTCGTGGCCTTCGTCGAGGACGGCAGCTACGGCTCCGTCACCGCCGGCCCCATCGCCCGCGACGTCCTCGAAGGCATCGCCGCCCTCTGACCCGGGGCTCTGGCACGGGGTTCTGGCCCGGGGTTCTGGCCTGGGGTTCTGGCTTGGGGTTCTGACCTGAGCTCTGGCTAGCGTCCCTTCTCCTAGCCTCTGGCCTGGGGTTCTGCTCTGCGTCCCTCGCTCCTTCGCCTCAACCCTCCGCCCTCCGCCCTCCGCCCTCCGCGAGCAGTGGCCGGAAACCTCCGGAAATGGAGCGCTTTAGCTACTGCTGATGGCCACTCGGGCCGGCTGAGGAGCGTAGGCGTCAGCTGAGGGCCACTCGGGCCAGTTGAGGGGCGTATGCGTCAGTTGAGGGACACCCTGGCCAGCTCAAGCGCGCGAGGGAGCCTCTTCGGCCTCCCCTAGGGCGAGCAGTGGCCGGAAACCCCCGGAAATGGAGCGCTTCAGCTACTGCTGAGGGCCACTCGGGCCAGCTGAGGGGCGTATCTGTCAGCTGAGGGCCGCTCAAGCCAGCTGAGGGGCGCCCGGGGCCGTCCCGGGGCCGTCCCGGGGTCGTCCGGGGTCGCCCCGACCTATCCCCGGACCACCTCAGAGCGCGGCGGCGGTCTCGACGGCCTGGCGGATGGCGCGCTCGGCGTCGAGCTCGGAGGCGACATCGGCCCCGCCGACCACGTGGACGCGCGGCGAGCGTCCGGACCGACCGGAGCGTGCGGCGCGGACCTCGTCGGCCAGAGCGTTCACACTGACCTGACCTGCGCAGACGACGACGGTGTCGACGTCGAGGACCCGCGGCTCACCGTTCTCGACGATGTGCAGACCGTCCTCGTCGATGCGTTCGTAGACGACGCCGCGGTGCTCGATGACCCCGGCGCGGCGGAGCTCGGCGCGGTGCACCCAGCCGGTGGTGCGTCCGAGGCCGGCGCCGATCTTCGTGTCCTTGCGCTGGAGGATGTGGACCTCGCGGGATCGTCGGCCGTCCGAGGGGACCGTGACCTCGGACGTTGCGCCGGGCGCAGATCCGGGCGCAGATCCGGAAACAGAGCCGGGCACAGCGCCGGACCCCGCCCCGGCCTCCTCGGCGCCCCGTCTCACGAGGCCGCCCGGGCCGGCGTCGGGGTCCGTCGGGAGGGCGACGCCCCAGTGCTTCCGCCAGGCGGGGAGGTCGAGGGTGGGGGAGGGGATCGCGGAGGTCAGGTATTCGGCGACGTCGACGCCGATGCCGCCGGCGCCGATGATCGCGACCTTCTCGCCGGCGATCGCGCGCTCCTCGAGGAGGTCCTGGTAGCTGATCACCTGCGGCCCGCCGCCCGAACCGGAGTCCGCCTCGGCGGCCCCCGCCGCCCCCGCGGTCGCGAAGCCGGGGAGGTCGAGCTCGCGCGGGGCGACGCCGGTGGCGATGATGACGTCGTGGTAGCCGCGGAGGTCGCGGCCCGTCGGGCGGACGCCGAGGCGGATCCCGACGCCGGCGGCCGCGAGCCGCATCCGCCAGGAGCGGAGGGCCTGGCCGTAGTCCTCCTTGCCGGGGATGCGGGCGGCGAGGCGGAGCTGGCCGCCGATCTCCTCGGTGGCCTCGAAGAGGGTGACGATGTGGCCGCGCTCGGAGGCGGCGAGGGCGGCCTCGATGCCGGCGGGGCCGGCGCCGACGACGGCGACGCGGCGCGCACGGCGCTGGACGACCGGGGTCAGGACGAGCTCGGTCTCGTGGGCGGCGCGGGGGTTGACCAGGCAGCTCGCGCGCTGGCCGTCGAAGATGCGGTCGAGGCAGGCCTGGTTGCAGGAGATGCAGGAGACGATCTGCGGGGCGCGGCCGTCGGCGAGCTTGGCGGGGAGGTGGGGGTCGGCGAGGAGCGGACGGGCCATGGAGACGAGGTCGGCCTGGCCGGAGGCGACGACCTGCTCGGCGAGGAGCGGGTAGTGGATCCGGTTGGAGGCGATGACGGGGATCGGGACCTCGGCCTTCAGCAGGGCGGTGACCTCGGTGAACGCTCCGCGCGGGACGGAGGTGACGATGGTGGGGACGCGAGCTTCGTGCCAGCCGATGCCGGTGGAGAGGACGTCGATGCCGCGGCCGGCGAGGTCCATCGCGAGGGCGAGGGTCTCCTCCCAGTCCTGTCCGCCGGGGACGAGGTCCTGGAGGGAGATGCGGTAGGTGAGGAGGCGGTCGTCGCCGATGGCCGCGCGGACGGCGGAGGCGACGGCGAGGGGGAGCGCCCGTCGGCCGTGGTCGCCGCGGGCCCAGCGGTCGCGGCGCCGGTTCGTCGGCGCGGCGAGGAACTGGTTGAGCAGGTAGCCCTCGGAGCCCATGATCTCGATGCCGTCGTAGCCGGCGGCGACGGCCCGACGGGCGGCCTGCGCGAAGTGCTCGACGGTGCGGGCGACGCCGCGGCGGGTCAGCCGTCGGATCCGGAACGGGGACAGCGGCGAGCGGCCCGACGAGGCCGACGCGGCGAGCGGATGCACGGCGTACCGGCCGGCATGCAGGAGCTGGAGGACGATCCGTCCGTCGGCCTCGTGGACCTCGCGCGTCACCTTCCGGTGGCGGGCCATGGTCGCGGCGTCGGCCTGCGCGCCGTGGCGGGTGAGGCGTCCGGTCCGGTCGGGCGAGTAGCCGCCGGTGACGATCAGGCCGACGCCGCCGCGGGCGCGCTCGCCGAGATAGGCCGCGAGCCGGCCGACGTCGGCGGGGCGATCCTCGAGGCCGGTGTGCATGGACCCCATGACGAGCCGGTTGCGGACCGTGAACGGGCCGAGGTCCAGCGGCGACAGCAGGGCGGGGAAGGCCGACGGCGTCGTCGGTCCGGTCGTCGATCGGAGCATGCCTGCGATTGTGCCAGGCGTTGGTGACGCGCGAGTAGCCTTCGGCGCCGACGGACCCGGCCCGCCTCGGCCCCGGCCCCGATGCGGCCCGGCTGCGGATCGCCCCGTCACCTCCGAGCAGTCTGGGTGCGCCGCCGCGGAGACCGGGGCAGGATGGGAGCCGTCGGGTGCAGCGGACCTGCGATGGAGCGAGGGGGCACAGGGCATGGACGCATGGGCGGGAACGGATGCCGGCGGCACGATGCTGATGATCGTCGACGTGCAGAACGACTTCTGCGAGGGCGGGGCGCTGGCCGTCGCGGGCGGACGGCGCGTCGCCGCGGCCCTCGCGCAGTTCGTGCGCGACCGCGGCGAGGAGTATGACCGGATCCTGGTGACGCAGGACTGGCATCGTCCGGGGTCCGACAACGGCGGGCACATCGCGCTGCCGCCCGAGGAGCCCGATTACGTCGACTCCTGGCCGGTGCACTGCATCGCGGGGACGACGGGCGCGCTGCTGCACCCGCAGCTCCGCGATCTCGTGCGGGAGCTGGGGGAGCGCATCGAGGTGGTGCACAAGGGGTACGGCGAGCCCGCGTACGGCGCACTCGAGGGCGCGATCGTCGGCCGCGGGCTCGCGGCGACGGGCGAGCGCCTGCCGGCCCGCGCCGCCGGCGATCTGCCGGCCGACGCCGCCGAGCTGGCGGCCGCGGTGCCCGTCGGGCCGGAGGCGGCGGTGCGCGTCGGCAGGAGGTCGACGGTGTCCGTCGGCTCCTCGACGGTCCAGCGGGTCCGGCCGACGGCGGTCGCTGAGGCCGACGGGCGAGGCGAGAGCGTGGACCGCCTCGTCGAGACCGGCGGGTTCGCGCGCATCGACGTCGCGGGTCTCGCCTTCGACTACTGCGTGCGGGCGACGGCGCTCGGCTGCGCGTCGGCGGGCGTGCCCGTGCGGGTGCTGCGGGAGCTGACCGCCTCGGTGCATCCCGAGCACGACGGGGTGCTCGAGCGGGAGCTGCGCGCCGCGGGCGTCGAGCTCGCCCGGTCCTGAGCCGGCCGACGGGCGAGCGGAGCGCTCCGGCACGATGAGCGACCTGCGTCCTTCGAGCGGCCCGCGAGCCGGCGGCCGAGGCCGCGGGCGGGGTCGCGGGCGAGGGGTCGCGTCCCCTACGGTTCCTCCCATGCCCACCCCGCAGCTGAGCGCGCCGCGACGCCACGACAACCCGTTCACGCCCGGCTTCGGGCTGACCCCGAGCATCCTCGCGGGGCGCGCCGAGGCGATCGAGGAGTTCACCGCGGCGCTGTCGGGGCAGGTGCCGGAGGCGCGCGCGATCCTGATCTCCGGGGCCCGCGGCGCAGGCAAGACCGTGCTGCTCACCGAGTTCTCCGATCTCGCGACCGATGCCGGCTGGATCGACCTGCGGCTGCACACCTCGTCGTCGTCTCTGGTGGAGGAGCTGCGGGCGAGCGCGATCGGCCTGCTGCGGAGCATGGATCCGGAGGCCGAGACCTCGCGCCTGACCAGCGCCGGGATCTCCTCGTTCTCCGCCTCCCGCGTGGTCGTGGACCGGTACGGGAAGGAGGCGGAGACCCTCGCGGCGGTGCTCGACCGCCTCGCCTCCCTCGCCGATCTCGACGGCGGCGGGCTGCTGATCTCCGTCGACGAGCTGCAGTCGGTCGAGCGCGACCAGCTGCATGCCGTCACCCAGCATGTCCAGGACCTCGTCGGGGCGGGCCATGCGATCGCCTTCGTCGCGGCGGGGGTCCGCACGGGCGTGGACGCGCTGCTGGACCATGAGCGCACGACCTTCCTGCGCCGGGCGCACCGGATCGAGGTGGGCAGCGTCGACGTCGGGACCGCGGCCGAGGCGATCCGGATGACCGTCGCCGACACCGACCGCTCGATCACTCCGGAGGCCGCGGTCCTCGCGGGCGAGATCTCCCAGGGGTATCCGTATCTCATCCAGCTGATCGGCTCGAAGGCCTGGCAGAGCTCCGAGGGCGCGGACACGATCGAGATCGAGGACGTCCGCTCGGGCCGCGAGTCGACGATCGCCTCGATGATCAAGAACGTCCACGGTCCGGCGCTGCGCGGGCTCAGCGCCCGCAAGCGCGAGTACCTGCGGGCGATGCTCGCCGACGACGGGCCCTCGAACGTCGGCGACATCGCCGAGCGGATGAGCATCGATCCCCGCAACCAGTCGACCTACCGCGAGCGCCTCATCGACGACGACCTCATCCAGCCCGCCGGCCGCGGCTTCGTCGAGTACTCCCTGCCGTACCTGCGCGAGGCCCTCGAGCATGAGCTCGACAGCGGCGCGGGGACCGAGCCCGGCAAGGGTCTGACCCGGTCCCTGCGCTCGCGCCGCCGTCCCGGGCGCTGAGCCCCGGGTCGCCCGACGTCGCCCGAAATCGGTCGACGCCAGCCCTCGCGCCGTGGTCGACTGGGCGCATGCATGCGAGCATCCGCGCCCTGGACCCCCTCTCCGCCGTCGACGTCGAGCAGCTGATCGCGCTCGAGAGGGCGGTGCAGGAGGAGGCCCTCGGCGGCAGCTTCCCGATGTCGGCCGAGCAGCGGCGGGCGTCGCTCGAGGACACGCCCTACCGGCGGGTCCGCACCTGGGTCGCGCTCGCCGAGCCGATGGACGGCGCCGAGGCGATCGTCGGCTCGGCCTCCCTCTACTTCGCGCTGCAGGAGAACCAGGATGCCGCGAGCATGAGCCTCGAGGTGCATCCGGCGTTCCGCGATCAGGGGATCGCGACGGCGCTCGTCGAGGAGGCCGTGATGCCGGCCTTCCGCGAGTCGGGCCGCTCGCTGCTGGAGGCCTGGGCCGACATCCCGGCCGAGGGCGAGGTCGACGATGCCGAGCTGCCGGCGAACCGCCTGGCGACGCGGATGGGCATCTCGCGCAGGAACGTCGGCGTGTGCCGTGCGCTCGACCTGCCGATCGATCCCGCGCACCTGGATGCGCTGCAGGCGGAGGCCGACGAGCATCTCGGCGGCTATCGGATCGAGCTGTGGGACGACGGCGTGCCCGCCGAGCACCTGCTCTCCTACGGGCGCCTGCTCACGCAGCTCGACCTCGACGAGCCCGACGAGGACATCGAGCATGAGGCCCCCGTCTACGACGAGGAGCGGCTCCGGCACGCGGCCGAGCGCCTCGAGCGGCTGGGGATCGAGCGGATCCTCGCCGTCGCGATCGCGCCCGACGGCACCGTCGCCGGGAACTCCGAGATCCACATGCGCGCGGGAGCGTCCCTCGCGTTCCAGGAGAACACCCTGGTCATGCCCGATCATCGCGGGCATCGCCTGGGCCTGGCGATGAAGATCGCGACCCATCGGGTGCTCGCCGAGCGGGCCCCTCGGGTGCGCAGCCTGGTCACCTTCAACTCCCATGTGAACCCGTGGATGATCGGGATCAACGAGCGGCTCGGCTACCGGGTGCGCCAGCGCGAGCTGGGCCTGCAGGGCCGTCCCGGCGAGGACGAGCGCGTGGTGATCGCCGAGGAGATCGTCGACGCGCCGGCCGCGGAGATCTTCGAGCTGATCGCCGATCCTGCCCGGCAGATCGCCTGGGACGGCAACGACAACCTCGCCGAGTCCGCGCCCGGGCACCGCGTGCGCGGCGCGGGCGAGTCGTTCCTGACGACGCTCACCAAGGGGGCGGTCCGCGAGAACCATGTCGTGCGCTTCATCGAGGGCCGGTCGATCGCCTGGCAGCCCTCCGAGCAGGGCGGACGCCCCTTCGGGCAGCTGTGGCGCTGGGACCTCGAGCCCCTCGAGGACGGTCGCACCCGGGTCACCCACACCTACGACTGGACCGGCCTGCGCGACCCCCGGCGCCTCAGCCGCGCCCGCGGCATGACCGAGGACAACCTGCGCGCCTCGATCCTGCGCCTGAAGGCCCTCGCCGAGGCGGAGGCGGGGACGGTGGCGGACGCCGCGTCCGACGCAGGGTCCACGTCGGGCGGCGGCTTCTCGCCCGACGGCGGTTCCGCGTCCGACGGCGGGGCCGTCTGACGGGACGGGGCGCGCCATGTCCATGCGGGACGACCGCTGGGTCGACACGGAGATCGAGCAGGCGATCGCCCGCGGGGACTTCGACGACCTCCCCGGCGCCGGGAAGCCGCTGAGGCTGCCGGACACGCACGACCCGGACTGGTGGATCCGTCAGCGGCTCGACGAGGACGACGTCGATCGCGATGCCCTGCTGCCCGTCGTCGTGCTCCTGCGCCGCGAGCACGACCGGCGCGACGAGACCCTCGCGGCGCTGCTTGACGAGCAGGCCGTGCGCGAGTACGCCGAGGACTTCACCGCCCGCGTCCGGGAGGACCGGGCCGCGAATCCGCTGGCGCGGATGCTCGCGCCCGAGCTCGATCCGGAGGTCGCCGTCGAGCGCTGGCGCACGCTGCGCGCCGAGCGCGACCGTGCCGACGAGAGCGTCGGACCGGCCGCGTCGGCGTTGTCGGAGACGTCGGCCGCGGAGCATCGGCCCGGGTTCTGGCGCCGCCTGCTGGGACGCGGCCGACGGTAGCCCGCGCCGTCGGCCCGCGCGGCCGCACCGTCAGACGGTCGCGGGACGCTCCCGCATGCCGCGCAGCACCAGGATCGCCGCCGCGACCATCAGCACGAGGCCGACGGCGGAGGTGATGCCGACGCCCGAGTCGAAGGCGTGCCGGGCCGAGTCCAGGAGCGCCTGCCCGGTGGTGAGGTCGAGGGCGTCGGCGACGTCGGTCGCCCCGCCGAGGGTCTCCCCGGCGGCGGTGCGCTGGGCAGCGGTGAGGCCGTCGGGCAGCTCGAGGTGCAGGCGGTAGGCGGCGTTGAGGATGGAGCCGAGGACGGCGGTGCCGAGCACGGCCCCGGTCTCGTAGGCGGTCTCGGAGATCGCCGAGGCGGCGCCCGCGCGCTCGGCGGGCACGGCCGAGAGGATCAGATCGTTGGAGATCGTCTCGGCGCTGCCGACGCCCGCGCCGAGGATCGCGAAGGCGATCACGAGCGCGAGATCGCTGCCCGCGGTGCCGGTGAGCATGATGACGCCGTAGCCGACGGCGTTCAGCAGCAGGCCGAAGGCCATCGCATGGGCGGGGCGGACCCGCTCGACGACCCGCACCACCACGAGCCCGGCGATGATCGTGACGGCCATGCCCGGGATCAGCAGCAGCCCGGCCTCCATCGGCGTGCGCCCGGAGACCAGCTGCAGATGCTGCGAGACGAAGTACAGGAAGCCGACCAGCGAGAACACGCTCAGCAGGTTCGCCGCCACGGAGATCGAGAAGGCGGGCACGCGGAACAGGCGCACGTCGAGCATGGGGGAGGTGCGCGCCAGCTGGCGGCGCACGAACCAGATCCCGGCGAGGACGCCGACGGCGAGGGCGATCGCGACGGCGTAGGTGAAGCCGTCGGAGGAGAACGTCTTGATGGCCCACACGATCGGGGTCATCGTCGCCATCGCGAGCACGATGCTGACGGGGTCCACGGGGCCCGGACGCGGGTCGCGGGACTCGGGCACGAGCGTCGGCGCGAGGACCAGCAGCGGGATCAGGACGGGCACGCTGAGCAGGAACACGGAGCCCCACCAGAAGTGCTCGAGCAGGAATCCTCCGACGACCGGGCCGAGCGCGGCGCCGCCGGAGAAGCCGGCCGCCCAGATCGCGATCGCCGTGCGGCGCTCGCGAGCGTCGGTGAAGATGTTGCGGATCAGCGAGAGCGTCGAGGGCATGAGCATGGCCCCGAACAGGCCCATCGCCGCACGCGCCGCGATCAGCGCACCGGCCGTCGGCGCGAAGGCCGCGATCGCGGAGATGATCGCGAAGCCGGCCGAGCCGATCAGCAGCAGGCGGCGTCGGCCGATGCGGTCGCCGAGGCTGCCCATCGGCACGAGCAGGCCGGCGAGCATGAGCGGGTAGATGTCCACGATCCACAGCTGCTGGGTCCCCGTCGGCTGCAGCGACGTCGCGATCGAGGGGATCGCGAAGGACAGCACCGTGTTGTCGACGGAGATGAGCAGCACCGGGAGCATGAGCACCATGAGCGCGGCCCAGCGGCGGCGCGCGGAGGGGCCGGCTGCGCCGGACGGGCCCGTCGGGCCGGCCGGCGAGGTCGCCGTCGCGACGGCCGACGACGCGGTCGCAGGGGCCGACGGCGCGGTCGTCGTGGTCTCGGTGGGGGCGGCCGCAGTGCGGAGGTCGGTCGACTGGTCGATGTCCGGGGTCCGTGCGGTCACGGTCTCGTCCTTCTCACGAGGCGGGGTGGAACGCGATCACACTAAACCGTCCAGACGGTACAGTCCATGGCTGGCGCTTATGGTGTGTGCCATGTCCGCGCGCGAAGACCTCCTCGACGCCCTCGAGCGTCTGCTCATCCATGACGGCGAACGGGCGGCGACGCTCGACGCGGTCGCCGCCGCGGCCGGCGTCTCCAAGGGCGGGCTGCTCTACCACTTCGGATCGAAGAAGGCCCTCATGGAGGGCCTCGCCGAGCGGGCGCGCGAGCGCGGACGGGCCGACGTCGCCGCCATGGCCGCCGCCGAGGAGGGCCCCTCCCTCTACTACGTGCGCACCTCGGTCTACGAGGACAGCCCCTTCGACCGCACCCTCGTGGCGATCTCGCGGCTCTCGCGCACCTACGACTCCTCCGCCCGCGCGGTCTTCGACGAGATCCAGGGGCAGTGGCTCGCGCAGATCCGCGAGGAGGTCGGCGACGACGCCGTCGCCCAGGCGATCATGCTGATCGGCGATGGCCTCTACTTCAACGCCATGCTCGACCCCGAGGCGCCGTCGGGCGTCGGACGGAGCGACGGGGCGCTGGAGGCGCTGCTGGGAGTGGTCGCGCGCCTGCGCGACGGGGCGTAGGCGCGGCGCAGTGCGGCGGCGCGCAGCGACAGCGCGCACCCCGGCGCGTACGCTCGGCGCATGTTCCTCGAGAACCTGGTCCTCGATGCCGTCGACCCCCAGCGGGCGGGCCGCTTCTGGTGCGCGGCCCTCGGCGCGCGCGTGCTGGCCGACGGGCCCGACGGCTTCGAGATGCGCCTGCCGCTCGCCGACGGCGCCTCTCCCGAGGCCGATGACGACGCCTATCTCGACCTCTGCATCCAGCCGGTCCCCGCACCGCCCGCGGAGCCGCTGCGTCTGCACCTGGACCTGCTCGGCGGCGGCCGACAGAGTGAGGTCGCCGAGCGCCTGCGCGCCCTGGGTGCCCGCGACCTCGACATCGGTCAGGGGGATGTGCCGTGGATCGTCCTGGCGGACGTCGAGGGCAATCCCTTCTGCGTGATGGAGGCGCGCGACGCCTACGTCGCGACCGGCCCGATCGCCGCCCTCCCGCTGGACTCCGCCGACCCCGCCCGCGATCGCGCGTTCTGGCAGGCGATCACCGGATGGGAGCCGATAGGCGGCGTCGGCGGGAACGCCCTGCGCCACCCCTCCGGGACCGGGCCCCTGCTCGAGATCTGCCCCGAGGAGGCGCCCAAGGGGCCGGCGAAGAACCGCCTCCACCTGGACATCCGCCTCGAGGCGGAGGACGACCCCGACGTCGTCGCCGCGGGGATCATCGCGCGCGGCGGCGAGGAGTTCGACGGCGGCTGGGGCCCGCTGCCCTGGCGCACCTACCGCGACCCCTCGGGCAACGAGTTCTGCGTGCTGCCCGCACCGCGCAGCTGACCCCGCGGCGGCATCCGCCCGCGGCGGTGCCCCGTGGCGCCGGCCCGCGGCGGTGACCCGCGGCGCCGGCCCGCGGCGGCGACCCGGCCTAGCGGCGCCCGGTCCGACGGCCGGGGATCAGCCGTGCGGAGTTGAGGATGAACGCCGTCTCGCTGCCGACATGCACGAGCGCGGCGGCGATGGGGCTGAGGAGCCCCGCGCCGGCGAGCCCGATGCCGACGAGGTCGACGACGATCGTCCCGACGAAGTTCACCATCACGATCCGTCGGGCGCGGCGCGCGATCCGCAGCGTCCGCACCAGATCCTCCGGGTCGGAGCTGATGAGCACGACGTCGGCGGACTCCTGGGCGATGACGGTGCCGCTGCCCATCGCGATCCCGACGTCGGCGCGGCCCAGGGCGGGCGCATCGTTCACGCCGTCGCCGACCATCGCGACCCGGTGCCCGGCGGCGCGCTCGGCGTCGATCGCCTCGAGCTTCTGCGCTGGCAGGAGGCCCGCACGGACCTCGGAGATCCCCAGCTCGGACGCCATCGCGCGGGCAGGACCCTCGGTATCCCCGGTCAGCATGACCACGCGCAGGCCGTCGGCCCGCAGCGCGGCGACGGCGTCGGAGGCCCCGTCGCGGGCCGTGTCGGCGAGGGTGATCGCTCCGAGGCGCCGCCCGTCGACGCTCACGTGCACCGTCGTCCCGCCGTCGGTGTCCGACGGGCCGGCCGTCGCCGTCGGACCGTCGGCCGTCGTCGCACCGATGTGCGCGGCGGTCCCGACCCGCACCAGGCGGCCGTCGATGCGCGCCTCGACCCCGCGACCCGGGGCGTAGACGAAGTCCTCGGGCGCGCCGAGCGCGAGAGCGTCGGCGCGGGCGCGGCGCACGATCGCCTGCCCGACGGGATGCTCCGAGTACAGCTCCGCGGCCGCCGCGAGCGCCAGCAGCTCGGTGGCGTCCGACCCGTCGGCCGGGGCGATCTCGACCGTCTCGAGCTCTCCGCGCGTCAGGGTGCCGGTCTTGTCGAGCACGACGGTGTCGATCGCGGAGAGCGCCTCGAGATGGGCGCCGCCCTTGATGAGCGCACCGGTCCGCGCCGCCCGCGCGATCGCCGCGAGCACGGCGAGCGGGGTGCCGGCGGCGACGCCGCAGGCCCCGGCGACGATCACCACGGAGATCGTCGCGGTCACGTCGCGGGTCAGGAGGAAGGTGATCGCCGCGCCGGCCAGCGCGATGACGACCAGCCAGGTCGCGAGGCGGTCGGCGAGCCGCTGGACGGGGGCCTCGCTCTCCTGCGCCTCGCGGACGGCCTCGACGATGCGCCCGTAGGCGGACTCGGCGCCGACGCGCTCGGCCCGCACCTCGATCGCCCCGAGACTGTTCACCGACCCCGCATGGACCGCGTCGCCGGGGCCGACGTCGACCGGCAGGGACTCGCCCGTGATGCGGGAGGCGTCCAGCGAGCTCGCGCCGGTGACGACGGTCCCGTCCACCGGGACCCGGCCACCCGGGGCGATCAGGACGATCTGTCCGGGGGAGACCTCGGCGAGGGGGACCTCGACGAAGCGGGCGCCGGCGTCGTCGGCCCGCACCCGGACGGTGTCGGGCAGGAAGGACATCAGGTCGGTCAGAGCGTCCCGCCCGCGGTCCATCGACAGATCCTCGAGGATCTCCGCCGCGAGCACGAAAGCGGTGATGACCAGCGCGGTCACCCATTCCCCGATGGCGGCCGCGGCCGCGATCGCGAGCAGCATGGACAGCTCCATGCTCATCCGACGGTGCCTCACGTCCTCGAGCGCCTCGCCGAGGATCGGCCACAGCCCGACCACCAGCCCCGCGAGCGCGAGCAGAGGCAGCGCCTCCGACGGCCAGGCGGGCAGCACCGCGACCAGCACGGCGACGAGGGCGACGCCGAGCGTGCGGGCGAGGTCGGCGCGATCGATGCGGCGCCACAGGCTCCCGCCGTCGGCCGTGTCCGCCTGGTCGGGTGCGGAGCTGGGCGTGGAGTCGGGTGCGGAGTCGGGGGCGGCGCCGGGCGCGGCGTCGGGGGCGACGGCGGGCTGGGCGGCGGTGACGGGCGAACCGACCGGCGGGCCCGCAGGAGCGCTCATCGGGTGCCCGCCGCGGGGCAGGAGCCGCCGGTGCTGGAGTTCGTGCCAGCGTTGGTGCCGGCGCTCGTGCCGACGCTCGTGCCGGAGGCCGGGGCCGACGCGGCCGGCCCGGTCCCCTCCAGATCCGCAGCGGTGTGCTGGGGCATGCCGCCGACGACCTCCTGCGCCTGCAGCACGGCGATCGCGACGAGGCGCCGCGCATGCTCGTCGATCAGGCTGTAGAGGGCCCGGTTCCCGTCCTGGCGGGACTGCACGATCTTGGCCCAGCGCAGCTTCGCGAGATGCTGCGAGACCCCGGCAGGGTTCTTGCCGACCCGCTCGGCGAGCTCGTTGACCGAGAGCTCGCCGCCGCGCAGCGCGAGCACGATCCGCACCCGGGTCGGGTCGCCGAGCAGGGAGAACACCTCCGCGGCGAGATCGGCGTACTGGCTGTGCTCGTCGAAGCTGCATCTCTTCGTATCTGCATCCATGCGCAGATAGTAGCGGATGGCGGCGGGGCCGTGAGCGAGGTCGCGGGTGGGGTCGTCGCCGCGGCGGTGGGCGGGGACGCCAGTGCGGCCGTCAGTGCGGGGCGGCGACCGCCTCCTCGAACCAGCGTCCGGGATCGACGAGCTCCGCCGGGGCACCGTGGGCGCGCAGCCAGGTGCACACGTTCTCGCAGTCGCGGCGCAGGAACCGCTCGCCGGAGGGGTTCGCGATCAGGTCGATGACCTGCGGGACGTCGATCACGACGAGCCGCTCGTCGGCCTCCCGCGTATCCACGAGGACGTTGTAGGCCGAGAGATCCCCGTGCACGAGACCGAGTGCGGCGAGATCCATGACCACACCGTGGAGCTGCCGCGCCCACTGCTCAGCGCGCTCGGGCGTCGGCCGACGTTCGTGCAGCCGCGGTGCGGCGACGGGCGTGCTGTCGACGGTGCTGTGGGTGGTGCTGTCGACGGCGGTGCTCGCGGACCCGCCGACGGTGCCGATGAACTCCATGAGCACCTCGGTGCCGACGATCTGCACCGGATACGGCACCGGCAGCCCCGCGGACCACAGCCGCGAGAGAACGTCGAACTCGGTGCGGGCCCAGCGGTCGGCGGCCGCCTCCCGGCCGAACGCGGATCCGCGGGCGATCGCGCGCGCCTCGCGGGAGTCCTTCACGCGCCGCCCCTCGGTGTACTGGGCGGAACGATGGAAGGAGGAGTGCTGGTCGGAGCGGTAGCGCTTGGCGACCATGGGGGCGCTCTCGCCCTCGGCCCCGGTGCGCAGGGTCGGCGGGAGGGCGCGCTCGATGAGGAACGCGTCGGCCTCCTTGCCGGTCTTGAGGACGCCCAGCTCGGTGTCGAAGGCGCCGTCGTGCGCGACGACCCAGGCGGGTCGGGGATGGGGCCCGCGGTCGAGCGTGCGCGCAGTCTCCGGCCAGGTCGACCAGCGCTGGTCCGGTCCCGGCTCCTCGTAGAGAGCGTGCGGGTCATCGGGGTCGGCGTCGGCGAGGCCGGTGGGCACGAGCGAGGTCGAGTAGAAGCTGTCCCAGTCGAAGGACGAGGTCATGGCGAGGGTCTCCTGAAGGAGGGGACCTGCGGGCGCGGGGCGGCGGGGACGCGGGCGGCGGGGCCGTCGGGCGGTGCCGAGGGCGGCGGAGCCGGGGGGCGATGCCGTGAGTGGCGGTGCCGTGAGAGAGGGGGCGCCTCAGCAGGTCGGAGCGGACGGGAGGAGGGCAGGGGTCAGGACGGTGACAGCCATGGGGTCCTCCTTCGCTCGGGGTCGCTCGGGTCGGGTGTGCGGGGCGGTGCGGCTCCTGCGCGGGGTGGTGCGCGACCGATGGGCATGAGGCTATTCGCCGGTCCGCGCGCGGGTCCAGCGAATATTCGCCGTGGTGATGCTCCCGGGGTGCCCGTGGTCGCGGTCGTGACCCGGGTGGTCGATGCGCCACGGCGTCACCCAAGCATCCAGCCACGTCGCCATCCCGGTGGATGAGTCGACGGCGAGCGCTGCGCATCATCATGCGGAGGGCTTATGCCGAGGGCTTATACGGAGGGATCCACTGGCCCTCAACTGGTGCTGAAGCGCTCCATTTCCGGGGGTTTCTGCCCACTCGGCTGAGCCTGCTCTGGGTCTGCTCTGGGGTGCAGGCAAGCGGCGATCAGGTGCGCGTGATCCGTGGGGTCGTGCGGACGAGTGCTGGGCGAGGCGCTCGCCGAGGGGCAGTGCTGGGGCGAAGCACGGCAGTGGCCCTCAGCAGTAGCTGAAGCGCTTCATTTCCGGGGACTCCTGCCCACTGCTCAAGGAAGCTGGGCAGGAGTCCCCAGCGCCTTCCCTGCCCCGCCCGGCTCTACCTGCCCGCCCTCACCGCTCCGCGGCCAGGTGACCGGCGACGAAGGTGGCGAGGACCTGGGTCGAGCGGAGGCGGTCGGCCGCTTCGCGGGCGGCGCTCTCGAGCATGAGACCGTCGACGCCGACCGGGACGTCGGCGAACGGACCCGAGATATCTCCGGAGCCCGAGGCATCTCCGGAGCCCAAGGTTCTCACGAAGCCGGGTCCGCTCACGACGTCTGGTCCGCTCACGACGTCTGGCCCGCTCACGAAGCCGGACCCGCCCACGGCGCCCGACGCGCCCCCGCCCAGGAGCACCACGTCGGCGGGGCCGCCGACGGCGAGGTCGGCGATCCCGTTCGTGGAGGCGGCGAGGGCTTCGCGGGGCTGGAGCTGCTGGGAAGGGAACCAGGCCGGACGGTCGTCGGCGCTGCGGTGGACGGCGGCGGCCATCGCAAGCCACGGGTCGATCGGCGCGACGGGGGAGTCGGAGCCCATGAGCAGCGGGACTCCGGCGTCGACGAGGTCGCGGAAGCGGTAGCAGAGGCGTGCGAGGTCGGGCCACACCTCCGTCGTCGGATCCCGGTCGTCGAGGAGATGGGCGGGCTGGACGGAGGCGGTCATGCCGAGGGCGGCCATCCGGGCGACGTCGACGTCCTCGAGCATCTGCGCGTGCTCGATGCGTCCGCGCAGGCCGCGGGCGGCGAAGGCGTCGAGCACGACCTCGGCGGCGGCGTCGCCGATGGCGTGGACGGCGGCCTCGAGGCCCAGCTCCTGGGCGCGGCCGAGGTAGGCGTCCAGCTGCCCCGCGTACTCGCTGAGGACGCCGTAGCCCGCGTGCCCGCCGTCGGCCCCGCCGTAGCCCGCGTGCCCGCCGTCGGCCTCGCCGTCAGCCCCGCGCCCGCCGTCGGCCTCAGTGTCGGCGACGAAGGCGTAGGGGTGGCGGCAGTAGGCGGAGCGGGAGCCGAGGGAGCCGTCGGCGATCACCTTCAGCGGGCCCATCGTCACCAGGCCCGATGCGTCGACGATCGTGCCCGTCGGCCCCGGGACCTGCTCCATCGTCGAGACGTAGGCGGCGGTGCGGACGCGCATGCGCACCGGGCGGCGCCGCCACAGGTCCCAGTTCGGGCCCCATTCCATGTCGGTGAGGCCGACGATGCCGCGGGAGAGGGCGTCGGCCTGCAGCTGCTCGACGCCGGCGGCGAGGGAGGCGGCGACGCCGGGGAGGTCGTCGAGGTGGGCGACGGCGTCGAACCATTCGTCCTCGGCGACGATCCCGCGGTGCGGCGGGAGGCCGAGACCGACGAGCGCCGCCGAGCTCATCCAGGCGTGGTGCGCGTCCCCGCCGATCAGGACGATGGGGGTGGTGTCGCCGCCGACGGCGTCGAGGGCTGCGACCGTCGGCTCGCCCGCCATGTCGACGAGGCGGTGGCCGAAGCCGACGAGCGCCTCGCGCCGACGTCCGTCGCCGCGCTCGAGGGTCCGGGCGGCGAGGGCCTGCTCGACGGTGCGCAGCATGGCGTCGACCGAGGCGAGACCGGAGGTGTCCAGGCGCGAGTAGCCCTGGGCGGTCTGCCCGACGTGGACATGGTGGTCCCACAGGCCGGGGATCGCGAGCGCCCCGTGGGCATCGTGGACCTCCTCGCCGGTCTGCGGGGCGAGGTCGGGGCCGATCGCGGTGATCGTGCCGTCGAGGGCGCGCAGGGAGACCGGGCGGGCTGAGGGGGAGAGGCGGATGTCGCGGAGGAGCACGCTCCGAGCGTAGCCAGCGGACTCCGCCCCCGGCATCCCGCACACACTTCCCGCGCCGTGCACCCCGTGGCGTGCGCCCCGTGGCGACCCCTCGCAATGACAGCTGTCACCGCCGTGGCCCGCGTCATGACAGCTGTCACCGCGCACTCGTGACGGCGGGGGATCGCGACCAAGGGGGCCCGGAACGGAGGGTGGAGCCATGAACCCCGCCGACGCCCCCGCCGTCCCCGCCGCTCCCGCCGTCCCCGCCGCCGCAGCGACTCCCACCGCTGCCGCATCGTCCACCGCCGCGTCCCCCGCCGCCCCGCCCCCGGCCATCGCCCTGCAGGGTCTGACCAAGCGCTACGGCGAGGTCACCGCTGTCGACGGCCTCGACCTGACGATCCCGCGCGGGCAGATCCTCGCGCTGCTCGGCCCCAACGGCGCCGGGAAGTCCACCACCACGGAGCTGATCCTGGGCCTGGCGACGCCCGATGCCGGCAGCGTGGAGGTCCTCGGCACGACGCCGGCGGATGCGGCCCGGCGGGGTCTCGTCGGCGCCATGCTCCAGAACGGCGCCCTGCTCGAGGACGTGCCCGTCCGGGCGATGCTCTCCCTGGTCGCGGGCGTGTGCTCGCATCCGCAGCCATTGGACAGCGTCATCGAGCAGGCGGACATCGCGCCGCTGCTGCGGCGCAACACCTCCAAGCTCTCCGGCGGCGAGGCGCAGCGGGTCCGCTTCGCGCTCGCGCTGCTGCCCGACCCCGAGGTGCTGCTGCTGGACGAGCCGACGGTCGCGATGGACGTCGAGACCCGTCGCCGCTTCTGGGAGCGGATGCGCCGGGTCGCTGCCGATGGCCGCACCATCGTCTTCGCCACCCATTACCTGGAGGAGGCCGATCAGCAGGCCGGTCGCGTCGTCGTGATCGACCGCGGCCGCGTCGTCGCCGACGGGACCGGCAGCGAGATCAAGGCGCGCATCGGCGGACGCGTCATCACCCTCTCGCCCGTCGCCCCGTCCGGGGCGGAGCGCTGCGAGATGCTCGGGCGCCTCGCCGGGGTGTCCTCCGTCGACGTCCTCGAGGGCGGGCGCCTGCGCCTGGCGACCTCCGACTCCGACGCCACCCTCGCCGAGCTCTTCGCGCCCGGCGGTCCCGTCGCGGGCGGCCTCGTCCAGGACATCGCCGTCTCCACGCCGAGCCTCGAGGACGCCTTCGTCCAGCTCACGAGCCACTGACCCGCGCCCCGAACGCACCCCGCACGCTCGCCCCACGCACTCCGTAAGCACCCCGCACGCTCGCCCCGCCTCTCCCTCAGGAGCACGCCATGACCACTGCCAGCCCGACCTCCGTCCCCGCGCGCGCCGCCTCCGCGGTCGCCGCCCCGTCCCGTCCGGCGCTCGCCGGCGCGCCGACGGTCTCGCAGCTGCGCCGCACGGTGCGCTTCAGCGCCGACTCGACGCTGCTGACGCTGCGCAACGGCCTCTTCCTCTTCTTCACGATCGCGCTGCCGGTGATCATGTTCCTGATGTTCAACTCGCTCTTCGGCGGGTTCGAGCAGGGCACGACGACCGTCGGCACCGTGATGATGGTCCGCATGGCCGCCTACGGCGGGCTCGGCGCCGCGATCAACGCGGGCGCGATGGTCCAGCTCGAGCGGGCCAACGGCTGGCTGCGCCAGCTGATGGTCGCGGGACTGTCCCCGCGCTCCTTCGTGATCGGGAAGATGGTCGCGGCGATGGCTGTCGCCCTGCCGGCGCTGATCGGCGTCTACATCGCGGGGCTGACCATCGGCGACGTGCATCTGAGCGTCGGCGAGATCGTCTCCTCGCTGCTGGTGCTGTGGGCCAGCATGCTCCCGCTCGCGGTCCTCGGTCTCGCGCTCGGCCTCGCCCTGAAGCCCAGCGCCGTGGGCGCCGCCGCCACGATCGGCATGATGCTGCTGGCCGTCGCCGGCGGCCTCTGGTTCCCCTACGAGATGTTCCCGGAGTGGATGCAGACGCTCTCCCGCTACACCCCGACCTTCTGGATGGGCGACCTGGGCACCTGGGCGATCACCGGCGAGGGCCTGCCGGTGCGCGGCGTGATCACGCTCGCCGCATGGACGGCCGTGCTGGGTGTCGCCTCCGCGCTGCTGATGGGACGCGCGACCCGCGCCTCCTCCCGCCGCTGAGCCGCCGACGCCGCCGCTGAGTTGCCGGCGCCGCCGCTGAGCCGGCGGCGCCCGGCGCGACCCGCACCGTCCGGCGCCGGGTCGCGAACCCCGCCACCCGGTGGGGGAGCGGGAAGGACGAGAGCTGGAAGAATCGGTCCGTCCGGGACAGGGTCCCCGGGCGGGCCGACGAACAGGCCCAGCGAACAGGCCCGACGAGCAGGCCAGACGAGCAGGCCCGACGAACGGACGGAGGCGCCCATGGACCGGATCGGCGCGGCGCGGCGGCTGGCCGCGGCGGAAGGGGCGGCGGCGTCCTGCAGCGAGGATCGCCGTGCGCTGAGCCCGCGCGGGCTGACGCAGGCGCTGATCTCCTCCGGCGCGGTCTGGTACACGGCGCCGTCGCTGCTGTTCCTGCTGCTGGTGATCATCCCGGCGTTCTGGTTCGACAACCCGCTGCAGAGCGCCGCGATCATCCTCGTCGCCCTCGCCTACGGGACGATGTTCCTCTACACGCCGGGCATCCGCTCCTACCGGCCCCGCGTCGCGGTCGGCTGGCTGGCGGTCATGTGGGTGCTGCTGGCGCTGCTGGCCCTGCTGATCCGCGAGAACGTCGTCTACATGGTGATGTATGCGGTGATCAGCCATGCGGTCGCGCTGCCGTGGCGGATCGGGCGGCTGTGCGTGCTGCCGGTCGCCGTGCTCTTCTCCGTGCCCGCGCTGCTGCTCGATCAGCCGACGGCGATCGTCCTCGCCGTCGTCGGCGTGGTCATGTCCCTCGGGATCGGCTATTCGATCGACCAGGAGATCCTGCGGGAGCGCCTCGCGGCCGCCGAGCAGCGCAACGCGGTGCTCGCCGTCGCTGCCGAGCGCGAGCGGATCGGCCGCGACCTCCATGACATCCTCGGCCATTCGCTGACGACGATCACGGTCTCCGCGCAGCTCGCGCGGCGCCTGCTCGACGCCGACCCCGAGGCCGCCCGCGCGCAGATCGAGGAGATCGAGCGCCTGTCCCGCCAGTCCCTCGCCGACGTCCGGGCGACCGCGAGCGGCATGCAGCAGGTGCGGGCGGCGTCCGAGATCGCCTCGGCGCGCAGCGTCCTCGCCGCCGCCGGCATCGAGGCCGACGTCCCTGCCGCGCTCCCCGAGCTCGACGACGAGTGCGCCGAGCTGCTCGGCTATGTCATCCGCGAGGGCGTCACCAACGCCGTGCGCCATTCGCGCGCGACCCGCTGCACGATCCGCCTCGAGGCAGACCGGGTGGTCATCGCCGACGACGGGGTCGGCTTCCGCGCCGACCGCGCCCGCACCGGTCTCGCAGGCCTCGAGGCGCGCCTCGCCGAGCACGGCGGCGAGCTGCGCATCGCCTCCGGCCCCGAGGGCACCTCCCTCACCGCGATCCTCCCCGCCGCCGACGGGACGGCCCGCCCGTCGGCCGCGGCATCCGCCGCCCCGTCGGCCGACGACGGCCCCGCCTCCGAAGGAGTCCTCCGATGACCGCCGCGATCCGCATCGCCCTCGCCGACGACCAGGCGCTCCTGCGCAGCGGACTGGTCGCCCTGCTGCGTCTCGAGCAGGGGATCGACGTCGTCGGCGAGGCCGCCACCTGCGCCGATGCGCTCGCCGTGGTCGAGCGGGAACGGCCCGACGTGCTCCTGCTCGACGTGCAGATGCCCGCGGGCATCCTCCCGGACGGCACGCCGGGGCCCGCTGACGGCATCGCGGTCGCGGAGCGGCTGCGCGCCTCCGGGGCCGACGTGCGGGTGATCGTCCTGACGACCTTCGGGCGCGCCGGCTACCTGCGGCGGACCCTCGAGGCCGGTGCGCAGGGCTTCATGGTCAAGGACGCGCCGGTGGAGCGGCTCGTCGACGGCATCCGCCGGGTTCGCGATGGTCTGCGGGTCGTCGACCCCGAGCTCGCCGCGCAGTCGCTCGCCGTCGGACCGGACCCGTTGTCGGCGAAGGAGGCGGAGGTGCTGCGTGCGGCCGCGCTCGGCGGCAGCACCACCGAGATCGCCGCCCGCGTGCACCTGTCGGAGGGGACCGTGCGGAACCACATCTCCTCCGCCATCGGGAAGCTCGGCGTCACCAACCGCGCGGAGGCGGTCCGCGCGGCGACCGACGGCGGCTGGCTGTGAGGCGGGAGGCAGCGTGACGCCGGCTGCGAGGCGACCGGCTGTGAGGCCGACGGCGGGGCCGGACGCGTAGTCTTCTGCGGTGAGCGAGCTCGAGTCCCTGCTGGTGTCCCTGATCCACGTCAGCGTCCCCGGCTTCGCGATCGCCTCGATGCTCTCCATGGGCCTGCGCACCCCGGTGCGCGCCTTCGCCGCCCAGCTGCGGGACCGGCGCACGGTCTTCGCGCTCGTGGGCGCCAACTTCGTGGTGATCCCCGCGGTGGGGACGCTGCTGCTGTGGATCCTCAGCCCGTTGATGCCGCATCAGGCATCCGAGGGCTTCATCATCGCCCTGTGCGCGGCCGGCGCTCCCTTCGTGCTGCAGCTCGGCGCGATGGCGCGGATCCCCTTCGAGGAGACCGCGGGGCCGATGGCGGTGATGCTGCTCGGCTCCATCGTCTTCATGCCGCTGGTCGTGCCGTTCCTGCTGCAGGACATCGCGGTCGACGGCTGGGCCGTCGCCCGCCTGCTGCTGGGCACGATGCTCTCGCCGATGCTCGCCGGCATCGTCCTCGGGCGCGTGTTCCGCACCCGCGCCGACCAGCTCGCGCGCTATGCGGGCGCCGCCGCCGCGGTCTTCGCCGTGCTCATGTTCCTCTCCGGCTTCGGCTCCAACGCCGACGTCCTCATCGACCTCGTGCTCTCCCCGGCGCTCCTCGTCGCCGCGGGCCTGGTCGCGCTGGCCTTCGCCTGCGGACGCATCGCCGGAGACCTCGCCGGCGACACCCTCACCGTCTCCGACGGGCCCGCGATCCTCTCCAGCCAGCGCAACATCGCCGCGGCCCTGCTGGTCGCCCGCGCCGACGGCACGAACGAGTCGCTGATCGTCGCGATCCTGCTGCTGTCCGCCGTCGGCTTCGTGATGCTCGTGCCGTACGCCGTGGTCACGGGCGTCATCCGCCGACGCCGCGCGGGGGAGCGGACCAGCCTCGGGGTCATGCTCGGCATCGTCGGCCCGCGCGCCGACTGACGCGCCACCGGACCCGGACGCGCAGCACCCGCAGACCCCGCCCCGACGCGCAGTGCCCGCTGATCCCGCCCGGACGCGCAGTACCTGCTGACCCCGCCCGGACGCGCGCTTCCGGTCCGGGTCCTGGTGCGAGAGCGGTTCCGGTGGCAGAGTCTCGCGTGTGATCAGGGCAGGATTCATCCGCAGCACCGAGGACGGCTACGAGGCGATCGTGCTGCTGGACGAGGAGTCCGGCGACACGATCGAGGTCCAGCGCTCCCTCGCCCCCGACCCGCAGGACGCGGAGCTCGGGATGGACACCTACGCGATCGTGCGCGGCGGGGCCGCCGTGCACTACGGCGGTCTGGACCGGTTCGCGCTCGAGGGCGGCAGCCTCGTGCTCGACCTCGATGCCGGGGCCGCCGGAGCGCTCGACCTGCCCCAGCAGGTCGAGCTCGTCCTGGACGCCGAGGCGGCCGCCGTCGTCGCCGAGCACCTGCCGCGGATCGTGTCGCCGACGGAGCGGACGGAGCGGACGGAGCCGATGGAGCCGGCGGATCCGACGGACTGAACGGGACGGAGCGTCCTCCCGGCGTACCCCTCGGGGGTCTACAGTCGAGGCGTCCGCCCGAACCGGCAGGAGGCCGCCGTGACCAGCCCGTCCCCGTCACCGTCCCCGATGCCCGCGGCGGCGGGCTCGTCGACCGCAGCGTCGTCGAGCGCGTCGTCGTCGAGCGCCTCGTCGCCGATCCCCTCGACGACGCTCCAGGTCATCGATCTCGAGGTCGGCGGGATGACCTGCGCGAGCTGCGCCGCCCGCATCGAGAAGAAGCTCAACCGGCTCGAGGGAGTCAGCGCCGCCGTCAACTACGCGACCGAGAAGGCCAGCGTGCACGTGCCCGAGGGCACCACCGCTGCGGACCTCATCGCCGTCGTCGAGCGCACCGGCTACACCGCGCAGGTCCCGGCTCCGCCGGCCCCGGCCCCGTCGTCGGCCGACGAGAGGACCGGCACCTCCGGCGACGGAACCGGCGCAACCGACGCGACCAGCGGGACCGACGCATCCGCCGCGACCGACGGGGCGGGCGGGCCCGGCGGCGAGCGGGAGGACCCCGAGCTCGCCGCGCTCCGTCAGCGGCTGATCGGCGCCGCGATCCTCTCCGTGCCGGTGATCGTGCTCGCGATGGTCCCGGCCCTGCAGTTCGACCACTGGGGCTTCGCCTCGCTCGTGCTCGCGGCGCCCGTCGTGGTCTGGGCCGGCTGGCCCTTCCATCGCGCCGCCGCGATCAACGCCCGGCACGGCGCGGCGACCATGGACACCCTGGTCTCGATCGGCACCTCGGCCGCGTTCCTGTGGTCGATCCTCGCGCTGTTCGTCGGCACCGCCGGCGAGCCCGGGATGCACCACTCCTTCTCCTTCGCGCTCGAGCGCTCCGACGGTATGGACAGCATCTACCTCGAGGTCGCCGCCGGGGTGATCACCTTCGTGCTTCTCGGCCGCTACCTCGAGAAGCGGTCCAAGCGGCAGGCCGGCGCGGCCCTGCGGGCGCTGCTGCGGATGGGCGCGAAAGAGGTGTCCGTCCTGCGCGGCGGAGAGCACGGCGGGGGCGGCGACGGAGAGCATGGTGGGCAGGAGGAGCGGATCCCCGTCGGCCGGCTCGTCGTCGGCGACCGGTTCGTGGTCCGGCCCGGCGAGACCATCGCGACCGACGGCACAGTTCTCTCCGGCACCTCCGCCGTGGACCGCTCGCTGCTGACCGGGGAGTCCGTCCCCGTGGAGGTCGGCGAGGGCGATGCGGTGACCGGCGCGACCGTCAACGTCGGCGGACGCCTCGTCGTGCGCGCGACCGGCGTCGGCGCCGACACGCAGCTCGCACGGATGGCGCGGCTCGTCGAGGACGCGCAGTCCGGCAAGGCCGAGATCCAGCGCCTCGCCGACCGCGTCGCCGGCGTCTTCGTGCCGATCGTGCTCGTGATCGCCGCCCTCACCGTGGCCGGCTGGCTGATCGCCGGCGGCGGCCCGATCATGGCCGGCACCGCCGCGGTCGCCGTGCTGATCATCGCCTGCCCCTGCGCGCTCGGCCTCGCGACGCCGACGGCGCTCCTCGTCGGCACCGGCCGCGGCGCCCAGCTCGGCGTCCTCATCAAGGGGCCCGAGGTGCTGGAGTCCACGCGCCGCGCCGACACCGTCGTGCTCGACAAGACCGGCACCGTCACCAGCGGCACGATGACCCTGCAGGAGGTCCTTCCCGCCGCCGGCGTCGACCGCGCCGAGCTTCTGCGCCGCGCGGGCGCCGTCGAGGCCGCGAGCGAGCATCCCCTCGCCCGCGCGATCGCCGACGCCGCCCGCGCCGAGCTCGGGACGCTCCCGGTCGTCGAGGGCTTCGCGAGCGTCGCCGGCCGCGGCGTGCGCGGCACGGTCGACGGCACGGAGGTGCGCGTCGGGCGCGGGCTGCTCGCAGCCGACGGCGCCGGTCCATCGGGCGCGGCCGACGGGATGGACGCCGGGCTCGTCGCCGCGCGGGATGCGGCGCGCGAGGCGGGCCGCACCACGATCCCGGTGATCTGGGACGGGCGCGTGCAGGGCCTGCTCGCCGTCGCCGACCGGGTGCGGCCGACGAGCGCCGAGGCCGTGCGCGAGCTGCGGGCGCTGGGCCTCGAGCCGATCCTCCTCACCGGCGACCACGAGGCCGTCGCCCGCGCCGTCGCCGCCGAGGTCGGCATCGACCGCGTCATCGCCGGGGTCCTGCCCGAGGACAAGGTCGCCGTCGTCGAGGGCCTCCAGCGCGAGGGGAAGGTCGTCGCGATGGTCGGCGACGGCGTCAACGACGCCCCTGCCCTGGCCACCGCGGACCTGGGCCTGGCGATGGGCACCGGCACCGACGTCGCCATCGAGGCCGCCGACATCACCCTCGTGCGCGGCGACCTGCGCGCGGCCGTCGACGCCGTCCGCCTGTCCCGGCGGACCCTCCGCACCATCCGGGGCAACCTGTTCTGGGCCTTCGCCTACAACGCGGCGGCCATCCCGATCGCCGCCCTCGGCCTGCTGAACCCGATGCTCGCGGGCGCCGCCATGGCCTTCTCGAGCGTCTTCGTGGTCACCAACAGCCTGCGCCTGCGCCGCTTCCGCAGCGTCGGCCGCTGAGCGGGCGGGCGCGGATCGGACGACCGCCGGCTGGCCGGGCGCGACCGGGCGGGCGCCGACCGGGCGGTCGCCGGCTGGCCGGGCGCTGCTGGGATAGTCGACTATCCCATTTGCGGCGCTTCCGGACGGGGTCCAGGAACCTCCGGCTACGATGGGCCGCGTCACATCATGGGGATCAATGAGGAGGCGACATGGGATTCATCCAGGCATTCAAGGGCGCTGTCGGCGGCATGCTCGCGGACCAGTGGAAGGACTTCCTGACCATCCCGAACGGGCTGCCGCAGACGGCCGCCCTGTTCCCCGCGGTCCCGCAGGGCACGAACGCCGGGCGCGGCTCGAACACCCGCGGCTCCGAGAACGTCATCACCAACGGCTCCAAGATCCTCGTGCCCCAGGGCTACGGCCTGATCACCGTCGTCGACGGCCGCGCCACCGGCCTGGTCACCGAGGCCGGCGGCTACGAGTTCAACGACTCCTCGCCCGACGCGAAGTCGGTCTTCGCGGGCGACAGCATCCTCGCCTCGACCGTCGGGATGTCCTGGGAGCGCTTCAAGTTCGGCGGCCGCCCCGGCTCCCAGCAGCTCGCGTTCTACGTGAGCCTCAAGGAGCTGCCGGACAACCGCTTCGGCACCCAGTCGGAGATCTACTGGGATGACGCGTACCTGAACACGCAGGTCGGCGCCGTCTGCCGCGGCTCGTACACGATGCGGATCGTGGACCCGCTGCTGTTCGTGCACAACTTCGTGCCCGCCTCCTTCATCTCCGCGAACGCCCCGGTCTTCGACTTCGCCGACCAGGACAACGCGGCCGGCGCGCAGCTCTTCACCGAGGTCGTCGGCTCCCTCGCCGCCGCCTTCTCGCGCTACACGAACGATCCCGACAAGGGCAACCGCATCTCCCGCATCCAGGGCGACTCGGTCGGCTTCGCGCAGTCGCTCTCCGCCGCCGTCGAGGAGGGCTACCGCTGGTCCACCGACCGCGGCCTCGCCATCGTGAAGACGGCCATCGCCTCGATCGAGTACGACCAGCGCACCCGCGAGCTCCTCGTCGACGTGCAGAAGGCCGACGCCCTCTCCGGCGCCCGCTCGCAGTCCTTCATCAACCAGGCCGTCGCGCGCGGCGTGCAGGGCGCCGGCGAGAACGGCGGCGGTGCGGGCCTCGCGATGTTCGGCATGGGCGCGGGCGCCGCGGGCGGCCTCGTCAACCCGGTCCAGCAGGGCTTCCCGCAGCAGGGCGTTCCGCAGCAGGCAGCGCCCCAGGCCGCCCCCCAGCAGGCGGCGCCGCAGGCCGCTCCCGCGGCGGAGGACCCGGTCGCGAAGCTCGCCCAGTACAAGCAGATGCTCGACCAGGGCCTGATCACCGCGGAGGACTATGAGGCGGCGAAGAAGAGCGCGCTCGGGCTCTGACCCGAGCCCGAGCCTGAGCCTCAGCCAGCCCCGAACGAGACCCGAGACGAGACCCGAGACGAGACCCGAGACGAGATGAGCGTTCCTCCGCAGAGCCCCGCGCCCGGGTACGGCGACGGGCGGGACCCGCGTCAGCAGGTCCCGTCCGCCCCGCCGGTGGGAGCGTCTCCCGTCGGGCCGACGGGCGGGCAGCAGCCTGGGCAGCCCCCGCAGCAGCAGCCTGCACCGTCGGCCGCGCAGCAGCCTGCCGGGCAGCAGCCTGCGTCGTCGGCCGGGCAGCAGCCGCCGGTCCCTCCGCAGGGCGACGGCAACCGGATCATCGACACCAGCGTCCAGCGCGACGACGGTCTCGACAAGTGCCCGCGATGCGGCAGCACGGATATCCGGTATGACATCAACGCCAAGGCGCTGACCTGCACGTACTGCCGGTATCAGTGGAACGAGGACAACGCCGAGCAGACCTTCGGCCTGGACTCCGCGATCCACGAGCTGCGCGGCCACACGATGGCCTCGGGCACCGCCGACGTGCGGGAGGACGTCTCGATCGTCACCCTGAAATGCCAGGGCTGCGGCGCCGAGGTCGTCATCAACGCCGACGAGTCCCTCCAGGCCCGCTGCCACTGGTGCCGTCAGACGCTGTCGATCAACACGCAGATCCCCAACGGCTCCGTGCCGGACGCGATCCTGCCCTTCTCCCTCACCCGGGAGCAGGCGATGGCGAAGATCCAGGAGTTCGTCGACGCGCGCCGCACCTTCGCCGCCTCGAAGTTCAAGGAGGAGTTCGTCGCCGACAACGTCATGGGCGTGTACATCCCGTACATGATCGTCGACGGCAATCTGCATGCACAGCTGCGCGGCACCGGCGAGGTCACCACCCGCCAGTACACGGTGCGACGGAAGGTCAGCGAGGACAACTACGTCACCGAGACGTACTACGACGCCGACGTGTACGCGGTCCAGCGGTCCTTCGACATCCTCGTCGACGACCTCGCCGTGGAGTCCGCCGCACGCTTCACCGCGCAGGACAACTCGCAGGCCACGAACAACATCCTCAACGCGGTCCAGCCGTACGACACGCGCAACGCCGTCGCCTACAACTCCAACTACCTCAAGGGGTTCACCTCCGAGCGGCGCGACCTGAACATCCGCGACGTCGACTCCGACGTCGAGGACAAGTTCCTCGCGATCGCCCGGGCGAAGGCGCAGCCCACCGTCTCCCGGTACGACCGCGGCGTGCGCTGGGAGCAGGAGGGCGTCGCCGTGCGCGGCACCCGCTGGGTCGCCGTCTACGTCCCCGTGTGGCTCTACAGCTATGCGGAGTCCGCGACCGGGAACTCCCTGACCCACTACATCGCCGTCAACGCCCGCAACGGCAACACGATGGGCTCCGTGCCCGTCTCCCATCCGAAGATCTTCGCGCTGTCCTGCGCCCTGGGCACGGTCGCCGCGGTCGTCGCCGGGGTCATCGGGTTCGGCTGGTTCCTCGCCGGCTGACGCCGGCCCATCCCTGAGAGGAGGAGCTCGATGCTCCCGCTGCTCGCCGAGATCATGGCGGACCCCGCCGCGCCCGCGCTCCTGGCCGACAACAGCGACGGCGCCGTCGGCATCGCCTTCCCGTTCCTCGCCGGCCCCGGCGTCTTCCTGGCCGTCTACCTGGGCATCTACCGGCACTACCGCAACACCGACAAGCGCTTCACCTTCGAGAAGAAGACCGATGTCGCCGTCGGCAACCTCAAGAGCGCCGACGGCCGACGCGGCACCAACAACCGTCAGCGCTCGCGCCGGATGAGCGGCGCCAACGAGAGTTCCCACCTCGAGCGGGTGCGCCGCATCCGCGTCGAGTGAGGTGGAGCGAGGTCGCGTGAGGTCGAGCGACGTAGCGTGAGGCAGCGAGGGGTCGAGCGCGACGGTGGACGTCGCTACTCGCCGACGTCGATGACCTCCCCGTTGCGCGGGAGGGCTCCCCGGAAGGTGAGGGGCACTGCTGCGGCGTGCTCGACGGCGAGTGCGGTCATCGCCTGGATGTGAACGTGCGGCTCGGTGCTGTTGCCGGAGTTCCCGCACTGCGCGAGCACGCCGCCTCGCTGAACGTGCTGTCCCGTCCGGACGTGCAGGCTGCCTCGTCGGAGATGGCAGAGGGCGACCACGATGCCTCGGGACTCGATGAGCACATGGTTCCCGGCCAGGGCGGTCCACCCGGCCCGAAGCCGCCGCCGCTGGGTGAGGGCGTAGCCGAGGGACGGTAGTCCGCGGTGCGCGGGATGGTCGGGTTCGGTGTCGTGCGCGGCGACGACGATGCCCTCGACAGGTGACAGGAGCACGCGTCCGAAGCCCGGGAACCTCTCCGCAGGTTCGGGGCGCATGAACGTGCTGAACGTGATGGGCGCGGTGCGTCCGGCGTCATCGGTGGGAACGAAGTCGATGGCGCAGGAGGTGGCGAGCAGCGCCGTGCCGTGGCTGGGCACGCGGTCGGCGGGGCTGTTCTGCACGAGCCATCTGCCCGTGAACGGGTACTCCAGATCGATGGAAGAGACAGCCACTCGGATCCTTCCCGTCGTCCGGCGTCGATCCCGCGCGCGGGACGCGCTCCCGCTTCGCTGCGCGCACGCCCCCTCCCATCTCCTCTCCTCCCGTCGTCGGCGCCGCGGCGGTCCACACGCCGTCGGACGTCCTGGCGGGTGCCCCCGGAGGCGTGCACAATGGATGCCATGCCTTCGACGATCAGCCGACGTGGAGCACTCACCGCCGCCGCAGCCGCGACCCTCGGGATCCCCGTGCTCAGGGGGATCGAGCAGCCCGCCGCGGCGGAGGCCTTCGGGGCCCGGGGCGCGAACGTCCGCTTCGCGACCTACAACGCCGCGCTGAACAGGGCGACCGAGGGCGGGCTGATCGCCGACCTGAAGAACGGCACCAACACCCAGGCGAAGGCGATCGCGCAGGTCATCCAGATCAACAATCCCGACGTCCTGCTGCTCAACGAGTTCGACCACGACGACGACGGCGAAGCGCTCGAGCTCTTCCGCAGCAAGTACCTGCAGGTCGGGCAGAGCGGCTGCACCCCGGTCTACTACCCGTACTCGTACTCGGCGCCCGTGAACACCGGCGTCCAGAGCGGACTGGACCTCAACGGCGACGGCTCCGCCTCGGGCCCCGACGACGCCTGGGGCTACGGCGACTTCCCCGGCCAGTACGGGATGGTGGTCCTCTCCCGCTACCCGATCCTCACCGAGCAGGTGCGCACCTTCCAGAAGCTCCTGTGGTCGGCGATGCCCAGCAGCCTCCTGCCCGTCGAGCACTACGGCGCGGAGATCGCCGCGAAGCTCCGCCTGAGCTCCAAGTCCCATTGGGACGTGCCCGTCCAGCTCGGCAACGACACCGTCCACGTCCTCGCCGCGCACCCCACCCCGCCCGGCTTCGACGGCGACGAGAAGCGCAACAAGCGCCGCAACTACGACGAGATCCGCCTGTGGGCGGACTACATCACCGGCGGCGGCAGCGCGTCATGGATCGTCGACGACGAAGGCACCGGCGGCGGCCTCGAATCCGGTGCCTCCTTCGTCGTCATGGGTGATATGAACTCCGACCCGGCCGACGGCGACTCCTGGCCCGGCGCGATCACCCAGCTCACCCGTCATCCGCGCATCCGCGACACGAAGCCGGCCAGCGAGGGCGGTGCCGAGGCGGCGACGACCCAGGGCGGCATCAACGCCGAGCACACGACCGACCCCCGCTACGACACCGCAGACTTCGCCGAGGACGGCGGCCCGGGCAACCTCCGCGTCGACTACGTCCTCCCCTCGAAGGACCTCCACCACGTCAGCTCCGGCGTCTACTGGCCTGCCTCCGGGCAGCCCGGCAGCGAGCTCACCGGCGTCCACCCCTTCCCCACCTCCGACCATCGCCTGGTCCGCGTCGACATCCGCATGACGCGCCTCTGAGCGCGAGCGGCCCTCCCACCGCACTCGGCTCTGCGCCCTTCCGTCGTTCCGCGCCCTTCCGTCGTTCTGCGGCGCGACCGGCGCGAGCCGCTCTCTTCGCCGGTCGGTGCGCCGTACGCTGAGCGCATGCCGACCTCCGACGCTCTGCCTCCGATCATCGACGTCGATCAGCTGTCCGCGCTGATCGCGGCCCCCGTCGCCTCCCACCCGCTCCGACCGCTCCGCCTGCTCGACGTGCGCTGGGCGCTCGACGGCTCCAAGGGCCGTGACACCTACCTGGCCGGGCATCTTCCGGGCGCCGTCTACATCGACCTCGACACCGAGCTCGCCGCCCCCGCCCGGCCCGAGGCCGGACGCCATCCGCTGCCCTCCCCGGACGACTTCGCCGTGAGCCTCCGCCGCGCGGGCATCGACGAGGGCGACCGGATCGTCGCCTACGATGACTCCGACGGCGGCCCCGCCGGACGCCTCGTCTGGATGCTCCGCGCCCTCGGCCACGACGCCGCGCTCCTCTCCGGCGGCCTCACGGCCTGGACCGCTGGACGGACCGATGGGCGGAACGCGGCCTCCGACACCACCAGCGCCCCGGGCGCTCTCGAGACCGGAGAGCCTGACCCGGCGCCCGCCCCGGGGAACGTCCGTGCGCGGGAGTGGTCCTCCGACGTCATCGTGACGATCGACGACGTCGCCTCGGCGTCCGCGTCCGCGTCCGCGTCCGCGGCCTCGGCCTCGGCGTCCGCGACATCGGCGTCTGCGACATCGGCTGCCGCGGCTTCGACTGCCGCGAGCGGCTCAGCCTCGCCGCTGATCATCGACGCGCGCGCCGCCGCTCGCTACAACGGGGACACCGAGCCCGTCGACCCGCGCGCCGGACACATCCCCGGTGCCGTGAACCTCCCCTACGCCGGGAACCTCGATGCCGACGGACGTTTCCTCTCCCCGGAGCAGCTGCGCGACCGCTTCGCCGCAGCAGGGGCCGACGTCGATCGCGAGGTCATCGTCTACTGCGGCTCCGGCGTCACCGCCAGCCACGACGTCCTCGCCCTCGAGCATGCGGGCTTCACGAAGGTGCGCCTGTTCCCCGGCTCATGGTCCCAGTGGAGCGCAGACCCCTCGCGCCCCGCCGCCACCGGCCCGACTCCCTGACCTCGACGCCCTGACGCCCGGACCTCGATGCCCCGGCTCCCTGACGCCTTGACGCCTTGACGCACTGACCCCGACTCCCTGACGCCCTGACGCCCTGACGCCCCGCAAGTTCGGACGTGATGCCCTGGTGATTCGGGCACGATGCCCCGGGGGAAGCGGCATGGGGCTCGAAAGCTTGTGCTGCAGCGCGCCCAGTGGGCATGAGCGATCTGATTAAGCGCTTAAAACCTGTAGCTGATGGACACTCGGCGGGAGGGAGGCGCGGCGGGCGTGCTCGGGAGCTGTGGGAGTCTCCGGGCTGCCTCTTGGGCCCTTCTGAGGTCATCGGGAGGTCCGCGCTCCGCACGAGGGTGGCCCGCTTTCGTCGAGTGGGCATGAGTGACCTGATGAAGCGCTTAATAAGTGGTGCTGGTGGACACTCGGCGGCTGGCGTGAGCCGAGCCGAGCTGAGCCGAGCCGAGCTGAGCCGAGCTGAGCCGAGCTGAGCCGAGCCGAGCTGAACTGACCTGAGCCGAGCCGAGGCCAGGCGAGCTGAGGAGAGGCCAGGCGAGCCGAGCCGAGCCGTCCAGCCGCGCCCGCCCGCCCGCCAGCCCCTCGCCCCCTCACACCCCGCTGTGCTCGCGGATCGCGCGGATGATGGCCTGGTGGCGGCGTCGTCGGGCGTGGGGGTCGAGGGTCTCGCCGCGGGGGCCGCCGTCCTGCTCGAGGACGGCGGCCCAGATGGGGACCATCTCCTGGTGGTAGCTGTGGCCGTGCCCGCCGGGGGACTTGACGGAGAGGGGCATGTCGGAGGCGATCTGCCAGAAGCTGATCCAGGGGAACCAGCGGACCGAGCGGCTGACGTCGTGGCCGGAGCGCTCGCGGAGCCAGGCGGGCTCCTCCCAGAGCAGGGAGGGCTGCCACCAGACGACGGGGTCGGAGGGGTGCTGGGCGTAGACGATGCGGGGCGAGGTCCAGTCGGTGTAGAGGCCGCCCCAGTAGTTGCGCTCGAGGTTGCGGGGACGGGTGACCACGCGAATGTGCTCGCCGTCGGCGAAGACGGGGGCGACGGCGGGTGAGCCGGGGCGGGCGTGCTCGGCGAGGTGCTTCCACAGGGGCGTGAACGAGGGGGTGCCGGTCCAGACGGCGCCGTCGACCTTGCGGAGCATCTCGGGGACGTCGCGGAAGGCGGCCTGGCCGCCGAAGGAGCCGAGGGACTCGCCGGCGACGAAGAAGCGGGGGCGGCGGTCGCGGGGGAGGGCGTCGAGGCGTCGTCGGACGGCGGCGAACAAGAGGCGCCCGGCCTCCTGCGGGGTCCGACGGTCCAGGACGTAGCTGAGCCCGGAGGTGTAGACCGAGTACTGCAGGGAGGCGGTCGCGCAGTCGCCGCCGGTGAGGAACTCGATCGCCGATAGCGACCATTCCTGGAGCCAGCCGGTGCCGGTGCCGGTGAAGAGCACGAGCGTCCCGCGGTCCCAGGCGCCGGTGCGGTCGAGCTCGGCGATGACGGCCTCGACGGTCTCCTCGAGGGTGCGGGAGGTGGACTTCCCGGCGTAGACGCGGATCGGCTCCATCGCCGGATGCTCGACGGTCTCGGCGATGACGTCGGCCGTGGCGCCGCCGGAGACGATCTTGCGGCCGGGCGCGCCGAGCGACGTCCAGGACTCGTGGGAGGCGGGGCTGCCGGAGCGCAGCGGGGAGGCGGGCCGGGGCACGTCGGGCGATATGCGCCGGTTCGCGGCCTCGGCCCGCTCGATCATCTGCTCGAGGACGCGCCCGCGCAGGAGCCGGTCGAGGACGATCGCGACGGTCGCCGCCGTCAGGGCGAGGGAGACGATGCCGACGGTGCGGGTGGGCAGGTAGGGCCGCAGCAGCGCCCGGTACATAGACGCCGTGGCGCGGACCCCGCGCACCACGACCAGTGCGGCGAGGGAGGCGGAGAAGCCGCCGGCGGTGCCGACGACATGGGTGGCGAGGTTCTTGGGCTTCTGCTGCACGAGATGGCTGATCTCGCGCTGGCGGAGGACGCCGCGCACCCACGAGTAGGCGGAGATCCCGATCAGGGCGGCGGCGCCGACGAGGCGGGCGCGGTCGCGATGGTCCTCGGCGATGTCGAGCCGGAGGCCGATCGCGCGGGCGCCGCGCAGGGCGAGCTTCTCGGCGACCACGCCGGTCGTGTAGCCGTAGATCTGCGAGAGGCCGATGTTCAGGGACCACATCCACGCGGTGCGCGGGAGCAGGCTGGGGGAGGTGGAGATCCACCCGGTCGCCGCGGCGCCGAGGAATCCGCCGGTCGAGAGCGGACGGGTGATCGCGGTGCGCCGCACGCGGGCCCGGGTCGCGCGGGTGACCGACCGGGTGATCCGGGCGGCGCCGACCAGTGCTCGGGCGAGGCTCTTGGCAGGGGATCCGGAGCCGGGAAGCATGCGCGCAGGCTATCCGACCGCATCGTCGTGCGCATCGACCGGACGGTGAACGCTCGACCCCCGTCTGTCCGCCCCGTCGGTCCGACGGACGCCCGGCTGGGCCGACGGACGCCCCAGCGGGCTCGTCGGACGGGTCGTAGCCTGGAGGAATGAAGATCCTCCTCCCCGACACCATCGCCCTCGCCCCCGAGCTGCCCGAGGGGTGGGAGTCCGCGGTCGTCGACGCCCGCGCCGAGATCCCCGCCGAGCACCATGACGCCGACGTCCTCGTGCTGTGGGGCCCGTCCCGTCGTCATCTCGCCTCCGCCGCCTCCGACCTGCCGCGACTGCGGTTCGTGCAGTCCTTGTCGGCCGGGGTGGAGGCGATCCTCGCCGCGGGCTTCGCGGATGACGTGGTCATCGCGAACGGTGCGGGTCTGCACTCGGCGACGGTCACGGAGCACACGACGGCGCTGCTGCTGACGCTCGTCCGTCGGATCCCCGAGGTGCTCGAGGCGCAGGAGCGCCGCGAGTGGTCCTCGGAGCTCGGCGGTCTGCAGCCCCTGCATCCGGAAGGCCGTCTGACGACGCTGATCGGCGCCGAGGTGCTGATCTGGGGCTTCGGGCAGATCGGGCAGATGCTCGCCCCGGTCCTGCAGGGGCTGGGCGCGACCGTGCGCGGCGTCGCCCGCAGCGCGGGGGAGCGCAGCGGCTTCCCCGTGATCGCCGAGTCGGAGGTGCGCGCGGCGCTCCCGACGACGGACGTGCTGATCAACATCCTCCCGGCGACCGATGCGACCCGCGGGATCGTCGGCGCCGAGGTCCTCGCGGCGCTGCCGGACCATGCGCTGCTGGTGAACGTCGGCCGCGGCGCGACCGTCGACCAGACCGCACTGCGCGCGGCGCTCGAAGCCGGCACCCTCGGCGGCGCCGCCCTCGACGTCACGGACCCGGAGCCGCTTCCGGCCGACGACCCGCTGTGGGGAGCGCCGAACCTGGTGGTCACCCCGCATGCCGCGGGCGGGCGTCCGGTCGGGGCCGACGAGCGGGTCACGCGCAACCTGCGGGCCTTCGTCGACGGCACCGAGATCTACTCCGTCGCCGCCCGCTGACACGCGCCGACGGCCGGCGGCCCGCCCCGTCAGCCGATGACGCGCCGTCAGCCGGCGAGGGAGCGGGCGAGCTCCTCGACGGCGCGGGCGGAGGTCTCGGCGACGAGGTCGAGCTCGAGGTGGAACTGCTGGCCGGCGGCGGGCCCGCACAGGTCCGAGACGGCACGCAGCGCCGTGAAGGGCACGCCGAGGACCTCGGCGGTGCGGGCGATCGCGGTCGTCTCCATGTCCGCGGACAGGGCCGCCGGGAAGCGCTCGCGCATCGGGTCGGCGAGCTCGGAGGTCACGAAGGCGTCGCCCGAGAGCATCAGCCCGCGCCGCGCCCCCGCTCCCTGCGCGCCGCCGGCTCCGCCCGTGGCATCGGCAGCGCCCGTGCTGCCGGCGGCGTCCGCGCTGCTCGCGCCGCCGGCGGTCGCCGTGGCGGCGGCCTCGGCCTGGGCGGTGAGGGCGGCGTCGGCGAGATGGCGCTCGGGGCCGCCGGGGACCTGGCCGGGCGCGTAGCCGAAGGCGGTGGCGTCGGCGATGGACCAGGTGAAGGACTCGCCGACGATCAGGGTGCCGACCTCGACGTCGGCCGCGAGGCCGCCGCAGGAGCCGGCGGAGACCGCTGCCCTCGGGGCGACCTCGAGGATCGCCCAGGTCGCCGCGGCGGTCGCGGCGGCGACGCCGATGCCGGTGGTGACGACGACCGCGTCCGTGCCGGCGAGGGTCCCGCGCACCGCGGAGACCCCGCGCTGGAAGGGGACGGGCAGGTCCGTGGGGCTCTCCAGGCGGGAGAGGATCGGGGCGGCCTCCTCGGGCATCGCCGCGAGCACCAGGAGGGGGCCGGTCGCATTCGTCGTCATGCTCGCAGGCTATCCGGTGCTGGGGTTCGTTAGGCTGGACCGGTCAGGACGACGCGGCCCGCGGGCCGCAGGATGGAGGAGATCATGGGACGGATCCGGGACGCCGTGGTAGTGGGAGCGCGGACCGTGAGCAGGATCCCGATCCCCTCGGTGCTGACGCATCAGGCGCTGCGCGAGGCGCGCCGCCCGCTGCCGCCGTCGGGCGTCCTCAAGGCCCATGCGGTCGAAGGCGAGATGCTCGGGCGCACCCGCAGCGTCTGGCTGGATCGGCATCGGGCCTCGGAGGGCATCATCGTGCACCTGCACGGCGGCGCCTATGTCTCGGGACCCTATGCGAGCGACTGGGCGTGGCTGTCCCGGCAGGTCGACGCCTACGGCTGCGCGGGCCTGCTGGTGGACTACCGCACCGCCCCCGACCATGTGCACCCGATCGCCATCGACGACACCGAGGCCGTGATCGCGGCCCTCGTCGAGCAGGGACTGCTCGACGGGACGCCCTGGATCCTCAGCGGCCAGCACTCCGGCGGCGGGGCGGCCTTCTCCGTCGCGCGCCGGCTCCAGGGCCGCGAGGGCGCGCCGGTGCCCGCGGGCGTCATCGCGACCTCCCCGTGGCTCGACCTCGAGCTCGCCAACGCCGGCATCACCGAGACCGGCCAGAGCGATCCGGTGCACGAGCGTCGGCTGCTGCGCGACGCCGCGAAGATCTACGCGGGGCGCACTCCGCTCGACGACCCCGAGCTCTCCCCGCTGAACGCGACCTTCGATGGTCTGCCGCCGGTGCACCTGAGCGTCGGCCTGAAGGACCTGTTCCTCTCCGACGTCCGCGTCGCGAAGCTGCAGCTCGAGGAGCACGGCGTCGACCTCTCCTACCGCGAGGTGAGCGGCCGGCTGGGCCTGCAGCTGATGGTCCGCCGCGGCGAGGACATGGACCGTCTGCACCGCGAGCAGGCCGACTTCATCGCCGCCCGCCTGCGCGGCTGACCGCAGGCCGCGCCGACGCCGCTCCGCGCCGGTTCAGCCCTCGACGATGACGAGGGAGGAGACCGGCCGGTGCGCGCTCCAGCGGTGCCGGGGCATGGCGCGCACCATCCCGGCGATCAGCAGCGCCTGCGCCGAGACGTAGGTGATCATGACCAGCAGCGCGCTGAAGGACAGGGCGGCGCCGGGCAGGAACCACTCGATCGCCAGCACCGAGCTCGAGAGCAGGAACAGGGTCCCGCCCGTCCAGGTCAGCGTGTTGATGCCGGCGGCGAGGAAGGCCGCGGATGCGAGCACCACGGCGTACAGGGCGACGAGCGGGAGCATCCCCGCGGCGCCGTCGCGGCAGGCGACGAAGAGCCCGATGACGACCGCCCCGTAGGGGATCGCGAGGGCCATCCGCATCGGGTCGCGGCGGCGGAGCCAGACCGGGAGCATTGCCGCCGCGTAGCAGGCGAGGGTCACCAGGAAGCTGAGCACGGTGACCGCCTGGGCCCCGTTGGCGCCGGTGATCTGCCCGGCGGTGTCGCCGATGAACGAGCAGACCAGGCCCGCGGACAGCAGGGCCACGCTGCGGGTGATCCGCGGCGCGGCGGTCAGGAGGATCCCCAGCAGCAGCGGGGCGAAGAGGGTCTGGCTGCTGTTCCGGAGCAGGTCCGCGCCGCCGACGATCGCCCCCACATGGATGAGGGCGGTCAGGGCGTAGGCCACCCAGAGGGTGGTGTGGACGGTCCGGGACGAAGGCACACCTCCAGGCTAGGGAGGCGCCGACGGGTGCGACAGGCCGAGGCGGGCCTGGAGCGGGCACGGTTCCGTAACGTCTTCGACGGGTGTGACCTGCATGTCGGAAACCCGGCGACCTGGCTCACAGATGCCGCCGGATGCGGCGCAGACGGCCGGAAGGACGGCCGGCGCCCGCGGCGGGCCCCGCATCTGCGGGACCACATCACGGGCGCCGGGAGGACCGTCGGCGGCGGCCGACGAGCGCCGACGGGCGGGCTCGTCGGCTGTCGGCTCACATCTGCTGCGGCGCGCGGACCCCGAGGGCGTCGAGGCCCTCGACGAGGACCTGCTCGGTGAGGGCGGCGAGCGCGAGACGTCCGGCGCGGACCTCCTCGTCGGCCTCCTTGAGGATCGGCGAGGCCTCGTAGAAGCCGGTGAAGGCCTGCGCGAGGGCGAAGAGGTAGGCGCACAGGCGGTGCGGCTCGTACTGCGCGCCGACGATCTCGAGGGTGGGCGCGAAGTCCAGCAGTTGCAGGGCGAGGGCGCGCTCGGCGTCGTTCTCGACGCGGGGGGCGTCGGCGGCGGCGATGCCCTGCGCCTCGGCCTTGCGACGGATGGAGCGGATGCGGGCGACCGCGTACTGGAGGTACGGGGCGGTGTTGCCGGTGAGGGCGAGCATCCGGTCGAGGTCGAAGGTGTAGTCGGAGTCGTGCGCGGTCGAGAGGTCCGCGTACTTCACGCCGCCGATGCCGATGTCGTGGGCGATCGAGGCGCGCTCCTCCTCGGAGAGGTCGGGGCGCAGCTCGTCGATGACGGTGCGGGCCTTGGCGACGGCCTCCTCGAGCAGCGCCATGAGGCGCAGGGAGGAGCCGGAGCGGGTGCGCAGGATCTTGCCGTCCTCGCCGAGCACGGAGCCGATCTTGACGTGGGTCGCGGCGACCTCCGCGGGCAGCCAGCCGGCCTCCGCCGCGGTCGAGAAGACCATCTGGAAGTGCAGCTCCTGCGCGGTGCCGACGACATAGGCGACGCGGTCGGCCTGCAGGTCGCGGACGCGATGGCGGATCGCCGCGAGGTCCGTCGTGGCGTAGCCGTAGCCGCCGTCGGACTTGCGGATGATCAGCGGCAGCGGCTGCTCGTCGCGGCCGATGAAGCCCTCGGGGAAGACGCACAGGGCGCCGTCGGAGAGGCGGGCGATGCCGGCGGCCTCGAGGTCCGCGCACACGGCCTCGAGCTGGTCGTTGTAGGTCGACTCGCCGGCGAGGTCGGCGTCCGTGAGGGTCACGTCGAGCATGTCGTAGATGCGGTGGAAGTACAGCTTCGAGAGCCCCACCAGGTTGGTCCAGATCCGCAGGGACTCGGCGTCGCCGGACTGCAGGGTCGCCACGCGCCGACGGGCGCGGGAGGCGAAGTCGGATCCCTCAGGAGCGGCGGCGGGGCCGGCGGCCTCGGCGGCGTCGAACTTCGCGCGCGCGGCCTGGTAGAACGCGTTGGGGTCGGACTTCAGCAGGTCCGCCTCGGCGCTGTCCTCGCCGACCTCCAGCAGGTGCTCGATGAGCATGCCGAAGGGGGTGCCCCAGTCGCCGATGTGGTTCTGCCGCACGACCGTGCGGCCGAGCTTCTCGAGCGTGCGCGCGAGGGCGTCGCCGACGACCGTCGTGCGCAGGTGGCCGACGTGCATCTCCTTGGCGACGTTGGGCGCCGAGTAGTCGATGACGACGGTCTCGGGGTCGGCGGCGGGCACGACGCCGAGGGCGGCGTCGGGGCCGGCCAGCTCGGCGGTCTGCGCGGCGATCCACTCGGTGCGCAGGCGGATGTTCAGGAAGCCCGGCCCGGCGACCTCGAGCGGCTCGGCGATGTCGTCGAGCTCGACGGCCGCGAGGATCTCGGCGGCGATGTCCCGGGGCTTCCGACCCAGGCGCTTCGCGAGTCCCATCGCGGCGTTGCACTGGAAGTCCGCGAACTGCGAGGGGCGGATGATCGGGTCCGCGTCGGCGTACTCGGGCCCGAAGGCGGTGACGAAGGCGGACTGGAAGCGCTGGGTCAGCGCGATCTCGGGAGCAGGCATGGGTCCCAGGGTAGTCGGCGCGCCGCCGCCGGTCCCGCGCGCGGGACGTGATGCTCGGCGGATCCGGCCGACGGGCGGGCCGACAGGCAGGCCGAGAGCGGGCCCGGTGGGCGAGCCGGGTCCCGCAGCGGGGGCTGTCCCCCTGGCCCGCGTCCGGACGGGTGCCTAGGGTGACGGCATGCGCTCGCTCATCGCCCTCATCCTGAACATCATCTGGCTGCTCACCGCCGGCTGGGCCCTCTTCCTCGGCTACCTGCTCGCCGGGCTCCTGGCCTGCATCTTCATCGTCACGATCCCCTTCGGCATCGCGTCCTTCCGGATCGCCTGGTTCGTGATCTGGCCCTTCGGCCGCGAGGTCGTGGACACGGGCCGCACCGGCGCCGTCGGCGCGGTCGGGAACGTCATCTGGTTCCTCATCGCCGGCTGGTGGCTGGCCCTCGGCCACATCGGCACCGCGCTCGCGCAGGCCGTCACGATCATCGGCATCCCGCTGGCCTGGGCGAACATCAAGCTGATCCCGGTCACCTGCTTCCCCTTCGGCAAGGAGGTCGTCGACTCCGACGACGCCCGCGCCCGCATGCTCCCGACCGCCCGCTGAGCGGTCCGTCGTCGGCCGTCGCACGGGCGCGGACGGCCCACCGGCCGGGCCGCCCGCGGACCCTATGCTGGAGCGATGCGAGCCCCTGCCTCCGCCTGCCCCGTCGGCCCATGAACCCGCTGATGAGGGCGGTGCTGCGGCTGTTCGCCGCGCCGAGGGTCAACATGCTCGAGGACTATGCGCGGGTCCGTCGGACGCAGCGGCAGCTGGCGGCGATCCAGCGCCCCCGCTACCGCTCCGCCTCCTGGCGGACCGTCGAGGCCGAGGAGACCAGCAACATCCCGGTGCGCGTGTTCTCGCCGCCCGAGCGGCGGCGCGAGGACCTGCTGCTGTTCTTCCACGGCGGCGGCTGGGTCACCGGCGACATCGAGAGCTACACCCCGGCCTGCGCGGCGATGGCGGAGGTGACCGGCGCCGAGGTGGTGTCGGTCGACTACCGGCTCGCGCCCGAGCATCCGTTCCCCGCGGGCCTCGAGGACTGCTACCGGATCGCGCACCGGCTGCTGGAGGATCCGGCGATCGCCGGCGTGACCGATCCCGACCGGATCGTGCTGGTGGGCGACTCCGCCGGGGGCAACCTCGCCGCCGTCGTCTCCCTGCTGCTGCGGGACCGGGGCGCGCGCGTCCCCTCGCGCCAGATCCTGCTGTATCCCGTCACGTACTGGGACCACGACTGGCGGACCTCGCCCTACGCCTCGGTCCGCCGTCACGGGGCGGACTACCGTCTGACCAGCACCGAGGTCCAGGACTACATGCAGCTCTACGTCCCGGACCCGGAGGACAGGCAGGATCCGCGGGTCGCGCCCCTCATGGCCGAGGACCTCTCCTCCCAGCCCCGCACCCTCGTGATCACGGCCGAGCTGGACCTGCTGTGCGACGAGGGCGAGGCCTATGCGGCCGCCCTCGCCGCCGCCGGCAACGACGCCCGCTCGCACCGCGTGGAGGGGGCGCTGCACGGCTTCATCACCCTGCCGCGGTTCTCGCGCTCGCTGCGCGAGGCCTACGAGCAGATCGGTGCGTTCCTCGACGAGGACCTGCGCTGATGCGCCTGCGCTGGCCCCGCCGAGGCCGGACGCAGCGCGGCCCGGTCCGTCGGCCCTGGATCCGACGCCGCTGGGTGCGGCTCGACAACGCCTCGACGATGCTGCTGGCCGCGCGCAGCGACGCCGATCCGAAGGTGTTCCGGCTCGGCGCCGAGCTCGACCACGACGTCGACCCGGTCCTCCTGCAGGCGGCCCTGGAGGCGACCTTCGCCCGGTTCCCCCTGTACCGGGCGGTGCTGCGGCGCGGCGTGTTCTGGTACTACCTGCAGGACAGCGATCTGGTGCCGCAGGTCGCCCCCGAGTCCGAGGCCCCCTGCGCGCCGATCTACCAGGCGGACCGGCGCACCCTCCTGTTCCGCGTGGTGCATCACCGTCGACGGATCTCCCTCGAGGTCTTCCACGCGCTCTCCGACGGCACCGGTGCGCTGTGGTTCCTCGACGACCTCGTCGCGCAGTACCTGCGTCTGCGGCGCTCCGGCGACTGCGATGCCGCGGCCCCGCCGACGCACGAGCTCGCCGCGGACTCCTTCGCCCACTACTTCCGCCGACGACGGCGCGCCGGGCGCGGCGCCGTGCCCGCGGACTTCGCGCAGGAGATCGCCGCGGGGGAGACCCTCGCCGCGGGGCAGCCGCCGGGCGGGCCCGTCGGCCGCCTCGGCGCCGCATCGGGCGGGGCATCGGCACCGACGTCGACGTCGACGCCGACGTCGGCGCGACGCGAGCCCGCGATCGCGAGGCGCCGTGCTCACCGGGTCCGCGGCACCCGCACCCCGGACGGGCGCATGCGCGCCGTCGAGCTGACCATGCCCGTGGACCAGGTGCTCGCCCTCGCCCGCTCCGAGGGGACGGCGATGACGATGTACCTCACGGCGGTCTTCTTCGAGGCGATCCGACGCACGGCTGCCCCGGCAACGGCGGGGCGTGCGGGCCGCGCGGGGGAGGAGGGGCTGCGGCTGACCGCCTCGGTGCCGGTGAACCTGCGCCAGTACTTCCCGTCGACGTCGGCCCGGAACTTCTTCGCCACGACCCGTGTCGAGCACGTGTATCCGGCGGCGGGGGAGCCTGAGAGCGTCGGCGAGGTCGCCCGTTCTCTCGAGCGCGCCTTCCGCGCCGAGGCCGACCCCGCCGCCCTCGAGGAGCGGGTCCGCGGCTTCCTCCGCTTCGAGCGCCATCCGCTGCTGCGCGTGGTCCCGCGCCCGATGAAGGACGTGCTCCTGCGGGCGATCAACGGGTTGAGCAACCGCGGGCTCAGCGTCGCCGTCTCCAACCTCGGGCGCACCGCCCTGCCGGAGGACGTCGACGCGCAGGTGCGGCGCCTGGTCTTCTCGGTGTCCGCCGTGCGCCCGCAGTTCTGCGCGATCTCCCACGGCGGTCTGCTGACCGTCACCTTCACCTCGCCCTTCGTCGAGACCGATCACGTGCGGGAGTTCGCGCGGGTGCTGACCTCCGCGGGCGTCGACGTGTCGCTCGCCGCCGGACGGGTCACTGAGGAGGAGCTCTGCGGCACCGGCACCGGCACCGGCTCCGACGCCGACGCCGACGTCGGCTCCGATTCCGGCTCCGGCCGCGATCCCGGGGCCGATCCCGGTGCCGAGTCCGGGCAGGGGGGCGGCGGCATGAGCGGGACCGCGGACGTCGGCGCGACCGCAGAGGAGACCCCGGGCCTGCCGTCGTGCGCCGACTGCGGAGTGCGCATCGAGGGGGACTGGCGGACCTGCCCGCTGTGCGGCGCCGCCATCACCGTCCCTGCCGTCGTCCCCGCCGCCGACGCTGCCGACCCTGCCGCCGAGCCCGCCCCGGCGGCGGCGAGTCCGTTCCCCGCGGTGCCGCTGCGCTACTCCCGACGCCGCTTGGTGCGGACGCTGATGCTCGTCTCCGTCGGCATGGTGCTGGTGTCCTTCGCGGTGCAGCTGCTGCTCGGCCCCGAGCCCGTCGGCCTCGGCGTCGGACGCACCGTGTGGCTCGCGATCATGTCGCTGTGGCTGGTGGTGCTCGCGGCCGTGCGCAAGCGCCGCAACATCGCCAAGTCGACGCTCTACCTCGTGGTGCTCGTCGGACTGGTCGCCACGGCCTGGGACTATCTGCTGGGCTGGACCGGCTGGTCGGTCGACTTCGCGATCCCGATCCTGTGCTCCTCCTCGCTGATCGCGCTGATCGTGCTGGTGCGGGCGATGCGGATCGAGGTCGGCGAGCACATCGTCTACAGCGGGCTGATCGTCCTGCTGGGCCTCGTGCCGCTGGGGTTCCTCGCGCTGGGCTGGGTCGCCGTGCCGCTGCCGTCCGTGGTCTGCGGCGCGCTGTGCCTGGTCGCGCTGTCCGCGCAGCGCCTGTCCCTCGGCGGCGTGGTCCGCCACGAGCTCGCCAAGCGCCTGCACCTGTGACCGGCCGACGGGAGCGGGGCGCGGCGTCGGCCGTCGAGGGCGAGGCGGGGCGTGCGAGGCACGGCGTGTGAGCCACGGAGCGCGGATGTCCGCGGCGCGTCGCCCGGGGAACGCGCCGACGACGTCCCTATGATCGGAACCGGGCAGGACGGCGGTCCGGGGATCCGGCCCGGGGATCCATCCTCCGGTCGCCCTCGCAGAACCAGGGAGTGAGGGCTGATGAACAGGGATCGACGTGACGACGGGCCGCAGGACGCGGACTGGATCTTCGCCACCGACGACCCGCGCAGCCTCCCGACCGAGCGTCTGCCCTCCCGCGCCGAGTTCGACCGCTACGCCGCGCCGCTGCTCGCGCACCGCACCTCCCCGGCCCTGCCGCAGGGGGACAACGAGACCGTCGACCTCTCCGACATCGATCCCGAGGCGCTCGCCGCCGGCGCGCCCGACGCCGCCCGCGGAGACGGTGCCGACGCCGCCCGCGGAGCCGGTGCGGGGAACGGCGCCAGTGCCGGGCGGAGCCCCGCCCGGCCGGTCCGCTCGCGCGATGCGATCTCCCCGTACAGCGTGGTCGTCCCGAGCCCGCTCGGCGCCCCCGCCGCGGAGCCCGACGCCGACACCGGCGCGATCCCGATCGTCGGCGACGGTGCTGCCGACGGCGCGGACGGTGGAGCCGACGGGGCAGGCGGTGCAGGCGGTGCCGATAGCGCCGACGGGGCCGCAGCATCCGCGGCGGGAGCGCCGAGCGCGCCCTCGCCCTCGACCTACGCCCGCTCCGGGACCACCCCCAACGAGCCCGACCGCGTCGAGGGGACCATCGGCGGGATCGTGCTGCCGGACCGCTTCCGCGAGCTCGGCGTGTTCGACGCCCTGCGGGACGTGCTCGCCCTGATCTGCCTGGTCTCCGCGCTGACGACGACCTTCACCCTCGGCGACCTGCCGCTGCTCAGCTCGCTGACGAAGACCTCCATCGGCATCTCGCTGGGTGCGCTCGTCGTCGTGCATCTGCTGCGCTGGATCCCGAAGAAGCCGCCGCTGGGCGCGGTGCGGGCGATCCGCATCGTCGGCCTGCTGCCGGCGCTCGCGGCCGCGCTGATCGTCATGGGCGCGGACCTCGTCGCCTCGCTGCCCGTGCTGTTCGCGTCCCTGCCCGAGGGGCCGCCCGTCGGCATCGGCATCGGCGTGCCCCTGCTGCTGCTCGGAGCGATCGTCGGCATGGAGCCGCGCGCCCACGAGGGCTACCTGCCCACGAAGGTCGCCCGCGGGCGCGCCCGCGCGGCGCTCGCCGGGGTGGGGATCGCCGCGGCGGCCGCGCTGCTGCTCGCACTCGTGATGATCGTCGGGCGCGTGTTCACCACCGGCTGGGGCTATTCGATGATGACGCTGGCCAACACCCTCATCTCGATGGTGCTGCTGACGCTCGTCATCGCGTCCTCGCTGCGCCGGGACCGCTACTGGTTCGTGTTCTCGGCGGGCGCCGTCGCCGGCCTCGTGATCGCGGGCCTCGCCGACAACACGCTCCGCCTGCAGTTCGCGGCCCCGATGAGCTTCGCGACCGGCTTCGTGTACCTGCCGTTCCTGTTCGCGGCCTTCGGGCTGATGATCTCCCGCTCCTTCGTGCGGACGATGCCGATCTCCTTCGCCCGCCCCGACTGGCTGGTCTACACCGTGCGGGCCTTCGAGTTCAGCGCCGTCATGCATGCGGCCGCGGTGCTCTGGCACCTGCTCGCCGCGGTCGCCGGCACCACCGGGATCTCCCCGGGCGGCCCCGTGCTGCACCTGCTGGACGCGCTCGTCTGCGCGGTCTTCGGGATCGTGTCGCTGTCGGCGCGGACGGCGCTGCTGAACCGTCCGGCGGACCGGGCCCGCGCCTCGGGCGTCGTCTCGGCGCTCGTGCTGATCGTCGTCGGCTTCCTCGCGATCATCGTGAACTCCCTCGCCACCGGCTACGGCGCGGGTCTCGTGACCGGGGGAGCGGCGCTCGCGATCGGCATCGCCGCCGCGCTCATGCTGACGGTCCCCGCGCCCGTCCGCGACGAGTTCGGCGCCCCCGACCTCGCGCAGATGTTCGCCGACTTCCGCTCCCGCGACGGCGGCCGCGCCTCCCTCCTCGAGCGCGTCCCCGACGTCACCGCCGAGCGCTCCCGCAAGAAGACCTTCCCCGGCCGCTGAGGTTCTGGGGTTCGGCCGACGGTCGCGCCTGCGCCGAGAACCGAGTGCGCCCGCGCTGAGAACCGAGCGCACCTGCTCTGAGATCCGCCTCGCGCGCGGGACCTCCCGGTCCTCGGGGCCGGTTTCCTGCGCGGTATTCTGCCCTCGGCGCCGCGCCCCGAAGCTGTCCGCGGCCCGTCCCACCCCCGCTGATCCCCTGGGAGAGCCATGCCCGTCTGGTCCCTGCACGGCAACGGCCGCACCGTCGCCCCCGATGCCATCGTTTTGCCCGAGGAGCGCCTCGCCTGGCCCGTGACGATCGGCATCGGCGCCCAGCACGTCGTCGCCATGTTCGGCGCGACCTTCCTGGTGCCGCTGCTGACGGGCTTCCCGCCCTCCACGACGCTGCTGTTCTCCGGCATCGGCACCCTGCTGTTCCTCACGATCACGCGCAACAGGGTGCCCAGCTACCTCGGCTCCTCCTTCGCGTTCATCGCCCCGATCACCGCGGCGACCGCCTCGGACTCGATGGGCGCGGCGCTCGGCGGAGTCATGGTCACCGGCGCCCTGCTCGCACTGCTGGGCCTGCTGGTCACGCGCGTCGGGACCGCCTGGATCGGGGCGCTCATGCCGCCGGTCGTGATGGGTTCGATCGTCGCGCTGATCGGCTTCAACCTCGCCCCCACCGCGTACGCGAACTTCCAGGAGTCCGCGGTCACCGCCGTGGTCACGCTGGTCGCGGTGGTGCTGTGCACGGCACTGTTCAAGGGCCTGCTCGGGCGGATCTCGGTGCTGCTCGGCGTGATCGTCGGCTACGTCTTCGCGGTGATCCGCGGCGAGGTCGACTTCACCGGCGTCAAGGAGGCCGACTGGCTCGGCCTGCCCCAGTTCCACCACCCCGAGTTCTCCCTCGGCCTGCTGCCGATGTTCCTCCCGGTCGTCGTCGTGCTGCTGGCCGAGAACGTCGGCCACGTCTCGAGCGTCGGCCTCATGACGGGGCGCAACCTCGACCACATGGTCGGCCGCACCCTCGCCTCCGACGGTCTCGCCACGATGCTCTCGGCCGGCTTCGGCGGCTCCCCGACCACCACCTACGGCGAGAACATCGGCGTCATGAGCGCCACCCGCGTCTACTCGACCGCCGCCTACTGGGTCGCCGGCATCGTCGCGGTGCTGCTCTCGCTCTCGCCGAAGGTCGGCGAGGCGATCTTCACGATCCCGCCGGGCGTCCTCGGCGGGGTGACCTTCGTGCTCTACGGCCTGATCGGCATCGTCGGCGTGCGCATGTGGGTCGACGCCCGCGTCGACTTCTCCCGGCCCAAGAACCAGATCACCGCGGGCGTCGCCCTCGTCGTCGGCATCGCGAACGTGACCTGGACCTTCGACGGCATCACCCTGACCGGCATCACGCTGGGCACCGTCGCGGCGCTCGTGATCTACCACGTGATGGACCGGCTCGGCCGGGTCACCGGGACCGAGGCGGCCGACGAGCCCGCCGAGGCCGTCGCGCCGGCGAACTCCGAGCAGCAGGGCTGAGGGCGGAAACCCGGGCCGACGGGACGGCGAGGCCCGTCGACCGAGGGCGCGCTCCGGTTGCAGGGGGGGGCGGCGGATGCTTGACAATCGCGACGAGGGCTCACGCCCGCCTGCTCATCCGCGCGAGGAGATCGCCATGGTGCTCGTCCTTCCCCGACCGCGTCGCCGCGCCCTCGCCGGCCTAGCGTTCGCTCTCCTCGCCACGGGCTGCGCCTGGCAGCCGCCGGGCGGCTCGACGGTGTTCGACGTCCCCACCTTCGCGTGGGAGGGCGGCGTCGGCGACAGCGCCGAGGTGAGCGGCACCCTCGTCATCGACGACGAGGGCTGCACCTTCCTCGACCAGGAGATGACGACAGGCATCCTCTTCCCCGACGCGATCGGGGTCGCTCTCGAGGACGGCGCGCGCCACGTCGTCCTCGAGAGCACCGGCGAGGTCTTCGCGACCGAGGGCGGCGACCTCAGCTACGCGGGCGGCTACGGCGAGGTGCCGGACGAGTGGAGCGACACCTGCAGCGCGACGCCTGCCGAGGTCGCGCGGGTCCAGGACAGCCCGGCGGGCGATCCGCTCCAACGGACCTGAGCCGTTCCGCATTCGGGCGGACCGGCCGGTGGGCCGTCGGTCCCTGCCGCACTCCGGTGACGGAGTGATCTCGACATCACATCAGCATCGACGCGCGCAATCAGGTAAGGCTAGGCTTCCCCTCGTGCCTATCGACCCTGACGTCCCCGACGACGACGTCGCCGCCCGCGCAGCCTCCGTCTCCGGGCCGCGCGCGGCCGCGAACGGCCCGGCCCTGACCGGGGAGGACCTCCACCTGCGCTACGGCCGCACGCCGGTCGTCCACGGCGTCTCGCTCGCGCTCTCGCCCGGTACGGTCACCGCCCTGCTCGGCCCCAACGGCAGCGGCAAGTCCACGGTGCTGCGCTCCCTCGCGCGGCTGCACCCGCTCGCCAAGGGCGAGGTGCGCATCGCCGACGGCCAGGGCGGGGAGCCTGGCCTGCGCAGCGCCGCGCTCCTCAGCGCGAAGGACCTCGCCCGCGCCCTCACGCTGTTCTCGCAGTCCCGGACCAGCCCGCAGGGCCTGTCCGTGCGGGACGTCGTCGCCTTCGGACGCCATCCGCACCGCCGCCGCTTCTCCGGCCTCGCCGACGCCGACCGCGCCGCGATCGACCACGCCATGGAGCTCACCGGCATCGCCCCCTTCGCGGGCCGCGGCGTCGGCGAGCTCTCGGGCGGTGAGATGCAGCGCGTCTGGCTCGCCTCCTGCCTCGCGCAGGACACCGGCATCGTGCTCCTCGACGAGCCGACGAACCACCTCGACCTGCGCTACCAGATCGAGACCCTCGACCTCGTGCGGGACCTCGCCGAGCTGCACGGCACGGCCGTCGGCATCGTCCTGCACGACCTCGATCATGCGGCCCGCATCGCCGACCAGGTGATCCTGCTGCGCTCCGGCCGCGTCCACGCCGCCGGCACCGCCCTCGAGGTGCTCACCTCGGAGAACCTCAGCGCGGTCTACGACATCCCCATCGACGCCGAGGTCGACCCGTTCAGCGGGCGGCTGCGGATCGAGGTCCGCGGACGCCACGGCGCCCGCGACCTGCGCACCCCTCGCGACCAGCGCGCCGGCAGCGACCAGCGCGCCGGCCGCGACCTGCGCGCCGCCGCGTCGGCGGTCTGAGCCCGCCGTCCCCGCCGTCCCCGTCACAGCCGTTCCCGTCCCCGCCGCTCCCTTCCCCGTCGGGCCCGTTCCTCGGCCCGACGCCCATCCCCAGGAGAACCCATGATCCGTCGTCCCCGCCGCGCTCGCGCCGGCGTCACCGCCCTCGCCGCCCTCACCGCGCTCGCGGCGTCCGCCGCCCTCGCCGCCTGCGGCACCACCGAGGTCGATGAGACCGCCGCGTCCGGCACCGCCGCGGCCGACGCGATCAGCGCGTCCTGCGCCGAGGACACCACGACCACCTCCACGGATCCGGTCACCCTCACCGACGACCTCGGCCGCACCGTCACCCTCGAGAAGCCCGCCGAGCGCGTCGCCGTGCTCGAGTGGCAGCAGACCGAGGACCTGCTGACGCTGTGCATCGCACCCGTCGCCGTCGCCGACGTCGAGGGCTTCAGCACCTGGGACAGCGCCGAGGTCCTGCCCGAGGGCACGACCGACGTCGGCTCCCGCGGCGAGCCGAGCATGGATGCCCTCGCCGCCGCGGACCCCGATCTGATCATCGTCGAGGTCACCGGGGAGGACGATCCGGTGATCGAGCAGCTGGAGGCGCTGGACGTGCCGGTCCTCGCGACCATCGGCGCCGACGCCTCCGACCCGATCGGCACCATGAAGGGCCTGTTCACGCTCATCGGCGACGCCACCGGCCGCGCCGAGCGCGCGCAGGTCGTGCTCGACGAGTTCGATGCGCATGTCGCCGAGGCGACCCAGCAGGTCGCCGACGCCGATCTCGCCACCACCGACTTCGTCTACTTCGACGGCTGGGTCGACGGCGGCAACGTCTCCATCCGCCCCTTCGGCGAGGGCGCGCTGTTCTCCGCCCTCGGTGAGGAGCTGGGCCTGACCTGCGTGTGGACCGAGGAGACCGATCCGACCTACGGCCTCGGCCAGACCGACATCGAGGGACTCACCGCCGTCGGCTCCGCGAACCTGATCTACACCTCGACCGACGATCCCGAGGGGAACTACGTCACCGAGCTCGAGAAGAACGACGTGTGGACCTCCCTCCCCGCCGTCGAGGAGGGCCGCGCCTACGGCTTCCCCGCGGGCATCTGGACCTTCGGCGGTCCCCGCTCCTCCGAGCAGGCCATCGACGCCTACGTCGACATCCTGACCGCCCCGTGACCGTCGCTCCTGGGGACCTGCGCGACCGGCAGCCCGACGACCGGCAGCCCGATGGCGGTCGGCCCGATGGCGGTCGGCCCGACGGCGCCGCCGCGCCCGCCCGCGGCGTCCGCGAGACGCTGCGGGTGGGGGCCGGGGGCCTCGTCGGCGGGATCGCGACGCTGATCCTGCTGGCCCTCGCCGTCGTCGTGGTCGGGGCCTGGCATCTGACCCAGGGCACCTCGGGCGTCGGCCTGCAGGACCTGCTGGCGTATCTCGCGGGGGCCGACGGCACCGTCGGCGGCGTCGCGATCTCCGACATCGTCGCGGCCTCCCGCCTGCCGCGTCTGCTCGCGGGCGTCGCCGTGGGCGTCGCGCTCGGCAGCGCGGGCGCGCTGCTGCAGTCCGTCTCCCGCAACGCCCTGGCGAGCCCCGACACCCTCGCCGTGACGGCGGGCTCCTACTTCGCGCTGTGCCTGGTCGCCGCGTTCAACATCGCGGTGCCGCTGTGGGCCTCCAGCGGCGTCGCCTTCCTCGGCGGCCTGCTCGCCGCCGGGATCGTGCTGGCGCTGTCGGGCGGGGCGGGCTCCTCGACGACGCGGCTGATCCTCGCCGGCTCCGCCGTCGCCATGGCGCTGCAGTCCGGCAGCTCCATGCTCCTGATCCTCTTCGAGGCGGAGACCACGGGCCTGTACGCCTGGGGCAGCGGCTCCCTCGCGCAGCTGAACATCACCGCCTCGCTGCGGGCGCTGCCGGTGATCGTCGTCGTGATCCTCGTGGCGCTGGTGCTCTCGCGCCGGCTCGACGTGCTGGGCCTCGGCGACGACGCCGCCTCGAGCCTCGGCGTGCCCGTGCGCTCCACCCGCGTCGTCGCCGTGCTCGCGGCCGTCCTGCTGACCTCGACCGCCGTCACCGTCGCCGGCCCCATCGCCTTCGTCGGCCTCGGCGCGCCCGTGCTCGCCCGGCTCCTCGGCGGCCTCGTGCGGCCCCTGCACCGCCATGCGCTGCTGATCCCCGCCTCGGGCCTGATCGGCGCGCTCGTCGTGCTCCTCGCCGACGCGACCGTGCGCGCGATCCTCGGCCCCCGCGGCGCGACCGCCGTGCCCACCGGCATCCCCACCGCCATGCTCGGCGCGCTCGTCATCATCCTCATGGCCCGCCGGCTCCCGGACTCCGGTCCCGCGAAGCAGCCGCCGCAGGCCCGTACCGGCCTGCGCACCCGCCGCCGCTTCCTGATCGTCCTCGCGCTCAGCGCCGCGGCCCTCGCGGGGATCGCCCTGCTGGGACTGCTCTCCGGCAGCATGTGGCTGCGCACCGGGGACATCGCGCTGTGGATCCAGGGAGAGGCGCCCCGCCTCGTCGGCCGTGCCCTCGGCGAACGGCTCCCGCGCACGACCGCGGCGATCCTCGCCGGCGCGGCCCTCGCGCTCGCGGGCTGCATCGTGCAGTCCACCGTCCGCAACCCGCTCGCGGAGCCCGGCCTGCTGGGCATCACCGCGGGCGCGGGCCTCGGCGCCGTCGTCATCGTGACGCTCGTGGGGGCGAACCGTCCGCTGATGATCGTGTGCGCGGTGCTCGCCGGCATCGCCACCTTCGCCCTCATCGGCCTGCTGGCCTGGCGGGGCGGGCTCGCGCCCGAGCGCTTCGTGCTGGTCGGCATCGGCGTCGGCTACGGGATGAGCGCCCTGACCTCGTTCCTGCTGCTGCAGGCGAACGCCTGGGACACCCCCAGCATCATGACCTGGCTGTCGGGCACCACCTACGGCAGGCGTCTGACCGACGTGATCCCGGTGCTGATCGTGCTGGTCATCGCCGCGCCGCTGCTGATGGCGCTGCACCGCGAGCTCGACCTCCTGGCGATCGACGAGGACTCCCCGCGGATCCTCGGCGTCCGCCTCGAGCGGACCCGCGTGCTCGTGCTCGGCATCGCCGCGGTGCTCTCGGCGATCAGCGTGATCGCCGTGGGCGTCGTCGGCTTCGTCGGCCTGGTCGCGCCGCACCTCGCGCGCGCCCTCGTCGGCGGACGCCACCTGCGCGCGATCCCCGTGGCGATGCTGCTGGGCGGCGTGCTCGTCGGCCTCGCCGACGCCCTCGGCCGCACCCTCATCGCCCCCTCGCAGGTCCCCGCGGGCCTCATGGTCTCGCTCATCGGCGCGCCCTACTTCGTCTGGCTGCTGTGGAGGTCGCGGGCCTGAGCCCGCCGGCGGGTCCGGACCTGCCGACGGGTCCGGACCTGCCGACGGGTCCGGGCCCGCCGGTGCGACCTCAGCGCAGGAGCGAGAACAGGTCCTTCGGGTCCGACGGCGCGGCCACCAGGTCGAGCGGCGTGACGAGGTCCGTGCCCGCAGTCGCCGCATGCGCGAGACGCAGCACGGAGAAGTCCGCGAGCGCGAAGCCGACGGAGTCGAAGAGCGTCACCTCGTCGGCGTCGGCGTCGGCGTCGGCCTCAGGGCCGGTGGTGCCGGTGGGGCCGGCGTCGGTGGCTGTCCGTCGTCCGGGGGCGGCGCCGGTGACGATCTCCCACAGCTCGGTGACCGGGAAGTCGGGCTCGACCTGCTGGATCTCGCCCTCGATGCGGGTCTGCGGGGCGAACTCGACGACGACGCGGGAGGCCCGCACGACCTCCGGCGCGAGCTCGGTCTTGCCCGGGCAGTCGCCCCCGATGGCGTTGAGGTGCAGGCCGGGGCGGAGGTCCTGGCGGTGCAGGACCGCCTGCCGGGCCTTCGCGGCGGTGCAGGTGGTGACGACGTCGGCCCCGTCGAGGGCCTCGGCGAGGGTCGCCGCCGCGCGGATCTCGAATCCCAGCGGCTCGAGGTTCCGGCGCAGCGTCGCGATCGCCGAGAGGTCGGGATCCAGCACCTGCACACGGTCCAGGCCCAGCACGGCCCGCATCGCCAGCGCCTGGAACTCGGCCTGCGAGCCGGCACCGATCATCGCGTGCACGCGCGCCCCGGGCCGGGCGAGGTGCCGCGCCGCGAGGGCCGACATCGCGGCCGTGCGCAGCGCCGTCAGCAGCGTCATCTCGGCCAGGAGCAGCGGATAGCCGGTGGCGACGTCGGCGAGCGCGCCGAAGGCGGTGACCGTCTGCAGCCCGCGCGAGGGGTTCACCGGATGGCCGTTGACGTACTTGAAGGCGTAGAGGCGCCCGTCGGAGATCGGCATCAGCTCGATGACGCCGACGGGGGAGTGGCTCGCGATCCGCGGGATCCGCTCGAACTCCGCCCAGCGCCGCAGGTCCTCCTCGAGGACGCCGACGAGGCGGAGGAGCACCGCCTCCGCGCCCTCGCGCCGCAGCCAGCGCACGGTTCCGCCGACGTCGAGCAGGGACGGCTGGTGACCTGTGCCGACGGGCGGGCCGGCGGCTGATCCATCGGCTGTGCCGGCCGGGGCGGGATCGGGGGCGTGCGCTGCGGTGTGCTCGGACATGACGGCCTCCCCTCGGACGACGCTCCCTCGCGTCGTCGCTGCGATGCTCCTGCCCAGGCTACGCCGGGCCGATTCCGGCGACGCCCGCCGTGGCTCGCCGCCGCCCGGCGTTGCTCGCTGCTGCTTGCCGTTATGCGCATAACCTGTTTCGCTCGTCCTCACCGGGTCGGCACCGTCGCCGTTCCGGGATCGCCGGAGAGGAAGCACCGCGCATGCCGCAGGACATCGTCGCCCCGCCCCGCAGGCCCACCCAGGCCGACGTCGCCCGTCGGGCGGGCGTCAGCCAGGCCGCGGTCTCCATGGCGCTCAACGGCGGCCCCGAGGCGGAGCGCCGGCTCACCGAGGAGACCCGGCAGCGGATCCTCGCGGCCGTCGAGGAGACCGGCTACTGGGGCAACCTCGCCGCCAAGCAGCTCGCCGGCGGCCGCACCTCCGTGCTCGGCGTGTTCACCTACGAGCCCGTGTTCCCGCACGCCGCGAGCGACTTCTACTACCCGTTCCTGCAGGGCGTCGAGGCGGAGGCGCTACGCCACGACGTCGACCTGCTGCTGTTCACCTCCAGCCACCGCTCCCGCGAGGGCGGCGGCGGACAGGGCCTGCGGGACTGGGCGCGCCGCGGCCGCCTCCAGCTCGCCGACGGCTGCATCCTGCTGGGCCGCCACAGCGAGCGCCGCGACCTCGCCGAGCTGCTCGCCCACGACTACCCCTTCGTCTTCGTCGGCCGCCGGGAGGCCGACGGCGTCGCCGTGCCCTACGTCGGCGCCGACTACGAGGAGGCCACCGCCGCTCTCGTCGAGCGGCTCGTCGTGCGCGGGCACCGCCGGATCGCGCTCGCCCTCGAGTATCCCGAGCACGAGTCCGGCGTCGACCGTCGGCGCGGCTTCGACCGCGCGATCCGCCGCACCGGCGCGACCCCGCTGCTGCTCGACGCCGCCTCCGGCGCCTCCTTCGACGCCGCCCCCGACCTCGGCGGCCTGCTCGAGGACGTCGTCGGGACCGGCACCACCGCGATCGCCGCGACCCCCGACATCGCCGCCCGCCTGCGGCTCGAGGCCCTCCGCCGCGGGCTCTCGGTCCCCGGGGACCTCTCGATCGCGCGGCTCGGCGACCCCGAGACCCCGGACCGCTCGGCCGTCGACTGGAGCGGCTTCAGCGTCCCCCGCCACGAGATGGGCACCGGCGCCGTGCAGGTGCTCCTGCGCCTGCTGGCCGACCCGACCGCCCTGCGCGACCCCGCCCGCCTCGCCGAGCAGCAGGTCACGCTGCCGTGCACCGTCCACGCCGGCACCACCGTCGGCCCCGCGCCCACTGTCGGCCCCGCATCCGCCGTCGGCCCCGCATCCGGCGGCGGCCCCGCCGTCGGCCCCGCAGCATCCGAGACCGCCCACCACCCCCAGGAGACCGCCCGATGACCCAGCACGATCCCCATGTCGACCTCCTCGTCGTCGGCGGCGGCCTCGGCGGCGTCGCCGCCGCCCTCGCCGCCGCCCGCCACGGCCTGCGCGTGCACCTCACCGAGGAGTACGCCTGGCTGGGAGGCCAGCTGACCAGCCAGGGCGTCCCGCCCGATGAGCATCCGTGGATCGAGGAGATCGGCTGCACCGCCTCCTACCGGCGGCTGCGCGACGGGATCCGCGCGCACTACCGGCGCGCCTATCCGCTGACCGACGCCGCCCGCGCCCGCGAGGACCTCAACCCCGGTGCCGGCTGGGTCTCCAAGCTGTGCCACGAGCCCCGCGCCGGCGTCGCCGTCATCGAGGAGATGATCGCCCCGCACCTCGCGAGCCGGCGCCTCACGGTCGAGAGGGGCGTGCGTCCCGTCGCCGCCCGCGTCGACGGGGACGCCGTGCGCGCGGTGACCCTGCGCGAGCTCGCGACCGGCGCGGAGCATGAGGTCGCAGCGCAGTACGTCATCGACGCCACCGAGACCGGCGAGCTGCTGCCCCTGACCGGCACCGAGCACGTCACCGGCTTCGAGTCCCGCGCCGAGACCGGGGAGCCCAGCGCGCCCGACGAGGCCCAGCCGGAGAACATGCAGGCCCTGACCTACTGCTTCGCCGTCGACCACATCGAGGGGGAGGACCACACCATCCCCCGGCCCGAGCGCTACGAGCACTGGCGCACGGTGCAGCCGGACTTCTGGGGCGGCCCGCTGCTGTCCTGGACGGCGCCCAACCCGCGCACCCTCGAGATCGGGCAGCGGCACTTCGCGCCCAACCCCGGCGACGACGCCCTCGCCGTCACCGCCGACCAGTCCCGTGACCCCGGTGACGGCAACCTCTGGGCCTTCCGCCGCATCATCGCGCGGGACCTCTACGAGCCCGGCGCCTTCGCCAGCGACATCTGCCTCATCAACTGGCCCAGCATCGACTACTTCGAGCAGCCCGTGGTCGGGGCCGACGAGGCGGAGATCGCCGAGCGCCTCGCCGATGCCAAGCAGCTCTCGCTGTCGATGCTCCACTGGATGCAGACCGAGGCGCCCCGGCCCGACGGCGGCACCGGCTGGCCCGGCCTGCGCCTGCGCGCCGACGTCATGGGCACCGCCGACGGCCTCGCCATGGCCCCCTACCATCGCGAGTCCCGCCGCATCCGCGGCCTCGAGACGATCCGCGAGCAGGACGTCTCCGGGGCGATCCGCGGCGACGCCGGCGCCCGCAGCTACCCGGACTCCGTCGGGATCGGGATGTACCGGATCGACCTGCATCCCTCGACCGGCGGCGACAACTACATCGACGTGCCCGCCGAGCCCTTCGAGATCCCGCTCGGCGCGCTCATCCCGCAGCGCATGACGAACCTGCTCCCCGCCTGCAAGAACATCGCCACCACGCACATCACCAACGGCTGCTACCGGCTGCATCCCGTCGAATGGAACATCGGCGAGTCCGCCGCGCTGCTGATCGTGCACTGCCTGCGGGAGAGCACCTCCCCGCACGCCGTCCACGGCAGCAAGCAGCAGGTCTCCGCGCTGCAGGAGCTCCTCGTCGCCGACGGCGTCGAGCTGCGCTGGCCCGACGGCGTCCACGGCTACTGACCCGAGCACCACCCGACAGATCACCATCCGACGCAGCACCACCCGACAGAGCACCACCCGACAGAGCATCATTCGACCGCGCATCACCGATCCTTCAAGGGAGAAGATCATGATCAACCGCCGACAGTTCGCCACCGGCTCCGTCCTCCTGGGCGCGCTCGGCCTCGGCGCCGCCTCCTGCGGCAGCGGGGACGGGGGCGCCCCCGACGGCCCCGTCGAGCTCCGCATGACCATCTGGACCGCCGACGAGGCCCACCTCGCCCTCTTCCAGGAGATCGCCGACGAGTACGTCGCCGAGCACGCCGACACCGTCTCCGGCGTCGTCTTCGAGACCATCCCCTTCGAGGACTACACCACCACCCTGACCACGCAGCTCTCCGGCGGCAGCGCCCCCGACCTCGCGTGGATCCTCGAGAGCTCCGGCCCCGAGTTCGTCGACTCCGGCGCCCTCGTCGAGGTCGGGTCCACCCTCGAGGCCGCCGAGGGCTACGAGTACGACGACATCGACCCCTCCGCCCTGACCCTCTGGCAGAACGACGAGGGCCTGTTCGCCTACCCCTTCTCGAACTCCCCGTTCTGCGTGTTCCTCAACACCACGCGGCTGCAGGAGGCCGAGCAGGAGGACCTCGTCGCCGTGTTCGACGCGGGGGAGTGGACCTACGACACGGCCTTCGCCGTGAGCGCCGCCAGCGTCGAGGCACTCGGCGGCGCCGGCCTCGTCGTCCGCGACTTCAACTACGAGACCTGGGACAACCTCGCCAGCGTGTGGGCCGGCTACGGCGCCCGCGCCTGGAGCGCGGACGGCACGGCCTGCGAGTTCGCCGAGAAGCCGATGGTCGACGCGATGACCGCCCTGCACGAGGCCGCCTTCGCCACCGGCGCCATGCCCGGCCCCGGCGACGACGTCGACTTCTTCGGCGGCCAGACCACCATGACCATCACGCAGATCTCCCGCGCCTCCGCCCTCGACGGCTCCTTCGAGTGGGACGTGCTGCCGCTGCCCGCCGGACCCGCGACCCAGCAGAACGTCGTCGGCCAGGCCGGCATCGGCGTCCTCGCCCAGGGCCAGGCGCCCGAGATCGCCGCCGACTTCCTCGCCCACTTCACCTCGCCCGCCTCCGCCGAGAAGCTCTCCGCGTTCTTCCCGCCGCCGCGGCTCTCCCTGCTGACCGTCGAGGCGATGGCCGCGGCCAACCCCCTGCTCGACGACGACCAGATCCAGCGCGCGGTCGTCGACGGGATCACCGGCGCCATCACCAAGCCCGCCCACCGGAACTTCGCGGAGCTGCAGACCACGATCCGCAGCGCCCTGGACCCGCTGTGGACCGCCGACGCCGACATCCCCGGCGTGCTGGACGAGGTGTGCACCGTCGCCCAGCCGCTGCTCGAGGCATGACCGCCGCGACCGGCGTCCGCCGCGGCTCCTGGCAGCGGCGGGACTCGCTGCTGGGATATCTCTTCGTGGCCCCCGCCGTGCTGGGCGCGATCGTGCTGGTCATCGTGCCCCTCGGAGCGGTCGCCTGGTACTCGCTGCACGACTGGAACGCCCTGTCGGGCGAGTTCAGCTTCGTCGGCGGCGAGAACTATGCGGCGCTCGCCGAGGACAGGACCCTGCGGGCCTCGCTGCGCGCGACCGTGCTGTTCTCCGCGGGCATCGTGGTCCTGAACATCTCGCTGGCGATGCTGCTGGCGGTGCTGCTGAACCAGAAGGTGCGCGGGACGACGTTCTTCCGGGTCCTGTTCTTCTCCCCGGTCGTGGTCTCGCTGGTCGCCTGGTCGATCGTCTGGGGCTTCCTGCTGCAGAACTCCGGCGGCATCAACGGGATGCTCTCGGTCGTCGGGATCACCGGGCCGAACTGGCTGCGCGAGGGATGGACGGCGCTGCTGGCCGTCGTCGTCGTGCAGGTGTTCAAGAACGTGGGCCTGAACATGGTGCTGTTCCTCGCCGCGCTCCAGGGCGTGCCCGAGGAGATGCTGGAGGCGGCCCGCATCGACGGCGCCGGCGCCCTGCGGCGGTTCTTCTCGATCACGATCCCGCTGATCAGCCCCACCGTCATGCTCGTCTCGGTGATCACCGTCGTCGGCTCGCTGGAGACCTTCGCGCTGATCGACGTGCTCACCGGCGGCGGACCGGGCAACTCCACGAACGTCCTCGTCTACTACTTCTACCAGCGGGCCTTCCGCTTCAACGACTTCGGGTACGCGAGCGCCATCGCCATGCTCCTGTTCGTGATCGTGCTGGCCCTGACGCTGCTGCAATGGCAGACCCGACGGAGGTGGGTGCACCATGAGCGCTGACGTCCATATCCCCGGGCCTCCGGCCCGCACGGGCGACCGTCCCCCGGGGGACCGCCCGGGCGAGCGGCCCGACGACCGGTCGGGCGACCGTCCGGCCCGTCGGCAGCGCCCGCGGCGCATGCGCGGCACCCGACGCCGCACCGTGCTCGTGATCGCCCTGATGGTGGTGCTCGCGATCCCCTTCGTGTTCCCCACCTGGTGGATGATCTCCTCGAGCCTGAAGACCACGAGCGAGATCCTGCAGGTGCCGCCGTCGCTGTGGCCGGCCGACCCGGACGTCTCCAGCTACCGGTCCGTGTTCACGCTGCAGCCCTTCGCACGCCAGTACCTCAACAGCCTCTACATCGCCGTGCTGGTGACCGCGGGGACGATGGCGGTCTCCTCCCTCGCCGGCTACGGCTTCGCCCGGATCCGCTTCCGCGGCCAGAACGCCCTGTTCCTGGTCGTGCTGGTCGGACTGCTGGTGCCGATCGAGGTCACGATCGTGCCGATGTTCCGCGCGGTCAGCGCCCTCGGCCTGATCGACACCCACTGGCCGCTGATCATCATCCCGATCTTCGGCGCCCCCAGCGTGCTGGCGACGTTCATCATGCGGCAGTTCTTCGTGGCGATCCCCGACGAGCTCGAGGAGGCCGGACGCATCGACGGCCTGGGCCGCTGGGGGATCTTCGCGCGGGTCGCCCTGCCGCTGGCCGGGCCGGCGCTGGCCTCGGTCGCGATCATCACCTTCCTGAAGTCCTGGAACATGTACCTCGAACCGGTCGTGTTCCTCTCCAGCCGGGAGATGTTCACGCTGCCCCGCGCCCTGACCCAGTACGTCGACGCCTACGGCGGCCCCATGTGGAACATCCAGCTGGCCGCCACGACGCTCACGGCCGTGCCGGTGCTGATCGTCTTCGTCCTCGCCCAGCGCCACTTCATCCAGGGCCTCGCGCACTCCGGCCTGAAGGGCTGAGCGCCCGGGCCGACGGGCGGGCCGACGGGCCAGGGCCGACGGGCGGGCCGGCAGAACAGGGGAGGGGCAGGGCCGATGCGGCCCTGCCCCTCCCGTCTGCGCTGATCCTCGCGGTCAGCGCTGCTCCCGCGGATCAGCCCTCGTCATCGCCTCCCTCGGACTTCGCCGCGCGGAGGCTCCGCGCCCGGGCCACGAGGCCCACGCCCAGCGCGATCGCCGCCGCGATCATGCCGGCGACCGGCAGCAGGTCGACGCCCGTGCGGGCGAGCGGCCCGCCGTCCTCCTGGCCGTCCTCCGCGGAGGTATCGCCATCGGTGTCGGCGTCACCATCGGTGTCGCCGTCGGAACCGGTGTCGCCGTCGGTGCCGGTGCCGTCGCCCGGCTCCTCCGAGCCGGTGCCATCGCCGGGCTCCTCCGAGCCGGTCCCGTCACCGGGCTCGTCGGTCGACGTGCCGTCGCTGGGCTCGTCGGTGCCGGTGCCGTCGCCCGGCTCCTCCGAGCCGGTCCCGTCACCGGGCTCGTCGGTCGACGTGCCGTCGCCGGGCTCGTCGGTCGACGTGTCATCGCCGGGCTCCTCGGTCGGAGTCCCGTCGCCGGGCTCGTCGGTGCTGGTGCCATCGCCGGGCTCGTCGGTGCCGGTGCCGTCGCCGGGCTCGTCGGTGCCGGTGCCGTCGCCCGGCTCCTCCGTGCCGGTCCCGTCACCGGGCTCCTCGCCGTCGTCGCCGCCGGCCTGCGGGGCCACGAACACGGCGACCGTCGCGGCGGGGACCGTCGCGGTGCCCGTCGAGGCGTCCCAGGTCGATCCCTTGACGACCTCGTCGGAGCCGTCGGCCTGGATCGGCGAGAGCTCGTACTCGAGGCCCTCCATGCCGTCGATGGCCTCGGTGATCGGCTCGCCGGAGGCGTTGAAGACCACCACGATGCCGTCGAGCGCGGAGTCGGCGTCCTCGCCCACGGTGTCGTCGATCCGCATGACCAGCAGGCCCGCGGTGGCGTCGGCACCGGCGTTGGGGAAGGTGACCTTCTGGGTGATCAGGTCCGCGTCGCCGAGGGTGAACAGGTTCGACGAGGAGCGCAGGCGCAGCAGGTCCAGCGTCACATCGCTGCTCAGGGCGATGTCCTCGGCGCTCGGCGTCAGGGACTCGTCCTCCAGCATCGGGGTGATGAGGTCCCAGGCCTCGCCGTTCTTCTCCTCGACCGGCAGGCCGTTGCCGAACCCGTTGGTCATCTCCGTCCAGTCGATCGTGTTGAAGTGATCGCCGGAGTTGTAGCTGTCGCGGTCCATCGACTTCGAGCGCAGCAGGTCGGTGCCGCCGGCCCAGAACGAGGGCGACTGGCCGAGGGTCGCGGTCGCGAGCGACAGGGTGTTCATGCGCACCCGGGTCTCCATGCTCGTGTCCTCGGGCAGCTTCCACACGTTCATGTCGTACAGCGCCTCGTTGTCGTGCGCGTCGACGTAGTTGACCGACTCCTCGGGACGGGTCGCGTATCCGGCGGGGGCACCGTTGTAGTCGAGCTCGTCGCCGCGGGTGATCTCGCCGTCGGAGGCGAGCAGCTCGTAGTCGGCGAGGTTGCCGGCCAGGCCCAGACGGATCAGATCCGTCTGGTGCAGCAGCGTCCGGTACTGGTCCTCCTCGCTCGCCTCGGAGTAGCCGTTGGGCATCGTGTACGAGCCGTTGCCGAAGCCCTGGTTCGTCCGCTTGTCGGTGTCGAACGGGCTGCCGCCGTGGACGGCGTCCCGCAGCCGGTCGTTGAAGGCGCCGATCGAGGTGCCGCCCAGCTGGCCCTGCGTGGCCTGCGTGAAGCGGGCGTTGTCGGCCACCTCGCCGAAGTTCCAGCCCTCGCCGTAGAGGTAGATGGCGGAGCCGTCGACCCCGTCGTCCTCGAGGGTCAGCTCGTCGAGCGCGGCGCGCACGGCCAGCATGTTCTCCACGGAGCTGTGGCCCATGAGGTCGAAGCGGAAGCCGTCGACGTGGTACTGCCGGGCCCACAGCACGGTCGAGTCGACCATGAGCTTCTGCGCCATGGCGTTCTCGGTCGCGACGTTCGAGCAGCAGGTGGAGGTCTCCACCGTGCCCTGGAGGCTGAGCCGCTGGTAGTAGCCGGGGACGATCCGGTCCAGCACGCTGCTGTCGTCCTGCCCGGAGGCGGCGGTGTGGTTGTACACCTGGTCGAGGACGACCTGCAGGCCCATGTCGTGGAGGTTCCCGACCATGGAGCGGAACTCGCTCGTGCGGTCGCCGCCGACCTGGTGGCCCTCGGTGGCGTAGGAGCCCTCGGGGGTCATGTAGTGCAGCGGGTCGTAGCCCCAGTTGTAGGCGTCCTGGTCGGCGACCGCGGAGACCGCGGCCTGCTGCTCGGTCGACGCCGGTCCCGCGTCCGACGGGATGTCGGGCACGGCCTGCTCGGCGCGGTCCTCCTCGATCGTGGCGATGTCGAAGGTCGGCAGCAGATGCACCGTCGTGATGCCCGCGTCGGAGAGCTCCTGCAGGCGGTCGGTGCCGGCGGAGTCCTCGGCGCCGAAGGCGGCGTAGGTGCCGCGCAGGTCCTCGGAGAGGGCCTCGTCGCCGGCCGAGAAGTCCCGGACGTGCAGCTCGTAGATCGTCTGATCGGCGAACTGCTCGACGACGGGCGCCGCGGTGCCGGACCAGATCTCGGGGGCCCAGCGCGGGTCCTCGAGGTTCAGGAGCACCGAGTGCGTGGAGTTCAGCGTCAGGCCCGTGGAGTACGGGTCGGTGACGAGGTTGGTCTCCACCGCGCCGGTCGAGGGCACGTAGACCTCGACCGCGTAGCGGTAGGCGAGATCCTCCCAGTCGGCGGGGCCGGTCGCGGTCCAGACGCCGTCCTCGCCGCGCTCCATCGCGACCTCCGTGGGGGAGGCCGCCGCGAGCTCGGCGGAGAGCTCGCTCGCGGTGCGGTCGGCATCGGAGGTGACCGCGCCGACGCCGTCGAACAGCTGGAGGGTGACGGTCGCGGCCGTCGGCGCCCACAGCGAGAGCGTCACGGAGCCGTCCTCGTCGAAGACCGGCCCGAGAGCGGCGCCCTCGGCGGCGTCCGCGTACAGGGCGTCGAGGACGCCGGGGATCTGCAGGCCGGTGAAGGCCTCGATCGTGCCGTCCTCGGCGATCTGCGCGACCATCAGCTCGCCGCGCAGCGCCTCCTCGAGCTCGGCGTCGGTGACGCCCTCGAGGTCGAGCGCGAGGAACGAGGCCAGATGGGCCCGGTCGGTGAGCTCCTCGTCGGTCAGGGCGCCGTCGCGCAGGGCGAGGGTGCCGAGCTGCGTCCCGCCGGTGATCGCGCCGTCGGCGATCCCGAGCCCGCCGGTGGGGGCGGACCACAGCTGGAAGCTCTTCGCGTCCGCGCCCTCGCTGGCGAGGTAGTCCGGCCAGGCGATGGTGTCGGCGTCCACGAAGTGCGCCAGCTGCTTGCCCTCGCCGGCGGTCAGCGGGTCCTCGGACTCGATGGTCAGCACATGCGTGGCGATGTCGTAGCTGAAGGTCACGACCTTCCCGGCCTGCGTGGAGAAGCCGTAGTTGGCGCCGTCGGGCGCGCCGTCGACCCCGTAGTTCTCGCTCCACGAGCCGCCGTGGACGACCTTCGTCTCATAGGAGCCGGAGGGGATGGCGTCCGTCGTGAAGGTGTAGATCCCGTCGCCGTCGGCGTCCTGCATCCAGGTGCGCATGCAGGAGGGCATCCAGTCCTCGGGGCAGCCCAGCGCCGCGTTGAACGAGCCCGGCAGGGTCACGAACGGCCCCTCGGTGCTCGAGGCGACGACGTGGGTGGTCGGGTCGTACCAGAAGGTGACCTCGCCGCCCTCGGACGTGTAGGTGATGTTGTCGCCGCCGGGCACGCCGCCCGCGCCGTAGTTCTCGTCCCAGGAGCCGCCGACGGCGACCTTGTACTCGTAGGTGCCGGCGGGGATCGAGAAGGTGCCGGTGTACAGGCCCGAATCCGCATCGAGGGTCAGGGCGGCGGCGGTGCAGGAGGGATCCCAGTCGCCGGTGCAGCCCATGGCCGCGTTGTGGCTGCCGGGGAGGGTGACGAACGCGCCCTCGCCCTCGGAGCCGGAGCCGCCGTCGGACGATCCGTCGGCGGAGAGGTCGGCGCCGACGACCGCGGTCGCCGAGGCGGCGACGCGGTTCCCGGCGGCGTCGGTCGAGACCGCGCGGTACTCGACGAGGGTGCCGGTGGGGAGGTCCGAGACGTCGTGGAAGACGCGCGGGCTGTCGTCCTCGGCGGTGCCGAGCGAGGTCCAGGTCGGGTCCCCGGCGAGGCGGAAGCTGAAGGTCGTCTCCGCCCAGCGGTCGTCGGCGATGTCCGCGGTGATCGGGGCGGTGCCGGAGACCTCCGCGCCGTCGGCGAGGCCGAGGCGGATCGCCTGCGCGTCGCCCGCGGCGGCGACCTGCTGGTCGGCCACGAGCACGACGGCGCTCAGCGCGGGCACGGTGATCGTGACGGAGCCGTCGGCGTCGGCGGTGACCGTCTGGTCGGTGCCGTAGAGGGGCGTGTAGGTGGCGCCCGGGGTGAGGGTCGTCAGCGTGACCGTCTGCTCCGAGGAGGCGTTGTTGAGGGCGACCAGGTGCTCGATCTTCTCGTCGCGGTCGACGCGGGAGAAGGCGTAGACGCCCGTGCCGTCCTCGGCGTAGAGCTCGATCTGCGCGCCCGTGGAGAGGGCCGGCGTCGAGGTCCGCAGGGAGGCGAGCTCGCTGATCAGGGTGTACAGCGCGGCCTCCTGGTCGAAGTGGTCGCCGGTGCCGTAGGCGCTGCCGTCCACGAGGGTGTCGTCGAGGTAGGAGTCGACCTGGCTGGCGAACATGGACTGGCGCGCGTCCTTGTCGACGCCGTCGCCCGCGAAGCCCTGCTCGTCACCGTAGTAGATGACGGGCTGGCCGCGGGTGAGGAGCATCGTCTCGTTGGCGAGCGCGGTGCGCTCGTCGACGCGGTCGGAGTCCTTCAGGAGGTAGCCGATGCGGCCCATGTCGTGGTTGCCGAGGAAGGTCGGCAGGTCCGCGGACGAGGAGCTCGCGGTCGTGTAGAGGTCGTCGTCGGCGTAGAGGGAGGCGAGGCCCTGGGCGGTATAGCCCTTGGCCCAGTTCGTCGCCGCCGCCTGGAAGGCGAAGTCGAGGACGGAGTCCATCTCGGTGTCCCGGACGTACGGGGAGAGCAGCTCGGCGTCGGCGTCGTAGACCTCGCCGAAGGTGAAGAAGTCCTCGCCCGCGGGGGTCGCGGCCTGGTGGTCGACGAGCGTCTGCGTGAAGTGCTGCCAGAAGGAGAAGTCGACGTGCTTGACGGTGTCGATGCGGAAGCCGTCGATCCCGAAGTCCATCCAGGTCGTGTAGACGTCCTCCATGGTCTCCAGCACGACCGGGTCCTCGGTCATGAGGTCGTCGAGGCCGTCGAAGTCGCCGAAGGTGACGGACTCGCCGGTCCAGGTCGAGTTGCCGCGGTTGTGGTAGAGCGTGACGTCGTTGAGGGCCTCCGGGACCATCACGGTGTTCTCCTCGGAGCGCACCGGGGTGTAGGGGAAGGAGGTCGCGGCGTCGAGCTCGGGGAAGTCCGAGGACTGCGCGAGGGCGGTCACGTCGACGGGGTCGCCGTTCGCGTCGAGATAGGGGGAGGTCGCCTGGTCGACGTAGGAGTAGGTGCCCTCCTCGTAGTCGATGAGGTCCGCGGTGTGGTTGGTGATGATGTCGAAGTAGACCTTGATGCCGCGCGAGTGCGCGTCGTCGATGAGGTCCTCGAGCTCCTGGTTGGTGCCCAGGTGCGGGTCGATCGTGGTGAAGTCGGTGACCCAGTAGCCGTGGTAGCCGGCGCTGGCGTTCTCGCCCTCGCCCTGCACGGGGTTGTTGGTGAACGACGGGGTCAGCCAGATCGCCGAGACCCCGAGGTCCTCGATGTAGTCCAGCTGGGAGCGCAGGCCGGCGAGGTCGCCGCCCTGGTAGAAGCCCTTGTCGGTCGGGTCGTAGCCGGTCGAGTACCTGTCGCCCTCGAGCCCGCCCTCGTCGTTGGAGGAGTCGCCGTTCTCGAAGCGGTCCGTCAGCACGAAGTAGAAGACCTGGCCGTCGCCGGGATGCCGGTAGGGCTCCTCGGCGAGGTCGGCGTCCGCGTCGGTGTAGTCGCCGGCCGCGTCCGCGAGGGCGACCGAGAGGCGGTGCGTCGCGGAGTCGAAGCGGAAGGTGACCTTCGTGGGGGCGGCGACCGCGAGCGGGATGTTGTCCTCGCCGCCGTCGAGGCCGTACGACTGGTCCCAGCTGCCGCCGACGGTGACCTTGACCTCCCACTGCCCGGCGGGGACCTCGAAGGTCGAGGCGTACACGCCCTCGTCCCCGGTCGGCGCGAGCTTCGTGTCCTCGCAGTCGGCGATCCAGTCGTCGTCGCAGCCGAGCTCCGCCTGCAGCGATCCGGCGAGCACCGGGTCGTTCGGTCCGACGGCGCGGACCATCGGCGCGGTCCCCAGCAGGCTGGCTCCCGCCAGCAGCAGGGCGCCGATGACGGCGATTGCGCGCACACGCGCGGGATGCGCGTCCGCGGCGCGGGGCGGGCCCGCAGGACGCGGGCTCGTCAGGGGGTCGAGAGAGCGTGACCTCGAGGAGGGCATGCGGGACTCCTTCGTCCGGGCGGGGGCCGGGGGACCGGCGGGGAACAGGACGCCGACGGCAGGGGGAGGGGGCTGCCGGATCGGTGCTGGATTCGTCGATGGATCAGGGGGTGCTGTCGGTGCGGCTCGCGCCGCCCTTGCGGTTCTTGCAGTTCTTGCGAGCCCCCATGGCGCCTCCGTGCGCGGGGTAGCTCGCCTCGACCATACGAGGCACGATGAATCGGCTCAAGCGGTTCGACAGGATCTGCAAGAACTTTCAGTCACGAGTCGGTCACGGGGCGTACCCGACGTGAGTAGGGTGCGACCCATGTCGTCGACACCCCCGGCTCCTGCCCCCGACGCGTCCGACGCCCCGGATGCTCCCGCTGTGCCCGCCGATCCCGGCGCGCCCGTCGTCCACGGCACCGTCGACACCCGCACGGGCGGGCCGATGCTCGGCGGCGAGCGCGAGCAGCTCGACGCCTGGATCGCCGAGTACCGTCTGGCCCTGCTGCTGAAGATCGACGGCCTGACCCCGGCGCAGCTCGCCGAGCGCTCGGCCCCGCCGTCGGCTCTGAGCCTCGCGGGGATCGTCCGGCATCTGGCGGAGGTCGAGGAGTACTGGCTGCGGGAGGTGCTGCACGGCATCGACGTGCCGCCGCGCTGGTCCTCGGCCGAGCGGCCCGACGACGACCTCGAGGGCGCCACCGCGGCCACCGCAGCCGACGACGTGCAGACCTACCTGCGCGTGATCGCCGAGACCTCGGCCGACGCCGCCCGCTGGGAGGATCTCGACATCCCCGTCACGGGGCTCCGTCACGGCCAGCCGCTGAACCTGCGGTGGATCCTCACGCACCTCATCGAGGAGTACGCCCGCCACCTCGGGCATATGGACCTGCTGCGCGAGCGCATCGACGGCGCGACCGGCTACTGAGCGCGGGTCGGGGCCGACGGGCGGGTCGGGCCCCGCGCGGGACGGGGCCGACGTGCGGGTCGGCCGCGCGTCGGCCCGCTCAGCGGGTCGAGGAGATCGCCAGCAGCGCGTTCGGCGAGGCGAACAGCGTGGTCAGCACCGTGATGGCGGCATAGCCCGTGAGCACGGTGCACAGCAGCCACTCGCGCTTCGAGCCGGCGTCGCCGAGGATCGGCAGGGCCACGTCGCCGCTGCGTTGCCAGACGTCCGAGGCCAGCCCCTTCGGGGGCTTTGCGACCAGCGGCCAGGTCGGGAAGGGGATCCCGTCGGTCGTCAGCAGATCGCCGACGAGATGGGTCACGCAGCCGACGGCGACGGCCGCCGGCAGCCAGAACGCGGTGTCGGGGGCGATGACGGCGATCATGAGGGCGGCGATGATGCCCACGATCCACGGCAGCACCAGGCCGTCGACCATCTTCAGCGCCCGCGTCCCGAAGGCGCACATCGCGCCCACCAGGAGCGCGGCGCCCGTCTGCACCTCGCCGAGGACCGGCAGCCGCAGCGCCCAGTCCACGGTGTTCACGAGCATCGCGAGCCCGGTGAACACGGCGACGGCGAGGAGTGTGTGGGTCGCGCCGCGATGACCTGCGAAGGAGCTGACCGTGCGGGTGATGGCCTTCGTGAATCCGCCGGCGGAGCGCGAGATCGTCGCGCTGGGATGGTCGACGTCGGGGAGCAGCGCCGCCCCCGTCGCGACGACGGCGCCGGAGAGCACCTGCCCGCTGTCCAGGTCCCACAGGTCCAGCCCGATGGGGTGCCCCAGCACCTGCACCGAGCCCGCCAGGGCCATCCATGCCGCCGTGCCGCTGATCGCGTGATGTCCGCCCATCATGGGGCATCGTCCTCCTCGGGGAACCGGTCCATTGCGCCCCCACCAAGGGAAGGTCGCGGAAGAAACCGCTGGTGGGACGCAGGACGTCGCCGGGCAGGAGGGGCCGTCGGCAGAGTACTGGCGGGAGCCGACAGGCCAGAGCCGAGAGCGCTCCTCGCGCCGGAAGGAGGTGCGGATCACAGCGGGGCCTTGCGGACCGCACCGCGGTCTGCGACCGTCGGCGCCATGACCGGTGCCCCGTCGACCGACCCGATCGTCCCGCCTGCTCCGTCCGCTCTGTCGGCTCCGTCGGCTCCGTCGGCTCCGACGGACTCGACGTCCCCGACGGCGCTGGCGCGCTACCTCGATCGTCTCGCGTCCGACCTCTCCGCCGCGGGCGGCGAGGGCCGCATCCCGTCCCTCTCCCGGCTGTCGGGGGCGAGCGAGGAGCATGTCGGCATCGCCCTGTGCACGGTCGACGGCGAGATCGAGTGCGCGGGCAGCGAGCATCCCTTCCCGGTGCAGTCGATCTCCAAGGCCTTCGCCTACGGGGCCGCGATCGACCTCCACGGCCTGGACTACGTCACGACGATCGTCGACCTCGAGCCGACGGGGGAGCAGTTCAACGCGCTCAGCCTCGACCCCGTCACGAAGCGGCCCAAGAATCCGCTGGTCAACATCGGGGCGATCCGGACGCATGCGATGCTCGGCCCCACCCAGGTCGAGCGCACCGACCGCCTGCGCTCGGCGATGGACGCCGCCGCGGGCCGCGAGCTCGAGGTCCACGGGCCGACGCTCGCCGCCGAGGCCCGCGCCTCCGACCGCAACCTCGCGCTCGCGCACATGCTCCGCGCCGCCGGCTCCATGGACGAGGACGCCGAGGAGGTCGTCGCCGGATACATCGCCGGCTGCGCGGTCCTCGCGAGCGTCCGGGACCTCGCGGTGATGGCCGCGACCCTCGCCTCCGGCGGCGTGAACCCGCTGACGGGGCAGGAGGTCTTCTCGCGGGTCGCCGCCCGCCAGGTGCTCTCGGTGATGCTGACCTGCGGGATGTACGACAACGCGGGGGACTGGGTCAGCGACGTCGGCCTCCCCGCGAAGTCCGGCGTCGCCGGCGGGATCATCGCGGCCCTGCCCTCCCGCTTCGGCATCGCCACCTATGCCCCGCAGCTCGACGGGCACGGCAACTCGGTGCGCGGGACCTGGGCCTTCGAGCGCCTCAGCGAGGACTTCGCGCTCCACATGCTCGACGGCGTCGAGCCCCTGGATCTCCAGGAGCGGGCGCGGGAGCTTCTCGAGGCGGGGGAGCGCCCGTGACCGCGCCGCGGCGGGCCGCGGACGTGCTCGCGTCGCGGCCGCGGAGGGAACGCCGTGGTCGGTAGACTTCCCGCCATGACTTCCGCCCCCAGCAACGACCTGGTCCGTCGCCCCTTCGAGGGCCTGCCCAACGAGCGCGACCTGGTCGCCATGCGGCAGCTGATCCCGGCCGCGACGATGGCCGCGCGGACCACCGCCGAGCACGGCGCCGTGGACGTGGTCCTCGCGACGATCCTGCCGATGGCCTGGCCGGCGGTGCGCCGCTCCGACGGCTCGATCGCGCTCGGCATCCAGGCCACCTATCCCGGCGGCGACCTCTCCCGCGGCCTCGGCCAGGCCCTCGCGCAGGCGCTCGAGGTCGAGGCCGGCAGCCCGGTCACGAGCGTCGAGCTGAGCGCGGACTCCCCGCGCCTGCAGGACCTCCTCGACCTCGACGGCGACTTCGCGATCGAGGTCCACGAGACCTTCGAGTACTGGCTCGACCCGAGCGCAGAGCGCACCGGTGAGGTCGAGGCCGCGATCGCCGAGGCGAACGAGTCGATCATGCCGACGGCGCCCGTCGAGGGCCTCCCGCACGCCTACTGGGTCGACGCCGGTCCGAAGGAGCACCTGCGCTGGGTGCTCGACGCCGACGAGGACCGCGTGATCGATGCGGTCGCCCGTCTCCACGCCCGCCGCGAGTCGGCGATCGGCGAGGGCACGAAGTATGTCGGCTCCTTCCGTGCCGAGGGCCTGACCATCCCCGTGTGGGACCTGCCCTCCGGCAGCGGCGTCGCGGGCGTCGAGGCGGAGGCCGAGGCGTTCCGCATCCGCTTCGAGGAGGCCCTCTCCTCGACGGAGCCGCTGACGGCGCTCGAGCGTCGGGCCCGCGGCGGGATCGTGGCCCGTCAGGTGACTCTGCGATGAGCACGGCGGGGCCGTTGTCCGCGGAGCGACCCGAGCGGGTCGCCGTGGTGATCCCCGCCAAGAACGAGGCGGAGCGCATCGAGGCCACCATCCACGCCGCGCGGGCGATCCACGGGGTCGACCTCGTGGTGGTGGTCGACGACGGCTCCACCGACTCGACCGCGGCGGTCGCGATGGGCGCGGACGCGCTCGTCGTGCGCCACCGCGCGAACCGCGGCAAGGCCGCGGCGATGGCGACGGGCGCCCAGCTCGTCGCCCTGCGGGAGGACGCTGAGCGCGCCGACGGCGGGGCTGACTTCCGCGAGGAGCTCCACGCCGAGCCGCGCGTGCCCGGGCACACGGGCCCGCTGCCCGTGATCCGCCCCGACGGCGACGTCCCCCACGCCCTGCTCTTCCTCGACGCCGACATGGGCGAGTCCGCCTCCGCCGCGCAGCCGCTCGTCGACGCGGTCCTCGAGGACGGCGTCGACATGGCCATCGCGCTGCTGCCCCCGCAGGACGGCGCCTCCGGCATGGGCATCGTCGTGCGGACCTCCCGCAACGGCATCGAGCGCGCGACCGGATGGGCTCCGATCCAGCCGCTCTCGGGCACCCGCTGCATCACCCGCGAGGTCTGGGAGGAGTGCCAGCCGCTCGCGGCCGGATGGGGCGTGGAGACGTCGCTGACGATCGACGCGCTCTCCGCCGGCTTCTGGGTCAAGGAGATCGACTGCGATCTCCACCATCGCGCCACCGGCCGCGACCTGCGCGGACAGCTCCACCGCGCGGCCCAGCTGCGCGACGTGCTGCGCGCCCTCGCCCGTCGGCGCCATCTCGCGCCGCCCGAGCCCGAGGCGGAGCCGGCGTCCGAGGACGCGTCCGGCGTCGGGCCCGACACGGATCCCGGGTCCGTGTCGGAGGGCGCGACCGACAGCACCCCCGACAGCGCTTCCGACGGGGCATGGCCGGAGGCCGACGCCGTCGCGCCGGTCGAGTCCGTCGCCGCCGAGGCCGAGCCGTCGGCCGAGCCGGCCCCCGCCGCGCAGCCGCCCGTCGCCGCCGAGCCCGCCGCCGGACCCGTCGCCGCCGAGTCCGTGGTCGCCGAGTCCGTCGTCGACGAGCGCGCCGCGGACGAGGAGGACGACGAGCCGGAGGCCTCGGCCTGGACGGTCGTCGCCGAGGACCCCGCCCCGCCCGTCGTGCGCCCGCACGATCAGGCCGCGGAGGAGCGCTTCCGCGAGGATCTGCGCGTGCAGCTGACCGACCTGCCCGTCGAGGGCGAGTTCAGCGCGGAGCAGGTCGACCGCCTCGAGGACACCGATCTCGGGGCCCTGGACCGGGCGTTGCGGGCGCTGCCCGTCGAGGGCGACTTCGCCCCCGACGACATCGCCTATCTCGTCGGCACGGATCTGGCGGAGCTCGGCGAGCGTCTGCGGACCGCTCCCGTGACGGGCGCCTTCGAGCCGACGCAGGCGGTCATCATCGCCTCGCATCTCGATCTCCCGCATCCGGAGCTGCCGCGGGCGATCCGTCCGCCGCTCACGCCCGACGAGTACACCTCGCTCGTCGTGCACGCCGCCGTCGAGGCCGAGAACTCCTGACCGCCCGCTGATCAGGCCCCGTCGGCCTCGCCCGGTCGCTCGTCGGCGTCCGACGGGTGCTCGTCGGCCCCGACCGGCAGACCGTCGGCATCCTCCGTGCGCGCGGCGAGCTCGCCGGGGGTCGGGACGACCGCGGGGAGCAGGGCGAGCCACACGCCGAGCATGGCCGCGACCAGCACCGGGCCGGTGTCGTTGACGGCGTAGCCGAGCCATCCGCCGGCCACCAGCGCGATGCGGACGGCGTACGAGGCGGGATGGGCGGCGTCGAGCGCGTCCAGGCGCCGCAGGCGCAGGCGCACGGGCATGAGGATCGCGATCGACAGCAGCACCGTCGCGATCAGCACGAGACCGAGGGACCAGTAGCCGGTGGTCATCGCGACGTTCTGGGCGAGCTTGCGGACGATCACGCTGAACAGCTCCCCGGAGAGCAGCTCGTCGATGAAGCGGCCCAGATGGGTGCGATCCTCCGCGGGCCGCAGCCAGTCCAGGAAGGACACGCCGAGCACGGCGACCGCGCCCGCCGCGCACAGGCCCAGGACGTGCCAGGGCCGCAGGCGGATCCCCGAGACCAGCAGGGCCAGCAGGCCGAAGGTCGGGATCGTCGCGAGCATCGAGCCGAAGTCCGCGCCCATCGACGGGGCCACGCACACGCCGGCGACGACGACGCCCGTCGCGATCGACCAGATCACCCGCGCGCGGCGCGAGGTCACGTGCGCGAACAGGCACAGCAGCGCCATCAGCGAGGCGGCCAGGACCAGGCCGAACAGGTGGTTGGACAGACCGTAGAAGCGTCCGCCGGAGATCGGCTGCGCGCCCAGCGGCGAGGACAGCTGGAGCCGCGACCCGGTCGCGGACTCGCCCAGCACGATCACCGCGATCAGCGCGGAGGAGACGCCGACCGGGCCGAAGCGCGAGCGCCGCCACGGGCCCAGCAGGACGAGCGCGGAAAGGATCAGGCAGCCCGCCCAGACGACGCCCGCGAGCGCGAGCGTCGGATTCTCGGCGCGCCACCAGGGGGCGATCGAGGCGACGAGGCCGACGGGCAGCGCGAGCGGCGCGATCGTCGCGAGCGCCCGGCCGACGGCCGCGAGCCGGGGCCGACGGGCGAGCGGCGGCACCAGCAGGATCACGACCCCGGCGACGCCGAGGGCGAGCCAGGAGCCGAGCGCCGGGACGGTCGCGCCGTCGACCAGGGCGGCGGCCTCGGAGCGGTCCACGGCGAGCTGCTGCGGATCCGCGTGCTCGACGCCGCGGAAGGGCTCGCCGGGGATCAGCCCCTCGGGCTCGACGTCGTAGGAGTCGAGGATCGTCGCGACCACGTCGGTGAGCATGACGATGCCGTCCTGCTTCGTGGACCCGGAGGTCAGCGCCTCGCCCGCGAGGGCGGAATCCATCGCGACCTGCAGGCCGACGGTGCGGGAGGCGACCGCGCCGGTGGCCTCGACCTGCGCCGGGTCCTCCGGATCGGTCGCCGCGACGGACACCAGCAGGGTCCGCGGCAGATCCGCGGACTCGCAGCCGCCCGCGGCCTCGAGCACCATGCCGACGTACTCGTCGACGGCGGCGAGCGAGGCCGTGCGCTCGGGATCGTCGTGGTCGGCGACGGAGCCGACATCGATCTGGACGATCGCCCCGGAGTCGAGGGCGGAGGCGACCTCGTCGGCGGCGGTCACGCCCTCCCCGGCGCCGGTGTCGGCCGCGTCGAGCACGACGGCGTCCACCGGCAGCTGCTCCCACTGGTCGAGGGCGGGGGAGGGGATCCCGCTGGTCCGCGGGGCGGTCTCGGCGAGCCCGCGATAGCCGGAGCGGAGGGTCTCCAGGCCCTGCCGCTCCGTCGAGACGACGGTCGTCGAGGTTGTGTTCATCGCGCCGAGGCCCGAGCGGTCGGCCAGGCACTGGAGGTTCGGGGTCGTCTCCGCGGAGATGTCCTCCCAGCCCAGGCCCGAGGTCGTGAGCACCAGCCGGACCGGGTCCGCGGCCGTCGCCCCGTCGTCGGCCCGGGCGGAGAGCACCGACAGGGGCGCCAGCAGGACCGCCGCCATCACGGCCAGCAGCAGGATCGAGCGCTGTACGGCAAGGCCTCGGAGAGCGGGACCCCGGAGGGCAGGACTCCGGAGAGCGGGACCCCGGAGGGAGGGGCCCCGGAGGGCGCGGGGCGCGGGGACGCGGCGCGGATCAGGCATGGTGCCGATGGTACGGGGCGGGAGGAGGGGGACCGGTGTCGGGAGGCGGGGGCCGGTGACGGGAGGCGGGGGACCGGTGACGGGATCGTGCCGAGTCGGGGCGAGCGGGCCGACTTGTGTCGGGAGGTTGACACAAGAGGCCTCGACGCCGCATTGTGTCACCTAGGCGGTACAAAGGGTGCCGCGCTGCCCACGATCTGCGAGGTCGCCATGTCCGTCGCCCTGCCCGTTTTCGTCCTCGTCGTCCCCGCGGCCGTGCTGCTCGGCGCCGTCGCCCTGCTGCTCACGGCCGGCCTGCTCGGCAGCGAGCGCACCGGACTGCGTCCCGGGGCGCTGGTCGCGCGCTGGGCCGGCCTGCTGCTGGGCACCGTCGGCGTCCTCGTGACCGGTGCCGTCGGGGCCCGCCTGGGCGCCGGCGGCGGAATCCTCGGCTACGGCGCCGCGGCGGCCTTCGCCCCGGCCGTCGGCGCCGTGCTCCTCGCGCTCGCCGTCGGCGCGGGGGAGCTGACCCTGCCCGCCCGCCTCGGCGACGGGCCGCGCACCGCCTCCCTCGTCCCGCGCACGCTCCGCGCCGTGGTGCCGCGCCGGGCCCGCATCGTCGTCGCGATCGGCCTCGCCCATCTGCTGGCGACCACGATCGTCCTGGGGACGATGGCGCTCGACGGCCGCGCCTACGAGACGTACCGCGTCGACGGCACCGGCGAGGCCCACCGCACCGTGAGCACTCCGTTCCCGGGCTGGTGGTACAGCGCCCCGCTGTGGGCCGGACTGCTCGTCGCCCTCGCTGCGGGCCTCGCTGTGATCGCCGTCATCGTGCGGCGCCGACCCAGCGGCGACGTCCACGACCTGCACCTGCGCCGCTGCTCGGCGACCTCGGTCCTCGGCGGCGTCGCGCTCGCGGTCTCCGCCGCGCAGATCGCGATCTCCGCGCTGGCCGCCCAGCGGATCGGCGGCGACGACGTCGGCCTGCTGCAGGGCAGCGAGCGCGCCGCGCTCGTCTACACCCTCCTCAGCGTCGCCGTCGGCCTCGCGTCCCTGCTCGTCGGCCTCGCGATGGTGGTCCTGCCGGCGCTCGTGCTCGGCCCGTCGGAGGCCGGCCGACGCGAGCGCGACGGACGGATCGACGATCGGGCCGACGGGCGGGCGGACGATCGGACGGGAGGGCGCGGGAGCGCGGGCGGGCGCTCCTCGCAGGTCCGGCCTCAGGCGGCGCGATGAGCGACATCGTCGTCGACCTCGAGGACCCGACGCCCCCGTTCGAGCAGGTCCGGCGGGCCATCGCCGATCGCATCCTCAGCGGTGCGCTGCGCGAGGGCGACCGTCTGCCGAGCATCCGCGCACTCGCTCGCGACCTCGGGCTCGCCCCCGGGACGGTCGCCCGCGCCGTGAAGCTCCTCGAGGAGGCGGATCTCGTCGTCACCCGCCGAGGCGCCGGAACGCGGGTCGCGCCGGGAGCGGGCTCCGGCATCGAGGCGACCGCCGGCGCCGAGACGGACGCCGACCAGGGGGATGCGGTCCCGTCGACCGAGCTCCTCGAGATGATGATCGATGCCGTGACCGCCGCCCGCGAGCTCGGCTACGGCGATGCCGAGATCGGCGCCGCCGCTCGCGCCGCGCTCCATCGGCGGCCGACGGCGACGGGGCGCTGAGACGGTGTCGACCCCGGCCGCATCGCCCGCCCCGCCTCTGCGTCTCGAGCCCCTCGCACCGTGCCACGGTCCCGCGATCCTCGCCGGTCAGGACGAGATGCTGGCGCGCGAGGTCGTCGGCCGACGCTGGGAGCCGACGATGCTGCGGGACTTCCTCGAACGGGCGGCGCGCTGGCGGGAGGGCGGGCCCGTCCGCGAGCTCGCCGCCGTCGTCGGCTCCGGTCCTCATACCGGTGCCGGTGCCGGTGCCGGTGCTGGTGCTGGTGCTGACGCGCAGTCGGTGCTGGTCGGCGGCGGGGGCATCGCCCGTCTCGGCGCCGGCCTCGAGCGCGGCGAGGCGTCCCTCAGCTACTGGCTGCTCCCCGCGCACCGCGGCCGCGGCCTCGGGCGGGTGCTCGCCGCCGAGCTCGTCGGCCTCGCGCGCGCCGACGAGCGGATCGACGCGCTCGTCCTGCGCATCGCCCCCGGCAACGCCGCCTCGCAGGCCGTCGCCCGGAGCGTCGGGGCCCGCCCCGTCGGCCGCACCGAGCGCCATCCCGCCGACGCCGCGCGCCGCGTCGATCGCTGGGAGCTGCCGCTGCGCCCGCCGGCCTGATCCGTCGGCCTGATCCGCCGGTCTGATCCGCCGGGCGGATCCGCCCCGCGCTCCCGGGCCGCGGACCGACCGGCCGGCGCCCCGACCCGGCGCTACCCTTCGTCCTATGCGGTACGGATACCTGGGCCCCGAGACGACCTTCACCCATCAGGCGCTGCTGCAGGCGCTCGCCGAGGTGCCGGAGGAGTTCGCGCAGCAGGACGTCGAGACCGTCCCCTTCACCGCGGTCGCCACCGCGGCCGGCGATCTGCTCGCCGGGGACATCGACGCGCTGATGGCGCCGATCGAGAACTCGATCGAGGGCGGGGTCTCCGGCACGCTCGACGTGCTCGCCGCGACCGACGACATCACGATCGTCGCCGAGCAGATCGTGCGCATCACCTTCGTGCTCGCCGCCCGTGAGGGCACGACCCTCGAGGACATCGAGGTCGTCTCCTCGCATCCCCATGCGCAGGCGCAGGTCCAGGGCTGGGTCCGCACGCAGCTGCCGGAGGCGCGGGTGGCGACGGCGTCGTCGACCGCGGCCGCCGCCCGCGACCTCGCCGCGCTGAGCCCCGAGGAGGCGAAGGGCCGCGCCGCCGTGTGCTCGCCGCTGGCCGCCCGGCACTTCGGGCTCACGGTCCTCGCCGAGGGCATCGAGGACAACGAGGGCGCGCAGACCCGCTTCGTGCTGGTCACCCGCGAGGGACGGATCCCCGCGCGCACCGGCGCCGACAAGACCACGATCGTCATCCAGCTCCCGCACAACCGCTCCGGCGCGCTGCTCGAGGCGCTCGAGCTGCTCAACGCCAACGGCGTGAACATGTCGCGGATCGAGTCCCGTCCGCTCGGCGACTTCCTGGGCCGCTACTCCTTCTCGATCGACCTCGAGGGCCATATCGAGGACCGTCGCGTGGCCGCGGCCCTGCGCGGCCTCCACCGCGTGTGCCCGGTCGTCCACTACCTCGGCTCCTACCCGCGCGTCGACGGGGAGGCCCCCGCCATGCGCGAGGACTTCGCCGACGACGCCTACGACGCCGCCCACGCCTGGGTCGACGGCCTCACGGACCTCGTGACCCCGGGGAGCTGATCTCGAGGAGCCATCACGGGGCTGACCTCGGCGGGTCCGAAGCGTCGACCGAGGTCCGCCCGGGATGACGTTGCGGGCCGGGGCCCCTAGGGTGGGGGCATGAGCGCTGCGATCCCTCCCTTCGAGCTGGTCCGACGCGAGATCCTCGACAAGGTCCGGTCCGGGGAACTGCTCCCCGGCGACCGCCTGCCCGCGATCCGAGCCGCCGCCTCCGAACGGCGGCTCGCGGCCGGCACCGTCGCGAAGGCCTACAAGCTGCTCGAGGAGGCCGGGGTGATCCTCACGCGCCGGGGCTCCGGCACGACGATCGCCCCGGAGGCGGTCGCCGCCGCGGAGGAGCAGAACGCCGTCATCGCCCGCGAGAGCGGGGGAGGGGCCGACGAGGACGCGATCGCGCTGCTCGCCGCCCCGATCGCCGAGGCGCTCGAGCGCGGGCACGAGCCCGCGACGATCCTCGCCTCCGTCCGCGAGGCGCTCGCCGCCGCGCAGATGGACCAGAAGGCCCGACCGCGCCGCTGACAGGTCCGGTCTCCCTGCTGACGACCCGCTGACCCGCTGGCGAGCCGCTCAGCGCGAGGCGCCGTCCGGCACCCGCATCAGCAGCGCGCCGGCGTCGACGCGGGCGATGATGTGCGTCGCCCGGTCCTCGGTGTCGCCGTCGAGTTGGACCGGCTGCGGCTTGTGGGTGGTCACGCGGACCTCGGTGACCATGCCCTTCTCCATCGTCGCGAGCTGCGGGTAGGTGGGGGCGTGGGGGTTGACGAGCTTCGCGCCGATCTGGCTGAGGCCGGCGGCGCCGCGCCAGGACAGCGCGAGGATCTCGAGCTTGCCGTTGGAGGCGTCGGCGTCGGGCATGAGCACGATCCCGGCGGGCAGCTTGCCGACGTTGCCGATCAGCACCGTGCGCACGTCGAGGTCCTGGGTGCGGCCGGGGACCATCTGCACGCGGGCGGCGAAGGAGCGGCCGACGATCCTGCTCAGCCCGGGGATCACGTAGGCGGGCCAGCCGATGCGCTTCTTCATCGTCGGATCGGTGGCGCCGATGATCTCGGCGTCGGCGCCGACGCCGGCGATCACGAGGAACGGCTGGGGGTCGGCGCGCTCGGTGTAGGCCTTCGAGGTGCCGGTGCGCATCCATCCAATGTCGACGCCGCGGTCCTCGCCCTCCAGCGCCGTGAGGAGCGCCTTCTCGAGGTCGAGCGGGATCTCGAGGTTGCGGGCCATGAGGTTGCCGGTGCCGACGGGCAGGATGCCCATCCGCACGCCCGAGTGGGCGAGCGCCGCGGCGACCATCCGCACGGTGCCGTCGCCGCCCGCGGCGATGACCAGGTCGGCGTCGTCGCGCAGGGCCGTGAGCGCCTGGCCGTAGCCGGCGTCCTCGCGGGTGGTGTCGTGGAAGGCCAGCTGGACGCCGCCGACGCGCTCGGCGATCAGGCGCAGGCGCTCGCGGAACGCCTCGGGATCGTCGTGCTTGGACGGGTTCATGACCACGGCGACGTGGCGGAACCCGCCCGCCGGGCCCCCGGCCCCGATCCCGGATCCGTCCGGGGCGGCGTCGTCGGCGGCCGCGCGCCCGCGCCGCAGCTCGTCGGAGTCCCGTCGCAGGGCGTCGAGCGCGCCGCGGTGGCGACCGAGCGCGACGAGGACGACGACGAGGAGCACGACGGCGATCACGCTGAGGCCGATCGAGACGGAGGAGAGGACGGCGCCGAGATCCATGGCCACAGCGTACTGACGGAGTCCTCCCGGCGGCGGTGCCCGCGCCGATCCGCGCGCAGGTACCCTGGAGCAATGATCGATCTGCGGCAGCTGCGCGAGAATCCTGACCTGGTCCGTGAGGCACAGAAGGCGCGTCGGCGCGACCCCTCCGCGGTCGACGCCGTCCTTGCGGCCGACTCCTCCTGGCGCGAGGCGACGACCGCCTTCGAGTCCGCGCGCGCCGAGCAGAAGGCCTTCGGCAAGAAGGTCGCGCAGGCCAAGGGCGAGGAGAAGCAGGCGCTGCTGGCGGAGGTCAAGGACCTCGCCGCGCGCGTGAAGCAGCTCGAGGCCGCGGCGGACGAGGCCATCGCCGCCCGCGACGCGGCCCTGCGGGCGATCCCGAACCTCGCCGAGGGCGCCCCCGAGGGTCTCGAGGCCGACTTCGTGGTCCGCGAGACCGTCGGCGAGATCCCGACCTTCGACTTCCCGGTCAAGGACCACCTGGAGATCGCCGAGGGCCTGAAGGCGATCGACATGGCGCGCGGCGCGAAGGTCTCCGGCGCCCGCTTCTACTTCCTCACCGGCGTGGGCGCGCAGCTCGAGCTCGCGATCCTCAACGCGGCGATCGACCTGGCCACCAAGGCCGGCTTCACCCCGATGATCACCCCGACCCTGGTGCTGCCGGAGTCGATGGAGGGCACCGGCTTCCTCGGCGAGCACGCCGACGAGGTCTACCACCTCGACAAGGACGACGACCTCTACCTCGTGGGCACGAGCGAGGTCGCGCTCGCCAGCTACCACCGCGACGAGGTCCTGGACCTCTCCGACGGCCCGATCCGCTACGCGGGCTGGTCGGCCTGCTACCGGCGCGAGGCCGGCAGCTACGGCAAGGACACCCGCGGCATCATCCGCGTCCACCAGTTCCACAAGGTGGAGATGTTCAGCTACTGCCGCCTCGAGGACTCCTACGCGGAGCACGAGCGCCTGCTGGACTGGGAGCGCCAGATGATGGCGACGATCGACGTGCCCTACCGCATCATCGACACCGCGGCCGGCGACCTCGGCACCTCCGCCGCCCGCAAGTTCGACTGCGAGGCCTGGGTCCCCAGCCAGGGCACCTACCGCGAGCTCACCTCGACCTCGAACACGACGCAGTTCCAGGCGCGCCGCCTGAACATCCGCGAGCGCACCGAGGACGGCCTGCGCCCGGTCGCGACCCTGAACGGGACCCTCGGCACCACCCGGTTCATCGTCGCGATCCTCGAGAACCATCAGCAGGCCGACGGCTCCGTCGTCGTCCCCGAGGGCCTGCGTCCCTACCTCGGCGGCCGGGAGGTCCTCGAGCCCGTGCGCTGAGCGCACGACGGAGGGCATCGTCGGTCGCGCCGCCCCTCAGGCGGCGGCACGGCTGAAGGTGCCCTCCTCGACGTCCCCCTCCGGGCCGCCGGCGACCTCCCGGTGGGCGATCTGCCAATGGCACAGCCGGGTCGCCGATGCCGGCGGCCCTGTCGGCGGCGGGGCGATGCCGTCGAGGACGTCGGCCGCATCCGCGTGGGTGCGATGCACGGAGACGTGGAAGGGCCAGGCGCCGTCCGCGATCGTGAGCACCCATAGCCCCCGCGGATCCGGGGCGGAGGCGCCGAAGGAGAGAACGTCCAGCTGCTCGAGGTCCTCCCAGGCCGGCTCGAAGGCCCACGCGCGCTCGTCCTCGGCGAAGGGGTCCAGCGGGCCCTCGCCCGTCCACGGCTCGCGGTCCCAGATCGGATCGGAGGGGTCGAGGAGATCGCCCAGTCCGTCGTCCTCCGCCGGATCGTCGTCCCACACGTCGTCGTCCCAGGTGCCGTCGCTCCAGGAACCGTCGTCCTCGGGTTCGTCCCCCCATGTGCCGTCGAAGGGACCGATCCCTCCCCAGGGATCCTCCTCGGCCTCGTCGAAGGGGCCGCGCACCGGCGGCCACGACCACTGCGCGAAGAAGGAGCCGAGATCGGGCTGCGCAGGATCCGGGAACCAGCGGCCCGCGCGGGCGGCCTCGCCGCCCATCCCCGCGCCCCAGCCCTCCGGCAGCAGCGAGCGCGAGAGCAGCAGCCCCGCGGTGCAGCCCATGACCTCGGCGACCTCGCGCCGTGAACGGGCCAGGCCGATGCGCACGCAGCGGTCGGCGATCTCGTGCTCCCGCGCGTGCACATCGCGGGCGATGGTCGGCAGCGTCTCCCGGCCGTCGGCCCAGGCCCGTTCGAGGCGCTCGTCCAGGGCGGCGTCGAAATAGGGGCGCCGACGGGCCGCATGCCAGGCGCGCGCCCGGCTCTCCCAGTCCCAGTCCGGATCCACGATCGCCTCCGCGGCGAGGAGCGCGAGCCAGTTGCGCCGTCGGCCGATCGCGAGCTCGTCGTCGGGATGGACGACGAGGCAGACGGCGCGGGCACGCAGCGAGTCGGGGGAGCGGCCGAGCTCCCGGGCGATCGCATCGAGCGGACGGCGCGCGCCGAGGCCCTCGACCAGGAGACGGTAGTCCTCCGGATACCAGGGCGTGCCGCGACGATCGGGGATCTGCTGCGGCCCCGCGGCCTCGGTCCCCGCAGAACCCGTCCCCTCGGATCCTGTGCTCCCGGTGTCCGTGCCCCCGGGCCCTGTTCCCGCCATCCTGCCTCCTCCATCGCACCCCTCGGAGCCCTGAGAGTAGGGACGCGCGGGCGTCGTCCGCGCCGGTCGGACCGCGGTTGTGGAGAACCCCCAGCTGGGGAGGAGCGCCCCGGCGGTACGCTCGAGGGCGGGCCCCATGCGGATGAGGGGCCGCAGCGACCGCGGAGGCGGGACGCCGGGCGCAGGTGCGCAGGGCGTCGCGCGAGCGCAGAGGGAGACGACGTGCAGGCAGAATCGGGCAGGATCATCGACGCCGACGAGCTGGGCGCGGACACGCCGCGCCGTGGAGGGCGTGTGGCCCGCTGGCTGGCCCCGCTGCGACGCCTGCGGTTCACCCGGACGTCGGAGGCCGATGGAACACTGGCCGATATGAGCACTCATGCGACCCTCGCAGGCTCCGGGACCGCGCCGTCCCCCTCGGTCACCGCCGCCGAGAGCGCCCGTCGGACCCTTCGCGACCGCCTCGCCGCCCTCCCGGAGGGCCCCCTCCTGATCGGCCTCGACGTCGACGGGACGCTCGTCGACCACGACGGCGCGATGACCGACGCGATGCGCGCGGCCCTGCGCGGCGCCGCCGACCGGCACACCGTCGTGATCGCGACCGGCCGCTCCATCGGCGCGACCGTCCCGGTGGTGCGCGCCGCCGGCATCGAGCACGGCTACGCGGTGTGCTCCAACGGTGCGGTCACCCTGGAGATGGATCCGTCGGCCCCGAACGGCTACCGCGTGATCGACACCCGGACCTTCCAGCCCGGCCACGCCCTCGCCACCCTGCGCGAGGTCGCCCCCGACGCCCACTACGCGGTCGAGACGGCCGACGGCGGCTTCCATGCGACCGCGGGCTTCCAGGACGCCAGCTTCGGCGTCGAGGCCGTCGAATCGGACCTCGACCAGCTGATGGAGCTCGAGGCCGTGCGCGTGGTCGTGCACGTCCCGGACCTCACGCCGCATGAGTTCAGCACCGTCGTCGCCGAATCCGGCGTCCACGGCGTCGAGTACTCGATCGGCTGGACCGCCTGGCTGGACATGGCCGCCCCCGGCGTCTCCAAGGCGACCGCGCTGGAGACCATCCGCGCGGACCTCGGCATCGACCCGGCCGCGACGGTCGCCGTCGGCGACGGCTTCAACGACACCGAGATGCTCGGCTGGGCCGGCGTCGGCGTCGCCATGGGGCAGGCCCCGCAGGGCGTCAAGGACGCGGCCGACGCCGAGACCCTCTCCGTCTACGAGGACGGCACCGTGCTGGTCCTCGAGCAGCTCACCGCCTGACCCGTCGGCGCAGGCTGCTCGCCGGACTCAGCGCCGGGGCCCGGGCAGGTGCTTCGACCAGGCCGACGCCACGATCGCCAGGCACACCGCCGCGAGCACCGTGCCGATGCCGAAGAGCACCGGGTACGGGATCGCGAGGGACAGTGCCGCGAAGATCATCGGGATGAAGAAGCCCAGGTAGGACACCGAGTAGTAGACGGCGGTGAGCCCCGCGAGGTCGTCCTCGTCGGCGATGCGCTGGACCTCGCTGAGGCCCGCGACGAGCGCGAGCCCGTACCCCATGCCCATGGTCGCCGCGGCGAGCAGGCCGACGGGCAGGTCGAGCGTCGTCGCGGCGATCGCCCCGAGGGCGACGCCGACGGTGATCACCGCCATCGCGATCACCGAGGCCCGGGCGGAGCGATGGGTGTCGATCCGCTTGCCGAGCACCTGGATGCCGGCGCCGCAGCCCAGGGTCAGCGCCGTCATCAGACCGGAGAACGCGATCGGCAGGCCATGCGCGCTGTCCATCAGCAGGGAGGGCAGCACCGCATAGGCGGCGCCCGCGCAGCCGAAGACCCACGGCGCGACCGGCAGCACGACCATGAGGAAGCGCCGATGCGCGGCGCTCGGCACCCGCAGCAGCGACAGCACGCCCCGCAGACCACGTCGGCCGTCGGCGGCGGACCGGCGGCCGACGACGCGGGTCTCGGGCGCCGTGAGCACCCAGATCCCGGTCACGGCGGTCAGCAGCATGTGCACCGCGTAGGCGGTCCCCGTCGGCCACGGCGCCCACTGGGCGAGGACCGCGGCGACCCCCGCCCCGACGAGGAAGCCGCCGGTCAGCGACAGGGAGGCGCGACGCGGTCCGGCCCCGGCGTCGGCCGACGAGGCTCCCGGGGCAGCAGAGGCTCCCGAGGCTCTCGAGGCGGCAGTGGCAGCAGAGGAGGCAGCGGCGTCGGAGAGCTCCTTCACCCAGGCGGTTCCCACGGCCATCACGAGGCCGAGCGCGAGCCCGCACAGGATGCGCCCGAGCGCGAGGAGCAGCGGCGCCCCCGGGTTCAGCGCGAGCAGCAGGGAGCCGGCGAAGGACAGCGGCGCCGCGGGGATCATCAGCGCCCGACGTCCGTGGAGGTCCGACAGCGGCCCGCCGAGGAGCAGGGCCGGGACGATGCCGAGGATGTACGCGGCCAGCAGGCCGTCGACGATGAGCGCCGAGAACTCGCTGACCTGCCGATACATCACCAGCAGCGGCGTGAACTCGTTGCCTCCCCAGGCCACGGCGACCATGGCGGCGGCGACCGGCAACCAGGCCCGTCGGCCCACCGGTCGGCGCTCCGGCGCCGACCCGGCCGGCGGGGCGGTGACGGCCGACGAGGCGGCCGCGGCCGGTGCAGCGGCGAGGTCCGACGGATCGGCGAGGGCCGACGGTTCGACGGCGGGTGCGTCGGGGACGACGACGGGGATCGGGGCGGTGGCCGTGCTCATGCGAGCGTCTCGCGGGAGAGGGCGAGATGCTGGTCGAGCTCGAGGAGGTAGCCGTCGGCGTCGGCCGCGCGGAGGCGCTCGAGCAGGCGATGGTGGCCCTCGACGTAGAGCGCGGCGCGCTCGAGGTCGCGCTGCACGGTGTGGGCGATTAGCCGCTCCTGGCGCTCGCGGAGGGTCACCGCGAACTCGGTGACCAGCGCGTTCCCGCCGCCCGCGACGATGCCCTGATGGAAGCGAGCGTCCTGCAGCGAATAGGCCGCGAGGTCCTCCGCGGCGATCGCCGCGTCCTGCGCGGCCAGGATCTCGGCGAGGGCGTCGACGACCCGGGCACGGTCGGCGCTCGGCAGGGCGCAGATCGTCCGGGCGGCATGCGCCTCGACCATGCGCCGGGCATCGAGCACGTCATGCGCCTCGCCCGCGGCCACGGGACGCACCAGGGCGCCCCGCTTGGGGTAGAGGGTGAGCCACTGCTCCGCCTGCAGACGGAGGAATGCCTCGCGCACCGGCGTCCGCGACAGGCCCGTGGCCTCGGCGATCTCGCCCTCGGTGATCATCGAGCCGCCCGCGATCTCGCCCGCCAGGATCCGGTTCTTCACATGCGCGTAGACGCGGTCGGCGGCGGGCGGGGCAACAGCACGGGGAGTCATAGATACATGTTGCATCTAAGGCGGGGGTGTGGCCAAATCTGCGCCGCGGGAAGACCGGAGCGTCACGTCGGGAGGCGGGCCCCGGTGCCGGGGATGCCCCGAGTTCCGGGGGCGGTCAGCGTGCGCGCAGCGGCCGGGCCCAGCGCGGGTAGAGCGCATCCGGCACCGGGAGGAAGGTCATGAGCGCCCAGGCGAGGGGGAGGAAGGCCAGCACGCCCAGGGGCGCGACGAACGCCGTCAGCGAGGGACCGACCCCCGGGAGCGAGATCGCCGCGGTGCAGAGGCTGAGCACCGCGAGGCTCGGCACGCCCAGGACGATGATGCGCTCGTTCCGGGCGCGGGGGCCGACGGTTCCTCGCATCCAGGCCCGGGCCGCCGGGGTGCGCCCGCGACGGGTCCACACGGTGAAGGCGAGCAGGGCGATGCCCAGCAGGGCGAGGCCGAGGGGGGCGAGGAGGCTGGAGAGCTGGTCGTTCACCCCGGCAGTCTGCCATTTGTCGGGGAGATCTCGAGGACGACCTTGCCGAGGTGGCCGCCGCGGTGCAGGATCGCGTGCGCCTCGGCCGCCTGCTCGAGCGGCAGGCGCGCGGCGACGGGGATCCGCACTCGACCGTCCTCGAGGGCGGGCCAGACCAGCTCACGGGTCCGCTCGAGGATCCGACGCTTCTCCTCGACGGGGCGCGGGCGCAGGACGGTGCCGATCACGCGAGCGCGCTTGGCCATGAGCAGGCCGATCGGCAGCTCGCCCGTGCCGCCGCCGAGCGTCCCGATGATGACCAGGCGCCCGTGGACCGCGAGCATCCCGACGTTGTCCGCGAGCATCGACCCGCCGACGACGTCGAGGATCACGTCGGCACCGCCCGCCTCGGCGACGGCGGCGGGCAGGTCCGTCGTGCGCCGGTTCCAGGCCTCGTCGGCCCCGAGCGCGCGCACGGCCTCCGCCGCCTCGTCGGAGCCGACGACGGCGAGTACCCGGGCACCGAGCGCATGCGCGATCTGGACCGCCGCGGCGCCGACCCCGCCGGTCGCGCCATGGACCAGGAGCGTCTCGCCCACCTGCAGTCCGGCCTCGACCACGAGGTTCGAGACGACGGTCGCGGCGGCCTCGACCACCCCGGCGGCGTCGACCGGATCCACGCCCGCCGGCACCGGCAGCAGCTGTCCGGCGGGCACGGCCACGACCTCGGCGTAGCCGCCTCCCGCGAGCAGTCCGACCACGCTCTCGCCGGTGTCCCGTCGTCGGCCGGAGATCTCGAGGCCCGGCAGCGCGGACGCGCCAGGAGGCGGGGGATAGACCCCGGCGACCTGCGCGAGGTCGGCCCGGTTCACGCCCGCCGCGATGACGTCGACGAGCACCTCGCCCTCGGCGGGGATCGGCTCGGGGAGGTCGACGAGCTCGAGGGTCTTCGACTCGGAGATCTGCATCGCGCGCATGCGTCCACGGTAGTCCGGGCCGGGCCGGGCCGGGCCGGGCCGGGCCGGGACGGGGCAAGGCGGGGCGGGGCGGGACGGGGCAAGGCGGGGCGGGGCGGGACGGGGCAAGGCGGGGCGGGGCGGGCTCGGCTCGGGCGGGACGGGCCCCTTGACGCACGCCCCGGTTCCATGGTTCATTAGTGGAGTAATGAACCATGGAACCCCGGGGGCGGCAGCGCCCCGGGCCGAAGGAGCCAGGGAGGCGGCGTGCTCGACGAATCCAAGCCGCTGTTCATCGCAGTGGCCGAGCAGATCGAGAGCGGGATCCTCGACGGCACCTATCCGGAGGACTCCGCGGTCCCCTCGACCAACGAGCTCGCGGCGTTCCTGCGGATCAATCCCGCCACCGCGGGCAAGGGGCTGAACCGCCTCGTCGACGGCGGTGTGCTCGTCAAGCGGCGCGGCATCGGCATGTTCGTCGCGCCCGGCGCGGCGGAGATCCTGCGCGGCCGTCGCCGCGAGGCCTTCCTCGCCGACTACGTCGTCCCGCTGCTGCGCGAGGCGGCCCAGCTCGACATCGGACCGGACGAGCTCGTCCGGATGATCACGAAGGAGGCGTCCCGATGAGCATCATCGAGACCCGATCCCTGACCAAGCGCTACCGCGACGTCGCCGCGATCGACGACGTCGACCTGGACCTCGCCGAAGACGTCGTCCACGGCCTGCTGGGCCGCAACGGCGCCGGCAAGACCACCCTCATGAAGCTGCTGACCGCGCAGGTCTTCGCGACCTCCGGGAGCATCCGCGTGCTCGGCGAGGAGCCGCGGGAGAACGCCGCGGTGCTCTCGCGCACCTGCTTCATCCAGGAGAGCCAGAAGTACCCCGACGGCTTCCGGGCCCGCGACGTGCTGCGGATCGCCGAGGGCGTCTACCCCTTCTGGGACGCCGCCTTCGCCGCCGACCTCGCCGCGGACTTCCGCCTCCCGTCGACCCGGGCCATCAGCAAGCTGTCCCGCGGGCAGCTCTCCGCCGTCGGCATCATCATCGGGCTCGCCTCGCGGGCGCCGCTGACCTTCTTCGACGAGCCCTACCTGGGCCTGGACGCCGTCGCCCGGCGGCTGTTCTTCGACCGCTTGCTCGCCGACTACGGGGAGCATCCGCGCACGGTCCTGCTGTCGACGCACCACATCGACGAGGCCGCGAACCTGCTCGAGCACGTCACCCTCCTCGACGAGGGGAAGGTGCTGCTGCAGGGCGGCACCGACGAGCTGCGCAGCGCGGCGGTCGAGATCAGCGGCCGCACCGAGGACGTCGACGCCTTCCTCACCGGACGCGAGGTCCTGCACCGCGCCCGGATCGGCGCCCTGTCGACCGCGACCGTCGAGGTCGGGGCCGACGGCGGAGTCGTCCGCGCGGCGCGCGCCGCCGGGCTGGAGACCGGCCCGGTCTCCCTGCAGGACTACATCGTCCACCGCACCACCGCCGCCGCGGCCTCCGAGACCGCGTCAGCCCGTTGAGAGGAGACGCCATGCGCTACCGCAGCGTCATCAGCATGCACTTCGTCAACCGTCGGCAGGCGATACTGTGGCCCCTGGCCATCATGCTCTTCGCCCTCGCGATCGTCCTGGTGATCGGCATCGTCGTCGGCTCCCAGGGCGCGGAGGCGCGAGCGGGGATGAGCGAGGGGATGCGCTGGAGCGGCGCGATCTTCGCCCTGCTGGGGCCCATGATCGGCTACGGCTTCGTGTCCATGGGGCAGCACTTCCCGCTCGCCCTGGGCCTCGGACTCACGCGCCGCGAGTTCGCGACCGGCCTCGGGATCGTGTTCCTCGGCAACGCGCTCGCGTACTCGCTCGTGGTCACGATCGGCAAGGCGATCGAGGTCGCGACCGACGGCTACGGTCTCGGCGTGCGCTTCTTCGACGTCGCCTACACGAGCACAGGCAGCGTCGGCCAGACCTTCGTGCAGACCTTCCTGCTGATCACCGCCGTGCTCTTCCTCGGCGCGGCGATCACCTCCGCGCACCTGCGCTTCGGCCAGGGCTTCCTGTGGACCGGCGGCGCGGTCCTCGCGGCGATCGGCGTCGCCGTCCTCTCCGGGGCGATCCTGCTGGACGGCTTCCGCGCCGCGCTCCTGGACATCGTCGAGATGGGCTGGGGACCGTGGATGGGCGTCGTCGCGGCGATCGCCGTCCTCGCCGCCGCGGTCTGGGCGCTCATGGTCCGACGGACCCAGGTGCGGTGAGATAGCTCTCCTCCTCCCCGGAATCCCTGCGTGACCAGGCGGTCGGCGTCCTCGGACGTCGGCCGCCGCACCCAGACTGGGGCGAGGCCGGCGCTCGTCCGGCCCGGATCCCGGGGCCCGGACGCGCGGCACTGCGATCCGCAGCGCGCGCGGGAGGCAGGGCATGGCTCGGGATTCGCAGGCTCGAGATTCGAAGGCTCGAGATTCGAAAGCTCGGGGATCGCAAGCTCGGGGATCGCAGGCTCGAGGGACGCAGCGGAAGGGCCGCCAGGGCATCGGGGCGACCACGAAGGTCGGCGTCCCCACGGTCATCGCCTGCATCGGGATCCTGCTGCTGCTCGTGTTCGGCGACGCTGCCCAGCTCGAGGCCTATCTCGACGAGATCCTCGGCGGCTCCGGCACGACCTCGACCTCCGACTACGTCCCCGCCGCCGACGGCGCCACCGCCCTCGACGAGCTCGAGAGCCTCGAGGTCGAGGGCTTCGCGACGAAGGCCGGCTACGACCGCGACTCCTTCGGGTGGCGCGACGACGTCGACGGCAACGGCTGCGACACCCGCAACGACGTGCTGCGACGCGACCTCACCGACATCGTCCTCGAGGACGGCACCAAGGACTGCGTCGTCGAGACCGGCGTCCTCTCGCCGTCGGCCTACACCGGCGAGATCGTCGAGTTCGACCGCCACGAGGACAACAACCTCGACATCGACCACGTCGTCGCGCTCTCCAACGCCTGGCAGACCGGCGCCTACGCCTGGGACGACGACGTGCGCCGCGAGCTCGCCAACGACCCCCTGAACCTGGTCGCCGCCGAGGACAGCCTGAACTCCTCCAAGGGCGACAAGGACGCCTCCGCCTGGCTCCCGCCGCTCGAGTCCTACCACTGCGAGTACGTCGCCCGGCAGATCGCCGTGAAGGCCAAGTACGAGCTCTGGGTGACGCCCGACGAGAAGGCCGCCATGCAGGACGTCCTCGCGACCTGCGAGGACTATCCCGCCTTCACCGAGCCCACCGCGACCCCCGCCGCCGGCGAGTTCGGCCTCGCCGCCTGACCTCGGCGCGGCCGGGGAGGGACGGCCGTCCGACGGGCCGCCGTCTGCCGGGCCGATGCTCCGCCGGACCGTTGCTCCACCCGGCCGATGCTCCTCCGGGCCGTTGCTCCGCCGGGCCGCGGGCGGTTCAGCCGCGCAGGATGTCGAGGTGCTCCTGCTGGGGAAGGTCGACGGAGGCGTCGAACTCGTGATGCGTGCTGAGCCACCGCACGACATAGGGGCACACCGGCACGATCCGCAGCCCCGCCGCGACGGTCGCCGCGAGGGCCTCCCGGGTGAGCGTCGAGGCCAGGCCCCGGCCGGAGAACTCCTCGTGCACGATCGTGTGGAAGAAGATCCGCTGACGGATGCGCTGCTCGTCGGCGGTGTCCTGTCCGTCGGCTGAAGCCCGCCCGTCGGCCGTGTTCTGCTCGTCGGCCGCGCTCTGCTCGTCGGGCTCGCCCGGCTCGCTCGAGGCGGGGCCGGGCGCGTCGACGTCCTCGTACATCGAGTAGCCGGCGCCGACGCCGTCCACGAGGATGTCGAAGCGCGAGCGCTCGGGGGACTCGACGACGGTGACCGGCGGGGCAGGGCGGCCCGGGTCGGCGCTGTTCTGATCGGTGCTGTCCTGGATGCTCATCGGGGCTCCTCGGCTCGTGATGCGACCACGGTACGCCGCGTATTCGTCCGCCGTCGGGCGGGCGTCGGGCGGGCGCGGCGGGGGCCGGTCGCCGCCCGTCGGCGGCGGGCGTCATCCCGGGGCGGCGGCGCGGTCCGATACCCTTTCCTGTGGTGATCCCCCGGAAGGGTCGGATCCACCGGGAGGGTTGACAGAGCGGCCGAATGTGGTGGTCTTGAAAACCACTGTGCGGCACCCCCGTACCGCGGGTTCGAATCCCGCACCCTCCGCCGTCCGCGGTCCGGCGTCGGCCCGCTGCCGGTCCGTTGCCGGCCCGGCGTCGGCCCGTTGGCTGTCCGTCGGCGGCCCGACGTCGGCTGGATGACGCTGCCCTGCAGGCCGGCCGTCGCCGGTCGTCGGATGTGACCTCGCTCGCCGCTCCGCGAGCGAGGTCCGCCCGAAGAGCCGAAGGACTCCGGCGGGAGCCTCTGCAATGCGTACGATGACGATGTCGCCGCGGCGCGCCCCGGACGCCCGTCCTCCGGGTCCGGCGCCCCGACCGCACTCCAATCAACGGCAGAGGAGAGGGCACGTCATGGCCCAGTACACAGGTGTAGCAGTCAGCCCCGGCCGCGTGGTCGGGACCATCCGGACGATGGCCCCGCCGGTCACCGAGCCGGCCGCCGATCAGACCGCCCCCGAGGGCGTCGCCCCCGAGACCGAGGCCGAGCGCATCCCCGTCGCCGCCGCCGCCGTGCAGGAGACGCTCACCCGCATGGCCGAGCGCGCCACCGGCGGCGGGAAGGCGATCCTCGAGGCCACGGCGCAGATGGCCGCGGACCCGTCCCTCGCCCACACCGCCAAGGGCCTCGTGCTCAGCTCCGGCAAGTCGGCGGAGCGCGCCGTCTGGGAGGCCGGCGACCAGGTCGCCTCCATGCTCGAGGGCCTCGGCGGCTACATGGCCGAGCGCGCGACCGACGTCCGCGACGTCCGCGCCCGCATCGTCGCCGAGCTGCGCGGCGAGCAGGCCCCCGGCATCCCCGACCTCGACGAGCCGTTCATCCTCACCGCGGTCGACCTCGCCCCCGCCGACACCGCGACCCTCGACCCGACGCGCGTGATCGCCCTGGTCACCTCCGACGGCGGACCCCAGTCGCACACCGCGATCCTCGCCCGCCAGCTGGGCCTGCCCGCGATCGTCGCCTGCAAGGGGATCCACGAGTTCGCCGACGGCACCGAGGTCTTCGTCGACTCCGGCTACGGCACCGTCACCGACGAGGTCACCGAGGAGCATCACCGCCTCGCCGAGGCCTGGACCGAGCTGCAGAAGAACCCCCTCACCTACGAGGGCGGGGGCGGCGTCCTCGCCGACGGCACCCGCGTGCAGCTGCTCGCCAACATCGGCGGCGCCAAGGACGCCGAGAAGGCGCATGCCGCCAACGCCGACGGCGTCGGCCTGTTCCGCACCGAGTTCCTCTTCCTGGACCGCGAGGACGAGCCCTCCGTCGAGGAGCAGACGACCGCCTACGCCGAGGTGTTCGCGCACTTCCCCGGCAAGAAGGTCGTCGTGCGCACCATCGACGCCGGCGCCGACAAGCCGCTGCCCTTCCTCACCGACTCCGACGAGCCGAACCCGGCGCTGGGCGTGCGCGCGTACCGCACCTCCTGGGACAAGCGCTCGGTGCTGACGAACCAGCTCGACGCGATCGCCGCCGCCGCGAAGCAGTCGGACGCGACGCCCTGGGTGATGGCCCCGATGATCGCCACCGTCGACGAGACCGAGGACTTCGCCGCCCTCTGCGCCGAGCGCGATCTCTCCCCGGCCGGCATCATGGTCGAGACCCCGTCGGCCGCGCTGATCGCCGACCGTCAGCTCTCCGCCTGCGACTTCGTGTCCATCGGCACGAACGACCTCACCCAGTACACGATGGCCGCGGACCGTCAGCTGGGCTCCCTCGCCCACCTGAACAACCCGTGGCAGCCCGCCGTCCTCGCCCTCGTCGCGATCACCTGCACCGGTGCCCGCACCGCCGGCGGCGACCCCGAGTCCTTCGGCGAGAAGGCCGCCAAGCCCGTGGGCGTGTGCGGCGAGGCCGCCGGCGACCCGGGCCTCGCGGTCGTCCTCGTGGGCCTCGGCGTGAACAGCCTCTCGATGACCCCGCGCTCGCTCCCGGCGGTCGCCAAGGTCCTCTCGACCGTCACCCTCGAGCAGGCCAAGGAGCTCGCGGCCGCCGCGGTCGCCGCCCGCACCGCCGAGGAAGCCCGCGACCTCGTCCGCGCCGGCCTCCCCATCCTCGGCGAGCTCGGGCTCTGAGGTTCGGGCTCTGGGGGGGGCGGCCTCTGAGGCTCGGGCTCTGGGGTTCTGCCTCTGAGGGGGGCTCTGAGGCTCGGGGGAGTGTGCGTCCTGCGGAAGGCTCCCTCCGCGTGAGCGAGTCCGATCCCCGCATCGCCCAGTCCCCGCATCGTCGAGTCCCCGTATCGCCCAGTGTCCCTCAGCCCCCGTTTTGCAGCATGCAAAGCGGGGACTGAGGGACACTGCTCGTGATGGGGGATGACGTCGCCGCTCGGGGAGGGGCCCGCTTCCCCGTGAGGGTCCATTTCCCCTCGAGCGGCCCCCGAAGCTGCAGGGAAGTCGTCGAGTGTCCCTCAACCCTCGAATTGCATCATGCAAAGCGTGGGCTGAAGGACACTGGTCGACGTCAGGAAGGGAACCTCGTCGCGCACGGTCCGCTTCGCCTCGGCGAGAGGTGCCAGGCGGGACACGGCCGGACGTGCACCGTGCTGAGCGGCGAACGCCGAGATCGCGAGGCATCGGGTAGAGAAAGGCCCCTGACCAGCACCGAGACGGTGCAGGTCAGGGGCTTATCCGGGCTGAGCGGCAGCTTGGCTGTGCCTGGTCGACACCTCAGCGAGCACGCCTCCGCGAGTTCGTTGCAGCGACTGCGCCTCGGTGACCTCGCCTCCGCGATGCCACCTCAGCTGCACCTTCTCAGCCTGGCTGCCGGGCAGGGGCCCGGCGGGGGTTCACTGGGCGTCGAGGTCGGTCTCGAGCAGAGCGGCGAGGGCCGCGACGGACTCCTCGGCACCCTCGCCCTCGGCGCGCAGGACGACCTCGTCGCCGTTGCCGGCGCCGAGGGTCATGAGCATGAGCATCGAGGCGGCGGGGACGGGGCTGCCGCCGACCTTCTCGATGGTGACGGAGGCGGGCTGCTCAGCGGCGGCCTTGGAGAAGATGGTCGCCGGGCGGGCGTGGAGACCGGAGGAGCTGGCGATCTTGACGGTGCGCTCTGCCATGGGAGTGCCTTTCGTGGAAGGGGGCCGCGGGAACGGCCCCGTGTGGGTCGGTCGCCGCGGCGGCCGGCATGCCCCGGACGGTCTCGGCCGGGAAGTGTACGGGTCGGACGATAGCTGACGAAGTCGAGCATCGGGCGGGGACGCGGTCCCGGATCGCCGATGGTGCCGGGTGCATCACGTGGATCGTCGCCCCGAGCCCGAGCCCGAGCCCGAGCCCGAGCCCGAGCCCGAGCCCGAGCCCCGAGCCCCGAGCCCCGAGCCCGAGCGCGGAGCCGGGAGCAGGAGGCCGGGCCTCAGAGCTCGGACTGGCGGGCGGCGATGCGTTCGCGCACGGCCGCGCGCAGCGGGTGGTCCTCCTCGAGTCCGGTGATCTCGGCGGTGGCGGCGTCGGCGTCGGAGGTCCGCAGGATCTCCTGCAGTCGCGTGACCTCGTCGTCGCCCTCGGGGGTGAAGGCGAGGGCGGCGGAGAGTGTGGCGAGCAGCCCGTCGTGGCCGAGTCCGCGCTCGGCGAGCTCCGCGGCGGGGCCGACGATGCGGTCGTGCCGGGAGAGCTTGCGCAGCGGCGAGCGGCCGACGCGCTCCACGGGATCGGGCAGCGACCGGTTCGCGAAGCGGCCCATGACCTTGGCGACGTAGGCGCTCTGGGTGTCCTCGGCGAAGCCGTGCTTGGCGACGAGGAGGGCGGAGGTCTCGGCGAGCACGGCCCGCACGGCGGACTCGACGGCGGGGTCTTCGATCGCGTCGGCGATGAGCGCATGGCCCGCCGCCCAGCCGGTCCATGCGGTGGTGGCGTGGCCGGTGTTGACGGTGAACAGCTTCCGCTCGATGTAGGGGCCGAGGTCGTCGACCCAGGTGATGCCCGGGACCTCGGGCTCGGCGCCGTCGAAGGGGGTGCGGTCCACGGCCCACTCGTGGAAGTCCTCGACGGTGACGTCGAGGCCCGCGTCGGGCGCCTGCACGGGGACGATCCGGTCGACGGCGGTGTTGGCGAACAGCGCCTTCGCATCGAGATCGTCGGCCCCGGCCGCCGCAGCGGCCGCGCGGATCTCCTGCTCGAGCAGGTCGGTCGCGTTGATGGCGTTCTCGCAGGCCATGATCGCGAGGCGGGGCGCGTCGGCGGGTCGGCGGGCGATGCCCGCGGCGATCGCCGGGGCGACGAAGCGCAGGATGTGCGCGCCGACGGCGGTGGTGACGATGTCGGCCGAGGCGATCTCGGCGGCGACGTCGTCGGGGTGGGTCTTCGAGTTCACGGCTCGGAACCCGTCGACGACGGTGCTGGTGGGGTTCGCCCCGACGGTCTGCACGGTGTAGGAGTCGGCCTGCTGGAGGGAGTCGATGAGGGCGTCGGCGACGTCGGCGAAGACGACCTCGTACCCGGCCTCGTGCAGCAGGAGGCCGACGAAGCCGCGGCCGATGTTCCCTGCTCCGAAATGGACAGCCTTCATGGGGTGATCACTCTCCGGTCTCGCTGAAGATGGACAGGATCTCGTCGGCGGAGGAGGCGCTCTCGAGCTTCTCCACCTGCACGGGATCGGAGAAGGTCATGGCGACCTTCTGCAGGAGCACGAGATGCTCGTCGCCGATGCCGGCGATGCCGACGACGAAGCGCACCTCGTTGCCGTTCCAGTCGATGCCCTCCGGGTAGCGGGTGAAGGTCATCGCGGAGCGACGGATGGACTCCTTGGCCTCGTTGGTGCCGTGGGGGATCGCCAGGCCGTTGCCCATGAAGGTGGACACCGAGGCCTCGCGGTCGTGCATGGCGGCGACGTAGGACGCGTCGACGGCGCCGGCCGCGACCAGCAGTCCGCCCGCCTCGTCGATCGCCGAGGCCGCGGAGTCCGCGGTCCCGGCGAGGATGATCGACGCCTCGGAGAGGATCTCCCCGCCGCGCGGCGGCACGTCGGCGGCGCGGCGCCCGCGGACGGGTGCGTCGGCCGGCGCGTCCGCCGTTGCATCCGCATGCGCATCCGCCTGCGCGGGAGCGGTCGTCTCGGGAGCGGTCGTCTCGGGAGCCGACGACGGAGCGTCGGCCGCACCGGCGTTGCGCTGACGGACCAGGTCGACGACCTCGTCGTAGCGGGGCGAGTTCATGAACTGGTCGACGCTGACGTGGACTGCGCTGCCGGTGCGCTGTCGGGCGCGGTCGGTGAGCTCCTTCTGCGTGACCACCACGTCCCATTCGTCGCTGAGGGACGAGATGGCCTTGTTGGTGACCTCGATGTCGTCGAAGCCGGCGGAGCGGACCTTCTTGCGCAGCACGGTCGCGCCCATCGCGGAGGAGCCCATGCCGGCGTCGCAGGCGAAGACGATCCGGGAGATGGGGCCGGTACGGCCGGAGGCGGCGGAGGCGGCGGCGAGGTCGCCGGAGGAGTCGCCGACGAGCGCGCCGGCCACGGAGGACTTCTTGCCCTTCATCTGCTCCATCTTGGCGGTGGCGGCCGCGAGGTCGCCGTCGTCCTGCTTGCCGACGCGCAGCAGGATCGCCGAGAGCACGAAGCTGACGGCGGCCGCGCCCGCGACCGCGAGCGCGATGCCGAGGTAGGAGTCGCGGGCGGCGACGCCGAAGATCGCGAAGATCGAGCCGGGGGAGGCGGGCGCGATGAGGCCGGTGCCGAAGGCGACGTTGATGGCGACGCCGGTCATGCCGCCGCCGATCGCGGCGAGGATGAGGATCGGCTTCATCAGCACGTACGGGAAGTAGATCTCGTGGATGCCGCCGAAGAACTGGATGATCGCCGCGCCGGGGGCGGAGGCGCGGGCGGCGCCGCGGCCGAAGAACGTGTAGGCGAGCAGGATGCCGACGCCGGGGCCGGGGTTGGCTTCGAGCAGGAACAGCACGGACTTGCCGTTCTCGGCGGCCTGCGAGATGCCCAGCGGGGTGAGGACGCCGTGGTTGATGGCGTTGTTGAGGAAGAAGACCTTCGCCGGCTCGATGAGGATCGACACCAGCGGCAGCAGGCCGGCGTCGACGAGGGCGCCTACGCCGTTGGACAGGAGCGTCATGAGCCCGTTGACGATGGGGGCCAGGCCGAAGAAGCCGATGACCAGCATGATGAAGCCGAAGATGCCGGCGGAGAACATGTTCACGAGCATCTCGAAGCCCGCGGGGATGCGGTCCGACCACAGCCGGTCGAGCCGCTTCATGAGCCAGGCCGCGAGCGGGGCCATGATCATCGCGCCGATGAACATGTGGACCTCGCCGAGCGCGCTGTACTCGTCGGCGGCGTTGCCGTCGGCGACCCACTGCGCGAGCAGGCGGGCGTTCTCCTGCGCGATCAGCCAGTCGGACCCGGCGATGACGCCCATCGTGGCGATCACGCCGACGACCGCGCCGCGGGCCTCGTAGACCATGCGTCCGCCGGTGTTGGCGATCAGCAGCGGGAGCAGGTAGTGGATCATCGGGCCGACGGCGCTCGCGAGCGGCTCGTTCGGCGTCCAGCCGTCGGGGATGAAGAACGCCGTGAGGATGCCCCAGGCGATCAGGGCGGGGATGTTCGGCATCACCATGTTCGACAGCGAGGTGCCGACCTTCTGCAGCGCCACGCGCGGGCTGAAGCCGCTGGGCGCCTCGGTTGCTGTGCTCATCAGGAGTCCTCATCGACACCCGGGGACGGCAGGCGCCCCGGTCTGGGCGGCTCGGCGCACCGGACGGCGCGCGACGCCGACGGGCGCGACCTCCCCGCAGCACGGGGCAGTGCACCGACAGCGCAGGCCCAGTCTAGGTCGGGAGTGCGCTGCATCACAGGAGGTTGGGGATATGTCCCGCGCGGGGCCCATGCCGCCCAGCGGTCAGCGGGCCGTGCGCCGACGGTCGGCGCGTCGTGCGTCGGCGGTCAGCGCATCGTGCGTCGGTGGTCAGCGGGCCGCGCGCCAGCGGCGGAACGAGAGGACCGTGAGCACGCCGACGAGGATCCAGGCGAGGACGACGGCCGTTCCCTGCGGGATGCCGGGGTCGACGATGAAGGCGCCGATCGCCACCAGCGAGAGCTGGCCGGGCAGGGAGGCCACGCAGGTCGCGATCAGGAACTCGCGGGTGCTGACGCCGAGCGCGCCGCTGCCGTAGTTCACCGGCCAATAGGGGAGCCCGGGCATCAGCCGCAGCGTGCACACCGCCCAGAAGCCGCCGTCCTCGAGCCTCTCCTCGACGACATCCGCATGCGAGCCGAGCAGGCGCATGACGACGTCGCGGCCCAGCAGGCGCGCGATCCAGTAGGCGCCCCAGCAGCCCAGCACCACGCCGACCATCGAGAGCAGGGTGCCTCCGCCGAGGCCGAAGACCATGCCGCCGGCGACGGCCGTGATGGTCACGGGGATCGGCGTCAGCGCGACGAGGGCGTAGATGACCACGAAGCCCAGGGGAGCCCACGGCCCGAGGTCCTGGATGTCCTCGCGGAGGGTGTCGAGGTCGGGGAGGCGCACGTTGGCCGCGAGCCAGATCATCCCGAGGATCGCGAGGGCGAGTGCTCCGTTGCGCAGATAGGTGCCCCAGGGCGTCGTGCCGCGTCGGGAGCCTGCGCCGGTCTCCTCCTGCGGGGACGCCGCGACGGCTGAGTCCGGGGCGGGAGGGGCGGTCGAGGCGGGGGCGGCCGTGCCCGCCGCGGTCGCGTCGGAGGGGCGCACGTCGGGTGAGGGCGCGTCGGGCGTCGGGGACATCCTCGGATCCTACGGTCCGGCGGTCGCGGCATCGGCCGTGCCGCGCGCCGGGCCTCACGCGCCGGGCCCCAGGTGCCGGACCTCAGAAGCCGATGAGCGGCATCTTCTCCAGCGCGCGGTCCACGGCCTCGGAGGGGAGGCCCTCCTCGCCGCTCTCGGCCCAGTCCAGGAGCGCGTCGAAGGTGGCGACCTGGTAGGCGACGGCGATGCCGTGGAGGACCGGGCGGGGGGAGCCGGGCATGCGGTCGGCGAGGAAGTCCTCGAGCGCGCCGATCCAGGGGCCGTGCGCCTCGACCGAGGTCGCGATGAGCGACGGGGCCCCCGAGATGATGCGGAGCCAGTGCGCGATGTCGGGCGAGGAGTCGTCGGAGACGGCGGTCGAGCCGACGATGGCGGTGCGCAGGTCCAGTGCGAGGTCGCCCGTGTCGACCAGGGCCAGCGCGTTGCGGAGCGCGTCGGTCGCGGGGACGATGCCGGTCCAGGCGAGCGTCTCCTTGGTGGAGAAGTGGCGCAGGAGGGTACGGGTGCTGACTCCGGTGGCCTCGCTGATGTCGGCCCAGCTGACGCACTCGAAGCCCTTCTCGTTCCAGAGGCGGAGGGCGGCGGAGCTCACGACTGCTCGATCGATCACCGTGGGGCGACCGCGGCCTGCACGGGGGCGGGGGGCGGACGGGGCCTGGAGAGTGTCGGTGGCAAGGCGGGGAGGGAGCATGGAAGAAATCAAACATCTGGTGGGAAAGTAGTCAACCGGTTCCCGTGGAGGTCATAGAGGTATGGGACTCACTGTGACCTACCAGTCGCCCCTATAGCGTGAGAGCGCGCTCATAGAGAGGAAAGGCAACCCTTCCCGACCTGCAGGGATACTGCAAAGTAATGGAAGTGTGATGCAAGGGGGAGTTACTCCGAAGTCAATTGTTTCCGCCTCTTCCTGTGCTTCACCTGGGCGTTTCAAGGAGCCTTCCCGTTCAGCGCTCCGTCGCCCCCACGGAGCGCTCACCGGAGCGCACTGCGAAGGGCAGGCGGTTTCCCGCCGGAGGTTTCGGACAAGTCGCCCACAGGCTGAACGCGCAGGGGAAGTCGACGGCCCGGTTGAGGTCCACGCGGATCGCCTCGCCGTCGATCTGCGCGCCGACCACCCGCCAGCCCGGGGTCTCGGTCCCGGAGGTGTCGTCGTGGAAGAGGATGCTGGACTCTCCGGTCACGAGGAGCTCCGTCTCCTCGCCCGCGATGTCGAACGTCGCGGTGCCGGCGACGGGGAGGCGCTGCTCGAGCCAGGGCAGGGCGGAGCCGACGACGACCTCCGGCCGCTGACCGTCCGCGCCCGCCTCCGCCGCGACGAAGCGGCCGACGAGCACCTGCTCGGCGTCGAAGGGAAAGACGGGAACGCCGTCGAAGGCGAGTCGGCGCGGAGCCGACGGGTCCAGCACCCGCAGCCCGATCCGATCCCCGCGCGGGATCACGTCGATCTGCACGTCGTCGCCGAAGCGCGCCAGGCGCACGTCGCCCGCGATCTCGCGTCGGGCCCGGTGCCGCCCGGCGCGGTGCTGTCCGGCGTCGTCGGGCTCGTCCTCAGCGCCGGGCTCCAGCAGCTCGAGCTCCTCGCCGCTCCAGGAGACGGTCAGGGTCGTGCCGGTCCGCGACCAGCGGCCGGGAACGCCCTCGAAGCTCTGCTCCCCGGCATCGGGCTCGACCCAGTGGAGAGCGACCTGGGACAGGATCCCGTGGGGCTGGCGCAGGGATTCGTCGCGGCGAGCGCGGAACTCCTCCCACGCGTGCTGAGGGTCGGTGTCGGGGGAGATGCCGGAGTCGGTGGCGGCCATGCGGGCTCCTCGGGTCGATGCGGACGACGACCGAGCGCCCGCGGCGTCCTCGTGCGCGCTCGGCGTCAGCGGCGCTCGACGGATCGGGCGCTCGTTGTCCTCGAAGTCTGCTCCTGTCCGCGGGATCCGTCGAGTCCGTGAACGTTCGCGACGAGTCCCCGGCGCGGTCATCGCGCAGGACCGGGCGCGCGCGGAGCCACGAGGGTCACCCGGGGGCTCGCGCTGTCCTCCCGCAGCAGGCGCACCACCTCCCGCACGGCGAGCTCGGAGACCTCGTCGCGGCGGGGGTCGATCCGCGGGATGCCGGAGAGGAGCGGGCTGACCTCGGCGAGATCGTCGTCCCCGAGGGCGAGCACGCCGACGCGCGGATCGTCGAGCAGGGAGCCGGTGGCGAGGGCGAAGAGCACCTCGCCGATCCCGCCGAGGCCGAACAGCAGCATGCGGCCGCCGTCGGCCGTGCTCCCGCTGTCGGTCGTGCTCCCGCTGTCGGCCGCCGCGGCCGCCGCCTCCGACGCAGCCGACGCGGCAGCCTCGGAGGCGGCGAATCGGGCGCGCACCCGGTCCGGGAGCTCGGCGAAGGATCCCTCGTCGAGCACGAGCGTCAGCGGATGCTCGGTCAGGGCATCCTCCACGCCGGTGAGGAAGCGGGAGGTGTCGGAGCGGTGGCGCTGCCGGGCGGGGCTGCCGACGATCATCAGCTCGTCGGCGCCCGTGGACGCGGCGTGCTCGACGACCATCCGGCCGAGGGCCTCGAAGTCGAGGTCGACGGCGGAGCCGTCGGGCAGGTCCTCGGGGGTGCCGATCAGCACGAACGGCAGGTGCGACTCCAGCAGGGCCTCCATGCGCTCGTCGTGCCGGGAGACCTCCATGAGGATCAGCGCCTCGCAGATGCCGGTGCGCACCACGCGGCGGACCCCGTCGGCGCCCTCCTGCGCGGTCACCAAGAGCAGGTCGTAGCCGTGGCGCCGGGTCTCGCGGGCGATGGTGCCGACGAAGCGCATGGTGACCGGGCGGGCGCCGTCGGCGTCGGGCACCATCAGCCCGATCACCCCGCTGCGCTTCGAGCGCAGGGCCCGGGCGCCGGAGTTCGGGTGGTAGCCGAGCTCCTCGATCGCGGCCTCGACGCGCTGGCGGGTGGCGGGGGAGATGGGGCGGGAGCCGGTGAGGACGTAGCTCACGGTGGATTGGGCGACGCCGGCGAGGCGCGCGACGTCCTGGCTGGTGGGTGCTCTGCGTCGGCGTCCGCCGACGGTCGCGTCGTCGCTGTTCACCGGCATCGGCACCGGCCCCCTCTCGTCCGGGTCGACGGTCCGGGCCGACCGTCCGTGTCAGCGACCGGTCGCTGCGAGGCCGCTGCGGCCATCGTTCCACGCCTCCAGGGCGCGGCTGCGTCCGTCGGCCGCATCCGCCGCCCGCGCCGCGGCGAGGGCCTCGTCGAGGAGCTCGTCCAGGAGCACCCGACGGTGCTCGTCGGCCGAGCGCACCGCCGCCTCGACGATCGCCTGCGTCCAGACGTTGTCGTGGACCTCGGCCTCGGGGACCGTGCCCGCGCGCAGCGCCCGGCAGAACTCGTCGAGCGAGGAGTCCAGCTCCCAGAGCTCGTCGGGCCCGGGCTCGCGGCCGACGAGCGCCGCCGCATCCGCAGCACCCGCAGCGTCCTCGACGTCGGCTGCGCCGTCGGACCCGTCGCGCGGGGCGACGGTCGCCGACGGCACGGCGTCCCCGTCCCACTCGACGGTGCCCTGCGGGCAGGACAGCGACCACTCGCCGTTCCAGCTGGTCTCGCGGCCCGGCGACGCCCAGGAGCCCTCGTAGACGTGGACCGCGCCGGAGGAGTAGCGGATCGTGACGCTCGCGGCGGCGTCCCCGTCGTACCAGCTCCAGGCGGGGTTGAAGGAGACCGCGTCGACGGAGACGGGGTCGCCGTCCACGAGCACGCGGGCCGCGTCGAAGGCGTGGATCGCCATGTCGACGATCAGCGGATGCGCCATCTCCTCGCGGAAGCCCCCGAAGCGGGGGGCGCGCGAGAAGCGGGTGCGGACGATGCCGGCGCCGCCGAGCGCGTCGGCCAGGCGCCGTGCCTCGCGCAGATGCGGATTGTGCCGACGGGACTGGGAGACCATGAACAGCCGCCCGGTCGTCTCCGCGTGCCCGGCCAGCGAGACCGCCTCGGCGAGGGTCGCCGCGCAGGGCTTCTCGCCGAGGATCGCGAGGCCTGCGTGGAGGGCGTCGGCGGTGACCTGGTGGTGGGCGGCGGGGATCGTCACGTCGACGACCGCCTCGGCCCCGGAGCGCGCGGCGACGTCCAGCAGATCGGTGCCGACGGCGACGCCGTCGCGCTCGTCGGCCGGCACCAGGTCCTCGACCGCGCGGCGGGCGGACTCCTCGATCATGTCGACGACGCCGACGAGCGACGCGCCGCGCGAGCGCAGCACCGTCCCGATCCAGGCGCGGCCCATGGCGCCCGCGCCGACGACGACGATGCGGACGGGCGCGTCGGTCCCGCTCGCGCCGGGCGCGGAGGAGTGGGCAGCGGCGGAGGAGGCGGTGGAGGCGGAGGCGGCAGCGGAGGAGGGAGCGGTCATGCGTCGGCCCCGTCCTTGCCGGCCGCCTCGGCGTCGCCGACGCCCTGGCCGCCCTCGCCGGTGAGGAACCAGTCGGTCGGGTAGCGGTCGAGGAAGGGCGCGGTGCGGTCCGCGGAGGCGGGTCGCGCCCAGGAGACGCCGTTGGCGATCACGCGGCGGACGTCCGGGTGCTGGTAGACGGGGTAGTCCTGGTCGCCGGGGGAGAAGTAGAAGATCTTGCCCTTGCCGCGGCGGAAGGTGCAGCCCGAGCGGAAGACCTCGCCGCCCGAGAACGAGGAGACGAAGATCAGCTCGTCGGGGGTGGGGATGTCGAAGTGCTCGCCGTACATCTCCTGCTCGGGGATGACGATCGGATGCGGCACGCCCTCGGCGATCGGGTGCGAGGGGTTCACCGTCCACACCAGCTCGCGGTCCGACTCGTTGCGCCAGCGCAGCGTGCAGGAGGTGCCCATGAGCCTCACGAAGGGCTTGGACCAGTGACCGGAGTGCAGCACGATCAGGCCCATGCCCGACAGGACGTGGCGCTGGACGCGCTCGGCGACCTCGTCGGAGACCTCGTCGTGGGCCATGTGGCCCCACCAGGTCAGCACGTCGGTCTCGGCGAGGACCTCCTCGCTCAGGCCGTGCTCGGGGTCGTCGAGCAGGGCGATCCGCGTGGTCACGGAGTCGCCGAGGGTCTCGACGATGCCGTCGCGGATGGCCGCGTGCATGCCCTCGGGGTAGTGGGAGCGGACGCGCTCGTCGCGCTGCTCATGGCGGTTCTCGCCCCAGACGGTGACCCGCAGGGGAGCGGCGGTCGTGGAGGTGGTCATGCGGTGTCCTTCCCGGATCGTGGCGGGCCCTCGCGGCGCCTGCTCCTGTGCTGGCGCGTCCCGAGGCCTCGGAGTGATCGAATCGTATCGACATCGATGGGGTCCATCCTGTCCGCGTCCGCGCCCGAGCGCAAGGGGGTGCGCCAGGCGGTATTCTCCGGGAAGCGCGCGTGCGCAGGTCACGCGCCGGTCAGGAGCGGCATGGTGCCCACGATGCGCGAGGTCGCCGCGCAGGCCGGGGTCTCCATCACGTCCGTCTCCCGGGTGGTCAACGGTCACCCGCACATCAGCGACGACATCCGCGAGCGCGTCGAGGCCGCGATCCGGGAGCTCGACTGGAGGCCCAACCTCCATGCGCGGACCCTGCGCACCGGGCGCACCGGGGTGCTCGCGCTCTCGCTGCCGGATCTCACCACCCCGACCGCCTCGCGGATGGTCCAGGAGCTGGTCACCGAGGCCGCGCGGCAGGGGATGCTGGTCTCGATCGAGCCCTCGCGCGGGCGGGCCGAGCGCGTGCAGCAGACGATCGACGCCCTCGGCGCCTCCTTCGACGGCGTCGTGCACGTCGGCCCGCTCCCGGCCGGCGTCGCGGTGGATTCAGCGCCGGATCCGGCGCTGGGTCCGGCGGTGGCTCCGGCGTCGGGCTCAGCGGTGGTCGCAGCGGCGGCCGCGGGGCCGCGGGCGCTGGTCGGCGTGATGACCGGTGCTCCGCCCGACGAGCCGCCGGCGGGGATGGATCTCGTGGAGGCCGACGAGGCCGCCGCGGCGCTCGCCGTCGCCCGTCATCTGCGCACCCTCGGCCGCACCGCGCCCGTCCTGCTCGGCCACCCGGCCGGCCGTCCCGACGAGCATCTGCGCCGCCTGGCCGAGGTGCTCCCCGGCGCTCCGGTGCTGCGGCCCCGCGACCAGGCCGACCGGGCGGCGGGCCGCGCGCTCGCCGCCGCGGCCCTCGCCGCGCACCCCGACCTCGACGCCCTGGTCTGCGCCGACGACGAGCTCGCGATCGGCGCCCTCTCGCTGCTGCGCGGGCGCGGCATCGGCGTGCCGGATCCGGTGGCGATCGTCGGCCACGGCGGGCTCGAGGACACGGGCTTCACGACCCCGTCGCTGACCACGGTCGATCTGGGGGCCACGGAGATGGCGCGGCGCGCGGTCGACCTCGTGCGCTCACGCCTCGAGGATCCGCGCCGGCCCCTGCAGCGGACTGTCGCCCCGATCTCGCTCCTGCGCCGGGAGTCCACGCTGGGCGGTCCGCGCTGATGGCCCGCGTGACGCTGGCGGACGTGGCCCGGCGGGCGGGGGTCTCCTCGGCCGCCGTCTCCCATGTCCTCAACGGCACCGGCAGCGGGCGCATCCGCGTCTCCGCGGCCACCCGGGAGCTCGTGGCCCGCGCCGCGGAGGAGCTGCAGTACGTGCCCTCGGCGGCCGGCCGCGGCCTCGCACGGGGCTCGTCGGGGCGGATCGCGATCGTCATCCCGAACCTGTTCCAGCCCTATTTCGCGCGCATGGCCGAGGCGCTGATCCTCGCCCTCGAGGAGCGGGGGCTGTCGACGACGATGCGGCTGACCGAGGACGCCGCCTCCGAGCGCGAGGCCGTCCTCGGCAGGTCGACGGAGGGCGCCGACGGCGTGATCGTCTGCCCGCACTTCCTGACCCCCGAGCTGCTGGCCGGCGAGAGCCCTCGGGTGCCGGTCGTGCAGGTGGGCGGTGGGCCGATGGACGGCATCGACTGCGTCGTGATGGGGGAGCTCGACGGCGCCCTCGACGCCGTGCGGCACCTGATCGACCGCGGTCGGCGCAGCATCGCCTATCTCGCCGAGCCCTGGCTCGACGTCGAGCGCAGCCAGCGCTATCTCGCCTACCGCCAGGCCCTCGACGAGGCCGGTCTCGAGGTCGATCCGCGCCGCGTGGTGCGCGGATCCGACTGGGACCGCCGCGAGTCCGGCATGGAGGCGATGGTCGGGCTGCTGCGCACGGGGGTCGAGGTCGACGCGGTGATGTGCGTGAACGACGCCGTGGCGGTCGGCGCGCTGCGGGCCGCCTCGCTCGCGGGCCTGCGCATCCCCGAGGACGTCGCCTTCGCCGGCTTCGACAACACCGAGGAGGCGGCGTTCACGACGCCGCCGCTGACCTCGGTGGATCCGGGCGTCCAGCAGATGGCCTCGCTCGCGGTCGAGATGCTCGCCGATCGCCTCGCCGGCGCAAGCGGTCCCGATCGTCGCGCGACGGCGGCGACGTCGCTGGTCATCCGCGAGTCCACGGGCATCTGAGCGCACTTGCCCCACGGGCCGACGGCGCTGTCCTCGGTGCCGTCCCTGCACCGCCCCTGCACCGTCTTCGTGTCGTCCCGGCGCCGCCTCGTCACCGTTCCAGCGTTGCCCTTCCGTAACCTTTCAACGTTGTGACTCGCGTTGACAACGCTTTATCGCTCCCGCAGGATGAGCCACGTCACCCCGCTTGATGAGGAGCTCACGTTGACCGACGCGATCCGACCGGCCTCCGCCGGTGCCGCCCTGCTGGACCCCGCCGCGCCCGCCGCGAGCGCCGCCCCTGCCGCGAACGACGTCTCCGCCGTGGACGCCGCCCCCGTCGCGACCGCGGCTCCCGTCGTCGCCCCGGCGCTGCCGCGCTCGGGCGCGGCCGGATCCGGGCTGCGTCCGCTGGACCTGCGGGCGGTCCGCCTCGCCGAGAGCGGTCCGCTCGGGGCGTGGCAGCGGCTCAACGCCGAGGCGACCATCCCGCACTGCATCGAGCAGCTCGAGACCTCCGGCGTGATCGACAACTTCCGGCGGGTGGTGGGGGAGTCCGGTGCCCCGCATCGCGGCTTCGTGTTCGCCGACTCCGACCTGTACAAGGTCATCGAGGCGGTCGCCTGGGAGATCGGGCGCACCGGCACCACCGCGCACGACGCCTGGCTCGACGAGATGATCGCGCTGATCGGGCGGGTCCAGGAGCCGTCGGGCTATCTCCACACCTGGATCCAGGGCGTGCACCCGGAGAAGCGCTTCGCCGAGCTCCACTGGACCCACGAGATGTACGTGCTCGGGCACTGGGTCCAGGCCGCCGTGGCCCTGGACCGGGCCAGCGGGCGCAGCGATCTGCTGGAGATGGCGCTGCGCTTCGTCGACCTCGTCGACCGCCGCTTCGGCCCCGGCCGCGAGGACGGGATCCCCGGGCATCCGGAGATCGAGACCGCGCTGGTCGAGCTCCATCGCCACACCGGGGATCCGCGCCACCTGCGCCTCGCCCAGCACCTGGTCGACCAGCGCGGGCGCGACATCCTGCCCGACGAGGGCTTCGGGCACCACTACTACCAGGATCACCTGCCGGTCCGGGAGGCGGTCGACCCGACCGGCCATGCCGTCCGCCAGCTCTACCTCAACGCCGGCGTCACCGACCTCCACCTCGAGACCGGCGAGGAGGCGCTGCTGGCGGTCATGCGCGAGCAGTGGGACCGCGTCCACGAGCGCAAGATGTACCTCTCGGGGGCATTCGGCTCGCGCCATCGCGACGAGTCCTTCGGCAACGACCACGAGCTGCCCTCGGACCGGGCCTACGCCGAGACCTGCGCGACCATCGCGGACCTCCAGTGGACCTGGCGCATGATGCTCGCGGCCGACGATCCCCGCCACGGCGACGTCATCGAGCGCGAGATCCACAACGCCCTCGCCGCCTCGGTCGACGCCACCGGCACGCGCTTCTTCTACTCCAACCCGATGCAGCGCCGTCCCGACCGCTTCTCCGAGGAGAACGCGCCCGCCGAGCGCCAGCCCTGGTACTCCTGCGCCTGCTGCCCGCCCAACATCGCCCGGGCGATCGCGCAGCTGAGCTCCTACGTCGCGGGCGTCCGCTCCGGCGATTCCGGCCCGACGCTCGAGATCCTGCAGCACGCCGCCGCCGACATCGACCTCCCGGCCGAGATCGGCACCGGGATCCTGCGCATCGCGACCGCCTACCCGGCCGACGGGGAGATCCGTCTCGCGCTCGTGCCGGCGGGGGCCCAGGCTCCCGCGCTGCGAGCAGGCGCGCAGGTCGCGCTGAGGATCCCCGGATGGGCGAGCGCCGGCACCCTCGCCGCAGGCGGCCGCCCCGCACGCGGGCTGACCGAGGACGAGCGCGCCCGCGGCCGCGTCGTGCTGCAGGCCGACGAGGTCGACGGCGCGGTGCTCGTGCTCGACATGACCCCGCGCTGGACCGCCTCCCATCCGCGCGTCGACGCGACCCGCGGCTGCATCGCCCTCGAGCGCGGTCCCGTCGTGTACTGCCTCGAGCAGGCCGATCTGCCGTCGGGAGCGGAGGCCGACGATCTCGTCGTCGCCCTCGGCTCCGCCGTCGAGGAGTCGTCCCCGGCGCCGACCGGCGGGACGCTCCCGGCCCTCGTCGTGCGGGCGTCCGCCCGCCCCGATGCCGGCCCGCTCCTGCGCGCCGCCGGCACCGACCCGGAGGAGGGCGTCGCCGTCGACGCCGTCCTCGTCCCGTTCTCGACCTGGGGCGATCGCGGCCCCGGGGCGATGCGCATCTGGTTGCCCACCAGCTGAGCAGCTTCACCCCATGCCGCCCCGGATGACCGGGGTCCGGCCACCGGGCATCCGGTCCCCGGCGTCGCATCCCCGACGCCGGGCACCGGATCCGTCGGCGCATCCGCGTCGGCGTCGTCGGCGCACCGCGCGCCGCAGCCACAGGAGACGATGATGTCCACCTCGCCCTTTCCCACGCCCCGTCCCACGCCCCGTGCCTCGTCCGGCTCCTCGTCCGGACTCTCCTCCTCGGCCTTCGCCCGTCCCTCGCGCCGCACCGTCCTCGGGGGCCTCGCCGCGACCGCCGCGGTCGGCGGCTCCCTCGGCCTGACGGCCTGCGGCGGCGGGAGCTCCGGCAGCAAGGAGGGCGAGCTGCGGATCCTCGTGATCAAGCACCCCCTCACCAAGCCCATGACCGAGATGGCCTGGGCCGCCGAGCTCGAGGAGGCTGCCGGGATCCCGATCGTCTGGGAGGAGGTCTCCGCGGACTGGGACCAGAAGAAGTCGACGATGCTCGCCGCCGGCGACGTCCCCGATCTCGTCGTCGGCACGCAGGCGATCAACGACTCGGACCTGGCGACCTACGGGTCCCTCTTCGAGGACCTCACGGAGTCCCTCGGCTCCCTGCCGAACGTGTCCGCGATGTTCGAGGCGAAGCCCGAGCTGAAGGCCCTCGCGACCCAGTCCGGCGGCGAGATCTACTCGGTCCCCGGCTACAAGCGGTTCTGGCCGCCGACGGTCCAGCACCAGTACATCAACCGCCGCTGGCTCGACGACCTCGGCCTCGAGATGCCCACCACCTGGGACGAGCTGTTCGACGTGCTCGTCGCCTTCCGTGACGGCGACCCCACCGGCACCGGCCAGACGGTCATCCCCATGGACTGGAGCCCCGTCGGCACCGGCGGCTTCGGCTACTTCCAGTCGATCCTGCTGCTGGGCTCCACCGGCCTGCCGATCTCCGGCGGCGGCGGTCAGGGCTACTTCCTCGAGGACGGGAAGGTGGGCACCTTCCTCATCGACGACCGCTACCGCGAGGTCGTCTCCTTCCTCGCGCGCTGCAGCGAGGCCGGGCTCCTCTCCGGCGAGGTCATGACCCAGGACTACTCGACCTACCAGTCGGTCGCCCGCGGACCCGGCGACGGCACTGCGACCGTCGGCTTCACCTGGGGCTGGACGCGCTCGGACCGCTTCGGCCCCGACATCTACGAGCAGTACGAGGCGATGCCCGTGCTGCAGGCCTCCGCCTCGCAGAGCGCCCCCGTCACCTGGAGCTTCGACCAGTACGGGGAGAACTACCCGGGCAACCAGGTGGTCATGTCCGCGACCTCGAAGAACAAGGAGGCGGCGCTGAAGGCCATCGACGCCTTCTACGGGCAGGACATGTCCCTCCAGGTCCTCTTCGGCGACATCGGACCGAACATCGAGAAGACCGGCGACAGCGCCTACCGGGTCCTCCCGGCGGAGGACGGCACCGACCCCTCCACCTGGAAGTGGACCTCGACCCTCGCCGACAACGGTCCGATGTGGATCCGCGACGACATCGAGGTCGAGCTCCCCACCGACCTGCAGGAGGCCACCGAGGAGTCGGTGCCGCTGCAGCCGGCCATCGACAGCATGGACCTGGACGCCGACGTGTATCCGGGGCTCTTCATCAAGATGAGCGCCGACGACCTCAACGCCATGGCGCTGGTGAACACGACCCTCATGAACGTCACGATGACGAAGTTCGCCGAGTGGGTCACCACCGGCGGGATCGATGAGCAGTGGGACGAGTACGTCGCGACCGTCCAGGAGACCGGCGTCGACGACAACATCGCCACCATGCAGTCGTACTACGACGACTACATGGCCACGAAGGGATGACCCCGATGTCCGCCGACACCGCCGCGACGGAGCGCGGGAGCGCCGGGCCGACGTCGGCCCCGGTGCGTCCCGCGCGCGCCGGCAGGGCTCCTGCGGGACGGGCCGACGCCGTCCCGCAGGGCCCGCGCGCCCGTCTCGCGCGCCACCTGCGCCGCTACTGGCAGCTGTGGGCGATGGTCGCACCGGCCATCGGCTTCGTGGCCGTCTTCTCGTACGTGCCGATGTACGGGATCCAGCTGGCCTTCCGGGAATTCGATCCCACCACGGGGCTCACCGGCGGCGACTGGGTGGGGCTGAAGTACTTCATCCAGTTCTTCGAGAGCCCCATGTTCTGGGATCTCATGCGCAACACCGTGGTGATCAGCCTGTCGACGCTCGTGCTCGGGTTCTTCACCCCGATCGCGCTCGCGCTCGTGGTCAACCAGATCCTGCGCAGCCGGATCAAGCGCTTCGTCCAGACCGTCACCTATCTGCCGCACTTCATCTCCGTCGTGGTGATCGTCGGCATGCTGCAGGTGTTCCTCTCGCCGACCTCGGGCCTGCTCACCCGCGTGCTCGCGGCGATCGGGATCGACGACGTGAACTTCCTGGGATCCACCTCGGCGTTCGTGCCCGTCTACGTCCTCTCCGACATCTGGCAGCACACCGGGTGGAACAGCATCATCTACCTCGCCGCCCTGGCCGGGGTGAACACGCAGCTGTACGAGGCGGCCCGGATCGACGGCGCCTCCCGCTTCCAGATCATCCGCAACGTCGACCTGCCGGCGCTGGTGCCGACGATGATCATCCTGCTGATCCTCACCATGGGCGGGGTGCTCAACACCGGGTTCGAGAAGGTGTTCCTGATGCAGAACACGCTGAACCTGCCGGTCTCCGAGGTCATCGCGACCTACACCTACAAGATCGGCATCCTCTCGAGCCAGTTCAGCTATTCGACCGCGATCGGCCTGTTCAACACGGTCATCAACTTCGCGTTCCTGCTGATCGCCAACCAGATCGCCAAGCGCGTGTCCGATACGAGCCTGTGGTGAAGGAGCCGAGATGACCGCCACCGCCCCCACCGTCCCCTCCGGCGCCCCCGGTCCGGCCTCCGTCCGACCCGCCCGCGCCCGTCGGGCCTCCCGGATCGCCTGGTACCGCGACGACCTGCTGTTCAAGATCGCGATCTTCGCGATCGTCGCCGTCGTGCTCTTCGTGACCGTGTACCCGCTGTACTTCGTGACGATCGCGTCGATCAGCGATCCGACCGCCGTCGCCACCGGCAAGGTGTCCTTCCTGCCCCGCGGGATCAGCTTCTTCGGATACGAGCAGATCCTCGACGACTCGCGGATCTGGACCGGCTACCGCAACACGCTGATCTACAGCATCGTCGGCACCGCCCTGAACCTGCTGGTGACGCTCCCGGCGGCCTATGCGCTCTCGCGCCGGGAGTTCCGGGTCAGGCGCCCGCTGACGCTGTTCTTCGCGTTCACCATGTTCTTCAACGGCGGGCTGATCCCGACCTACCTGCTGTACAAGGACCTCGGCCTGCTCGACAACTGGCTGGTGTTCATCCTGCCGTCGGCGCTGAACGTCTACAACCTGATCATCGCCCGCGCCTTCTTCGAGAACTCCCTGCCCGAGGAGCTCTTCGAGGCGGCGATGCTCGACGGCGTCGACTACTTCCGGTTCTTCACCACGATCGCGCTGCCGCTGTCGAAGGCGCTGATCTCGGTGATCGGCCTGTACTACCTGGTCCAGCACTGGAACGACTTCTTCACCGGCCTGATCTTCGTGCGCGACTACGACAAGCAGCCGCTGCAGATCGTGCTGCGCGACATCCTCCTGTCCAACCAGGCGTTCTCCGGCGGTGCCGGAGGCGCCGGAGGATCCGGCGGCGCCTACGGCCAGCAGTACGCCGACCAGATCAAGTACGGCGTGATCATCGTGTCCACGCTGCCGGTGATCATCCTGTATCCCTTCCTCCAGAAGTACTTCGAGAAGGGCGTCATGATCGGCTCGGTGAAGGGCTGATGAGCGCCGACGCCGGCACCGGCACCGGGCGCTCGCCGTGGACGGCGCTGGCCCCGGCGGTGCGCCTGCACATGGGGCTCGGCGAGCTGGCGCTGCGGCTGTTCCTGCTGCATCTGCTGTGGCTCGCGGGGACGCTGGCCGGGGGAGTCCTGCTCGGGATCGGCCCGGCCACGGCCGCCGTCCACGCGGTGCTGCGCCGCGACCGGATGGATCGTCGGCTCGAGGAGCTGGACCGGCCGGTCCCCTCGCGCGCCCGGCTGGGACGCGAGTTCTGGACGCACTGGCGGGCCGGGCTGCTGCCGGCGAACCTGCTCGCGGCCGTGCTCGGGGCGGGCTGGGCGGTCATCGCCGTCGACCGCTGGGTGCTCGGGCCGGGGATCGGCGCCGCCACCCCGTGGCTCAGCGGCGTCGTCGTCGCCCTCACCGTCGTGCTCGCCCTCCTGAGCGCGGTGGTGTGGCCGCTGCAGGCGCACTTCTCCGACCCGCTGCCGCGGCTGCTGCGGATGGCGCTCGTGCTGCTGCTCGCCCGTCCGCTGCGGACCCTCGCCGTCGCGGGCGTGCTCGCCGCGACGATCGCCGTGTGGGGCGCGGTGCCGGGACTGGTCCCCGTCTTCGGCATCGTCCTGCCGGCCTGGGCGATCACGGCGATCTACTGGAGGGCCGGCGTCCTCGCGACGGAATGAGCCGGGATGATCCCGCGATGAGCCGAGGCCGACGACGGGCCGCCGCAGTGCCCCACGGCACGCCGGCGGCCCGTCGCCGCGCCCGGGATGCTCCAATGGGAGGGTGACGCAGACTCGGAACTCCGCCCCTTCGCCGACCCCGGACCCCTCGCAGGCCCCCGCCGAGGCCCCCGCCTCGTCGGCCGCTCCCACTCCCGCGACCGCCCCGCGGCCCTGGACCTCCATCCCCGCCGGCGGGCAGGACGTCCGCCTCGTCGTGTGCGACATGGACGGCACGCTGCTGACGCCGCAGGGCGAGGTCCCCGCCCGCTTCTGGGCGCTCCAGGAGCGCCTGCGCGAGCGGGGGATCCTGTTCGTCCCCGCGAGCGGACGCCAGCTCGCGACCCTCGAGGGCACCTTCGGCGGAGAGCGGGGCACGACGACCTATATCGCCGAGAACGGCACCGTCGTCGTCCGCGACGGCGAGATCGTCGCGACCGTCGTCGTCGACCGCGCGACCGTGCTCGAGGTCGTCGACGCGGTCCGCCGGCTCGTCGCCGACGGCGCGCACGACCTGGGCCTCGTGGTGTGCGGGGCCCGCACCGCCTACGTCGAGCGCACCGACGAGGCCTTCCTCCGCGAGGCGCGCACCTACTACCGCAGCCTCGAGGTGGTCGAGGACCTCGCGACCGTCGCCGACATCGAGGGCGGGATCCTCAAGCTCGCGGTCCATGACGCCGTCGACGCCGAGGCCACCGCCCGGGAGGACGCCTTCCGTCGCTTCGAGGAGACCCAGCAGGTCGTCGTCTCCGGGCGGCACTGGATCGACGTCATGAACCCGGCCGCGGACAAGGGCCGCGGCGTGCAGGCGCTCCAGCGGGAGCTCGGGATCGCCCCGGCGCAGACCGCCGTGTTCGGCGACTACCTCAACGACCTCGAGATGTACGCGCAGGCCGACTGGTCCTTCGCCATGGCGGCGGCCCACCCCGACATCATCGCCGCGGCGAACTACCTGGCCCCCGGCAACGACGAGGACGGCGTCGTGCGCGTCCTCGCGCACCTGCTGGACCTCGAGCTCGACGCCGACGGGCGCTGAGGGCAGGCACCGAAGGCAGGCACCGAGGGCAGGCGCTGAGGACGAGCACTGAGGACGAGCGGCGGCGGGCCCCGAGGGGCGAGGCGGTGAACCCGGTGGAGCGGGGCGATGAACCTCGGCGGTCGAGGTCGTGCGCTGGATCACAGGAGTCCGGTCTCCGGGGTCCGCGTGCCGTACGCTCGAAGTCGTCGTCCGCGATCACCGGCTCCCAGCCGGCGGGACACGGCCCCGCAGGGGGTCGCATCGGTCCCGGTGGACGGCGCGCACGGCGCAGGACCCCTCGGGGGCTGACCGACGACGGTCGCGCTCATCACGACGAGAACGGGTTCCCATCACACACTCCGCAGCCGGCCCCACCCTGCACCCACCCCAGACCACACCTCGGCGCGCCTCCGCATGGAGCGCGTCCCGTCGAGGTGCCCAGACTCCTGAGCGGCGCTCGTCGCGACGGACATCGAGTCACGACCGTGGCCCGAAGCAGACAGAAGGAAATACCGCCATGGCAACTGGCATCGTCACCTGGTTCAACTCCGACAAGGGCTACGGCTTCATCGCTCCCGAGGACGGCTCCGCCGATGTGTTCGCGCACTTCAGCGCCATCGTCGGCACCGGCCGCCGCGACCTGGTCGAGAACCAGCGCGTCGAGTTCGAGACCGAGCGCGGCCCCAAGGGCCTGCAGGCTGTGAACATCCGCGCTATCTGAGCGTCCTCCGCCGCCCGTCGGCCGCGGTCCTGCGGGACGCGGTGACGGAGACGGAGAACGAGCCCGGCGACGCCCGGACCTGCCTCGTGCAGGCCGGACGGCGCCGGGCTCGTCCTGTTCCGGGGCCCCTTCCGGCACGCTCCAGGGTTCGCCTGCCACCATGGCGGGATGGACCTCTCCCGTCTCGCCCAGGACGTCTGGGACCGCATCCTCCCCGGCACCGCCCCGACCGGCGGCTGGTGGGTGCTCGCCGCGATCGCCGTCGCCCTCGCGCTCGTGGCGCTGCCGACCGCCTGGCGGTTCGCCCGGCTCGGGGTCACGATCGTCCACGAGCTCGGGCATGCGATCGCCGGGATCCTCATGGGCCGACGCTTCACCGGCTTCGTCGTCAGCGCGGACATGTCCGGGCACGCGGTGACCGTCGGCCCCCGCCGCGGCGTCGGCCGCGTCGTCTCCGCCTGGGCCGGATATCCCGCGCCCGCGCTGCTCGGCGCCGTGCTCGTGCAGGTGGCCCTCCACGGCTGGGCCCGCACCGCGCTCTCCGCGGCGCTGCTGATCCTGCTGATCTCGCTGATCTTCTCCCGGTCCCTGCACACCGTGGCGACGGTGCTCGTCGCGATCCTCGGCCTCGGCGCCGCCTGGTGGTGGGCGAACCCGACGACGACCGCGCTCATCGTCCTCGCCGCCGGGGTCTTCCTGCTGGTGGGCGCCTGGCGGCACGTGCTCGCCGTGATGCGTGCGAACCGCGGCGCCGACGATCCCGCGCAGCTCGCCCAGCTCACCCCGCTGCCCGCCTGGGCATGGATCCTCAGCTTCCTCCTGGTCCTCGCCGCCTGCACCTGGTGGTCCTGGACGGCGCTGGCCCCGCACCTGTTCTGACGTCCGGCCGGACCCGACGCCCCGTCGGCCGAGCACGTCCGCCGTCTCATGCCGGGCATCGCCGCGTCGCACCGGACGGCCCCGGTGACCTACGCTGTGCTGTCAGCGATCGCCCGATCCAAGGAGTCCGATGACCTCGCTCGCCCTTCCCGCCCGCCGTCCCGTGCTGGCCGATGCCCTGATCGCGCGCTCCTCGCGCGTCAAGGACGTCGCCCTCGTCCTCGGAGGCGCGCTGCTGGTGGCGCTGCTCGCGCAGGTGACGATCCCCATGCCGTACGTGCCGATCACCGGGCAGACCCTCGCCGTGATCGTCGTCGGCTCCGCCCTCGGGGCCCGTCGCGGCGCCGCCGCCCTGACCACCTACATGGTCGCGGGACTGGCCGGCCTGCCCGTCTTCGCCGGCTTCAGCGGGAGCCTCGCGATGGTCATGCAGCCGAGCTTCGGCTTCATCGTCGGCTTCATCCCCGCCGCCGCGCTCGCCGGCTGGTTCGCCGAGCGCGCCTGGGACCGTCGGGCCTGGACCGCGATGCTCGGCTTCGTCGCCGCGAGCGTCGTCCCTTTCCTCATCGGCGTCCCCTACATGGCCTACATCCTCAACGTCGTGATGGGCCTGGGCATGGACTTCTCCGGCATCATGGCCGCGGGCGTCACGCCCTTCATCGCGGGCGGCGTGGTCAAGGCCGCGATCGCCGCGGTCGCGATCCCGCTGGCCTGGAAGGGCGTGCGCTCGCTCGACGAGCGCGCCTGATCCGACGCCTCCGCCGGGGCTCAGGCCCCCGCGGAGAAGTCCAGCAGCACCTTCAGATCGTCCGACGTCCCGGGCGCGCCCGAGGAGATCTCCTCGAGCGCGCCCGTCGCGCTCTCCAGGGGCACGATGCGGGTGCGCAGCGGGGAGACGTCGGTCCGGCCCGAGGCGATCAGCTCCACCAGCTGCGGGAACACCCCGCGGGAGTTGCGCGAGCCGAGCACGTCGAGCTCCTTGCGGATGAGCACCGACTGGTTCAGCGTGACCTCCTGAACCCCGTTGCCGATCAGGGCGATCCGCGCGCCCTGGGCGCTCGCCTCGATCGCGTTGAGGAACGAGACCGGCCGCCCCGTCGCCTCCGCCACGACGTCGAAGCCGTCCCCGCCGGTCGCCTCCTCGACGACCGCGGCGATGCTCCCGCGCGTCAGGTCGACCGTCCCGCGGGCGCCGAGGGCCGCGGCCCGCTCGAGCCGGGAGGGGACGACGTCGGCGATCCACGCCTCGGCGCCGCGGCTGATCGCGGCGAGCATCGTCAGCTGGCCGATGGCCCCGGCCCCGAGCACCAGCACCCGGTCCCCGGCGCCGACGCGCGCCCGCAGCATGGCGTGGTAGCCGATCGAGAAGGGCTCGACGAGGGCGAGATCGCGCGGATCCACGCCGCGGGACGTGTGCAGGCGCTCCAGCGGCATCGTCACGTACTCCTGGAACGCGCCGTCGCGATGCACGCCCATCGTCTCGTTGGCGATGCATGCGTTGATCAGCCCCCGACGGCACGCGGAGCAGGTGCCGTCCTGGAAGTAGGGGACCCCGGTGACGACGTCCCCGACCGCGAGACCGCCGCCCGACCCGTCGGCCCCGTCGGCCTCGTCGGACCCGCCGTCGGCCGGGACGATCTCCTCGATGCGCGCGGAGAACTCGTGCCCGGGCACCCGCGGATAGGACGCGAAGGGCTGGGTCCCGCGGATCGTCTGCAGATCCGAGCCGCAGACCCCGGCATACAGGACGCGCAGCAGCGCTTCGCCGGGACGGGGGACCGGACGCGTGACCTCGACCAGCTCGATGCGGCCGGGGGCGGTGACGCGGATGGACTTCATCGTCCTCATCGTTCTTATCGTTCTCCTCGTACGGCGGATGCGGTGCGGTGGGCGGGTGCGGTGGGCGGGTACGGCGGGCGGGCGCGGCGAGCCGGGCATCCGGGCGGGTCGGGCACCCGGGAGGGCGGGGATCAGGAGGCGAGCACGGCGGCGCGCACGATCAGCGCGGTGACCGCGAGCGACGGCGCCAGCAGGCCGAAGAACCAGGCGCGACGATAGCTGACGACGGCGATGAACTCCCGCAGCGTGGCGCTGGGGACGTAGTAGAAGCGGGTGGGACCGCCGACGGCCTCGTCGTCGTACCCGAGGCGGCGGGCCAGCAGGCCTGCCCGGAAGGCGTGATACCGGCTGGTCGCGATGAGGTACGGGCCCGTGCGGCCGGACGCGTCGAGGATCCGGTGGGAGAGGCGCAGGTTCTCCTCGGTGGTGGCGGCCTCGGTCTCCGCGACGACCCGGTCCGCGGGCACTCCCGCCTCGTCGACCAGATACTCGGCCATCGCCTCGCCCTCGGGGCGGTCCTCGTCGGCGCCCCGTCCGCCGGAGGGCACGAGCAGCGCGTCGACGCCGCGGGCGGCGAGCTCCTCGCGGGCCGCGACGGCGCGGTCGAGGCGGCCCGCGAGCAGGCGCGTGACCCGGCCCCGGACCAGACCGGAGCCCAGCACGATGACGCCCGTCGCCGGCATCCGCCGCGGGAAGCGCTGGTAGAGCAGGCTCGCAGCCAGGAACACCAGGAACGCCAGGCCGAGATGCAGGGACACGAGCGCCAGCAGCACCCCCAGTCCCAGCGCCGCCGGGTTCGTCGTCGTGACCAGCGCGGCCGACGCCGCGGGGGCCGCGAGCATGGCGAGGCCGGCCAGCAGCGACAGGGCGTTGCCCAGGGAGCGGCCCTCGCGGCGAGCCATGGTCAAGCCGTTGCCGATGAGGAAGAGCGCCAGCGCCAGCACACCGACGACGACCAGCACCATGAGCGCGAGGACGACGGCGCCGCCGACGGGGAGGGCCTCGGCGATCAGCTGCAGCAGCGTCGTCAGGGAGGAGTTCAGAGCCATCAGCACCAGGACGCCGTTGCGGACCCGGCGCCGGTCCTTCCGGAAGGAGAGCGCGAAGACGCCCCACCACGCGGCGGTGATGATCAGCGAACTCAGCATCTCGGCTCCTCCTCGTGGCAGGTGGCGCGGAGGTGCGTCAGGATCCGCATCCGGATAGGCCCGCCGCAGGCCGCTCGAGGTCAATACTGGCACGTCGGGCGCATCACGCGGGGTGCCTGCGCGCGGGCGCTCGGGCGCGGACTGTCCTAGGCTTCGAGACGATGCGAGCGGTCGCCGCACGAGCCGAACGGCGGCCCGGGGCGCCGCCGGAGGGACGGGGATGGACGGGCCGATCGAGCGGCGCAGGGGGAACGAGCGCTCCGGCATCGTCCGGCGTCGACGCCCCGGGATGAAGCTCCTGGTCGTCGGCGTCCTGATGGTCGCCGGCTATGCGGCGGGCTTCCAGGGCATCATGGCCCTCGAGGGACGCACGCACTCCTGGACCACGGCCCTGTACTGGGCGATCACGACGATGAGCACGCTCGGCTACGGCGATGTCGTCTTCGAGTCCGACCTCGGACGCCTCTACTCGATGCTCGTCCTCGGCAGCGGCGTCGTGTTCCTGCTGGTGCTGCTGCCGTTCTTCGTCATCCAGTACGTCGTCAACCCCTGGCTCGACCGGCGCGAGACCGCCCGCATGCCCCGCAAGGTGCCGGCCGCGCTGCGCGACCACGTGATCCTCGTCGGCCAGGGCGCCGTCACCCACACCTTCATGGCACGCGCCGAGCGCTCCGGCGTCCCCGCCGTCATCGTGCTCGAGGACCCGGTGGAGGCCGGCCGCCTGCACGACCAGGGCCAGCAGGTCGTCGTCGGCCCCCTGGACTCCGCGCAGACGTACCGCAGCGCGGGCGCCGAGCGGGCCCGCCTGGTCGCGTCGACGCTCTCGGACACGGCCAACACGAACGTCGCGTTCACGGTGCGAGCGGTCGCCCGCGACGTGGGCATCGCCGTGACCGCCGAGAAGTGGGCCTCGGTCGACGTCCTCGAGCTCGCCGGCGCCGACAAGGTGCTGCAGCTGGGCGCCGTGCTGGGGGAGGAGATGGCGGGGCGCGTGCTCGGCTCGACGGGGCGCGTCCACTGCATCGGCAGCTTCGGACGCACGCTCATCGCCGAGGTCGCCGTCGGCGGCACCGATCTCGTCGGCCGACGCCTCGGCGACGCGCTCGCGGACTCGACCTCGTGCGTGCGGATCCTCGCGGTGATGCGCAAGGGCCGGCTGCGGCCGATGCGCGTCGATCAGACCATCGGCGAGGGGACCGTGCTGGTGCTGGCGGGGGAGCGCGAGGAGCTCGACGCCTTCGACGCCCGCTTCGCCGTGGAGCATCGCACCGAGGACCCCGTGATCATCCTCGGCGGCGGGCGCGTCGGCCGGGCGGCCTCCCGGGCGCTCAGCGCCGACGGCATCCCCAGCACGATCGTCGAGCAGCTGCCGGGCCGGGTCGAGGAGTCCGCCGGCGCGCTCGAGGGCACCGCCTCCTACCGGGTCGTCCACGGCGACGCCGCCGACCACCGGGTGCTGCGCGAGGCCGGGCTCGACTCCGCCTCCGGCATCCTCGTCACCACGCACGACGACGACCTGAACGTCTACCTCTCGCTCTACTGCCGTCGGCTGCGGCCGGAGCTGCAGATCGTCTCCCGCGCCAGCTACGAGCGCAATGTCGCGACCCTGTACCGCGCGGGCGCCGACAGCGTGCTCTCGTACGCGACCATCGGCGCGACGAAGCTGTGGAACCAGGCGGGGCTGAGCCATCGCGTGCTGGTCGCCGAGGGCAACGAGCTGTTCCTCGTGCCGTGCCCGCCGGCCCTCGTGCGCCGCTCCGTCCGCAACTCCGACGTGCACGCGCGCACCGGCTGCCATGTCGTCGCCGTCGCCGACGAGAGCGGCACCCTCAGCTACGACACCGAACGCATCGACGCCGGCACCGCGCAGCTGCTGCTGCTCGGCAACCGCCACGCCGAGAGCGTCTTCCGCCGCACCTACCTGCGCCGACGGCGCGGCCTGCCGCGCCTCCCGAGGCGTTGACCCCCCGATGCAAGGAGAGAGATGACCACCGCCCCCGCCCCCGTGAAGCTCGCCGTCGGCGATGCCGCCCCCGATTTCGACCTGCCCACCGCCGGAGGCGGGCGCGTCAGCCTCTCCGATCTCCGCGGAGCCCCGGCGCTGATCTGGTTCTACCCGGCCGCGAACACCTCGCTGTGCACGAAGCAGGCCTGCGACCTGCGCGACAACCATCAGATGTTCCTCGACGCCGGCTACCGCGTCGTCGGCATCTCGCCGGACCCGATCGCGGACCTCGACCGCTTCGTCGAGCGCCAGGACCTGCCCTACACCCTCGCCGGCGACGAGTCCCACGAGGTCATGACGGCCTACGGCGCCTGGGGCGAGAAGAACATGTACGGCGTGAAGAAGATGGGAGTCATCCGCTCCACCTTCGCGATCGACGCCGAGGGCGTCCTCACCCTCGTGAAGTACCGCGTCGGCACGCCGTCCCACATCGCGCTGCTGCAGGAGAAGCTCGGCCTCTGAGCGGCTCCCGGGCACCCGACGGGATGTGCGGTGTGAGGTGCGCCAAGCTTGTGACGCGTTCCCCTCGCCCGCTTTGGTCATCGCCGCCCCGCTCCCGTATGCTGGATCGGCGCACGGTCCCACGGATCGAGCGAGGAGACGTGGCAGAGCGGCCGAATGCGCTCCCCTGCTAAGGGAGTAGGTGGTGATAAACCGCCTCGGAGGTTCAAATCCTCTCGTCTCCGCCCTGTGACCTCTCGGGACATCGTTCGCTGATGTCCCGAGACGTCGATCTCGAGAAGGGCCCCGGCTTCCGCCGGGGCCCTTCCGCATTCCCCGCTGCTCCGCCGGAGGCGAGCCCCGCCGTCGCGATGCGCTCTGCCGTCGCGGTGCGCTCCGCCGTCGCGATGCGCTCCGCCGACGGACCCTCTCAGGCGCCGCCGATCTCCGGCCACTCGGGGTCGGGCGTCTCCAGCAGCTCGGGGTCGCGCACGAGCTCCTCCCGATCCGGCCCCTTCCGCAGACGCGCCGCGAGGGAGCCGAGGTCCTCCCGCAGCAGGGCGCGCGCCCGGGAGGCATCGCCCGCGGCCAGCGCCGCGACCAGCTCGGCGTGGGTCTCGGGGAGATCGGGGCGGACGCCGAAGCCGCGCGGATCGGAGAACGACCCCAGCCGCGTGAGGATCACGATCGTGTTCATCGCGCTGGTGAGGAACCTGTTGCCCGCGGCCTCGGCGAGCCGCAGGTGGAGGTCCAGGTCGGCCGTGCCGGCCTCGATGACCTCGCCCTGTGCGAGCGCCGTGCGCATCCGCTCGAGGCACTCGCGCAGGGGCGCGATCAGCGCCTCCGCCGCAGGCGGGAGCGCCGCGTCGGAGGCGTCGGACGCGGCGGACGCTGCGGCCCCGTCGGCCTCGGAGGCCGACGATCCGCCGCCGGCCTCGGCGCGCAGCTCGGCGACGCGCTCGGCGACGATCGAGGCCGTCTGCATCTCGATGCCGATGCGGTAGAGCAGGAAGTCCGACATCGTCGCCGCATCCATCTCGGTGACGAACAGGCCGCGCCCCGGATGCTGGGTCAGCAGGCCGTCGCGCACGAGGCGCTGGCAGGCCTCGCGCAGCGAGGAGCGGGAGATGCCCATCTGCGAGGAGACGTGCACCTCGGGGACGGGATCGCCGGGGCGCAGGGAGCCGGTGAAGATCGCTCCGCGCAGCTCGATCTCGGCCTGGTCGATGACCGAGGGTCGGCGCAGCGGCTGCAGCGTGGGCAGCGGTACTCCGGCGGAGAGGGTGTCCATCGGGTGCTCCTGGAGGTCGGGGCGGTACGGGCCGGCGGAGGGATCACGACCACGTCACGATACGCGGCCCGCCTCGGAGTTCGCCTGTCCTGCCGAGTGGAACGCGCTACGGTGGTCGGCGCCGTGTCCGCGCATCGGATTGTCCGACAATCTGATGCGCGACGAATCGTAGAGCGAGAGGAAGCTCCCATGCACGACCGCCGCACGTTCGTCCGCAGGTCCGGACTGGTCCTGTCCGCCGCAGCCCTCGGCGGGCTCGCCGCCTGCACCCGCACCAGCACCGGCGGGGGCACGAGCGACGGGGGCGGGGACGACCTGCTCACCACGCTCCAGAACGCCGGGACGATCACCGTCGGATTCGCCGGGGAGGCCCCGTACAGCTTCGAGGACGGCGGCGAGCTCACCGGTGCGACCGTCGCCATGCACCGCGAGATCTTCGGGGAGCTCGGCATCGACGACGTCCAGGGCAAGCTCACCGACTGGGGCTCGCTCATCCCGGGCCTGAACTCGCAGCAGTTCGACGCCGTGAGCGCCGGCATGTCGATCCTCCCGGACCGCTGCGCCGAGGCCGCCTTCTCCGAGCCCGAGTTCCAGTACACGACCGCGCTGATGGTCCCCGAGGGCAACCCCGAGGGCCTCGTGGACATGCAGTCCTTCGTCGACTCCGGCCTGACCGTCGCGACCATGTCCGGGGCGATCGAGTCCGACTACGTCACTGCGCTCGGTCTGGACAGCATCGAGGTCGGCGGCCCGCAGGACGGCGTGGACGCCCTCAAGGCCGGCAACGCCGACGCCTTCGCGCTCACCGCGATCTCGCTGAACTACCTCGCGGACAACTCCGTGGACGGCGTCGAGGTGACCGAGAGCTTCGTCGCCGAGATCGACGGCGTGAAGCAGTACGGCGCCGGCGGCACCGTGTTCCGCCAGGGCGACACCTCGCTGCTGGACGCCTACAACGAGAAGCTCGCCGAGATCATCGCCGATCCCGACCGCTATCTCTCGATCGTCGGCGAGTTCGGCTTCACCGCCGAGGAGCTCCCGCCGGCGGAGATGACCACGGAGATCCTCTGCTCGGGCGATCTCTCCTCCCTGCAGTGATCGGCTTCCTCGAGGACCTGGGGCCGAACCTCGGCCTGCTGGCCGAGCGCTCCCCGCAGATCCTCGACGGGCTCGCCGTCACGCTGCTGACGACGGCTCTCGGGGCGGCGCTCGCGCTCGTCGTCGCCTTCGTGCTGGGCATCGCGCAGACGGTGCGACTCGCCGCGGTGCGGGTGCTCGCCCGCGTGATCGTGGAGTTCTTCCGCGGCACCTCGCTCGTCGTGCAGCTGTTCTGGCTCGCCTTCGTGCTGCCCCAGCTGCCCTACCCCCTCGGCTTCCGGCTCGACCCGCTGCTGGTGGGCGTCCTCGCCCTGGGCCTGAACTACGGCGCCTACGCCGCGGAGGTCGTGCGCGGGTCCCTCGGCTCCGTGCCGAAGGGCCAGCACGAGGCCATCAGCGCCCTCAGCCTGAGCCCGGCGCGGGGCCTGTTCCGGATCGTGATCCCGCAGGCCTGGGCGCTCATGATCCCCTCGCTGTCGAACCTGTGGATCCAGCTGCTCAAGGGCAGCGCCATCGTCAGCACGGTCACGCTGTACGACCTGTTCTTCCAGGTCGAGCAGCTGCGCGATCGGACCGGCACCTGGTTCGCGTACCTCTTCGCCCTGTTCGCCTACTACCTGATCGCCTGGGTGATCGTCATCGTCATGAACGGCCTCGAGATCCGGGCGAAGCACCGCATCGGGCGCGGCCCGGCGCTGGCGGAGTCCTGGCGCGACCTTTTCCGCGCTCCCGGCAGCGCGGCCCCGGAGAGGGGGACCGCATGAACGACTCCTCCTGGTGGTCCTGGGACCACGCCGCCGCGGCGCTGCCGCATCTGCTCGCGGGATTCCGCTACACGCTGCTCGCGACGGTCCTGGGCACGCTCATCGCCGTCGTGCTCGGCCTGCTCGTCGCGCTCCTGCGCCGCAGCGCCCCGCGCGCGATCTCCGCGCCCGTCACCGCCGTCGTCGAGTTCATCCGCATGACCCCGCTGGTCGTGCAGCTGGTGTTCGCGAACCTCGTGCTCTCGCCGTACGTCGGCAGCACGCTCGCGATCGGCATCGGCGTGCTCGGCATCCACTACACGACCTACATGGCCGAGGTGTACCGGGCCGGCATCGACTCGGTGCCCCGGGGGCAGTGGGAGGCGGCGACCGCGCTGTCTCTGCCGCGCCGGCGCACCTGGCGCGCCGTCGTCGTCCCGCAGGCGCTGCGCAACACCCTGCCGGCGCTGGGCAACTACGCGATCTCCATGTTCAAGGAGACGCCGTTCTTCGTCGTCATCTACGTCGGTGAGATGGTGCGCGAGGCCCAGAACTTCGGCTCTTCGACCTTCCGCTACACCGAGGCGATCACCCTGGCGGGCCTGATCTTCCTGCTCGCCAGCTACCCGACCTCCCTGCTCGTCCGACGTCTGGAGAAGAAGCTTGCCTGAGAACAGCGGCATCCCCGCCGACGCGCCCCAGATCGAGTTCCGCGACGTGGTCAAGCGCTTCGGCGACCACACGGTGCTGTCCGATCTGAGCTTCGCCGTCGCCCCCGGGGAGCGCGTCACCCTGATCGGCCCCTCGGGGTCGGGGAAGACGACGATCCTGCGCCTGGTCATGACGCTCGAGGAGCTCACCGGCGGGTACATCACCGTCGGCGGCCACCCCCTGCAGTACGAGCAGCAGGGCGGGCGTCGGGTGCGGATCCCGGACAAGCGCCGGCGCCGCACCACGCAGGACATCGGCATGGTCTTCCAGCACTTCAACCTGTTCCCCAACATGACCGTGCGGGAGAACATCGTCGAGGCGCCGATCCACGTCAAGGGGATGTCCCGCGACGAGGCCTCCGAGAAGGCCCGCGGCCTGCTGGAGAAGGTGGGCCTCGCGGACCGCGAGGACGCGCGCCCCTCGCAGCTCTCCGGCGGTCAGCAGCAGCGCGTCGCGATCGCCCGCGCCCTCGCGATGGACCCGGCGATCCTGCTGCTGGACGAGGTCACCTCGGCGCTCGACCCGGAGCTCGTGGGGGAGGTGCTCGCGGTGCTGAAGGACGTGGCCGCGAACACCGACATCTCGATGCTCATCGTCACCCACGAGATGCAGTTCGCCCAGGAGGTCTCCGACCGGGTGATGATGTTCGACCAGGGCTCGATCGTGGAGGAGGGCAGCCCGCAGCGGATCTTCTCCGAGCCCGCCCATCGCCGCACGCAGGACTTCCTGCGCGCGGTACTGTGAGATCCGACCCGCCGGTTCCGCCGGGCCGCGCCTGCCCGACCTGACCTGCGGGCCCTTCCTTCCCGCCGCCCGGGACGTCCCGAGTGCTGGCGGCAAAAAGGTCCCGAGGGCCCTGCACTGTAGTCTGTGCCCGTTCATTCCGCGCCGTGGCGGTCGCTCGCACCGCCGACGGCCGCCGTGCGACGCCTCCGATCCCCAGGAGTACATGTGCCTGAAACCGACGCGATCCGCGTTCCGACGCTGACGAGCGAGTTCCCCGTCGTCGGCGATGACCCACACATCGATGCGCCCCTGCGCGCCACCGTCCGTCGGCTCTCGACGGTCCTCGGCCGCACCCTCGCGGACCAGCACGGACCGGAGCTGCTCGAGCTGGTCGAGCAGGTGCGCTCGCTGACCAAGGACGCGAAGTCCTCGGCGTCGACCGCCGAGGCCGCCGACGTGCAGGCGCGCCTCGCGAAGCTGCCGCTCGAGCAGGCGACCGCCCTCACGCGCGCCTTCGCCCAGTACTTCCTCCTCGCGAACGCCGCCGAGCAGGTCTACCGGGTGCGCGCGCTGCGCGAGCGCCCCGCCTCCGAGTCGTGGGTCCCGCGGACGGTCGCCGCCGTCGCCGAGAAGCTCGGCGCCGAGGGCCTGCAGGAGGCCGTCGACTCCCTCGACGTGCGCCTGATCTTCACCGCCCACCCGACCGAGGCGTCGCGTCGCGCGGTGCTGACGAAGCTCCGCAAGGTCTCGGACATCCTCGAGAACGACACGGTCGAGGGAACGCCCGCGCGCCGCCGTCAGGACCACGTCCTGGCTGAGCTCATCGAGTCGCTCTGGCAGACCGACGAGCTGCGCCGCGAGCGCCCCACCCCGCAGGACGAGGCCCGCAACGCGGTCTACTACCTGCGCCAGCTCTACACGCAGACGATGCCGGGCTTCCTCGACGACCTGCGTGAGGAGCTCCGCTCCCACGGCGCCGACCTCGCGGACCGCCAGGTCCCGCTGCGCTTCGGCTCCTGGATCGGCGGCGACCGCGACGGCAACCCGTACGTCACCGCCCAGGTCACCCGCGACGTCCTGCAGCTGCAGGCCGAGGCCGCGGTCGACATCGCGATCTCCGCGGTCTCCGAGCTGATCGCCGATCTGTCGATCTCCTCGGCGCTGACCGGCGAGGACGGGGAGCTGCGCGCGAGCGTCGCCGCGGACCTCGCCTTCGAGTCCGACATCGACGAGGTGCAGCAGCGCCTCTTCGCGGAGGAGCCGTACCGCCTCAAGCTCGGCACCATGCGCGCCAAGCTCGAGGCCACCCGCGAGCGCATCTCCTCCGGCGAGGCCCACGTCCCCGGCCGCGACTACCGCGACGGCGAGCAGCTCCAGGACGACTTCGAGGTCCTGCGCGGCGCGCTCGCCCGTCACGGCGGCAAGCGCGTGGCCGACGGCGCCCTGGCGATCATCCAGCAGGTCCTGGCGGGCTCCGGTCTGAACCTCGCGATCCTCGACGTCCGCGAGCACTCGGAGAAGCACCACGAGGTCGTCGCGCGCCTCTTCGACCGCGTCGGCGAGCTGGACCGGCCCTACGCCGAGCTCAGCCGCGCCGAGCGCACGAAGGTCCTCTCGGCCGAGCTCGCGAGCCGCCGCCCGCTCGTGGGCACCGCGCTCAGCGATGACGAGACGATCCTCGACGACGACACCCGGGTCACCTACCGAGTCTTCGGCGAGATCCGCGACGCGCACCGCCGCTACGGCCAGGCCTGCATCGAGACCTACATCGTCTCGATGACCCACGGGGCCGACGACATCCTCGCCGTCGCCCTGCTGGCCCGCGAGGCCGGTCTCGTCACCCTGCCCGGCGGCGAGGAGAACCGCGCGGACATCTCCTTCGCGCCCCTGCTCGAGGAGGTCAACGAGCTCCGCCACGCCGGCGAGATCCTCGACGAGCTCCTCTCCGACCCCTCCTACCGCGAGATCGTCCGCCTGCGCGGCGACCTCCAGGAAGTCATGCTCGGCTACTCGGACGGCAACAAGGACTCCGGCGTCCTCACCAGCCAGTGGGAGATCCACCAGGCTCAGCGCCGTCTCCGCGACGTCGCCGCCCGCCACGGCGTCACCCTGCGCCTGTTCCACGGCCGCGGCGGCTCCGTCGGCCGCGGCGGCGGCCCGACCTACGATGCGATCCTCGCGCAGCCCTATGGCGTGCTCGAGGGCGAGATCAAGTTCACCGAGCAGGGCGAGGTCATCTCCGACAAGTACATGCTGCCCACGCTGGCCCGGGAGAACCTGGACCTGTCGCTGGCGGCCGTGCTCGAGGGGTCGGCGCTGCACACGCGCCCCCGCTCCACGCCCGAGCAGCTGGAGCACTACGGCGAGGTCATGCAGACCGTCTCCGACGCCGCCTACACGCGCTACCGCACGCTGGCCGACGACCCCGACCTGCCCGAGTACTTCGTGACCTCGACCCCGGTGGAGCAGCTCGGCGAGCTCAACATCGGCTCGCGGCCCTCGAAGCGCGCGACCTCCGAGAAGGGCCTGGACGGGCTGCGGGCGATCCCGTGGGTCTTCGGCTGGACGCAGTCCCGCCAGATCGTCCCGGGCTGGTTCGGCGTCGGCTCCGGCCTGAAGGCCGCCCGCGAGGCCGGCCTCGAGGCGGACCTCCACGAGATGCTCCGCAACTGGCACTTCTTCCGCACGGTCATCAGCAACGTCGAGATGACGCTCGCGAAGACCGACATGGCGATCGCTGCGCACTACGTGCACTCGCTGGTGCCGGAGCGTCTGTGGCCTCTGTACGACCGGATCAAGCAGGAGTACGAGCTGTCGGTCGCCGAGATCGAGCGCCTCACCGGCGTCCTCGATCTCCTGGACGGCCAGCCCGTGCTCAAGCGCACCCTGGCGGTGCGCGACCGCTACCTCGACCCGATCTCCTACATGCAGGTCGCGATGCTGCAGCGGGTCCGTGCCGCCGCCGCGGAGGGTCGCGAGGTCGAGCCCGAGCTGCAGCGTGCGCTGCTGACGACGATCAACGGCGTGGCCGCCGGCATGAAGAACACCGGCTGATCCTCGGATCCGACGACGACGCCCGGCACCTCCTCGAGGTGCCGGGCGTCGTCGCGTCCGGGCCGGCTCAGCGGTCGGGCTGCGCCTGCTCAGCGGGCGGTGCCGTCGATCGCGAACTCGTCGATGCGGGTGAGCTCCTCGGCGGTGAAGTCGAGCTTCTCGAGGGTGCGGACGTTCTGCTCGAGCTGGCTCACCGAGGATGCGCCCACCAGCGCGGTCGTCACCTGCTGATGACGCAGGGCCCAGGCCAGGGCCATCTGCGCGAGGCTCTGGCCGCGCTCATGGGCGATGTCCGAGAGGCCGCGCACGCGCTTCTGGTAGTCGGGGTCCTCGACCTGGCGCTCGGAGAGGAACGGCGAGGAGCCGGCCGCGCGCGAATCCTGCGGGACGCCCGACATGTAGCGGTTGGTCAGCAGACCCTGCTGCAGCGGCGAGAACGCGGCGATCCCGATGCCGAGCTCGTCGACGGTCTCCAGCAGCCCGTTCTCGATGTGACGGTTGAACATCGAGTAGGAGGGCTGGTGGATCAGCAGCGGCACCCCGAGATCGTCGAGGATCGCCGCGGCCTCGCGGGTGCGCTCGGGCGAGTAGTTGGAGATGCCGACGTACAGCGCGCGACCGCTCGTGACGGCCGTGGCCAGGGCGCCCATGGTCTCCTCGAGGGGAGTCTGCGGGTCCTCGCGGTGGTGGTAGAAGATGTCCACGTAGGGCAGGCCGAGGCGCTTGAGCGACTGGTCGAGCGAGGACAGCAGGTACTTGCGGGAGCCGCCGTCGCCGTAGGGGCCGTCCCACATGGGGTAGCCGGCCTTGGTGGAGATCACCAGCTCATCGCGATGATGCTGGAAGTCCTCGGCGAGGATGCGCCCAATGTTGGACTCGGCGGCGCCCGGGGGCGGCCCGTAGTTGTTGGCGAGATCCAGATGAGTGATCCCCAGATCGAAGGCCCGACGGACGATCGTGCGCAGCGCCTGCGGTTCGCGGTTCTCACCGAAGTTCTGCCACAGCCCCAGGGAGATCGGCGGGAGCATCAGCCCGGAGCGTCCGGCCCGGCGATACGGCATGTGGTCGTGGCGGTACATGGCGGGGGAGTAGGCGTCGGTGCTCATGCCCCCATTCTAGAGGCGGAGGTCACAGCGCTGTGAGGACCTCGGCCCAGGGGCTCGGGTGCACCGCCCGGGCGCGCTCCGCCGCGCGGGAGGGTCCTCAGGCCTGCCGGAGCGGGCGCTCCATGCCGACCATCCGGAGCCCGGCCACGGCGAGGTCCGCGGGGTCGCCCGCGAAGGGGAGGATCTGGCCGGTGGGGACGAAGCCGTGCCGGCGATACCAGCCGTGCAGCTCCGGACGGGACTCCAGGACGCGGATGAACAGCACCTCGACGCCCTCGGCGGCTAGGTGGGCCGCCTGCGCCTCGAGCAGACGTCCGCCGATGCCGCCGGACTGGGCGGTCGGGGAGACCGCGAACAGGCCCAGCTCCGCGCGGGAGCGCCCCAGATCGTCGGCGTCCTCGCGATGGGTGTAGCAGCAGCCGAGGATCGCGCCGTCGTCGTCGACGGCGACCAGGAGCGTGACCTCGTCGTCGGCGATCATCCGCGTGACCTCGTCGTCATCGGTGCGGGCACCGCGCACGAGATGCGCTTCGGTGGTCCAGCCGCCCTCGCTGCGATAGGCCGCCTCGACGACGGGGAGGATCCCCGGCACGTCCTCGAGGACGGCGGGACGGATGCTGATCGCGGGGGAGGGGCTGGCGGTCATGCGGCGGGTGCTTCTCTCATGTCGGGGGCGGGCCGGAGGGTACCGGTGAGCCGGAGGGTTCCGGCGGGCCGGACGCCGACGGGATGGCGGGGGCGGATGCGGTGTCAGCGGGCGATGCCGTGGCGGGTCAGCGCGCGCAGCAGGCCGTGCCCGTCGGGCGCGCGGACCGTCGTCGGGCCCTTCCCGGCCGGGGCCGAGGCGTCGAGCGGGCGCAGGGTGCCGTGGGCGAGCAGCTGCTCGGGTTCCGTGAGCTGACGGATCGCGATCGCCTCGACGTTGTCGGGATGATGGCGGGCGAAGCCCGCATAGGTCGCGGGATCGTGCTGGCCGTCGTCGCCGACGAGGATCCAGCGGATGTCGGGGAACTCCCGGGCGAGGCCCTCGAGCGCCCGCACCTTGTGCTCGCGGCCGGAGCGGAACATGCCGGTGTTCGTCGGGCCCCAGTCGGTCAGCAGGAGCGGGCCTTCGGGATATCCGTTCTTGTAGAGGAACCGTCGCAGCACGGGGAACACGTTCCAGGCGCCCGTGGAGAGGTACAGGAACGGCATCTCCGGATGCTGGCGCAGCAGCCGCTGGTAGAGCACGGGCATGCCCGGGACGACCCGACGGGTGGTCTGGTGGGCGACGAACGCGTTCCAGAAGGCGATCAGAGGGCGCGGCAACCAGGTGATCATCACGGTGTCGTCGATGTCGCTGACCAGGCCGATGCGGACGGCGGGGTCCAGGACGTCGACGTCGGCCGTGACCGCGTTGGTGCGGGTCGTCCACAGCTCGGCCTCGTGGCGGCCCGGCGGCAGGTCCACGTCCACCCAGGCGTCGACGATGCCGGAGCGGTCGGCCCGGACGGAGACCTCCCGGTCGCCGATGCGGATGTGCACGGTGCGATGCGCGGCGACCTGCCCGGCGAAGTTCCGCCAGCCGCGGACCGCCATCCGCCGCATGTCCTGGACGGGCTGGTCATGATGGTCGGCGGGCGTGCCGGGCGCCGCATAGCGGACCTTCGCGAGGATCCGCACCCGCGAGGTGCTGCCGTAGCCGTGGAAGGGCTGCAGGCGCAGCTGCCAGTGCAGCTGGCGCAGCACGCGGCCGACCGTCGCGTTCTTGACGTCCTCGACCCGGGCCGCCCAGTGCGGGCGGTCCGGCCGGGGGTCGGTTCCGCGCCGGGTGAGGCGTGCGGGGACGACGGGTCGCACGGAGGAGGCTCAGGCGCTCGGATGCAGGGTGCGGGACGGCCGGCGGGGGCTCAGAGCCCGCGGGACATCTTCACCCAGGCGCTCGAGGGATCGTCCTCGACGATCTGCCAGCGGTCGCCGGTGTCGGTGAAGCCGAGGCTCTCGTACGCCGCACGGGCGCCGGTGTTCGTGGGGCCGACGTACAGCGTGACGGTGTCCGCCCCGTCCTCGGCGGCCCAGGCGAAGACCGCCTCGGCGAGGCGCTGCGCGAGGCCCGCCTTGCGCGACGTGGGGGTGACCCACATGGCCTGGAGCTCGCGCTCGTTCGCGGGGGAGTCCGCCTCGTGGCGGACGGCGACGACACCGATCGGCTGGCCCGACTCGAGGGCCAGGAACCAGGCGGCCTCGTCGACGCGCTGCATCCAGATCTTGTCCTCGTAGGTGGATTCCTTCTCCCAGCTCTGCCCGAACGCTGCGGGGTCGCTGCTGAGAGACCGGAGTCGGATCTCGCGCACGAGCGACCAATCGTCGTCGTGGGCGCGGATGATGTCGACCATTGCTGTCCTCCTGAGCCGTCGGTGCGTCACGGGCAACCCGTCCGAGCGGCTCCTCGGTGCCGCGGTGGCGTGGGTGCACTCCCCTCGACATTGTATGGTCCAAGGCCGTTCGGTCTCTCGGAGAGGCCGGGGAGTTGTCACAATGGTGCCATGGAGTCGTATCGCGTGCTCACCGTCTGCACAGGCAATGTCTGCCGATCCCCTGCGGCCGCGGTGATGCTGCGCGAGGGGGTGCGGCTGGACGGTCTGGAGGACCGTGTCGAGGTCGGGAGCGCGGGGACCAGCTGGGAGGCCGAGGGGCAGCCCATGGACGACCGCACCGTGCTCTCCCTCGAGCGCGCCGGCTACCGCCCGCCGTTCATCCACACGGCCTCGACAATTCATCTCACCGAGCTTCTGACCTGGGATCTCGTGCTCCCGATGACGGCGGAGCATGCCGCGTCGCTGCGCCGGATGGTCGACCACGCGCCCCCCGGTTCACCGGTCCCCGAGGTGGTCCTGTGGCGCCAGTTCGACCCCACCGCGCCCGTCACGGCGACCGAGGCGGAGCTCGGCGTCAAGGACCCCTGGTACAGCGGCCAGAAGTGCTTCGACCGCACGGTCCTCTCGATGCAGGCCGCGATCCCGTCCCTGCTGCTGCATCTGCGGTCCCGTCTGCGCGAACGCGACGAGGCCGCGGATCGTGCGACACGCCGGGACTGAGGTCCCGAAGATTCCGAACTGCTCACGATCCTGAGCGGTGCGCGGCGTTCGATCCGGGGCGTCCCGGAGGGCTCAGAGCCGGCCGCGGCCGTCCCGTCGGGCGACGGCGGCGCTGTGCCGGCTGTGCCAGGTCGCGCCGACGAAGCCCGCTGCTGTGAGGAAGCCGATGCCGAGGGTCGCGACGAGGACCTGCTGCATGCCCAGCGGTCCGTCGTAGTCGTCGGAGAAGGGCTTGAGGAGCTGGACGATGGGCCCGCCGCCGTCCTCGTCCGAGCTCGGGGCGACGGACGCCGCCTCCGATTCGGCCTCGTCCTCGGTCGCGGCACTGTCCTCGGCGGCCGCATCGCCCTGGTCCGCCGTCTCCTCGTCCGCTGCGCCGGACTGCCCGCGATCGCTGGAGCGCGAAGCGGTCAGCTGCGGCTCCTCGACGGGAGAGCCCGTCGGGTCCGCGATCGCGGATTCCCGGGTCGTGCTGGCGCTCGGAGCGGAGGCCGACAGCGGTGCGTCGGTGCTCGCGCTGCTCTCCGGCGTGCTGGTGGTCGGCGCGGAGGGTGCAGGGCTGCTCGGGGTAGTGGCGGTCGAGCCGGTGCCCGTCCCGCCCGATGATGTCGAGGGCACGGACGTCGACGGCGCGGCGGTCGTCGGCTCGGCGGTCGACGGAGCAGAGGTCGACGGTGCGACCGGGGCGCTGGTCGTCGGCTCCTCCGTCGGCGTCGTCGGCTCTTCGGTCGGCCTCGCCGGCTCTTCCGTCGGCTCTTCGGTCGGTGTCGTCGGCTCCTCCGTCGGCTCCTCTGTCGGATCGACGGGGGCGATCGGCTCCGCTGGGTCTTCCGAGGGGGTCGAGGTCTCGGTCGGATCGTCGGTCGGAGCCGTCAGTGCAGGAGCGCTGGTCGACGAGTCGGTCGGCACAGGCTCGGAGGAGACGGTCGGCGCCGGCTCGGAGGGGGCCGCCGAAGGCGTGGCGGACGCCGACTCGGTCGCGGACGGCGATTCCGTCGATGTCGGCTCTTCCGTCGGTGTCGACTCTTCCGTCGGCGTCGCCTCTTGCGTCGGCGTCGCCTCTTGCGTCGGCGTCGCCTCTTCCGTCGTGGTCTCGGCGTCCGTCGGCGTCGCCTCTTCCGTCGTGGTCTCAGCTTCCGTCGGCGTCGCCGTCTCAGCAGCTGTCTCCGTCGACGGCGCAACGGTTGGTTCCGCGGTGGGGGTCGGATCGACGGTGTCGGTCTCCGACGCGGCATCCGTCGGCTCAGTGCTCGTGGGCGCGTCGGGCGTGGTGCTCTCGGGAGTCTCGACCGGCTGGGCCTCAGCCTGCAGACCATCGGTCTGCGGAGCCTCAGCGATCGGAGCCTCAGGGGCCGTCGCCGTCTCGCTCGGCTCGACGGCCTCGCTCGGCGTCGTGGTCTCGCTCGGCCCGATGTTCTCCGTCGGCGTCGCGATCTCGGCCGGTGCGGTGGTCGCGCTCGGCTCGACGGCCTCCGGGGCGTGGGGCTCCGCATCCGTGGTCGCGGCATCCGTGACGGTCTCGGACTCGGCGGCGCCATCGCTGGCGGGAGCGCTCTCGGAGAGGGCGTCCGACGACGTGTCGGAGCCGGTATCGGCGGGCGGATCGCCGTCGGCGGAGGTGTCCTCCTGGGTGACGACGCCCTGGTCAGAGGGCTGTGCGAACCCGACCAGAGCCGCAGAGGGCAGCGCTATCGCCGCAGCTGCGGTGCAGATGCACAGGCGTGATCGCAGGCGCATAGGCGCAGTACCCCCATTCCCTTTTCCGTGGTCCGCCATGGTGCGGCGCACTCGGAGACACTACCGGCGAGGTCGAGACGGCACCGTACCCTACCGACCCTTTACCTCCTCTTCATGGTGTCGTGAGGAAGAGGGTCGAGGCAAGCAGGTGTGCATCGTGACACTACTGACAATAACCGACGAAAAAGTCCCGTGCGCGACCTTCGTCCGCTAAGTGGACTCTGCTCGGTGATCAGCCCTCCGGGAGGGGCGGACGGGCTCTCGGGGAGAGCCGGGCGGGCCCTGGGGGAGGGCCCGCCCGGCGTCACTCGGAGAGGACGCCGTCGACCAGCGACTTCGCCGCCGCCTGGACCTCGGCGAGATGCTCCTCGCCGCGGAAGGACTCGGCATAGATCTTGTAGATGTCCTCGGTGCCCGAGGGGCGAGCGGCGAACCAGGCCGACTCCGTGGAGACCTTGAGGCCGCCGATCGCGCCGCCGGCCGGGGCCTCGGTGATCTTCGCGAGGATGGGCTCGCCCGCGAGCTCGGTCGCGGTGACCTGCTCGGGGCTCAGGACCTTCAGCGTTGCCTTCTGCGCGCGATCCGCGGGGGCGTCGGTGCGGGAGTAGGCGCTCGTGCCGAACTTCTCGACGAGCTCGCCGTGCAGCACGCTCGGGGAGCGGCCGGTGACGGCGAGGATCTCCGAGGCCAGGAGGGCGAGGATGATGCCGTCCTTGTCGGTCGTCCAGACGCTGCCGTCCTTGCGGAGGAAGGACGCGCCCGCGCTCTCCTCGCCGCCGAAGCCGACGGAGGAGTCGATCAGGCCCGGGACGAACCACTTGAAGCCGACGGGGACCTCGAACAGCTCGCGACCCAGGTCCTTCACGACCCGGTCGATGAGGCTCGAGGACACGACGGTCTTGCCGACCTTCGCACCGGCGGGCCAGCCCGGGCGGTGGGCGAACAGGTAGGTGATCGCGACCGCGAGGTAGTGGTTGGGGTTCATCAGGCCGGCGTCGGGCGTGACGATGCCGTGGCGGTCGGAGTCCGCGTCGTTGCCGGTGGCGATGTCGTAGTCGTGGCGGCGCTCGAGCAGCGAGGCCATCGACCAGGGGCTCGAGCAGTCCATGCGGATCTTGCCGTCGCGGTCCAGGGTCATGAAGGAGAACTGCGGATCGACCTCGGGGTTGACGACCGTGAGGTCGAGGTCGTGCATCTCGCCGATCATCGCCCAGTAGTCGACCGCGGCGCCGCCGAGCGGATCCGCGCCGATGCGGACGCCCGAGCGGCGGATCGCGTCGAGGTCGATGACGTCGGCGAGGTCCCGCACATAGGTGTGGAGGTAGTCGTGGCGGCCGGCGTCCTGCAGCGCCTTCTGACGGGGCGTGCGGCGCACGCCCGAGAGGCCGGCGGCCAGGAGCTCGTTGGCGCGGTCGGCGATCCAGGAGGTCGCGTCGGAGTCGGCGGGCCCGCCGTGCGGCGGGTTGTACTTGAAGCCGCCGTCGCGGGGCGGGTTGTGGCTGGGGGTGACGACGATGCCGTCGGCCCGCGCGGGATCGCCGGCGGCGAGGCCGCGGTTGTGCACGAGGATCGCGTGGGAGATCGCCGGGGTGGGGGTGTAGCGGTCGTCGGCGTCGATCAGCGCGCGGACGTCGTTGCCCGAGAGCACCTCGAGCGCCGTGTCGAACGCCGGGCGCGAGAGCGCATGGGTGTCGCGGCCGATGTAGAGGGGACCGCGGATGCCCTGCGCGGCGCGGTACTCGACGATCGCCTGCGTGGTCGCCGCGATGTGGTCCTCGTTGAACTTGGTGTCGAGGGAGGAGCCGCGATGGCCCGACGTCCCGAAGGAGACCGCCTGGTCGGGATCCGACGGATCCGGATGGAGGTCGTAGTACGCGTCGAGAAGGGCGTCGACATCGACGAGATCCTCGGGAAGAGCCTTCTGGCCTGCACGGGGGTGCATGTTCACCACTCCATCCTCGGGTTCGGGGTCACCCCGTCACTCTAGGCGACGGCTCCCGGTCGAGGAGGGCGGGGGATCGACTGCTGAGACGCCTCGGGCGACGGGGCGTCTGGCGGCCGCCAGGGCGTCCGTCGGCCGAGAGGATCGGCGGACGGACGCGCCGACGGACGCACCGGCGCCCGCGCCGTCGGAGGGACGGCGCGGGCGTCGGAGGAGAGCGGAGCGCCGGAGCCGCCGGATCGGCGGAGCCGCCGGATCAGCGGCGGCGGGAGCGCACGAGGCCGACGATGCCGACGATCGTCAGGATCAGGCCGACGAGGCCCGCCACGACGCCGATGAGCGGACCCACGAGCATCGGGGCGGCGCTGCCCAGCAGGTTGTACGGTCCCAGGTATGCGGGGGAGTCGGTGCCCTCGCAGGTGATCGTCACCGTCGTGTCCTCGAGGGCGGCCACGCCGATCTCCTGCTCGTAGACGGTGCCGTCGCCGAACTGCGTGGTGCCGGAGAGGTCCACCACCGAGAGCGAGGCGGACCCGTCGGAGGCCGCCGCGGTGCAGACCGCACCCGCCGCGGAGTCCTCGGCGGGGACGTAGATCAGCAGCATCTCGTTGGCGGGCAGCTCGATCTCGGAGGTGGCCCCGGACAGCGGCTCCGGACCTGCGCTCGCGTCGCCGACGAGCGAGGAGAACGACCACACGATGCCGCCGACCGCGAACAGCGGCGCGATGATCAGCAGCAGCACCAGGCCGATGATCAGCGGCACCAGGCCGCGGCGCCGACGCCGCGGAGGGGCGGGAGCGCCCGCGGGGCCGCCGAAGGCACCGCCCGCGGGACCGGCGAGGGCGCCGCCCGTGGGGCCGACGGCAGGGGCCTCGGAGGCGGAGCCGTACGGAGCGCCGGATCCCTGCGGGGCGGGGCCCTGGGAATAGGCGCCGTACGGCGAGGCGGGGGCGCCCCAGGCGCCCTGCTGGTCGGGGGCGGCCGAGCCGTCGGCGCCCGGACCGGCGAAGGGATCCTGTCCCGGCGCGGCAGGGTCGGGGGTCGGGCCCGGGAGCCCGTAGCTGGGACGTCGGCGCGCAGGCTGCGACGCGGACTCTCCGTCGGTCATGGATCCTCCTCGGATGGCGGCCGGGCCAGGATAGCGGCAGGTCCCGGGAGGAGTCCGAGTCCTCTGTGCCCTCCGAGCCCGTCGGGAGCCCGCTCCGGGGCGCGGGTCAGATCAGCTCCTGGACGACGACGATCGCGGCGGCGCCGACGACGGCGGTCGCGACGGGCGCGGCGAGCCAGGTGCCGACCATGGTCGCCGCGACCTTCCAGCGGACCTGCCGGGGGCCGATCGCCGTGCCGGCGCCGACGACGCTCGAGGACAGCGTGTGCGAGGTCGAGATCGGCACGTCGAAGCCGATCACCGCGAGCCCCATGACGACTGCCGCGGAGGTCTCCGCCGCCATGCCCTGCGCGGACGACAGGTCCGTCAGGCGCCGACCGATGGTGCGGATGATCCGGTGGCCGCCGGCCAGCGTGCCCAGCGCCATCGCCACCGCGATCGGGATCATGAACGCCGTCGTCGAGGCCTCGGTGCTGCCCGTGGCGGTCAGCGCGATCAGCAGCACCGCGAAGGGGAGGCGGGAGTCGCTCATCCCGTGGCCCGTCGCGACGGCGCTCGCGGTGATCGTCTGCGCGAAGCGCAGGTGCCCGATGCGCAGCCGTTCGGCGCGGCCGAAGGCGAGGACCCCGCGCATGGTCGTGAAGCTGACGATCGCGCCCAGCAGCGGGCCGAGCACCGCCGCGATCACCAGCAGCGCGATGACCGGGGCGAAGGCGTCGGGCACCCCGAGAGTGGCCGTCACCCCGAGCGTCGAGCCGAAGAAGGCGTGCCAGGAAGAGGACGGCATCCCCATCCACCAGGTCAGCACCTCCCAGCCGAGCGTCGTCAGCAGGATGACCACGAGCGCCCAGCCCAGCAGGTCGGGGTCCGTGGCGCCGAGGTCGTAGAGATGGTGCAGGCGCAGCAGGTCCAGCGCCCAGGTCGCGGTCGCCGGGATGACCAGCAGACCCAGCAGACCGCCCAGCAGGTTCAGCACGGCCGCCAGCAGCAGCGCGCTGGACTCCTTGAGCGTGCGGGTGGTGATCGTGGTCGAGACGGCGTTGGAGGCGTCGTGGAAGCCGTTGTAATAGGCCAGCAGCATCGTCAGGCCCACGACGAGGGCCAGGAGGAGGGGGTCCACTCAGGCGTCCTTGACGCGCAGCAGGTCCGCGAAGCGCCCGGTGCGCTCCTGCAGGGAAACCGTCATCCCGATCGAGACGATGATGTCGCGCACCGGCAGCATCTCGGAGGCGGCGCCGCCCTGGCGGTACTGCGAGCCGAGGGCCTGGCGGACGAGTCGATCCCCCTGGCGCCGGATCTTGCGCATCTGCGCGTAGTACTCGCCGAGCTCCCGTACGTCGTCGAGCTTCCAGGTGGCGGCGACGGTGATCTCCGCGGAGCGCTCGATCCCGCGGGCGGCCTCCAGGAGCGGCTCGGGGACGGCGCCCAGGCGCGAGAGGACCAGCAGCTCGGAGGTGTTCTCCATCGACGAGATCGCATCGGCGATCGTCAGCGCGAAGTCGTAGAGCAGCTCCGCCTGGTACGGGGTGATGAGCGATTCTGCGAGTCGGTTCGCGATGCGCCGGCACAGCTCCTCGGACCGCGTGACGCGGTCGTGGAGGCGCGGGGTCAGACGCTCGCGCTCGCGCAGACCGCTGCCGAGCACCGTCGAGTGCACGTCGGCGGCCTGGACCTGGGTCTCCGCGAGTTCCGCAAAGAGGTCGTACATCGACCGCTCGACGCGGGTCGGGAAAAGTCGCACCACGTCCAGACGCCTCCTTGCGCCGGGGGCGCAGTGCTCCGTGCGGGCGTCGCCCGCGGGATGCGGAACGCCTCGAGGAAGGTCGCGCGCCGGACCGGGATGCGCCTGTCGGCGCGAAGGCCGCTCGAAGCGGCAAATGTTGGAGCCCGGGGCAACCGCGGCCCGACGCTCGACCATGCTAGGGCACGCTCCGGGGCCCTTGCCACTCCGCCCGGGGCCGACGGCGCGTGAGATGAATCCTGCGACCGCCCGACGGCCGACGAGCCGGTCGCCGAGCCGGCCGACGAGCGGGTCGGCGGCCGGGTCCGGTCAGTCGAGGGTACCGGCCTCGACCCGTCGGCCCGCGGCGACGAGCTCCTCGCCGGTGCGCAGGAGGCGATCGGCCTGCCGGGTCATCGCGTTGTCGGGGTCCGATGCCGGATCGTCGTCGGCCATGTGCACGGTCCCGTGGGCGACGATCGTGGCGACCGCGCCGGCGCGGATCAGCGCGAGGGCCAGGTCCCCGGTGAAGGCGCCGCGCAGGATGTCGTCCATCGCCCGGCGCACCGGCTCGACCTCCGGCGGCTCGGCGAAGCCCGAGAGATACCGCAGCCCCGGGACCGTGCGCGAGCCCGCGCGATAGCGGCGCACGACGTCCTCGCCGGAGCGCTGGACCCAGGTGTGCAGCACGTACAGCCGCCACAGCGCGCCCGGCAAGGTGCTCGCCGGGGAGCTCGACCACAGGGCCGAGAGGTCGCCGAGGCCGTCGTCCGCCGCGAGCGCGACGACCCGCTCCACGACCTCGGGATCCGAGCTGTGGAACACCCCGTCCAGCAGCGCGCGCGCCGAGTCGTGGGCGAGATCGGTCGCGGTCGACGGATCGGGGGCGCCGGGGATCGCATCGGCGGTGCTGGGGTAGAGCGAGGCGGGACGACGGAAGCGCGGTGCGGACGAGCCGGAGGACATGCACGGCACTGTACGTGGCCCGTCCGGGAGCGTCGCGCCGAGAGGCCGAGGAGGCGCAGGGCGATATGGGCAGTTCTCCCCGTCGACCCCGGCGCCGTGCCGGTCTAGCCTGGGACGGTGACCATCCCCCGCAGCCTCGGCACCCCGACGGGTCCCCGGCGCGCGCTGCCCGACTTCACGCGCGGCGCCGCGACCGTCGAGCGGATGCTGCGCGCCCTCGACGGAGGAGCCGGCGCCGACGCCGCCCGACGGGCCGACGGCTCCGCGGCGGGCGTCCGGTCCGCCTCGGCCGCCGCCTCCGCGGCGGGCGGTCGGACTCGGGTCCGGGTGCTCGAGCCCGATCACCGGCTCGGACGGAGCACCGCCTGCGCGATCGTCTCCGCAGCGGGGCTGGGCTCCGCGCCGCTGCCGATCATCGGCGCCGTCCTGCTGCTGATGCGGGTCCCCTCCGGCCACAGCCCCGATCTCGTGACGCTCGCGGTGGTCGCGGCGCTGGTGATCGTCGACCTCGTCCTCGTGCTGACCGGGCTCCGGTTCGGGTACGTCGGCCTCGCGATCGCCCGCTCCCGCGTGGAGATCGCGGCGCGGACGATCCGCGTGCGCGGCGCGGTGCGGGAGCGCGAGATCGACTGGGCCGACGTCGTCGGCGTCGAGGCCCGGGTCGTGCATCCGGTGCACGGCCTCACCGCGGCGCTCCGGCTCGCCGACGGATCGCGCGCGCTGCTGCCGATCCTGGACCGCCCCTTCTGGGAGCACTCGCGGCCCTCCGGACCCCAGATCCGACGGCTTCGGCGCGAGCTGCGCCGGCGCCGGCCGCGCGGATGAGCTGCTGATGAGCTGCGGATGAGCTGACGAGGAGACGCCATGGAAGCACTGCTGATGACGCTCGGATCCGGCTGGGTCTCGGGCATCCGCCCCTACTTCATGATCTTCCTGCTGGGCCTCACCGGCCGCGTCGCCGGGCTCGAGCAGGTCCCCGACGTGCTGCAGCGCACCGACGTCCTGGTCATCGCCGGGATCCTGCTCGTCGTCGACTTCCTGGCGGACAAGGTCGCCTTCCTCGACTCCTTCTGGGACCAGCTGCACACGGTCGTGCGCCCCATCGCCGGCGGCGCGCTCGGCTACCTCCTGGGCGGGGAGACCGATACGACGACGGCCGTCGTCATGGCGGTCATCGGCGCGGCCGCGGCGCTCGGCAGCCATACCGCGAAGGCGACGACGAGAGCGGCCGTGAACGTCTCCCCGGAACCGGTCTCCAACGCCCTCGTCTCCACCGGCGAGGACCTCGCCGCCGTGGTCATGGGCGTGCTGACGATCCTGCTGCCGGTCGTCTCCGGCGTGCTCGCGCTGATCCTGCTGGTGATCGGGGTGTACGTCGCCTGGCGCATCCACCGCACGATCCGCGGCCTGCGGGCGAGGCTGCGCGCGGCCCGCGCCGAGCGCCGGGCCAGCGTCGCCGCGTCCGACGGGGGCATCGCGCAGCCCTGACGCACCGGCGCGCCGCCCGCCGGACCGGGGAGCCGCCCGTCGGACCGGCGCGCCGCCCGTCGGACCGGGGAGCCGCGCCGCCCGGCGCGGCCCGGATCAGGCGGCGGGGACCGTGCTCTCGCCGTCCTCCCACAGCGCCGCGACGCTCGCGGCGAGCGAGGCGCGGGTGGCGTCGGAGACCGAGAGGATGCCCTCCTCGTCGAGCGGCAGATGGCCGGTGCGCCAGGTGCCGTCGGACTCCACGTGGAACATGAGCGGGACCTGCTGCGCAGGATCGGCCAGATCCGTGCGGCGCAGCGAGACGGTGCGCTCGGCGCCCGCGGTGCTCTCGGCGAGGAAGGCCGCGGCGATGTCGGTGATCGTCGCGGGCACCTGCGCGGGATCGGGGAGCGAGGAGACCACGAAGGAGTCGAGCTCGTCCTGGGTGAGCATGAGGACGGCCTGCTTCGCCTTCACGACGAAGGCCATGCGCATCGCCTGGCCCTCGGTGAGCGCGATGCCCAGCCAGCGGTCGGCCGCGGTGAGCACCGTCGCGACGATCTGGCCCTCCTCGCCGAGCAGCCACTGGCCCTCGTCGGAGCGCTCCACCTTCCCGCGAGCGCGCAGGCCGGAGGTGACCGCGGCGGTCACGAACTCGTGCGCCTCCTCGGGCGCCGAGCGCAGGCCGATCTGCTCGCGTGTGATCCGGCCGCTGTCCGTCGGCCGCAGATCCAGCATGAAGTCGATCTCGTAGGCGGTGTAGATCGTCGGACGGTCGTCATCGGACGCGCCCTCGGCGGACGCGCCGGCAGGGCTGGTGCTGGCAGTGGTCATGGATCCCCCTGGGTCCTGGTCGCGGTGCCCGCGCGATGCGCGCGGACGGGCTCCCTGCGCGCACCGCGATGCGCGCGAGCCGTCAGGGGAAGCATGTCAGATCAGGCCCCGCCGTCGCAGGAGATGACGGACGTCGCGGTCGCCGCCGCGGAACTCCCGGTACGCCTCGAGCAGGTCCCGGGACCCGCCGATCGACAGCACCCCGCGGGCGAAGTCCGCGCCCGCCTCGCGGATGCTCGCGCCCCCGGCCAGCCGCTCCTCGAACCAGGTGACGGCGTCGGCGTCGAGCACCTCCGCCCACAGGTACGAGTAGTAGCCGGCCGCGTAGCCGCCCGCGAACGTGTGCTGGAAGTAGCCGGTGCGGTAGCGGGGAGCGACCAGCGGATGCGCGAGCCCCGCCGCGGCGAGCTGCTCGGCCTCGAAGGCCCGCGGGTCCTCGACGATCCCCGCGTCGGCGCCGCGGCGGTGCCAGCGCCAGTCGAGCACGGCCGCGGCCAGGTACTCGACGGTCCGGAATCCCTCGTTCCACAGCGCGGCCGCCCGCACCTTCTCCAGGAGCTCGGCGGGGACGGCCTCCCCGGTGACCGCGTGGCGCGCATAGTGCTCGACGATCCCCGGCCGCAGCGCCCACATCTCGTTGACCTGGCTGGGGAACTCCACCACGTCGCGCTCCACGGCGGTGCCGGAGACCATGCGCTCGCCGACGTCGCTCAGCAGCGCATGGAGCGCATGGCCGAACTCGTGGAACATCGTGTCGACCTCGTCGAGGGTGACGTAGGCGGGGGAGCCCTCCGCCGGTCGCGACACGTTCATCGTGTTCATGGCGATCGTGAGGGTGCCGTCCCGCCGCGACTGGTCCACCAGCGTGCTCATCCAGGCGCCGCCGCGCTTCGTGGAGCGGGCGAAGTAGTCGCCGACGAACAGGCCGCGCAGCGTGCCGTCCTCGTCGGAGACCTCCCAGATCCGCGCCTGCGGATGCGGGGGCGTGAGATCGGTGCGCTCGACGAAGCGCAGGCCGTAGGCCTCGCGGGCGGCGCGGAACACGCCGTCCTCGAGGACGCGGTCCAGGACGAAGTACGGCTGCAGCGCGGCCCGGTCGACCGCGAAGTCCTCCGCCTGCACCTTCTGCGCGTAGTAGGCCCAGTCCCAGGGCTCGATCCGCGCGATCCCGTCGTCGGCCGCGCGGCGGGCGAGACGCTCGGCCTCCCGGCCGAGGTTCCGCATCGCCGGGGCCGCGGCCTGCGCGAACAGCTCCTCGACGGCCTCGGGGGTGCGGGCGGTGCGGTCGGCGACGGCGAGGGAGGCGAAGTCCGCGAAGCCCAGCAGCGCGGCCTTCTCGGCGCGCAGCTGCGCGATCTGCGCCGCGAGCTCCCAGCTGCCCGTGCCGCGCTCGAGCGAGGCGGTGTGCAGGCGCTGGCGCAGCGTGCGGTCCTCGAGGGAGGTCAGCAGGTTCTGCACGGTCGGCAGGATGAGGGTCAGCAGCCAGCCCTCGAGGCCCGCGTCCTCCGCGGCGGTGCGGGCGGTCGCCCGCTGCGCCTCGTCCAGGCCCGCGAGCTCGGCCTCGTCGGTCACGTGCACGGCGGCGCCGTGCAGGTCGGCGGTGACGGTCTGCGTGAACTCCGTCTGCAGGGCGGCGATGCGCTGGTTCAGCGCGGCGAGGCGCTCGCGGGAGTCCGCGTCCAGGAGGGCGCCGCGCAGCGTGAGCCGCAGGTGCACGGACTCGGCGATGTGCCGCTGCTCGTCGGTCAGGCCGAGCTCGTCGGCCCGCCGCCGCACCTCGTCGACCTTCGCGGCGACGACCGGATCCAGCTCGATCTCGTCCTGCAGGGCGGTCAGCTCGGGAGTGATCTCCCGTTCGATCTCCTGCATCTGCGCGGTGCCGTCGGTCGAGAGGAGATGGAAGAAGACCGGCAGGGTGCGGACCAGCAGCGGGCTGCCGTCCTCGAGCGGCAGGATCGCGCTCTCGAAGGTCGCCGGGGCGTCGTCGGCCCGGAGCCGCGCGAGCGCGGCCCGCTGCTCGGCGATGCCGGCGCGGATCGCGGGGGCGAAGTGCTCGGCGCGGATCGCCGCGAAGTCCGGCAGGCTCACGGGCAACGTCGAGGGCACCGCGAAGGGGTTGCCGGTGAGGTCGGGGGAGGCGGCGATGTCGGTCATGACGCCACAGTAGCCGCCGGTGTCCGTACTCTGGACGCATGGATCCCGCCGACGCCGCGCCGCCGCACCCCCCGCAGGCGCCCGCCGCTCCGGGGTCGCCCACCGCCGCGGAGATCTACGAGCATCTCCTGCGCACGGGCCCGCGGGCGCGCACCGACCTGGCCTCCCGGCTGGGACTGTCCGGACCGACGCTCACGCGGCTGACCCGCGAGATGCTCGATCAGGGCCTGCTGCGGGAGCTCCCGCCGCGCCCGCAGACCAAGGGACGGCCGCAGCTGCCGCTGGACGTCGACGAGCACCATGCGCTGTTCGTCGGCCTGAAGATCACCGCGACCGAGGTGCATGCGGTCGTCGTGGACGTGCGCGGCCGCTCCCTCGAGGAGCTCTCCGCGCCGCTGCGGGACACCGCGCCCGCGACGGTCATCCCCGTCGCCGCCGACCTCGCCGGCGCCCTCGTCGATTCGCATCCCCGGATCGCCGGGATCGGGGCGGCCGGCCCCGTCCTCGTCGACGACGAGGGCGAGGTCCTCGAGGCGCGGCTGCTGGGCTGGCCGGGACCGGTCCCGCTGCGGGAGGAGCTGCAGGCGCGCCTCGGCCTGCCCGTCACCGTCAGCAACGACTTCCACGCCCTGCTCGAGGGCCTGATCTGGTTCGGCGCCGGGCGCCGGTACCCGTCGTTCGTGCTGCTCACGATCGGTGCGGGCGTCGCCGTCGGGCATGTGCGCGGCGGCACCGTCCACCGCGGGGGATCGCACCGCGCGGGACTGCTCGGCACCCTCCCCACGATCGCCCGGGACGGCCGCGGGGTCATGCTCGCCGACGTCGCGAGCGCCCGCGACGTGGTCGCCGCGGCCCGTCGGCGCGGTCTGGCCGGCCTTCCGCCGGAGCAGGAGGGCGCGGCGCAGGACGAGGTCGAGGCGCAGGGCCTGCAGCGGGTGATCGCGGCCGCCCGCGCGGGCGATCCGGCGGCGGGGGAGGTCGCCGCCGACGTCGCGCACGCCGTCGGCGTCGTCGCCGCGGGCCTCGTCGGCCTGCTCGACCCGGACGCGGTGCTGCTGGGCGGCGAGGGCGTGGCCCTGCTCCAGCACGGCGAGGAGCTGCGCACGACCCTCGACGGCCTGCTCGCGCCCGTGCACCGCGACGTCGAGCTGCGCTTCCTGCCCGACGACTTCGACGACTGGACCCGCGGCGCCGCCGTCATCGCCCTCCAGCGCTTCATCGCCGGCAGCTGAACGGCGCGGCCGGCCCTCGGCATGAAGCCGAGGGCCGGCCGCGGTCGTGATGGCGCCCGGGGCGGGGTCGCCGCCCGCTCGACTCGCCGCTCACTCGAACAGGGCGTTGACCCGATCGTTGTAGGCGGTGAAGTCCGCGCCGTCGATCCGTCGCATCCAGATCTGGTCGAAGGCGGACTGCATGATCGAGGCGATCTCGGCCGCGTTCTCGACCAGCGGGTACAGGCCCGTCTCGTCGTTCTCGACGCGGTCGGTGAAGGGCGAGACGTCCAGCCCCTTCTCCGTGTACGCGTCGATCGCGGCCTGCGTGCCGGCGTCGGTCGCGGGGAAGACGATGCCGCGCTTCCCGATGATCGTCTGCGAGTCGTCGGAGCCGAGGAAGGCGACCAGGCGGGCGGCCGCCTCGGGGTTCTCCGACTGCGCCGAGATCGAGTCGCCGAGGCCGTTGAACATCGACATGGGGGTCCCGATCGGGCCCGAGGGGAGCGGGGCGATCCCGAGGTCCACGCCCTCGAGGTTCGCGTAGGTGCCGATCATCCACGAGCCGGTCAGGCACAGCGCGCTGCGCCCGCCCTGGAGCTGGGTCTGCGCGGGGCTGGAGTCCCCGAACAGGCCGAAGGCCGGGAGGATGCCCTTGTCGACGAGGCCGAAGTACCAGTCCATGGTGGCCTGGAAGCGGTCGTCGTCGTAGTGGAAGCGGGTGCCCCAGGTGTCGGCGTCGGTGAAGGTCCAGCCGGTGGAGAAGGCGAAGGGCGACCAGGTGGTCTGGCCCGTGTAGTCGGTCCCGGCGTCGGCCGCGAGCCCGTAGCGCTGGATGCTCGTGGGATCGAAGCCGTCCTCATCGCCGCGGACGCCGTTGGTGTCGAGCGTCAGGCGCTTGAGCATCGCCTCGAAGCTGCCGCCGTCCTCCGGGTTCCAGTCCAGGCCGACGAGCTCCTCCTCGTCGACGCCGGCCTCGGCCAGGAGGTTCCGGTCGTACATGATCGCGATCGTGTCGTAGTCCTTGGGCAGCCCGTACCGCTTGCCGTCCTGCCCGGTCCACAGGTCCTGCAGGCCGGGCTGGAAGCTGTCGCCGGGGACCGCATCGATCGGCGCCAGGCCGTCCAGCGGGATGATCACGCCCAGGCGCAGGAACTCGGGGTAGCGGCCCAGATGGTTGGTGAAGACGTCCGGGCCGGCGCCGGCGACGAAGCCCGCCGTCAGCTTGGTCCAGTAGTCGTCCCAGCCCATCTGGGTGATGCGCACCTCGATGTCGTCGTTGCGCTCCATGAACAGGTCGATGGCCTCGGCGTAGCCGGGCAGCTGGTTCGCGTCCCACAGCCAGTAGTCCAGCTGCGTCTTCCCGCCGGCGGCGCCGGATCCGCAGGCGGACAGGGCGCCGGCCGCGGCGGCGGTGCCGACGGCGGCGGCCCCGGTGGCGAGCAGGCGTCGACGGGTCAGACCGGAGGGGCGAGCGACGGGGCGCTCGGGGAGGGAGGGGGTGTGCGTCATCGTCGGTACCTCACTTGATCCCGCTGAAGCCGATGGAGTTGACGATCTTCTTCGCGAAGCAGGCGAAGAGGATCAGCATGGGCGCCGCCGCCACGAGGGTCGCGGCCATCAGGCCGGACCAGTCGGTGCCGGTGTTGGGCGACTGCGCCCGGAACACCGCGAGGGCGACCGTGAGCACGCGCGACTGGTCGGTGTAGGAGACCAGCAGCGACCAGAAGTACTCGTTCCAGGAGCCCATGTAGGTCAGCAGCGCGAGCGTCGCGAGCGGCGCCGAGGAGATCGGCAGGATCAGCGTGAAGAACACGCGGGCCTTCGAGGCGCCGTCGATGAGGGCGGCCTCCTCGACCTCGCGCGAGATGTTGTTGAAGAACTGCCGCAGGAAGAAGATCGCGAACGGCGAGATGAACAGCGCCGGCAGCATGATGCCGAGGAGCGTGTCGATCAGATGCAGGTTCTTGATCAGGATGAAGTTCGGCAGCAGCGTGAAGATCGAGGGGATCATCATCGCGCCGAGGAACACCATGAACACGACCTCGCGCCCCCGCCAGCGCAGGCGGGAGAAGGCGTAGGCCGCCATCGCGCAGGAGAAGGTCTGCACGACGGTGATGACCGTCGCGACGATCACGGAGTTCAGCAGGTAGCGCCAGAAGTTGATGGAGGCGCCGGAGCCGCCCTGGGCGACGGCCTCCTCCACGCTCTGCAGGCCGAAGACGCGCTCGAAGCCGCCGAGGCTGAAGCCCACGGGCAGCAGGCTCGTCGGATCCGTCGCGAGCGCCGTGTTGCTCGACAGCGCGGTGCGCAGCATCCAGTAGAAGGGGAACAGCGTCACGAACAGGATCACGATCATGACGATCCAGGCGACGACGCGCCCGGGGGAGATCCGCCGACGGCGGGCGCGGACCGGGGCCGGGGCGGCGCCCGTCGGATGCGACGGGGCGGCGGGGGAGGCGGAAGCGGTGGTGGTCATCGTTGACTCCTCTCGGTCCGGTCAGTCCAGGTCGGATTCGCCGGCGCGGGTGACGCGGTACTGCACGAACGTGATGATCATGAGGATCACCAGCAGCGCGACCGACAGCGCCGAGGCGTAGCCGAACTGGTACTGCGCGAACGCGTTCTCGTAGATGTACATCTGCAGGACCTTCGAGGCGTCCGCCGGACCGCCCTGGGTCGTCACCGACACGGTGTCGAAGACCTGGAAGCTGCCGATGATCGTCATGATCAGCACCAGCGCGAGGATCGGCCGCAGCAGCGGCAGCGTGACGCGGCGGAACATCTGCCACTCGCCGGCGCCCTCGGTCTTCGCCGCCTCGTACAGGTACGCAGGGATGGACTGCAGGCCCGCGAAGAGCAGCAGCGCGGTGTAGCCCATGTGCCGCCACACGTTGACCAGGGCGACCGTCGGGATCACCCAGGCCTCGTTGGCCCAGAAGGAGATCGGGTCGAAGCCGATCCATTGCAGGAACAGGTTCACGATGCCCAGCTGGGAGTCCAGCAACCAGAGGAACACGATCGCCGCGACGACGTTCGAGACCAGGTACGGGGTGAGCACGAGCGAGCGCAGCCAGGTCGACTGCGTCAGGCGCTGCATGAGCACGGCGATGAGCAGAGCGACGACGGTCTGCACGCCGATGTTGATGACCACGTACAGGACGGTGACCTTCAGCGAGTTCCAGAAGACCGGGTCGGTCAGCATCTCGCGGTAGTTGGCCAGGCCCACCCATTCCGGCGGGGTCAGGATCGTGTACTCGGTGAACGAGTAGTAGATGCCCGTCAGCAGCGGCCAGACCAGGAAGACCAGCAGGCCGACGGAGGCGGGGGCGATGAACAGCAGGGCCAGGCGCGTGTCGTCGCGCCGACGGCGGGGCCGCGGAGCTCCGGCGGCCGACGAGGCGGAGGCGCCCCCGCTGGAGGGGCCTCCTGACGTGGTGGTGACGGTGGACATCGTCGTCCTTCCTTCGAGGGGGATCCGCCGGGGCCGGGACGGCCCCGGCGGACGAGGGGGTCAGTCGATGGCGGCGACCTCCAGCAGCACCGCGGTCTCGGGGTTCATGAGCGGGGCGGTGATGCCGGCGCCGGTCAGCGCGGAGCCGGGCAGCACGAGGCCGTCGACGAGCTCGCCGCCGCGGTACGCGTCGTGGTTCGTGTCGGTCGCGGGGTCCGCGCCGGCACGGGCCCAGGCGGGCCACACGAGACCGCGGGGCGCCTCGCCGATCACGCGCGGCGTCAGGCGGTAGCGGCGCTCGGGATCGAGCCCGGGCAGACGGATGCGGCCGACGGGCGCGATGTCGGGGGTGTCGACGCAGACCAGGGTGTAGAGGCCGCGGTCGCGCTCGGGGGAGAGGACGCCCGTGATCCACAGGCAGTCCTGGCCGCGGTCGGCGCGCACGAGGTCGCCGGTCAGCAGCAGCGCGCGCTCCTGCTTGTAGTAGGCGATCCATGCGCGCAGCTCGTCGAGCTCCGTCGGGGTGGCCTGGCGCAGGTCCCACTCGATGCCGAGGTGGCCGAGGACCGCGCTCGCGGCCCGGTAGGACAGCGAGTGCAGGCGGCCGGTGGTGTGGGAGGCGCCGGAGGCGATGTGGCTGCCCATGACCTCGAAGGGCAGCAGCTGCGCGGTCCAGCGGTTCATCTGCGCGCGCTCGAGGGGATCGATGCAGTCGGAGACCCAGATGCGGTCCGCGATCTCGACGATCCCGAGGTCGACGCGGGCGCCGCCGGAGGAGCAGGACTCGATCTCGAGCCCCGGGTGGCGCTGCTTGAGGGAGGCGAACATCCGGTAGACCGCGAGGGTCTGCTCATGGGTCCCGGCGGCCCCGGTCCCGCGGTGAGCGGCCTCGATCAGGTCCCGGTTGTGGTCCCACTTGATGTAGCCGATCTCGTACTCGTCCAGCAGCGCGTCGATCGCGTCGTGGACATGCTGCCAGGCCTCGGGGATCGCGAGGTTCAGCACCTGCTGGGTGCGGGACTCGCGGGGAAGGCGGTCGGCGCTCGGCGCCATGATCCACTCGGGATGGGCGCGGGCGAGGTCGGAGTCGAGGTTGACCATCTCGGGCTCGAACCAGAGCCCGAACTCCATGCCCAGCCCCGTCACGCGGTCGATCAGCGGGGAGAGGCCGTCGGGCCAGACGTCGGCCGAGACCGTCCAGTCGCCGAGGCCGGAGGTGTCGTCGCGGCGGGAGCCGAACCAGCCGTCGTCGAGCACGAAGCGCTCGACGCCGAGGTCCGCGGCCACCTCGGCGAGGTCGACGAGGCGCTGCAGGTCGTGGTCGAAGTAGACGGCCTCCCAGACGTTCAGGGTGACGGGGCGGTCGGCGTCCGGGGCGGCGAGGCCGCCGTGGGCGGCGCGGTCGCGCACGTGGGCGTGGAAGCGGCGGGCCACGCCGTCCAGGCCCTGGGCCGAGTGCGAGCCGTAGACCCAGGGGGAGCGGTAGGCGGCGCCGGGGGCGAGGCGCCCTTCGCCCGCCTGCAGCAGCTCGCCGCCGCCGAGGACCTGCACGCCGGAGTTCAGCCGCTCGGCGTAGTGGGTGTGATTGCCGGAGAACGCCGTGTGGATCGCCCAGATCTCGCCCTCGGCGAAGCCGAAGCCGGCCGTGCCCAGGTGCAGCACGTAGGCGGAGTCGGCGCCGGTGCGGCCGCGGCGGCCCTCGCGCAGGTGCGTGCCCGTGCCCATGACCTGTCGCTGCGGCGTGCGCTCCTTGCCCCAGCGGCCGCCGAAGTCCAGCAGCTCGGTCGCATCCAGCGGCACCGGCAGCGCGGTGACGAGATCGGCGACCACGTAGTCGTCCGCGCCGGTGTTGACGACCTCGGCGCGGGTGCGCACGAGGCCGCTGGGCAGCAGCTCGATATCGAGCGCGACGGCGAGGCCGAGGACCTCGTCGGCCAGGTCGAAGCGCACGCGGCCCGCCCCGGCCGCGGTGAACTCGGCGCTCAGCGCGGTGCCCGCGGCGTCGGCGGCGTCGGCCACGGAGGCGACGTCGGCCGCAGGGGCCCCCACGGACGCAGCGGACCCGATGGCCCCGACGGGCTCCGCGGTCGAGGCGGCGTAGCCGTCGGCCGTGCCGGGGGCGTGCAGCGAGGCCGCGCGGACCTCGAGGCGCGGCGCGAAGCCGGAGCCGTCGGCGCGGGAGCCGGTCAGCCCGGGGCGGCCCATCCAGCCGTCGGTCTCCTGCGGGAGCACGCCGAGGCGCAGCGGCTGGTCGACGGCGTTGTTCGAGGCGATCGGGGTGGAGGTCGCGAAGAGGGTGCGGGCGTCGTCGGCGTCGATCTCGCCGAGCGCTGAGCCCCAGTGGAGGATCGCGGGGATGCGGCCGTCGGTCGCATCCAGGAGCAGGGACACCCCGGCGGCGCTGAGGTGGATCCGACGGGTGGGGGCGGTGACGGGCATCGATGCTCTCCTGCTCGAGGGGGCGGGCTGCGGGGACGGCGGTCCGTCCGGCGCGGACGCCGGGGACGACGGTGTCCCGAGCGCGCCGCTCTTTATTTACATGGAGAAATTAAACCCTGGCGGCGCTCACGTCAAGAGGGGCCCGCATCCGGCGCCCCCGGCATGGCGCCCGCGATCGGTTCACGGAGCCGACGGAGGCCGCGCGGACGCCCGGCGCGGCGCTACCCTGGTCCGATCCGGCGCACCGGGCGCCGGAGCCGGCCGCCCGCGCGCGGCCGCAACAGGGCCCGCGGGCCCAAGGAGTCTCCTGATGATCTTCACCCAGTCCTCGAAGCTGCGCGATGTGTGCTACGAGATCCGAGGACCGGTCCCCGCAGAGGCAGCCCGCATGGAGGCCGAGGGGCACAAGGTCATCAAGCTCAACATCGGCAACCCCGCGCCCTTCGGCTTCGAGTGCCCCGACGAGATCCTCGTCGACATGATCCGCAATCTGCCCACCGCGCAGGGCTACTCGGACTCCAAGGGCATCCCCTCGGCCCGCCGCGCCGTCGCGCAGTACTACCAGACCAAGGGCATGCCCGGCATCGGCCTGGACGATGTCTACCTCGGCAACGGCGTCTCCGAGCTCATCCAGATGGTCTGCCAGGGCCTCGTCGACGACGGCGACGAGGTGCTCGTCCCCGCCCCCGACTATCCGCTGTGGACGGCCTCGGTCGCGCTCGCCGGCGGCAGGGCGGTGCACTACCGCTGCGACGAGGAGCGGAACTGGTGGCCGGACATCACCGACATCGCCGACAAGGTCACGCCGCGCACCAAGGCGATCGTCGTCATCAACCCCAACAACCCCACCGGCGCGGTCTACCCTGACCATGTCCTGCGGGACATCGTCGAGGTCGCCCGCAAGCACGGCCTCATGATCCTCGCCGACGAGATCTACGACAAGATCCTCTACGACGACGCCGTCCACACGCCGATCGCCTCGCTCGCACCCGATCTGCTGACCATCACCTTCAACGGCCTGTCCAAGGCCTATCGGGTCGCGGGCTTCCGGGCCGGCTGGATGGTGCTGCACGGCCCCAAGGAGCACGCCACGAGCTTCATCGAGGGGCTCGACGTGCTCTCCAACATGCGCCTGTGCCCCAATGTGCCTGCGCAGCATGTGGTCGCCACCGCCCTCGGCGGATACCAGAGCATCAACCAGCTGCTGCTCCCCGGCGGCCGGCTCCGCGAGCAGCGCGATGTCGCCTACGAGGGCCTCAGCGCCATCGACGGCGTGCATGTGGTCAAGGCGCAGGGGGCGCTCTACATGTTCCCCCGCATCGACACCGAGATGTACCGCATCGACAACGACGAGCAGTTCGCCTTCGACCTGCTGCGCTCGAAGAAGCTGCTGATCAACCACGGCACCGGCTTCAACCTCACCACTCCGGACCACTTCCGCCTGGTCACGCTCCCCGGCGTGGACCTCCTCGCCGATGCGGTCGACCGCATCGCCGACCACCTCGCCTCCATCCGGCGCTGAGCCGGGGCGGTCCGCCGGGAGGGCGGATCGCGAGAGTCCGACGGGGCGGGCGCGATCGGCGGACGATCGCCGGAGGCGGATGGAGGGCGGAGCGATGGGACGACGGCCGGGATTCGACCGTGCCCAGGTCGTGCGCCATGCGCGCGACCTCTTCTGGCGCGAGGGCTATGACGGCGCCTCGATGGCCGCGCTCCAGCAGGCCACCGGTCTGAACGCCTCCAGCATCTACCACGGCTTCGGCTCCAAGCGGGGTCTGTTCGACGCCGCGGTGGAGGACTATCTCGACGCGGTCGTGCGTCCCGGGCTCGCCCGGCTGCGCGGCGACAGCATCGACCCCGACGCCCTCGCGCAGTACTTCCGCTCGGCCCGCGAGCTCTTCGCGGACCCGTCCGGCCGCACCCTCCCCGACGGATGCCTCCTGGTGAACACCGCCTGCTCCGGGCTCGCCCGGGATGACGGGATCGCCGAGGTGGTGCGCGCCTATCGCGCCGAGCTGCACGCCGCGTTCGCGCGCGGCGCCGCGGCCCGGGACCCGCTCCAGCCGGCCGCCGAGCGCGACCGGCTCGTCGAGACCTGCACGGCGCTGCTCGTCAGCGCCCTGGTCATGACCCGGGTGGACAGCGGGGCGGCCCTCGCCGCCCTGGACTCCGCCCTCTCCCAGCTCGAACGGAAGGATGCATCATGAAGCCCCTGTACAGCACCGAGGCCCTCGCCACCGGAGCCGGCCGCGACGGCCACGTCGAGGTCGCCGGATCGGACCTCGCCCTCGATCTCGCCGTGCCCGTGGAGATGGGCGGCGCCGGAGGCGGCGCGAACCCCGAGCAGCTCTTCGCCGCCGGCTACTCCGCCTGCTTCCACTCCGCGCTGCAGCTCGTCGCGCGCCAGCGGAAGGTCGGCATCGAGGGCTCGAGCGTCGGCGCCCGCGTGACCATCGGCTCCGAGGAGTCCGGCGGCTTCTCGCTCGCCGTCGAGCTCGAGGTCGTCATCCCCGAGCTCGACCGCGCCCTCGCCCAGGAGCTCGCCGACGCCGCCCACCAGGTGTGCCCGTACTCCAACGCGACCCGTGGGAACATCCCGGTGACGGTCACCGTCTCCGACGACTGAGTCCGGCCCGCCGGCCCGTCGGCGCGCCCCGCCCGTCGGCGCCGCGCCCGCTCGCCCCGCGGACGACGAACGCCGCGCACCGCCCGACAGGATCGGGAGGTGCGCGGCGTTCGTATCAGCGTCCGTCGCGGGAGGCCGCGACGCTGACCGAGCTCGGTGCTCAGGCTCGACGCTCAGGCTCGGGAGGGCTCCTCGGCGTCGGCCTCCTCGGCGGCGGCCTCGGCCTCGGCGATGGCGCGCATGCCCTCGCGGGAGACGCGGACCATCTCGCCGCGCTCGACGACCTTCACGCGAGCGCGCGGGTTGCCGTCGGCGTCGAGGGCGGCGGCGCCGAGCGCCTTCTCGTGCTCGTCCAGGGCGACCCAGCCGTCCCAGGTCGTGTACTGCACGCCCTTGGCGTCGAACAGGCGCAGGATCGCGTCGTCCTCACGGATCGGGGCGGACTCGAGCACGCCCGCGTCGATGTCGGCGAGCAGCGAGGTGATCGTTTCGAGCGCATCGGACTTGGTGGCGCCGATGAGCCCGATCGGGCCGCGCTTGATCCAGCCGTTGGCGTACGAGCCGCGACGGACCGTGCCGTCGGCCTCGGTCACGCGACCGGCCTCGTTGGTGATGACGCCGCGGCGGGCGTCGTAGGGCACGCCCGGCAGCTCGGAGCCGTGGTAGCCCACCGCGCGGTAGACGGCGCCGAGGTCGTAGTCGACGATCTCGCCGGTGCCCTCGAGGTTACCCTCGGCGTCCAGGCGGGTGCGCTCGAAGCGCATGCCGGTGACCTTGCCGTCCTCGCCGAGGACCTCGACGGGCTTGTGCCAGAAGTGCAGGTGCAGGCGGCGCACGACGGGGTTGCCGTGGGCGTCCGTGGCCTCCTCGCCGGCCTCCTCGCGGCGCTTCTGCTCCGCGGTCCACGCCTCGAAGGTCTGGACGATCTGGTCGGTGCGCTTGTCGGCCCGGATGGTCTCCCACTCGGCCTCGGTGATCTGCTCGAGGTCGCGGGGGTCCATGACGACCTGCACGCCCTTGGGGTGGGCGAGCTCGCGGGCCTCCAGCGGCGAGAACTTCGTCTGCGCGGGACCGCGGCGGCCGAAGACGTGCACGTCGGTGGTCTTCGCGGCGGCGAGGCCGGCGTGGACGTTCTCGGGGATCTCCGTGAGCAGCAGCTCGTCGGCGGTCTTGGCGAGCACGCGGGCCACGTCGAGCGCGACGTTGCCGTTGCCGATGACGGCGACGTGCTCGGCGTCGAGCTCCCAGGTGCGGGGGTAGTCCGGGTTGCCGTCGTACCAGGCGACGAAGTCGGCGGCGCCGTGGGAGCCCTCGAGCTCGATGCCGGGGATGGAGAGGTCCGCGTCCTTGAGGGCGCCGGTCGCGTAGATCACGGCGTCGTAGTGGTCGGCGATCTCGTCGGCCGTGAGGTCGGTGCCGAACTCGACGTCGCCGAGGAAGCGGATGTCGCCGCGGCCCAGGATGCGCTGGAGGGCGGTGATGATGCCCTTGATGCGCGGATGGTCGGGGGCGACGCCGTAGCGGATCAGGCCGAAGGGCGCCGGGAAGCGATCGAACAGGTCGATCTTCACCTCGAGGTCGCCGGACTTCACCGGAGCGGAGCGCAGCAGGGTCTCGGCGGCGTACACGCCGGCAGGACCCGCGCCGATGACGGCAAGGCGGAAGGGCTGGGAGGAGGTCATCTCACCTCGGTCTCTCGGCGCCTGACGACGCCTGGTCGGATGTGCCCCAGGGGCACGAAGAATTCCGCACCACCATATACACGTAAATGGCGTACGCCCATGCTCTGTGAACGAGCGCGAACGCGCAGGTCGCAGCAGGGGGAACGGGGCCGACGGACGTCGTGCGAGGTCGAGCGGCCACGCTCTGACCTCCTGATCCTCTCACCGGAGGGGCGTGCGGGGGTAGGGAGGAGAGGTGAGCCTCACGAGAGCGGCGCCACCTCGACCGCGACCTCGGGGGCGCTCCCCGCGCCGGGCGGGCCGACGACGATGCCGGTCAGCGGCGGCACGTCGGAGTAGTCGCGGCCCCAGGCGGTCGTGACGAAGCGCTGGTCGACGAAGGTGCGGTTGGTGGGATCGATGCCGACCCAGCCGGAGCCGGGCACCAGCACCGCGAGCCAGGCGTGCGAGGCGGCGGAGCCGACCATCTCGCCCACGGGCTCGGTGACCAGCTCGCCGTCCGACGTCGGCGCGGTGCGCAGATAGCCGGAGACGTAGCGGGCCGCGAGCCCGACCGCCCGGACCGCGGCGATGCCCGTGTGGGCGAAGTCCTGGCAGACCCCGCGCCGCACCGCGAGCACCTCCTCGAGGGTCGAGGAGACGGTCGTCGCGGCCGGATCGTAGGCCAGCTCGTCGTGCAGGAGCGCCGCCAGCGCGGCCAGGCACTCGCCGATCGCGCGCCCGGGACGGAAGACCTCGGCGGCGATCTCCGCGGCCGCGCTCGGATCGGGCAGGCGCGGCGAGGGCTGGGCGAAGTCGATGCTCTCCGCCGGCATCAGCGGGCCCCAGGCGGAGGGCAGCGCCCGCTGCCACGGGCGGGACATCGACTCCAGCGGGTAGCGCCGCTCGGCGACGGACACGTGGGCGTGGGATCGGACCTCGAGGACGTCGTGCGGCTCGTCGACCAGGAAGTACGTCGAGGTGTTGCCGAAGAAGTCCGAGTGCGAGGACAGGCGCGCGGGGGAGGGGCCGACCTCCACCTCGTGCGAGTGGACGCGCTGGTGCTCCGTCGGCCGCGGGGCGACATGCGCGCGGCCGTCGTTGCGCGAGACGGTCCGCGCATAGCGGTAGCGGGTGAGGTGGCGGACCCGGTAGTGGACGGGATCGGCCTCCGGCGCCTCCGAGGCGAGCGGGATCAGCGGCGGCGGGTCCTGCAGGGAGTCAGGCATCGTCGCGCCCCCAGGAGTGGACGGGATCGGCGCTGCGGAAGCAGCTCTCCTCGATCGCGGCGGCGAGCCGGCGCAGGGCGTCGAGGGCCTCGTCGGCCTCCGCGCGCAGCGGGACGGAGGCGTCGCCGGGCCCGGTCGTCAGGAGCGCGGCCGGGTCCCAGCCGGCGACCTGCGCGCGCAGGTGCGCGAGCTCGGAGCGGACCTCCAAGGAGGGGCCGACGGAGAAGGCGCCCGCATCGCCGGCCGCGACGGCGGAGGCGGTGTCCGCAGCCACGAGCGCGGCCCCGTCCTCGGGCAGGCGCGCCGCGGAGGAGGCGAGCCGATCGAGCTGGAATCCGATCGAGCGGGGGAGGGAGGCGTCCACGAGCAGGAGCTCGAGGAGCAGCTCGGGGTGCAGGCCCGTGCGGAAGACGCGACGGTAGCTCGCCCCGGACTCGGTGATCGAGGCGATCGCTCCGACGACCCGCGCCTCCACGGCGGGGCTGCGGCGCCGGCCCAGGCAGGCCGGCAGCAGCGTGAGCAGGCTCGTGGCGCGCTCGATGCGGCGACCGCATTCGAGCAGGTCCCAGCCGAGCGCCCGCGGCATCGAGTCGGCGATCGCCCCGGAGAGCGTCAGGCAGCCGTCGACGACGGCGCTGAGCTCGGTCTCCAGCGGCTGCTCGGTCCCGCCGAGGCCGCGGATGCGGGCGCGCAGGCGCGAGATCGTCGGCCAGACGCTGTCGGAGATCAGGTCCCGCAGCGGACGGGCCGTGCGCACGAGCGCCGCGGCGGACTGCGCGAGGGAGCCGGGGCGGCCGGTCTCCGTCAGCAGGCTCTCGAGCTCGCGGCGGACCGCCTTCGGGTCGTGCAGGTCGACCTCGTGGAAGCCGGGGGCGGTGGTCGTGACGTCGGTGACCGCGCGCAGCAGGACCGCGAGCGCCGTCCGGGCCGAGGGGCTCTGCTCGGCCCCGAGGTCGTTGGCGACGTCCAGCATGGTGCGCAGGATCCGGGCGGTCGCGTCGACGCGCTCCAGATAGCGGCCGAACCAGAACAGGTCCGAGCCCAGCGAGAGGGTGATGGCGGGGGCGGCGCGCAGCCGGCGTTCGCCGTCGGAGGCCCGGGGGTCGGGCCGACGGGCGTCGTCCTGCGCGGCGTCGTCCTGCGCGGTGGCGTCCTGCGCGATGCCGGAGAGCCCGGCGGCGGAGGGCCCGGCGGCGGAGGGGGCGTCGACCGAGGGACCGGCGTCGGCGGCGGCTGCGGCCGCGGGCAGGCTCAGGGACGCGGTCGTGCTGGTGGCGGCCGGGCCGACCCAGAGGTCCTTGAGCGCTTCGGGGCCGGCGTCGGTCGTCCGGGCGACGCCGCCGGGGACCACCTCGAAGCCGTCGGGTCCGGCGACCGCCATGAGCTGCAGCCGCAGCGGGCGGCCGACGAGCGTCTCGCCGCCGGAGGGGTCGAGGCTCGGCCAGAGCGCGGGCGGCGCCGTCGGCGCGGAGCCGAGCCGCAGGTCCTCGTGCAGGAGGATGCGGCACAGGTCCGGCATGGCCTCGCGCAGCGCGGGGCTCTCGAGGAGGCCCGCGCCGAGCGGGTTGAGGATCTCGACGTCGCCGCAGCGCGCGGCCTCGACCAGGCCCGTGATCCCGGCGTCCGTCGGCTCCAGGTCCAGGGGGTCGAGGCGCTCCGAGGGGACCATGCGGATCAGCAGGTCGACGGGGTCCTCGTCGGCGTGCGGCGGGCGGGCCCCGATGCCGCGGCGGCCCTCCGCGCCCGGGCGCCGCAGGGACAGCCCGGGGGCGCCGACGACGAGATCGCCCGCGGTCACGACCGGGACGCCGAGGAGCGTCGCCAGACGGTGCTGGTCGAAGGCGCGACCGGCGTCGGACGCCGCGGTGAGCACCGCGACCCGGCCCAGCCGTCCGCCGGCGCGGGCGCGCCGGTGCAGTCCCGAGCGGATGCCGTCGAAGAAGGGGTGCAGGCGCTGCAGGGGCGTCGAGCGGTACAGCGCCGGGGCGCTGCGGGAGAGCGCACGACGCATCTCGAGGGTCGCGCCCACGCCCTCGGGCACGTCCACGTGCTCCTCGCGGACGCTCCACGTGCCGTCGGTCGCGAGCTCGACCCACGAGGTCAGCGCGAACAGCCGTCGCGGGCCGCGGGCGGGCATGCCGACCGCCGTGCGGAGGTAGGCGGGGTCGGCGAGCAGCGCCGCCGTCGGCGCGATCCCCGAGGCGAGGCTCGCGCGCGGCCCGTAGAGGTCGGCGTGCAGGGCGTCGAGCAGGCGCGCCCGCTGGACGAGGCCCGCGGAGAGCTCGCGCCAGCGCTCGGCGCCGATCGCCGCCGGGACGGGGTCGATGAGCGGGGAGCGCACGGAGAGGTCGGCCGCGACCATGTCGGACGCGGCCTGCGCGGCGCGGCGCAGCCCGTCGGCGCCGAGACCGCGAAGCTCCCCCTGCAGCGAGGCAGGGGGAGCGGTGACGGCCGGGAAGGGGATGGCGGTCCTCAGCCCTGGACTACCGGGGTGCCCTCGGAGGGCTGCACCACGACGAAGCCCGGTCCGTGGAAGGCGAGCTGGAAGGACTCGCCGGAGCCGCGGCCGATGAACGAGCCCATCTTGAAGTCGTTCTTGATCTGCGGCTGGAGGTTCGCCGACCAGCACACGGCGGCCTGCGGGTCCACGTAGGTGGGCTGCTGCGAGCAGTCCAGCAGCATGGGCGGGCCGTCGGAGGTCACCGCGACCATGCCCTGCCCCTGGAGGAACAGGTTGAACAGGCCGCCGGCCATGAAGCCCGCGCCGCCGAGGGAGCGGATGTCCCACTGGATGGTGCTGTCGAAGGCGAGCAGCGAGCGCGTGTTCAGCGTCAGCGCGTCGTTCTCGAGCTGGACCAGGAAGATCTCGTGGTTCTGGTGGGCGAAGAACACCTCGCCGTGCCCCCGCACCCGCATGAGGTTGCCGCCCTCACCGGTGGCCATCTTCTTGAGCAGCTTCATGCCGCCGCCGGACCCCTGGTAGGAGAAGTCCATCTGCCCCTGGTAGGCGACCATCGCGCCCTGGGCGGCGATGATCTCCGGCGACTGCGGGAACAGCGCGCTGCGCAGCATCTTGTTGGACTGCAGCGTCCACCGGTCGTTGGTCTGCCGCTCCTGGTTGGCGGCGTCGAACAGATTCGAGCGCATGGCCTCACGTCCTCTCGTCCCCCGGGGGCGTGCCCCCTGGCGCTCGTTCGGCGCCGGGGGGCATCGTCCCACAGGGAAGGGCCGTCGGCCCAGGAGGGGCGACGGGGAATCCGGCCGGACCGGCCGAAGCAGGCGGGCTCAGGCGGGCTCAGGCGGGAAGATCGGCCAGGCGGTAGTCCCCGGCCTCGTCGACCGCGGCGGCGACGGCCTCGTCGGTGATCTCCGCGGCGGCGGTGATGGTGACGGTGGAGACGCCGCCGGAGACCAGGTCCACGCGGACGTCGCTGACGCCGTCGAGGGCGGAGATCTCCTCGGTCACGGCGCTCACGCAGTGGCCGCAGGTCAGGCCGGCGACGCCGAAGGTGCTGGTGCTCATGGGTGCTCCTCGTCGGAGAAGGGGGCGGCGCGGGCCGCGGACACGGCGAGCATATACCCCTGCAGGGTATCGATCCAGGCGATCGGTCCCCAGGTCGCCACGATTCCTCCACACCGCTCCTCGTAGCATGGCGACCATGGACTCCGCTTCGACCTCCCGCACCGGCCGCCGCGACCCGCGGCTCGTCGCGCTCGCCGAGGACTCGGGCTATGAGGTGCAAGAACGCATCGGCGCGGGCGGCATGGGCATCGTCTACCGCGCGGTCGACGCCGACGGCACCGACGTCGCGATCAAGCTGCTGCGCCATGACATCGCCGACGACCCGCTCGCGCGCGAGCGCCTGGGCCGCGAGGTCGCCGCGCAGAAGCTCGTGCGCAGCGAGAACATCGTGCGGATCCTCGACGCCGAGCTGGATTCGCCCGACGCCTTCATCGTCACCGAGTTCGTGCCCGGCCCGACGCTCGAGGACGCCGTCCGCGAGCAGGGCGGGCTGCACCCCGAGGCGGTCCGCGAGATCGGCCTCGTGCTGGGGGAGGCGCTCTCGCGCATCCACGAGGCCGGCGTGATCCACCGCGACCTCAAGCCCTCCAACGTGCTGCTCCGCCACGCCGGCCAGGAGGATCTCACCGCCTACGACCCCGACGGCGACCGCCTGGACCCGGTGATCATCGACTTCGGCATCGCGATCGCCGCCGAGGCCTCGCGGCTGACCTCCACGGGCCTCGTGATGGGCACCGCCGCCTATCTCGACCCCGAGGTGATCGTCACCAACAGCACCGGCGAGGCGGGGGACTGGTGGGCCCTCGCCGCGCTCCTCTCCTTCGCCGCGACCGGGCGCGAGCCCTTCGGCACCGGTCGCGCCGACCTCGTCCTGCGCCGCGCGGAGCTCGGGGAGATCGATGTCGTCGGCGCGCCGACCGAGCTCGCGGCCTGGCTGCGCGCCGCGCTCACCGCGGACCCCTCGCGGCGGCCCGATCCCGCGACGATGCTCGCCGAGCTCGCCGAGCTCGACCTCACCCGCTACGACGACCCGGGGCCGACGGAGGCCCTCGAGGCCCGCGGCCGCACCGTGGCCCTGCCCGCCGCCGGGGCTGGCGCGACCGCGGTCCTCGGCGCCGGCCCGGCGGGCGGCTCGCCGACCGGCCCGTCGATCGGTGCGGCCGACGATGCGGCAGGCGCCGCGGCCGACGAGGCAGGCGCGACGCAGGTGCTGTCGGCCGCCGACGCGACCCGGGCGCTGTCGGCCGCGGATGCCACGCAGGCGCTGCCCGCAGCCGATGCGACCCAGGCCCTGCCGGCCGCGGATGCGACCCAGGCTCTGCCGGCCGCGGATGCGACCCAGGTGCTGCCCGTGCACGGGGGCGCCGCCTCGTCGGCCGCCTCCGCCGAGGGCGTCACCGAGGCGATCCCGGCCTTCGGCTCGCCGACGCTGCAGATGCCGCCGATCCGCGAGGACATCCCCGGGGCCTCCCCGGGCTCCCCGCTGCCCGGCGGACGCCCCGTGCGGCGCGGCGTGCAGGACCAGCCGGGCGGTGCCCTCGGGGGAGCGGGCCAGTTCGCCGCGCCCGCGCCCGCTCATCCGACGTCACCCGCCCCGCAGTCGTACCCGGGCCAGCGGTCGTATCCCGCGCAGTCGCCGTATCCGGGGCAGCAGCATCCGGCTCCGCAGGGTCACGCCGCTCCGCAGGCCGCACCGATGCAGCAGCCGTATCCCGCGCAGCAGGCGCGTCCCGCTCCTCCGGGGTACGGGCAGGCGCCGCTCCCGCAGCAGCAGCAGCCGTCGCAGCAGCAGCCGTTCCGCCAGGCCGGTCCGATGCCCGGGCAGGCTGGAGTGATGCCGGGGCACCCCGGGCAGATGGCCCCGCAGGGCCAGCCCGGCATGCAGGGCCAGCCGGGCCAGCCGGGCCAGCTCGCGCCGTGGGCCGGGGCCCAGGGCATGCAGGCCCCTCCGGGCGGCTGGCCGCAGCCGATGATGCCGCCGCGCCGACCGGCGCTCGTCTGGATCGGGCATCTGCTGCTGATCGCCCTCGCCGGCGTCGCGCCCTACGTCGCGATCGCCGCGCTCCTGGTGCTCGGGGCGCTCGCCCGCACCTGGGAGCGCTCGGCGCGCTCCGTCGCCGACGCCCGCATGCGCGGATCCCGGGGATCCGGGCCGCTGTGGGGCACCGGCGCCGCCGCGCCCTTCCGCTTCGCCCTCGGACTGCTCGAGACGGTGCTGCAGGCGATCCTCCCGTTCGTGCTGGGGCTCCTGGTGGGGCTCGCGATCGATGCGGCCTGGACGCTCGCGAGCCCGCCGGCGCCGCCCGACGGCCTCGCCTTCGTCGTCGCGATGACGATCACGCTCCTGATCACCTGGGTGGGCATCGGCAGCCGCACCACCCGCAACGGCGCGCACCGCCTCGTCGATGCCGCCGCGCCCGATCGGCTCTGGACCTCCGTGCTGCTGGGCCTGCTCCTGCTGCTGCTGGCAGCGATCATCACGACCCTCCTGGCGCGGCAGGGGATGGTGGACTACTTCCCCTTCGGCTCCGGACCCCGGCTCGACGACCTCGCCTTCTGGCGTCGCTGAGCCCCTCGCGGACGCCTCCGGCACGTCTGCGACGACGTCTTCCGAGGCCTCTTCTGGGCTGTGTCCGGGCTCGCTCACACCTCCGAGCCTTCGCTGATCTGGCCCCGCTACACTCGCCCCGTCCCGTCGACCATCGCCGAGATCCGGCGAGAGGAGCATCCATGGCCGCGTCCGGTCCTTCGAAGTCCGCGCAGGAGCGCCGCGAGGCGCAGCGCGAGGCCCTGCGCAAGCAGAGGCAGGCGGAGCTGCGTCGGCAGCGCTCGATCCGCAACGCCGTCATCGCCGTGATCGTGGTGATCGCCCTGGCCGCGGCCGGCGGCATCGGCTACGGCATCTACAAGGCGACCCGCCCCGCGGGCCCCGTCGCCGTCCCCGCCGGCATGGCCGAGGATCAGCCGTACCTCGCCTTCGGCGCGGAGGAGGGCTCCGGCGCTCCCGTCGTGGAGCTGCACCTGGACTTCATGTGCCCCTACTGCGGGCAGTTCGAGGCCGCCAACGGCCAGGACGTCCAGGACCTCGTCGCCTCCGACGCGATCACCCTGCACCTCGTGCCGCGCAACTTCCTCGACACCGCGTCCACCACCGGCGACTACTCGAGCCGCACCGCCAACGCGCTGGTGTGCATCTACGAGGAGAGCCCGGATAATGCGCTCACCTTCCTCCAGCTGCTCTTCGAGAACCAGCCGGCCGAGGGCTCCGCGGGCCTGACCGACGACGAGATCTGGGGCTACGCGCAGGAGGCCGGCGCCTCCGACTCCGTCCAGGAGTGCCTGACCGCCGGCACCTACACCGACTGGGTCGACGACGTCGCGGATCCGTACGCCTCGGAGACCGGCGGCGGCACCCCGTACCTCACCATCGACGGCACGGAGTTCCAGGACTTCTATACCGAGGGTGCGTTCCTCGAGGCCGCCGTCGCGGCCGGGGCGACGATCAGCTCGACGGCGTCCGACGCCGGCGGCGACGAGTCCACCGCCTCCGATGCGGGCGGCGCCGAGGCCACCGGCACCGCCGCATCCGACGGCGGCGAGGGCTGAGAGCCATCCGGTAGTCTCAGGGGCCGGTCGAGCAGTCGGCCGGCCCCACCCCCGCTGGAGTGGCGCAACGGTAGCGCACCTGTCTTGTAAACAGGCGGTTGCGAGTTCGAATCTCGTCTCCAGCTCCGAAGCAGCCCCTCATCTGCGCGGCATCTGACAGGATGTCCCGAGGTGAGGGGCTGTTCTGGTCTCCGGAGCTGCGTCGGAGGCTGCTTTGCAGGCTGCCTCGTCTCCACCTCTGTCAAACGATTGACAGATCGCGTACCCTGGCCCGCGTGACGACAGCTCCCGACGTGGCGGCCTCCTCCCGCCCCCAGTTCCACCTGACCGCGCCCCAGGGTCGGATCAACGACCCCAATGGGCTGATCATGCAGGGCGGCACCGCCCATGCCTTCTTCCAGTGGGGCCCGGGCTTCCCGACCGATCGTCGGATCGGCTGGGGCCACGCGGTCTCCGAGGACCTCCTGCGCTGGACGATCCGTCCGCAGGCGATCGCCCCGGACACCTGGTACGACGAGGACGGCTGCTACTCGGGCGGCGCCGTGGTCCAGCCCGAGGGCGCCGCGTTCCTCTACACCGGCAACGTGAAGAAGGGTGACGTGCGGCAGGCCCATCAGGCGCTGCTGCGCACCGCGGACTTCGAGACCTTCGAGAAGAGCCCGCAGAACCCGGTCCTCCCCGACGCTCGTCGGCCCGAGGGGTACACCGCCCACTTCCGCGATCCGATGGTCTTCGAGACCTCCGAGGACGGCTACCGGATGTGCCTCGGCGTGCAGCGCACCGACCTCACCGGCGCGATCCTGCTCCACTCGGCGCCCGCGCTCGAGGGGCCGTGGACCGTGGACGGCGAGATGACCTTCACGGGCCCGCACGCCGCCGAGCTGCGGAACCTCGGATACATGTGGGAGTGCCCCGCGATCCTCGTCCTGCATGACCATGAGCTCGGGCGGGACCGGCACGTCCTGATCTTCTGCCCGCAGGGCGCCGGGGTCGAGGGCAGCGATCCCGAGACCCGTCCCGATGTGGCGGGCTACGTCGTCGGCGACCTGGTGGGCACGGAGCTGCGTGCCGCCACGGCGTTCCGTCCGCTGGACCTGGGCTTCGAGTTCTACGCCCCGCAGGCCTTCGCCGGCCGCGAGGGCACGCAGGACGCCGTCCTGCTCGCCTGGCTCGGCAACCCGGCGCAGGACGACCAGCCGAGCCTTGCGGAGGAGGGCTGGGTGCACACGCTGTCCCTGCCGCGCCGCCTGAGCCTGCACGGCGGGATCCTGCGCCACGAGCCCGCCGTCGAGCTCGCGCAGATCGGTCGGCCGACGCCCGTCGCCTCGCTGCCGACGGAGCTCACCGCCGCGCCGAGCGCGATCGCGGAGCTCGCCGGCGCCCGCTCCTTTGCCCTCCGGGCCGTCGTCGAGCTCGACCCCGATGCGGACGCCGATGCAGACGCCGATGCGCCTGCCGATGCTGCGACCCCGTCCCTCGCCCTCGAGATCGCCGCGGGCGAGCACGCCGTGCGGATCGAGCTCGACGCCGAGCGCCTGCGCGTGGACCGGAGCGCGAGCCGCTACCCGCTCGGCGGGGCGCGCGAGGCGACCCTGCCGCCCGCGAGCGGGCCGCGCCGCCTGACCGTGGTGCACGACCGCTCGGTGACGGAGATCTTCGTGGACGACCTGCTCGCCTTCTCGCTGCGCAGCTTCCTCGGCTCCGGCGAGCCCGAGGTCCGCGTCGCGGCGCCGACGGGTCGCGCGCGGCTCGTCGGCCCGATCGCCCACCCCTCCGCCTGACCCGCCATCCGGCCTCGGCGCGTGATGCAGATCTCGCGCCGAGGTCGTTCTTGAGGCCCCGTGCGGGCGGTCCGATCGCTAATGTGTCATTCGATTGACATACCGCATCGGCCGCCCGGAACGACCCGGCCGTTCCGACATTCCAGCTCCGAGCCCCCTGCTCGTAGGAGATCCCGTGCAGCACAGCGACGTCGCCCGCTCCGTCCTCTCCGCCCTCGGCGGTCCACAGAACATCCAAGCCGCAGCCCACTGCGCCACCCGACTGCGCATGGTCGTGGTCGACGAGAAGGCCATCGACCAGGCCGCCCTCGACGCGAACCCCGACGTCAAGGGCACCTTCATGGCCGGTGGGCAGTACCAGGTCATCATCGGCCCCGGCGACGTGGACATCGTCCACCGCGAGCTCGTCGCCCAGGGCGGCATCACCGAGGCCGGCAAGGACGAGCTCAAGGAGATCGCCGGCCGCCGCGGCAACCCCGTCGTCCGGTTCATCAAGATCCTCTCGGACATCTTCGTGCCGATCCTGCCGGCGCTGATCGCCGGCGGTCTGCTCATGGCGCTGCACAACGTGCTGACCGCCGAGGGCCTGTTCGGCCCGGCCTCGCTCGTCGAGCGGGCCCCCTGGCTCGCCGATCCCGCGGACCTCGTGAACCTGCTGGCCTCCGCGGCCTTCACCTTCCTGCCGATCCTGGTCGCCTTCTCGGCCGCCAAGCGGTTCGGCGCCAACCCCTACCTCGGCGCCGCACTCGGCGGCGCGATGGTCATGCCCTCGCTGGTCAGCGGGTACGACGTCGCGCAGTCGATCACCGAGGGCACCATGACCTACTGGGACGTGCTCGGGCTGCAGGTCGCCCAGGCCGGCTACCAGGGCACGGTCATCCCCATCCTCGCCGTGGTCTACGTCCTCTCCCTCGCGGAGAAGCTCTGCCGCAAGGTGCTCACGGGCACCTTCGACTTCCTCTTCACGCCGATGCTCTCGCTGCTGGCGACCGGCCTGCTCACCTTCATCGCCGTCGGCCCGCTCATGCGCGGCCTGAGCGACGCCATCACCGCGGGCCTGGAGTGGATGTACACCGCCGCGGGTCCCTTCGGCGGCGCCATCTTCGGCGCGGTCTACTCGCCCGTCGTCGTCACCGGCCTGCACCAGAGCTTCCCCGCCGTCGAGCTCAGCCTCATCGGCCAGGGCGGATCCTTCATCTTCCCGATCGCCGCCATGGCCAACATCGCCCAGGGCGCCGCCACCCTCGCGATCTTCGTGTCCCTGCGCGGACCGGGCAAGCTGCGGGCGATGGCGGGCGCCTCGAGCCTGTCGGCGCTGCTCGGCATCACCGAGCCCGCGATCTTCGGCGTGAACCTCCGCCTGCAGTTCCCCTTCTTCATCGCCCTCGGCGCCGCCGCCGTCTCCGGCGCCCTGGTCAGCATCTTCAACGTGGTCGCGGTGTCCCTCGGCGCGGCCGGACTGATCGGCTTCGTCTCCATCAAGGCCTCCAGCATCCCGGCCTTCCTGCTGTGCGCGGCCGTGAGCTTCGCGCTCTCCTTCTCCGCGACCTGGGCCTACACCCGCTGGAAGATCTCGCGCGGCCACGTGCTGGACCCGTCGGCCGTCGACGCCGCCGCCAGCGCGGCGACCGCCGCTGCGGCGACCTCCTCGGCGGACGCTGCGGCCACGGCGCCCGTGACCGTCGGCGACGCCACCGCGATCGGCTCCCCGGCGCTCGGCACGGCCGTTCCGCTCGCCGCCGTCGCCGATCCGATGTTCGCCGGGGCCGTGCTCGGCCCGGGCGGCGCCGTGGTCCCCTCCTCCGGCCCCGTGGTCTCCCCGGTCGACGGCACCGTCACGGTCGCCTTCCCCACCGCCCACGCCTACGGCATCACCAGCGATGACGGCGTGGAGATCCTCGTGCACGTCGGCCTGGACACGGTCCAGCTGGGCGGGAAGCACTTCACCGCCGTGGTCAGCGCCGGGCAGAAGGTCTCCCGCGGCGACGTCCTCGCCGAGGTCGACTGGGCGGGCGTCATCGCCGCCGGCTACGACGTGACCACCCCGGTCGTCATCACCAACGCGGCCGACCGCTACACCGTCGAGCAGACCGCCGCGGCGGACGCCCCGCTCGAAGCCGGCGACAGCTTCCTCGCCGTCCGCACGCTGGCGACGGATGCGACCGACAAGGCCGACGAGACGGATGCGGCCGACGACGCCGCGAAGGAGCCGGCCCCCACGGCCTGACCCTCGCATGACGGCCGACGACGGCCGACGGATCGCCGTCGGCCGCCCTCGGCCGTCGTCGGACCGGAGGACTCGGTAGCCCTCGGGGCCGCACTGCTCAGGCGGTGCGGCCCCGATGCAGCGTCACCGGCAGCACGCGGTCCGCGGTGCGGGACTCCGCGGCGTCCGCGCCGTCGGAGGAGTCCTCGTCGAGCCGATCCAGGAGGATCCGCACGGCGACGTCGGCGATCTCGCCGATCGGCTGCACGACCGTCGTGAGCCCGGGGCCGATCTCCCGGACCACGGCGGTCCCGTCGTATCCGACGACGCGCAGGCTCTCCGGCACCGCGACGGCGTTCTTGCGGGCCCAGTCGATGACCATCGAGGCGCTGATGTCGTCGGAGGCGAAGACGGCGTCGGGCCGATGCTCCTCCAGATGCCGTTCGATGATCCCGCGGCGCTCGGCATGGGGGATGCCGAAGCCGTAGGCGAGGATGCGGGGCGCGAGCCCGTTCTCGGCGAGGACCTCGAGATAGCCGGCCATGCGCTCGTTGCTCGCGTCGTCGGTCGCGGTCACGTGGAGGATGTCGCGGCCGCCCTCGGCGACCAGCAGCTCCGTGGCCAGGCGTCCGCCGGCGCGGTTGTCGCTGCGCACGTTGGGGACCGCCCCGCCGGGCAGTCGGCGGTCCAGCGCGACCACCGGCAGGTCGGTGCGCCGGTAGTGGGGGATGTCGTCGTTGTGGGTGGAGGTGAGGATGCCGTCGACCTGCTGGGCCAGCAGCATCTCGAGGTACTGGACCTCCCGCTCGCGGTCGTCGCCGCTGTCGCACAGCAGCATCTTGTAGCCCTCGCGGGCGAGGGCCTCCTCGACGGCCGCCGCGAGCTCCCCGAAGAAGGGGTCGGCGACGCTGGGGACGACGAGCCCGACCAGGCGCGTGCGCTTGCCGAGCAGCGAGCGGGCGACCTCGTGCGGGCGGTAGTCGAGGGCCGCGATGGCCTCCGCGACCCGGCGCCGGACGTCGGCGCTGAGGTAGCCGCGGTCGTTGAGCACGCGGGAGACCGTGGTGACCGAGACGCCGGCGTGCTCGGCCACGTCCTTCAGCTTGGGTCTGCCCATCCTCGTGCTGCTCCGCTCCGTCGTGGTCCTGGGGGTCGGGCCCTGGGGCTGGGTCCTGGGGTCAGAAGGTCCGGTACTCGTCCCGGTTGACCATGAATCCCTTGCCGGTCTTGATGTTCCAGCAGGTCATGCCGTCGGAGCGGCTCGTGCAGGCCACCTCGCCGATGGTCGTGCTGCTGCCGTACTCGAGGGTCGTCGCGCTCTCGGAGCCGTAGACGGTCCCGCAGGCAAGGGCGGCCTCGCCCGAGCTGATCGCGATCGAGAACGCGGTCTCGGAGCAGTCCTCCTGGTCGCCGGCGGAGAAGTCCCGCTCGGAGACCGAGCAGCCGACGGAGCCCTCGGCGAGGGAGCAGCGGATGTTGCCCGTGGGCGACTGCACGGAGGTGAGGTCGAGCGAGCCGTCGGGGGCGGGCGAGACGTCCTCCTCCTCGCTCGGCTCCGTGGTGGCCTCCTCGGAGGCGTCCTCGGACGGGGCCTCCTCGGAGCTCTGCGCGGTGGTGGACTCGGAGCTGCGGGAGTAGCCGTCGTCGTCCCCGCCGAGCCAGGCCCGCACCCCGAAGACGCCGACGATCACCAGGATCAGCACGAGCAGGAGGCATCCGGCGCAGGCGATCCAGGTCCGACGACGATCCTTGCCCTCGCCGGAGTCCGCCGGAGCGGCGCCGGGAGCGCCTCCCGCCGGAGCGCCGCCGGCCGGCGGCGGGGTACCGAAGACGGCGGCGCCCGCCGGGGCGGCGGCATAGCCCGCTCCGGACGGCGCGGCAGCCGGGTAGCCGGTGCCGGGGGCCGCCGGAGCGCCCGCGGCGGCTGACCCCGCCGGGCCGTAGCCGTAGCCGCCGCCCGGCTGACCGGGGGAGGCCTGCCCGTAGGCGGGCTGGCCCGGGGCGGGCTGGCCGTAGGTCGGCTGGCCGGGCGCCGCCTGCGCCGGGGCGGGGGCCCATGCCGGCGAGGCCGGCGGGGCCGCGGGCGCCGGCGACGGCACCGGGTAGCTCTCGAGGGGGCGCGTGGCGTCGGCGGATCCGACGGATCCCATCGGGCTCGGCGCGGATCCCTGCGGGCTCTGCGGGGAGCCCGATGCGGCCGAGGAGCCCGCGGGACCCAGCGGTACGACGCCGCCGGAGGCCAGCCGCACGCCGCTGCCCGCCGGCGCATCGGAGGAGGACCCGCCGGCCGACGGCGCGGGGGCCGACGGCGCGGAAGCCGACGGAGCAGGGGCCGACGGAGCGGGCGCGCTCGGCGCCGCGGTCTCGGCGGAGGCCGCGGTGGGGAAGGGTCCCCAGGCGGAGGCCTGGTCCGCCTCCGACGGGGACCGGTCCGGGGCGTCGAACGTCGGCACCGGGGCGTACCCGGCGAGGCGGACGTCCTCCGCGGAGGCGCTGATGGGGGAGACCACGCGCGGGGCGGGCGCGGGATCCGGGACCGCTGTGGAGGGTCCGGTCTCGTCGAACACCGGGGTGAACGGGGCCGTCTCCTCGCTGACCGGCGCGGAGGGCCCGGTCTCGTCGAAGACGGGGGTGTAGGTCGCGGTCTCCTCGAGGGAGTTCCCGGCGGCGTCGTCCTCGTCGAACGGATCGGCGGTGGCGACCGAGGCGCCGGCGGAGGCGCCGAGGCTCGTGCGGTCCGCGGGGGACCCGGCCGACGGCAGGACCGCCGGCTGCTGGCCGGTGCGCTCGCGCTCGGCGTGGGCGGCGTCGACGGCCTCGGCGATCTCGCCGGGCGCCGCGCCCTGCTCGTAGAGCCGCTTCGCCCCGGGGTTCGTGGCGAGGATCCAGTCGCGCGCCACGGCCGGGCACGACGGGTTCGCGACGATGAGGCCCTGCAGCTCCGGATGGCGGTTGGTGAGCTCGAGGAGCCGCTCCGGGGAGGTCCCCGGGTCCTGTGCCTCCTCGGCCGCTGATCGCGCTGTGCTCACACTGGTCTCCCGTTCCGTCGCTTCGGAGCGCACCGCATCGAGCCCGTTCTCGGGGCGATGACGGAGGCCCGCTCCATCTGCCGATCACCGAGAGTGCCACACCTCCCCAGGAGCATGCCGGAGATCCCGCCCCGGCGGGTTCCAGATCACCCGCCGGGCAGAACGCCCCGTCGTCGACTGTCCGGTGCACGGAACGGACGAATCGCCCGCCCTGCTCCGCTCGCCCCGTCGGCCGTGCGGGCTCAGAGGCCGACGGCCCCCTCCTCGGCCGGCGCCGGCTCCTCGGCCAGCGCCGGCATGGCGGTCGTCTCGGTGAGGGGCTCGCCGTCGGCGCTCAGCGGGCGGACCCGCAGCCAGTAGTAGCCATGGGTGCCCAGCGTGATCGTCATCGACCCGTCCTCCGCGACGGCCGGGAACTCGTGGCCGCCGAAGAGGTCGCGGACGGTGCGGCGGGCCAGCTCGGGGGCGTCGAGGGAGACCGTCACCGGATGCGGGGCGAGGTTGAACACGCACAGCAGCGTCTCCGCATGCTCGGCGGCCTCCTCGCCGTGCTCGGCGCCGTCGGAGGAGCGGATGAAGGCGAGGACGCGGTCGGAGTCCGCGGGGACGCTGCGGTAGTCGCCCAGGCCGAAGGCCTCGTGCTGGCGGCGCACCGCGATCATCCAGCGCACGAAGTGCAGCAGCGAGCCCGAATGCGCCATCTGCGCCTCCACGTTCGCCGTCGCGTAGTGGTAGACGAGGTTCTGGATCACCGGGAGGTAGAGCTTGCCGGGATCGGTGATCTCGCTGAAGCCGGCGTTGCGGTCGGGCGTCCACTGCATGGGCGTGCGGACGGCGTCGCGGTCGTCGAGCCAGATGTTGTCGCCCATCCCGATCTCGTCGCCGTAGTAGAGGAACGGGGAGCCGGGCAGGCTCAGCAGGAGCGCATGGATCAGCTCGAGCTCGGAGCGCGAGTTGTCCAGCAGCGGCGCGAGGCGGCGTCGGATGCCGACGTTCGCCCGCATCCGCGAGTCCGGCGCGTACCAGCCGAGCATCGCCGAGCGGTCCTCGGGGGTGACCATCTCGAGCGTGAGCTCGTCGTGGTTGCGCAGGAAGGTGCCCCACTGCGCGCCGCGCGGGATCGCCGGGGTCTGCTCCATGATCTCGATGATCTGGCGGGCATTGCCCTCGCGCAGCGCGTAGAACAGCCGCGGCATGACGGGGAAGTGGAAGCACATGTGGCATTCCGGCGCCTCCTCGGTGCCGAAGTACTCCACGACGTCGGAGGGCCACTGGTTCGCCTCGGCGATGATCACGCGCCCCGGCCAGTGCTCGTCGACGAAGGCGCGCAGCTCCGCGAGGAACTCGTGGGTGCGGGGATGGTTCTCCCCGTCGGTCCCCTCCTCCTCGAAGAGATAGGGGATCGCGTCGGCGCGGAAGCCGTCGATCCCCTTGTCCATCCAGAACCGCACCACGTCGAGCATCGCCTGCCGGACGGCCGGGTTCTCGAAGTTCAGGTCGGGCTGGTGGGAGAAGAAGCGGTGCCAGTAGAACTGCCGACGCACCGGGTCGAAGGCCCAGTTCGACTCCTCGGTGTCCACGAAGATGATGCGGGCCTCGGCGTACTTCTCGTCGGTGTCGGACCAGACGTAGAAGTCGCCGTAGGGGCCGTCGGGGTCGGAGCGGGATTCGAGGAACCACGGATGCTTGTCGCTGGTGTGGTTCAGCGGCAGGTCGATGATGACGCGGATGCCGCGCCGGTGGGCCTCGGAGATGAGGCGCTCGACATCGGTCAGCGAGCCGAACTCCGGCAGCACCGCGCCGTAGTCGGAGATGTCGTAGCCGCCGTCGCGCAGCGGGGAGGCGAAGAAGGGCGGCAGCCACAGGCAGTCGATGCCGAGCCACTGCAGGTAGTCGAGGCGGTCGATGAGCCCGGTGAAGTCGCCGGTCCCGTCGCCGTTGCCGTCGGCGAAGGCGCGCACCAGCACCTCGTAGAACACGGCGCGCCGATACCAGTGCGGGTCGTAGTCGACACCGGGTCCCTGCGGGGAGAACTGCGAGGCGTTCAGGGGCATGAGATCCTCCGCGAGCGTGCTGCGGTCGGCGAGGGCCCGGCCGACGGACGGCCCCCGGCCGACGGGCGGTCGTCCGAAGGGCCCACAGTACTGGCGCGGGCCCCGGACCGGCAGGCCCGCACCGGCCGTGTCCACGTACGATGGCGGGCGAACCGGGGGAGACGGCGCGGGCGATGCCGCCCGCGCGAGAGGGGGAGCGATGGACCAGCGGCCATGGGGCGGTCATGACCGTCCGACGGAATCCTTCGCGAGCGCGCCCACCGAGCCCTTCGCGAGCTCCCCGCTCGCCCCGACCCGGCGCTTCACGGTCCAGCAGCCCGGCGGCCCGCAGCCCGGTGGCCAGCTGTCCGGCGGCCAGCCGGGTGCGGCGCCGCAGGGCTCGATGCCGACGGGCGGGCCCGCGTCCTTCGCCCAGCCCTCGCAGCCGGCCTGGCAGGGCCAGCCCTCGCAGCAGGGGCAGGCGGGGCAGCACGGGCAGACGTGGCAGCAGGGGCAGGCGGGGCAGTACGGCGGCCCGCCGGAGCCGCCGCGTCGGCGCACGGGCCTGTGGATCACGGTGGGCTGCGCCCTCGCGGTGATCGTGCTCCTGCTCCTCGCCGTGACCGGCGGCATCGTCTACCTCGTCGCCGGCCGCGACGGCGACGGCGGGGAGACGGGCACGGAGACGACCCCGGCGGGGACCGTCGTCGAGAGCGACGGGTTCACCGTCGTCTACCCCGAGGGCTGGTCCGAGGGCGAGCGCGAGGACTACGCGATCGACGCCGGCCAGCTGGTCCTGCTCCGGAGCGAGGCCGTCCTCGGCGAGGACGACGAGGCGGTCCGCGACAGCGTCACGGTCTACCGCTACGACTCCGGTCTCCACGCCGTCGCCGAATGCCGTCAGCAGGCGATCTGGATCGGCTTCGAGTTCGACTACGGCTCGACCTCGGATGCCGAGGAGCTCGAGATGACGACGATCGACGGGGTCGACGCCGCCCACCATCGCGTCACCGGGACCCGGGCGGGCTTCGACGCCGTCGCCGAGACCTGGTGCATGGACGACGGCGACGACATCGTCCAGATCTCCGTCGAGTCCTACGGGGACACCGCGCTCTCGCCCGAGGTCGAGGGGATCGTCGAGAGCTTCACCTGGACCGCCGCGTCCACCTGACGTCGGGCCCGCCGGCCCCGCGGGCCCGCCAGCCGCGAGAGCGCGCCGGCCCCGCGAGCCCGTCGGCCGCCGATCAGCCCTCGCGGACGACGCGCCAGTCGACGGGCTCGGCCCCCTGCGCGGCGAGCAGCTCGTTCGCGCGCGAGAACGGCCGGGAGCCGAAGAAGCCGCGCGAGGCCGACAGCGGGCTCGGATGCGCGCTCGCGATGTGCGGGACCTCGCCGAGCAGCGGGACGAGCGACTGCGCATCGCGGCCCCACAGGATCGCCACCAGCGGTCCGCCGCGCGCGACCAGCGCCCGCAGCGCCCGCTCGGTGACCTCCTCCCAGCCCTGCCGGCGGTGCGAGGCCGGGGCGCCGGGGGAGACCGTGAGGACGCGGTTCAGCAGCAGCACGCCCTGGTCCTGCCAGGCGGTCAGATCGCCGTGGGGCGCAGGGGCGATGCCCAGGTCGTCCTGCAGCTCGCGGTAGATGTTCGCGAGCGAGCGCGGCAGCGGCCGCACCTGCTCCTCGACGGCGAAGGACAGCCCGATCGCATGGCCGGGCGTCGGATACGGGTCCTGGCCGACGATCAGCACCCGCACCTCGGACATCGGGCGGGAGAAGGCGCGCAGGACCCGGTCGCCGGAGGGGAGGTAGCCGCGGCCGGCCTCGGTCTCGGCGCGCAGGAAGTCCCCCATGCGGTGGATGACGGGCTCGACGGGCGCGAGGGCCTCGGCCCAGTCGGGGCTGACGATCTCGGAGAGCGGCTTCGGCATGGGGACAGTCTCCCAGCTCACAGCGGTGAGGCGGTCCCCGGTTCCGCGTCTCCGCCCGACTACCCTGGATCCATGCCCTCCACGACCCCCTCCGATGAGACGCCCGCCCCCGCCCCCGGGACGGCGGAGCTCTCGGACCGGGACCGGCGGATCCTCGCCCTCGAGGGGCGGACCTTCCGCTACGTCGGCACCAAGGAGCGGGCGATCCGCGAGGAGATCGGCCTGTCCCGCACCGCCTACTACGTGCGGCTGAACGCCCTGCTCGACGACCCGCGGGCGCTGCGCGAGGCCCCCGCCGTCGTGAACCGCCTGCGGGCGCGCCGGGTGAGCGCCGAGGGCGGGCCCGCAGCCTCCCCGGGCGCCGACCGTGTGGCCTGAGGCGCACTCCTGAGCGGTCCTCCGGGCAGTCTTCACGAGATCCGCGCAAGCGCACCCCACCGGGGACGATGCGCCCGCCGCCGCGGACGGGCCTGCCGGTCATGTCCGAGATGCCCGCGTCAACGGCACGCCAACGGCGCGTCAACGCGAGCCCATGGCGCGTGTGCTCCCGCCACCGCGGCGACGCAACGGGTTTAATGGGCGCGTGGCAGATTCTCAGTATCCGTACCCGCCCGATCGTTTCGACGATGAGGCCGACGCGGCCTCGTTCCACGGCGCGCACCGCGCCGAGGAGCCGTTCTGGCGCCAGAATCTCGTGTACATCGTCATCATCGGGGCCGCCTTCGTGACCCTCCTGGTGCTGCTGTTCCTGATCGGCGGCATGGGCGGCGGGTCCGACGACCGGGCCGACGAGCCGACGACCGCGGCCGCGGAGACCACCGCCCCGAGCGAGGCGTCGGACGCCGGCGGCGAGGCCGAGGAGGCCACCGAGGAGCCGGCCCCCGAGGCCGACAAGTCCGTCGCGGTGCTCGTCGTCAACGGCGCGGGGATCAACGGCCTGGCCGGGTCCTGGCAGACCTACCTCGAGGGCGACGGCTGGGAGTCGATCGAGGTCACCACCGGCGACAACATCCAGCAGGAGCCGGTCGTCTTCTACCGCGACGAGGCCGACGCCGCGACCGCCGAGGCGCTCGCCGAGGTCGTCGGAGCCGACGGCGCCACCCAGAGCGACGAGTACGACTCGCCCGTGACGATCGTCGTGGTCTCGGATCCGCCCTCGGGCGACGGCTCCGACGAGGGCTGATCGCCTTCGCGACGCCGCGCTGACGCCGCCGATCCCGCCGCGCAGCCGCTGATGACGGTCCCCGCCTCGATGCCCGGAGGCGGGGACCGCTCGCGTTCGCGGGGCGCCCGCCCGTCGGCCGCGCCGACGGCGGCCCCGTCGGCCGTGCGAGCGTCGGCCTCGCCGGCCGCTCGGCCGAGCGCGAAAAATCTCCATCGGGGGTTAGCACTCTCAGGGGGAGAGTGCTTATGATGATCTGGCACTCGCCGATGGAGAGTGACAGCGTCGATCGGCGCCGTCCTCGCCGCGAGGGTGCAGCGATCGTCCGGCGGCGGAGCCGTCGGCCGACCACGAACATTCCGGCCCCGTGAGGTGCCCGGTGCTGTGGGACGTGACCACGGCACCGAGCATCGTCCGTCGCGGGCACTGGGTCGGGTGGACACCACACCACACGGGAGAGATTCCACAATGGCCAAGCTCATTGCCTACGACGAGGAGGCCCGGCGCGGTCTCGAGCGCGGTATGAACCAGCTCGCCGACGCCGTCAAGGTCACCCTCGGCCCCAAGGGCCGCAACGTCGTGCTCGAGAAGTCCTGGGGCGCCCCCACGATCACCAACGACGGCGTCTCCATCGCCAAGGAGATCGAGCTCGACGACCCGTACGAGAAGATCGGTGCGGAGCTCGTCAAGGAGGTCGCCAAGAAGACCGACGACATCGCGGGCGACGGCACCACCACCGCCACCGTGCTGGCCCAGGCCCTGGTCAAGGAGGGCCTGCGCAACGTCGCCGCCGGCGCCAACCCGATCGCGCTCAAGCGCGGCATCGACAAGGCCGTGGCCGCCGTCTCCGAGACCCTGCTCGCGCAGGCCAAGGAGATCGAGACCAAGGAGCAGATCGCGAACACCGCCGCGATCTCCGCCGCCGACCCGGCGATCGGCGAGCTCATCGCCGAGGCCCTCGACAAGGTCGGCAAGGAGGGTGTGATCACGGTCGAGGAGTCCAACACGATGGGCCTCGAGCTGGAGCTCACCGAGGGCATGCGGTTCGACAAGGGCTTCATCTCGCCCTACTTCGTTACCGACGCCGAGCGCCAGGAGGCCGTGCTCGAGGATCCCTACATCCTCCTGCTCTCCTCCAAGGTCTCCTCCGTCAAGGACCTGCTGCCGCTGCTGGAGAAGGTCATCCAGTCCGGCAAGCCGCTGGCGATCATCGCCGAGGACGTCGAGGGCGAGGCCCTGGCCGTCCTGGTCGTGAACAAGCTCAAGGGCTCGTTCAAGTCCGTCGCCGTCAAGGCCCCCGGCTTCGGCGACCGCCGCAAGGCGATGCTCGAGGACATGGCCATCCTGACCGGTGGCCAGGTCATCGCCGAGGAGGTCGGCCTCAAGCTGGAGACCGCGGGTCTCGAGCTGCTGGGCCAGGCCCGCAAGGTCGTCGTCACCAAGGACGAGACCACCATCGTCGAGGGCTCCGGCGACGCCGAGCGCATCGCCGGCCGCGTGAAGCAGATCCGCTCGCAGATCGAGTCCTCGGACTCCGACTACGACCGCGAGAAGCTGCAGGAGCGCCTCGCGAAGCTGGCCGGCGGCGTGGCCGTCATCAAGGCCGGCGCCGCCACCGAGGTGGAGCTGAAGGAGCGCAAGCACCGCATCGAGGATGCCGTGCGCAACGCCAAGGCCGCGGTCGAGGAGGGCATCGTCGCCGGCGGCGGCGTGGCCCTGCTGCAGGCCGGCAAGGACACCTTCTCCGCTCTCGAGCTCGAGGGCGACGAGGCCACCGGTGCGACCATCGTGCGCATCGCCATCGAGGCCCCGCTCAAGCAGATCGCCGTCAACGCCGGCCTCGAGGGCGGCGTCGTTGCGGAGAAGGTCAAGAGCCTCCCCGTCGGCGAGGGCCTCAACGCCGCGACCGGCCAGTACGAGAACCTGCTCGAGGCGGGCGTCCTCGACCCGGTCAAGGTGACGCGCTCCGCGCTGCAGAACGCCGCGTCCATCGCGGGCCTGTTCCTCACCACCGAGGCCGTCGTGGCCGACAAGCCCGAGCCCGTCAAGGCCCCCATGGGCGGCGACGAGATGGGCGGCATGGGCGGCATGATGTGATCCAGCCGCACGGCTGATCGCGTCGCTCCACCCGAGCGCACGGCGGGCCCCGATCCTCTCCGGAGGGTCGGGGCCCGTTGCATTCCCGTCCGCCGGCATACCCGTGCCCTGGCGTTCTAGTGCACCGTCCGCCGAGGCATCCGGTCGGGGCACGGGCACAATGGCCGCATGACTTACGAGCTGCAGGAGTCGATCATCGTGCCGTCCTCCCCGGAGGAGGTGTACGCGCTGGTCAGTGACGTCACCCGGACGGGGGAGTGGAGCCCCCAGTGCCGCCGCTGCGAGTGGGAGGACGCGCGGCGGGGCGTCGGCGCCCGCTTCGTCGGCCACAACCGCACCCCCGAGCGCGAGTGGAGCACGACCTCCGAGGTGATCGCCGACGTGCCCGGCGCGCACTTCGCCTGGTCCGTGGGGCCCGGCCGCGCGGAATGGGGCTACCGCCTGCGCCCGGTGCCGGGCGGCACCGAGCTCACCGAGTACACGCGCACCACCCCGCTGCTCCAGGAGGCCTTCGCGGAGCGCTACGGGGACCGTGCGGAGGAGGAGATCGCCCGCCGCCAGGATGCGGCCCGTGCCGGCATCCCCGCGACCCTCGCCGCGATCCGCGAGGTGCTCGCCGGAGCGCCGTCCCCGATCCGCGTCCTCACCCAGAACATCCGCACCGCGATCCCCGGGGTCGCCCCCGGCGAGGCCGACCGCTGGGAGGATCGGGCGAGGGTCCTCGCCGATCTCCTGCGCTCCGTCGACGCCGACGTCATCGGCGTCCAGGAGGTCGCCCTCGCGCAGATCCCCGTGCTCGATGAGCTCCTCCGCGCCACCCACCTGCGGCTCGGCATCGGCCGCGAGGGCGGGGGCCGCGGCGAGCACGTGCTGCTCTGGCTACGGCTGGACCGCTTCGAGGTCCTGGACTGGGACCAGCTGTGGCTCGCCGAGGACCCGCGGCGCATCGGCGCCGTCGGCTGGGACGGGCGCTACCCGCGGGTCGCCGTGTGGGCGCGGGCGAGGGACCGCGCGACGGGCGTCGAGCTGGTGCTGGCGACCACCCACCTCGACCACGGCGGGGAGACCGCCCGGGAGAAGGGCGCCGGGCTGCTCGCGCAGCGTCTGCGGGAGGAGTCCCGCGGTGCCCCCGTGATCCTCACCGGCGACTTCAACGCCGCCGGGGGCGACAGCATCCCGTGGCGCGTCCTGCGCGACGCCGGCTACGCGGACGCCCACGACGTCGCCGCCGCGCAGGACGGCCCCGACATCGGCACCTTCCCCGACTACGGCGAGGCCGTCGAGGGCGGGGAGCGGATCGACTGGATCCTCGTGCGGGGCGCCGAGGTCCTCACCTACGCCGCCCGCGACCACCAGGTCGACGGCGTGCACGCGAGCGACCACGCGCACGTCCTCGCCGAGGTCGTCGTCGGGGGCTGAGTCACTCCCCGGGGCTCGGCTCCGGCGGTCGCGGATGCGACCGCAGTCGGATCCTCGTGACGACGTGCGTGTCGATGATCCACAGGTACCACGGGTTCTCGGTGATCGGCCGCGCGGGGACGATCCTGCCCTGCTCGACGACCGCCTCGGTGTCCTCGGCGACCCGTCGGCCGAGGATGATCAGCTGGCCCCGCCCTTCGGCGAGCTCGGCCGTGCTGAGCTCCAGCCAGTCGCCCAGCATGTGCGCGGAAGGATGGTAGGCCCGTCCGAACCCCGGGGTCAGGGCGGGGTCGGGACGGAGCTCCAGGAAGGCGTCGGCCGGCGAGAGGTGGACGAGCGTCCCCCAGCGTTCGGCGAAGAGCTCGACGCAGGTCTCCAGCTCGCTCCGGATCCGCAGCATGCCCTGGGTGGCGTCGGCGACGGCGAGGCGACCTGCACCGGCGAGCGCGCCGTAGGCCGGGAAGGGGTACCCGTCCTGGCGGCGGGTCACCGTGTGCAGGAGCTCCTCGAGCTTCTCCGCTCCGAGCAGATCATCCAGAGCGGCGTTCGCGAGGAGGCTGAGCATGATGGGGGAGGCATCGGCGGTATCGGCTGCCGCCTCGGCGTCCATCAGCTCGGGGAGGAGGGCCTCGAGCGCTGTGAGGGCCGGGAGGCGATGCACGGCGTCGGACGGGACGTCGTCGATCCCGACCTCCTCGACGTGCTGCCGGCCGGAGGCGTCGGCCCAGCCCTTCAGCGCGGTGAGCGTTCCGTCGTCGTCCGCGACGGCGAAGACGGGCAGGCCCTGCTCGAGCTCGAGGAAGAGGGATGCGAGAAGCGCCTCGGTGGCGTAGGCGGCGGCCACCGTGTGCACGGAGCGTCCGGCCGAGGTGACCACCCGCCGTCCGTCGACCGAGGACACCAGGCGGACGGTCGCGCCCTTCCGCTCGAGGGTCTCGAGGGCCGCCTCGAAGGCCGCGTCGTCGTCGGGGGCGTCGAGAGCTGATTCCGACACGGGACCGCTCATGTGATATTCCTGTCGGCATCCTCATTGCGGGAGGAATGCTGTTCTCCGAGGGCCATGCTGAACTTTATCCCATTCTTGGTGTCTCTAATGGTACCGTCTTGCCGTACTGACCATCCGGACTGAGATCCCTTCTTGTTTTTTGCGAGTTTCCAATAGGAGTCAGCGTGCCCTCCGTAGTCTCGCTCGATGCGGTATGCGCTGGAGCTGGATCCCGTCGTGCGAGCCGAGCCTGACTGCTTTCCCTGCTTGTTGGTAAATAGGCTCAAATTGAGTTTTCCGCTCGAGGTTAAGAGCCGAGAAGGGACTCCGTATCCGCATGCGACCAGGGGCGTGTGATCATATGTGCTGGGCTCCGGGGCGACAAAGCTGCAATTGTATATAGTGCCAGCCTTCTCTGTCTCGTATTGGGCACCTATGGTGACCGATGCGGTCAGTGACACGGTTGCGAGGAGGGCGAGTATGGAAAGGCTGCCTCGGGTGGAGTGCATGGGGTAAAGGATAGCAGAGCATAGATGGGAGGGGTGTCGATGCGAATGCTTTGGTGTTGGATTTGCGATGAGGTGTCGAGTTCCAAGAGGCTGACGGTAGCCTCTGACTCGTCGCTGCTCGCGCTGCCGATGTCGAACCTGGTCAGAAACTCGGCGCTTCAGCGTGGGGTCAGGTGGGACGGGATAGCTCGTGGACTGAGATCACTCCCCGGGGCTCGGCTCCGGCAGTCGCGCGGTGCGCTGCGGTCTCAGAGGAAGGGGTTCCAGAACCGTCCGCCGTTCGCCCCCAGCAGCAGGAGCGGAACGAGGACGAGCACCGCGGCGAGGGCGATGATCGCCGCGTCCGCCGGGCGCAGCGGCGTCCGCACCGACCAGGTGCGTCGTCGGCCCCGACCGAAGCCGCGCAGCTCCATCGCGGTGGAGACGGTCTCGATGCGGTCGAAGGTGCCCAGCAGGAGGGGCATGAGCACGGCGGCGAGGTTCCGGATCCGGGTGCGCAGGGGCACCGCCCGGGAGGTGTCGATGCCGCGCGCCTGCTGCGCCTGGGAGATGGTGCGCAGGTCTCGCTGCACGTCCGGGATGTAGCGCAGCGCGAGGGAGACCGCGTAGGCGATGCGATAGGGCACGCCGATCCGTGCCAGCGAGGACGCGAACTCGGGCGGCCTCGTGGTCGTGACGAACAGCAGCACCGAGGGCAGCACCGCGAGGTACTTCAGCGTCACTGCGCCCTGGTAATAGAGCTGCTCGAGGGTGAGGTCCCAGCGTCCGGGCCCGTCGACGAGCAGATGGCGGGTGCCGAACAGCTCGGACCCGTAGCCGGGGGCGAAGAGGAAGATGCCGATGCTGTTCAGCGTCATGAAGACGGCGATCAGCCACAGCACGACGGCGAGGTCGCGCAGGCGCACCCCCGACAGCGCCCACAGCACCGCCGAGAGGACGCCGACGGCGGCGAGGTAGCGCACGTCGAAGCCGATCATCGCGCCGATCACCACGCCGAGGACGAGGGCGAGCTTGGAGACCCCGGAGAGGCGGTGCAGCGGCCCGGGGCGGTCGATGTAGCCCAGCAGCGGCGCGCTCATCGGTCCGCCTCCTGCGCTCCCGCGGCCCGTCGGGCGGTGCGGTCGGCGCGGGCGGCGCGGTCGACGTCCACGAACCGTCGCACGAGGGCATGCGGGTCCGCGATGCCGCAGCGCTCCGCGAGGGCGTGCAGGCCGGTGGTGACGAGGTTCGCGCGGGCGGTGAGGTCGGGGTCGACGAGCACCCGGGCGGGGTCCGCGTCGGCCAGCAGGTGGCCGTCGGCCATGACGAGCACGCGGTCCGCGTACTCGAGCGCGAGATGCATGTCGTGCGTGATCAGCACGACCGTGGTGCCCAGGGCGTTGACGTCCCGCAGGAACTCCATGAACTCGGTGTAGTGCGCGAAGTCCTGGCCGGCGGTGGGCTCGTCGAGGATCAGGACCTCGGGCTCGAGGGCCAGCACGGAGGCGATGGTGACCCGCTTCCGCTGGCCGTGGCTGAGGGCGGAGACGGGCCAGGACCGGAAGGGGCGCAGCCCGCACACCTCGAGCATCCGCTCGGTGCGCTCGGCGACGGTCGCCTCGTCGGCGCCGCGGGCGCGCAGCCCCAGCGCGATCTCCTCGGCGATGAGGGGCCGGGAGATCATCTGGCCCGGCTCCTGGAGCACGAAGCCGACATGGGCGCCGCGCTCGGCGAGGCTCCAGGAGGCGGCGTCGGCCGAGCCGATCCGCACGGTGCCGCCGGTCGCGCGCTCGAAGCCGCAGACGGTGCGTGCGAGCGTCGACTTGCCGGCGCCGTTGGCGCCGAGCAGGCCGATCATCTCGCCGCGGCGGATGCGGGCGCTCACGCCGTCGAGCGCGAGCCGGAGCTCTCCGCCGCCGGCGGGCAGGGCGCAGGAGACGTCCTCGAGCTCGAGGGCGGGCGGCGCGGGCGCGGGGGCCGACGAGGCGGCCTGGGGCGTGGATCCGTCCGTCGGGGTCGCGTCCGACGGGGCGGTCGCAGGGGTCGCGTGCGACGGGGCCTCGGCGACCCAGCGGCGGACCGCCGCGATCTGCTGCTCGGTCAGCGCGAGCGTCCCGATGCGGGAGGGCCGCTGCGCGGCGGTCACCGGGGCGCCCGCATGGGCGAGGGCGGCGACGTGCAGGGGAGGACGGATGCCGTGCGCCTCGAGCAGGCCGGAGGCGACGATCTCGTCCGGCGGGGCGTCGGCGACGATCCGGCCGTCGGCCATCAGCACGATCCGGTCGACGTCCCGGTGCAGGACGTCCTCGAGCCGGTGCTCGACGACGATGACGGTGCGGCCGTGGTCGCGGTGGAGCGTGTCCAGGAGCTCCACGGCGGCGCGCCCGGTGGCGGGATCGAGGTTCGCGAGCGGCTCGTCGAGCAGCAGCACCTCCACGTCGTCGACGAGCACGCCGGCGATCGCGACCCGCTGCTTCTGGCCGCCCGAGAGGTCGCGCGGGGAGGATGCCAGACGGTCCTCGATCCCCGCGAGGGCCGCCGCCTCCCGCACCCGCGCGGGCATCTGCGCGTGCGGGACCTGCTGGTTCTCGAGGCTGAAGGCGATGTCCTCGGCGACGGTGAGGCCGACGAACTGGCCGCTGGTGTCCTGCAGGACGGTGCCGATCACGGCGGCGGTCTCCACCAGCGGCACCGCGGCCGGGTCCGTGCCCGCGACGCGCACGGTGCCGGTGGGGGTGCCGCGGTGGCGATGCGGGATCATCCCGTTGATCGCGCTGATCAGCGTGGACTTGCCGGAGCCGGACGCCCCGACGATCGCGATCTTCTCGCCGCGGCGCACCACGAGGTCGATGTCCCGCAGGGTCGGAGCGGACTGCGCGCGGTACTGGAAGGAGTACCCGGAGAGCTCGATGAGGATCTCCGGATCCTCCCGAGGGCCCGCTGCCTGATTCGCTGCCTGATTCGCTGCCCGATCCGCTGTCCGGTCCGCTGCCTGATCGGCTGCCCGGTCAGCGCCCCGGGCCGGCGACGCCGAGCTCACTGATCATGGCTCAGCGAGCCGGTGCGGGTGCGGGTGCGGGCGTAGGCGGCGAGGATGATCGTGCCGAGGATGCCGGCGGTCAGCGTGTTGGCGATGAAGGCGAAGCCGCCCTGCGCCCACACCTTCCCGGCCGGCTCCGCGTAGATCAGGACGTCGCCGAGCGGGGCGACGAGCAGCCAGGCCACGGCGTTGGCGACGATGATCGCGAGGTTCACGCGGATCGCGGTGCCGCGAGTGAACTCGCCGTCCTCGATGGCGTTGCGGAGCAGGGCGAAGCCCACGATCAGGCCGAACACGGCGGAGCCGAGCTCCCAGGAGACCCAGATGCCGTAGCCGGTGGCGTCGACGAGCACATGCCCGATGAGACCGGCGAGGAAGCCGACGAGGGGGCCGTAGAGGACGGCGAGGACGGCGAGGATCGCGTACTGGATGGAGATCGAGGTGTTCGGCAGGAACGACGGGATCGCGACGAAGCGGCCGAGCACGAAGAACAGGGCGGCGCCGATGCCGATCGCGACCACCTGGGTCACGGGCGAGTGGGTGCGGGTCATGGGGAGCCTCCGGAGGGGGAATGAGGGGGACGCGGGGAATGAGGGGGATGGGGACTGCGGGGGAGGGCCGTGGGGCCGCGCGGTCAGCGGACGGGGTCGAGGGTCACGTGCCAGGAGGCGCCGGTGCCCAGGGAGAAGGCCCGCGCGTAATGGCCGCGGTTGATGGCGATCGCCATGCGGTCCAGGGAGTTGACGTAGAGCAGGGATTCGCCCACCTCGACGGCGGCGAAGCTGCGGGCGTAGGTGACCTGGGCGGCGTGGACCACGGTGTCGTGGTGGCGCACGCGCACGGTGACCCGGTCGCCGGGGGAGACGCCGAGCTGCGCGAACAGCGTGCGGGGGATCGAGGTCCACAGGGAGCCGTAGCGCACGTCGAGGGTGTCGATCGTGCCGGTGACGCCGTGGTCGGTGAGCTCCGGCGGAATGATCGGCAGGCGGACGACGTCGGCGACGCTGAGGGCGGGCCCGATGTCCTCGAAGGAGGCGGCGCCCGAGGCGAGCCGGGCACCGGTGAAGGCGTAGATGTCGCGGCCGTGGAAGGTGTAGGACTCCTCGGAGCCCGGACGACGGTGCTGCGACTCGTCGATCTCGCGCAGCTCGGCGACGCCGAAGATCGCATCGAGGTGCGTGAGGGTGCCGTTGTCCGGGGTGACCACGAGATGTCCGGTCGCGAGGCGCGCGACGACGGACAGCCGGTCCGAGCCGACGCCCGGATCCACGACCGAGACGAACACCGTCCCCTCGGGCCAGTAGGAGAGGACCTGGGCGAGGCGGTAGGAGCCCTCCCAGATGTCGTAGGGAGGGATGTTGTGGGTGACGTCGTGGATCCGCAGGGCAGGATCGACGCCCACGGCGACGCCGTACATCGCGCTGACCGCGCCGTCGTCGAGCCCGAAGTCGGACTGCAGGACCAAAGCACTCATGAGGGGATTATGCAGGTCCGACGCGCGCGGCGGCAGAGGGGCGCGGGTCCCGTGTCATGCACGGTCACGTGCGGGCGCCGCCGCGGGGCGGACGTCACAGCGGGCGCGGCGGCGGCGCCGTCGGCGTCACATGTCATGCAGCGCGAGCACCAGCTCATCGCCGCCCGGGCAGACCGCGGCGACCTCGATCGCGTCGCCGGCGGCGGAGTGGTCCGACGATGCGGTGTCCTCGGCGAGTCCGTCGGCGACCGAGACCCAGCCGTCGGGACAGGCGGGCAGGCCCTGCTCCAGGGTGGGCACGAGCGCGAGGCGGAGCGTCTCGTCGGGGATGGTCTCGGCGTCCGACGAGGAGTCCTCGATCAGGGCCGCGACGACGGCCGGGTCGAGCTCGACCCGTGCCTGCCACCAGTAGTCGTCCTGCGCGGGCAGGATCTCGCGGCCGCCGGGCTCGGTGAAGCTGCCGTCGGCGAAGGTGACGGTGCCGAGGCCCGTGAGCGAGGGGAAGTGCTCGCGGACGGTGCCGCTCGACAGCTCGAGCAGGCCGGTGCGGTAGTAGCGTCCGCTGTCCTCGTCGAGCGCCCAGCCGGTGTCGCCGTCGGGATCCGTCCCGCCCGTCGGCATCGTGCACCCGGCGAGACCGGCCGCCGCGAGGCAGAGCGCGGAGAGCCCGAGGAGCGCTCGACGGACGGCCGGAGCCGCCGACGCTGCCGCGTCGGCGGTGGTCGCGCCGGTGGCGGTCGCGCCGGCGGTGGTCGCGCCGGTGGCGGTCGCGCCGGCGGCGGTCGTCCGTCGAACCATTGGGGTCAGAGCCCCCAGGCCTCGGCGAGCAGCTCGATCCCGCGCACGCGATGCTCCGGGTCGAAGTAGTTCGCGGAGACGATGAGCTCGTCGGCCTCGGTGACCCGGACGATCTCCTCCAGCTGGGCGACCACCGTGCTCGGCGAGCCGACGGCGCGGATCGAGAGGGTCTGCTCGACCTGCTGGAGCAGGTGCTCGGGGTACAGGTTCTCGAGGTCCCGCGGCGGCTGCGTCTTCAGACGCTGACCGGTGATGACGCCGAGGAACTGCTGCACGTTCGTGGTGAACAGGTGCTGCGCCTCCGCATCGGTGGGGGCGATGACGACGTTCACGCCGACCATCGTGTGCGGGGCCTCGATCTGCGCGGCCTCGCTCTGGGTGGCGGAGAAGCTCTCGCGGTACACGCGCAGCGCATCGAGGTACTGGAAGGGCGCGAAGTGCGAGGCGACGGAGAAGGGCATGCCCAGCTGCGCGGCCAGGCGCGCACCGTTGGTGGTGGATCCGAGGATCCACATCGGCACCTCGGTGCCCTCGGCGACTGCGGCGCGGATCGGCAGCTGACCGCTCGGCTCCGCATGGGACCAGTCGCGCATCTGCTCGACGGCGGCGATGAACGCGGCCGGCTCCGCGGAGGTGCGGGCCAGCAGCTGCGCCGTGTACTGGTCGGTGCCGGGCGCCCGGCCGAGACCGAGGTCGATGCGGTCGCCGTGGAACTGCACAAGCGTGCCGAACTGCTCGATGACCGCGAGCGGGGAGTGGTTGGGGAGCATGATGCCGCCGGAGCCGACGCGGATCCGCTCGGTGAGCGAGGCGGCGCGGTCGATCAGCAGGCTCGTCGCGCTCGAGGCCAGCGAGGCCGTGTTGTGGTGCTCGGCGAACCAGTAGCGGTGGAAGCCGGAGCGGTCCGCGGCCTGCGCGGACGCCATCGACGTCTCGACCCCGTCGCGGGTGCTCTGGCCCTCGCTGATGGGGACCAGATCGAGGATCGACAGCGGGATATGCGGAGTGCTCATGCGGCGAGCCTATCGACGCTCCGCGGGTCGTGGAGGGGGTCCGGGCCAGGGGAAGGATCACCGGCGCCGGGGCCCTCGATCGGGAAGAGACCAGGGGGTCCCGGCGTTGCGGATGCCGTGGAACTCTCCCTGCTGGATCGGACGCGCACGCGCATCGGACTGGCCGAGCAGACGGCGCTCGGCCATAGCCTCGAGCGCGCCGTCGCCGCCGAGGAGGCCGGCTATCACCGCTTCTGGGTCGCCGAGCATCACGCGGTCCCGGGCATCGCGAGCGGATCCCCGGCGGTGCTGCTCGCCGCGATCGGCCAGCGCACGCACCGGATCCGGCTCGGCTCCGGCGGGGTCATGCTCCCGAACCACCGCCCGCTCGTCGTCGCCGAGCAGTTCCTCATGCTGGAGGCGCTGACCCCGGGCCGCATCGACCTGGGGCTGGGACGCTCGCTCGGCTTCACCGCCCCCGTCCGCGAGGCCCTCGGACGCACGGAGGCGAGCCCCGAGGACTTCGCCGTCGAGGTGGGGGAGGTGCGGGACCTCCTCGCCGGCGCCGCCGGGATCACCGCCCGCCCGTCGGCCGACGCGCCCCCGCCGATCCACCTGCTCGCCACCGGCGAGGGCCTGCGCACCGCCGCCGAGCTGGGCCTCGGCGTCGTGCTCGGCGGTCCGGCGCTGCTCGCCGACGACCTGCCCGAGCGACTGGCCGCCTACCGTCGCGGCTTCCGCCCCCATCGCGGCAGCGTTCCGCACGTCATGCTCTCGATCGACCTGCTGGTCGCCGACACTGACGCCGAGGCCCGCGAGCTCGCTCTCCCCGAGGTCTGGGCGATGGTCTCCTCACGCATGACCGGTGCGTTCCCGCCGCTCGAGGACCCCGTCGCGATCAGGCGGCTCGACCTCCCGGACCGCGAGCGCACCCGCCTCGAGCACGGTCTCGACACCGCCTGGGCCGGCTCCGAGGCGACCGTGCGCGCCCGCGTCGGCCGACTGCTGGAGACGACGGCGGCCGACGAGCTCCTCCTCTCCGGCTCCACCTACGACCGCGAGGCGCTCGCCGCCTCCGACCGGCGCGCGGCGATGCTGCTGGGCTGACGCCCCGCCGGGTTGGCGCCCCGCTGGGCTGACGCCCCGCCCGGCAGAGGCGCCGCCGGGCTCAGCGGTAGCCGACGGGCGCCCCTGCGCCGTACGCCATCGCGTGGGCGGTGGCCCGCTGGCGCTCGTTGTGCGCGGAGGCGGCCATGCAGCTCCACACGAGGCACACGATCGCGATCACGATGTACGCCGGGATGAGGAGGAACAGGCCGAGGCCCAGCGAGATCGCCGTCAGGATCCAGCCGACGACGCTGACGACGAGGTCGATGCCCAGCATCACGAGCCCGCCGACGACGGTCGAGTAGAGCATCCCGAGCGGGCCGAAGAAGAAGGTCAGCACGAAGGCGGTGGCCACGCTCTTCTCGGGCGCGAGCATCACGACCGGCGGCTGCCCCGGCAGCGGCTGCAGCGGCACCGGCTGCGCCGCCGGGACGATCTCGCCGCGGATGACCGGTCCCCCTCCCGATCCGTACGGTGCGTTCGACATGGTTCCCCCTTCGTCGGCCGGACCGTCGGCGGGCCGCGCGACGCGCTCCGGCGCCCTGCCATCGTAGGGAGCGGCGCCGACGCCCGCACCGTCGGACGCAGGATGTGGACGACGGCCGACGGCGGCCGGCGACGGCTGACGGCGGCGGATGACGGACGCGGACGGACGGATCAGCCGGGCGGGCTCGTCGCCTCCCCGGCATCGCCGTGGATCGGGACATGCGCCTCGGGGATGTCCTCGTAGCTCGCGGGATCGGAGATGGGCTCGAGGTGGGTGAGGACCCGCAGCCCGGGCAGGGCCCGCATGAGCTCGATCTCGACCTCCTCGATGCAGTCGTGCCCCTGCTTCACGGTCCACTCGTCGGGCACCAGCACATGGAGGGTCATGAACTTCTCCTGCCCGGCCTCGCGGGTCTGCAGGCCGTGGAAGGCGATCCGCCCGTCGGCGCTGCGTCGGCGCAGGATCTCGGTGATGACCTCGTGGTCCTCGTCGTCGAGGGCCTTGTCGAGGAGCCCGGAGGCGGACTCGGTGATGAGCCGGATGCCGGTGATGACGATGTTGACGCCGACCGCGAAGGCGACCACCGCGTCCAGGCGGATCCAGCCGGTCAGCGCCACCAGGCCCACGCCGACGAGCACGCCGGCGCTCGTGACGACGTCGGTCATCAGGTGCCGGCCGTCGGCCCGCAGCGTGATCGAGCGGTGGCGCCGGCCCGCCCGCAGGAGCACCACGGCGACGGCACCGTTGACCAGGGAGGCGACGACGCTGATGAGCAGGCCCCAGCCGACGTTCTCCAGCTCCCGCGGATGCACGAACCGCTCGACGGCGCTCACCAGGATGACCGCGGCGGCCACGAAGATCATCATCCCCTCGACCGCGGCGGAGAAGTACTCCGCCTTCGCCCGGCCGTAGAGATAGCGGTCCGTCGCCGGCCGCGCCGCGACCCGCAGGGCGATCAGCGCGACGACCGCGGCGACCAGGTTCACGGTCGACTCGGCGGCGTCCGAGAGCAGACCCACCGAGCCGGTGAGCGCCCAGGCCCCCGTCTTCAGAGCGATCGTGAGGATCGCCGCGGCGATCGAGAGCCAGGCGAAGCGGGTGAGGTCCTGCGTCTGCACCGTCGGGCGCCGCGAGGTGTCGGGTTCTGCGTCGTCCATGGCCCGAGTGTCCGCTCCGGCCAGCAGGGATGCAAGCGGCCCGGGTCCCGATGGGGACCCGGGCCGATCGGCGGTCGCGCGCCGGAGCGCGCGGAGACGTATCAGCGACCGCGGCGCGAGGAGCCCGTGGAGCTCGAGGAGTAGGCCGCGAGGCCGCCGCCCGAGCTGCGGGAGGAGCGGCCCTGACGGGACTGGCCCTGCCGGCCCTGCGAGGACTGGCCCTGGCGCGACCCGCCCTGACGGGACTGGCCGCCCTGCTCCTGGCCGCCCTGGCGCGGACGTCCGCCGCCCTGGCGCGAGCGATCGGAGGAGCGCTGCTGGCCGCCGCGCTCGCCGCCCCGCTCCGCGGTGCCCTGCTCGGTGGAGCGCCCGCGGCCGCCGGAGCGCCCGCGACCGCCCTGGCCGCCGCCCTGGCGGGAGCGGTCCGAGGAGCCCTGCTCGCCGCGACCGCGGCCGCCGCCCTGGCCGCCGCGCCCGCGACCGCTGGGGCCGCGCGCGCCGGAGCGCTGGTCGAAGGTCTGCTCCTCGGCGCTCGCCGGGGTGGTCGCATCGGCGACGGTGCGCTCGCCGGGGGCGAGGTCCTGCAGCACGCTCGAGGAGGTGGTGACGCGCTGGTGATAGGTCGGGGTGATGCGCGCCTTGCGCATCAGGTCCTGGACGTCCCGCTTCTGCTCGGGCACCTGGACGGTGATGACGGTGCCGGACTCGCCGGCGCGCGCGGTGCGGCCCGAGCGGTGCAGGTACGCCTTGTGCTCGACGGGCGGATCGGCGTGGACCACGAGCGCGACCTCGTCGACATGGATGCCGCGGGCGGCGATGTCGGTGGAGACGAGCGTGGTGGCGGTGCCGGTGCCGAAGGCCTCGAGGTTGCGGGTGCGGGCGCCCTGCGAGAGGTTGCCGTGCAGCTCGACCGCGTCGATCCCGCGGGCGCTGAGCTTGCGGGCGAGGTTCTTCGCGCCGTACTTGGTGCGGGTGAACATGATGGTGCGGCCCGGGGCGGCGGCGAGGTCGCGCAGCACGTCGAAGCGATCGGTGGGCTCGACCTCGAGCACGTGGTGCTCCATGGTGCCGACGGGGCTCGAGGCCGGGTCGGCCGAATGGGTGACCGGCTCGTGCAGGTAGCGGGTGACGAGCTTCTGGACCCCGTTGTCGAGGGTCGCGGAGAACAGCATCCGCTGACCGTTCTGCGGGGTCTTGTCGAGGATCCGCTGGACCATCGGCAGGAAGCCCATGTCGGCCATGTGGTCGGCCTCGTCGATGATCGTGATCTCGATGGCCGAGAGGTCCACATGGCCCTGGCCCATGAGGTCCAGGAGTCGACCGGGGCAGGCGACGAGCACGTCGACGCCGCGGCCGATCGCGTCGACCTGCGGCTTCTGGCCGACGCCGCCGAACACGACGGTGCTGTGCAGGCCCGCGGCCTTCTGCAGCGGCATCAGGGAGCGCTCGATCTGCGAGGCGAGCTCGCGGGTCGGGGCGAGCACCAGCGAGCGGGGCCGACGGGCGGCGCGGCGGCGCGGGGTCGCCGTCAGGCGCGCGACCAGCGGCAGCAGGAAGGCGTAGGTCTTGCCCGAGCCGGTGCGCCCGCGGCCGAGGACGTCGCGCCCGGCGAGGGAGTCGGGCAGCGTCGCGGCCTGGATGGGGGTGGGATCGGTGATGCCCTGCGGTGCGAGGGCGGCGATCAGCTCGGCGGGCACGCCGAGGCGTGCGAAATCAGGGGAGGTCACGTGGGGTGATCCGTTCTGCGGTGAAGTCCCGCACGACGCGCTCGACGTCGGAGAGCGCCCGGGCCCGACGGCGCGGGGCCCCGGAGATGCGGATCGTGGATCCGGATCCCGGCCTGCGACGGACGGTCCCCCGGCGGCGGCCTCGAGTCGGCGCTGTCACCGCACCGGGGCGGGACCTGTGCCGCGGCGGGGTGACGGCACTCTGCGCCCACCGTATGCCCCGCGGCGCCCTCCCGGCGAGCGGCCGACGGCGCCCTGTGAGATACGCCCGTCGGACGGGCCCCGCTCGCCCCGCTGTTCCCACGTGAGATGATCGGCGTCGGCAGCGACGTCAGCGGAGGCGTCGGAGACGCGGGAGGGAGCGGCCATGGCTCGGAGGGTCAGCATCAAGGACGTCGCGCTGCGCGCGGGCGTGTCCTGGAAGACGGTCTCGAACGTCGTCAACGAGCGCCCGGTGGTCAAGGAGGCGACGCGGGAGCGGGTGCTCGCGGCGATCGCGGAGCTGGGATACGTCCCCAACCACGTCGGCCGCGAGCTGCGCGGCGGGCCCACCCGGGCGATCGCCCTGGTGGTGCCCGAGCTGCAGAACCCCTATTTCGCGCGCCTCGCCGAGCGGATGCAGGCGGCGGCCCGCGCCCGCGGCGTCAGCGTCAGCGTCGAGGTCTCCCTCGGCAGCGCCGAGACCGAGCGCGCGCACGTCACCGGTCAGACGACCCGTCCGGTGGACGCGGTCGTGATCTCGCCGTCGGCCCTCGCGCCGCTCGAGCTGGTGCATCGCGAGAGCGGGCCGCGCGTGGTGCTGCTGGGGGAGTCCGTGCCGGGCAGCGCCGACGTCGTGCACGTGGCCATCGACAACGTCGCCTCCGCGGCCGACGTGGTCCGCCTGCTGGTCGCCGACGGCCGTCGGCGCCTGCTGTTCCTCGGTGCCGACGACGCGGTCCGCTCGCCGAACTCGCTGCGACTGGACGGGTTCCGCGCGGCCAGCCGCTTCGCCGACCTCCAGCAGGATCCGCGGATGGTGCGCCGCACGACGCTGTGGACCCGCGAGTCGGGGCGCGCGGAGATGCTCGCCGTGCTCGACGAGGGGATCGAGGTCGACGCCGTCGTCGCCGGCAACGACCTGCTGGCGATCGGCGTGATGGCGGCGCTGGCCGAGCGCGGGATCCGGGTGCCCGAGGATGTCGCGGTCGTGGGCTGGGACGATCTGCCGGAGTCGGCCTGGACGCATCCGCCGCTGACGACCGTCGCCCCGGACCTGGACACGCTGATCGAGGCGGCGCTGGACGCGGCCCTCGCCGATGCCGATGCGATCGCCGAGACCGCCGCCGAGCGCGTCGTCGCCCATCGGCTCGTCGTGCGCGGATCCACCGGCGCCTGAGCCGAGCGCCGGAGCCGGGCTCCGGAGCCGCACGTCGGAGCCGCTGGCTCCCGGCGCGGGCCCGGCTCACAGAATTCTCACGTTGCAATTCTGGTCGGGCTGCGGTTCACTGGAGGCATCGCGACGACCGGCCCCGCCGGGAGCGCGGACGACCCAGCGATCATCGTCGATCCCTCGAGGAGCCCCTCCGTGACCCATCAGCCCGCGGCCCTTCCCGCGTCCCTGACCGCCCTCTTCGCGCGCGCCGACGAGCTCGCCGGACTGCTCGACGCGCCGCTGTCGGCCGCCGTCGACGTGCCCCGGCCCGAGCATCCGCGCCCGCAGCTCCACCGTCCCGCCTGGCTGAACCTCAACGGCACCTGGCAGTTCGAGATCGACCGCTCGGACTCCGGGCGCGAGCGCGGCCTGCTGGAGCGCGAGCTCGCCGGCGAGATCACCGTGCCCTTCGCCCCCGAGACCGCCGCCAGCGGCATCGGCGAGCGGGACTACCTCGAGGCGGTCTGGTACCGCCGCACGATCACCGTCCCCGCCGATTGGGAGGGCCTGCGCCCGATCCTGCACCTGGGCGCCGTCGACCATGACGCGACGGTGTGGGCGAACGGCGTCGAGGTCGCCCGCCATCGCGGCGGCTTCACCCCCTTCCGGGCGGACCTCTCGCAGGTCGCGGGCGTCGGCGCCGGCAGCGAGGTCGAGATCGTCGTGCGGGCGCGCGACCCCAAGGACGGCCCGCAGGCCCGCGGCAAGCAGTCCCTCTGGTACCGCGCCACCCATGCCACCTACCACCGCACCACCGGCATCTGGCAGACGGTCTGGCTCGAGGGCGTCCCGGCCGACGAGATCCGCTCCCTGCGCATCATCCCCTCGCTCGCCGCCGGCTCCTTCGCGATCGACGTGCCGCTCGCGCGCTCGACGCCCGGCACCCGCCTCGAGGTCGTCGCCTCCGTGCCCGGCGGTGCGGAGGTCGCCCGCGCCGACGTGCGCGCGGACCTCGACCTCGCCCCGCACCTCGAGCTCGCGATCCCCGAGGACGCGATCCGCGTGTGGGGGCCCGGCGCCCCCGAGCTGTACGCCCTGCAGGTGCGCCTGCTCGATGCCGAGGGCGGCGTGCTCGACGAGGTCTCCTCGTACGCCGGCCTGCGCTCGACGACCCTGAACGGGCACGAGTACCGCATCAACGGGGAGAAGGTCTTCCAGCGCCTGGTCCTGGACCAGGGCTACTGGGAGGACACCTTCATGACCACGCCCGACGACGAGGCCTTCCGCACCGACATCCGCCTCGCCTACGAGGCCGGCTTCAACGGCGCCCGCCTGCACCAGAAGGTCTTCGAGGAGCGCATGCTGTTCTGGGCCGACCTGCACGGCTATCTCACCTGGGGCGAGTTCGGCGACTGGGGCGTCTCCGGCATGGGGCCGACGGGCGACAACCAGCAGCCCACCGCCTCCTTCATCGGCCAGTGGGTCGAGGCGCTCGCCCGCGACATCAACCATCCCTCGATCGTCGGCTGGTGCCCGCTGAACGAGACCCACCAGGTCCTCCACGACCGGCTCACGCAGCTCGACGACGTCACGCAGGCGATGTACGACGCGACGAAGCTCGCCGACCCCTCCCGCCCGGTGCTCGACGCCTCCGGCTACAGCCATCGCGTGCGGGGCGCCGACGTCTACGACTCCCATTCCTACGAGCAGGACCCGGAGCGCTTCCGCGCCGAGCAGTCGGGCCTCGCCGAGGGCACGCCCTTCGCGAACCGTCGCGAGCTCGGCCCCGACGAGATGCCCTTCGCCGACGGCGCCTTCTCCCTCGCCTACGCCGGACAGCCGTACTTCGTCTCCGAGTACGGCGGCATCTGGTGGAACGAGCAGGAGGCGCGCGAGGCCGCCGAAGCGGAGCGCGCGGGGAACAACGCCGGGGAGTCCTGGGGCTACGGCCAGCGGATCGGCAGCGAGGAGGAGCTCTACGCGCGCTTCGAGGGGCTCACCCGCGTGCTCCTCGAGGACCCGCTCATGTTCGGCTACTGCTACACGCAGATGACCGACGTCTTCCAGGAGAAGAACGGCGTGGTCGACTTCGACCGCGGCCGCAAGCTCGACCTCGCCCGCCTCCGCGCCGTCCAGGAGCGCCCCGCCGCCTACGAGCAGGAGGGCTGACGCCGGCCCGTCCCATGCCGGCCCGTCCCACGCGGGCCCGGTCCACGCCGGCTCGTCCGCCGCCGGGACGCTCGCGCCCTGCTCGCCCGGGCCCTACGGGGCGACGTCCTCGATGAGGAGCTGCACCGTGCCGGTGCCGGGGACCTCGGGATCGTCCTGCGCGTCGAGCAGCGTGACCCGCGTGCGCGCGGTCTGCGCGTGCTCGCCGAGGCGGAGCAGGACGTCGAGCGTCGCCGAGGAGTCCCGCAGGGCGAGGCGAGCGGCGGGCTCCCCCTCGGCCAGCCCGGCGCCGATGACGCCGATGCGGAGCCCGTCGGCGATGATCTGCGTGCCCTGCCGTGCCGTGCGCGTCTGACTCATGGGTGTCTCCTTCGAAGGGGCGTCGTGGTCGGCGTCGTCGTGGTCGGCATCAGCGGGTGGCGACCGAGGAGGCGGCGCGGAAGTTGTCTCGGTACTCCTGCTCGGTCAGGTACAGGTCGCCGAGCTGACCGCCGCTGTCGTTCTCGTCCGGTCCCCACGGGTTGTCGAGGTGGATGCGGTCCTCGTCGGAGACCGTGCCGTCCGGTGCGGGCGTGCCGGCGGGGATGAAGCCGTGGACGTTGTACTCGTGATTGGGCACGATCGTCGGGTCGTCGACCTCCCCGGTGAAGCGCCACCACTCCCGGGGCTGCTCGGTCGCCGCCGTGACCGGCCCCTCCTGCAGGCGCGCGGAGAGATCGGCGAACGAGGACTCGTCGGTCCGCTGCGCCTCGTTCCCGGTCAGGATCGTCAGGTACTCGTCGCCGTACCCGCCGTTGTTCAGCTCCTCGTACGACGGGGCGCCGTACTCGCTGGTGAACTCGGCCATCGCCTTCTCGTAGATGGTCACCCAGGAGAACCGCGCGTGGTACTCCTCGACGCCGTCGCCGTCCAGGTCGGCCGGGACGAGCGAATGCCCGCCCTCGGCCGGCATCGTGGAGTCGACGGTGATGGGGACGGCGAGGCCGTCCTTGTACAGCGTGACCGTCCACGTGCCGTCGTCGTTGCGGACGAGGTTGTCGCGGATGAGGTCGGGATCGCTCTGGGCGAGGGCCATCAGCGAGGCCATGAGGCCGCAGTCGCCCACGCCGCCCTGCTCCACCATGTCGGGGTCGATCGCCTGCTCGGCGACCCGCTCGGAGGTCTCCGGCGTCCAGCCCTCGTCGAAGGGCATGTACTCGACGTAGTCCCCCCGGGGGGCCGACAGGGTTCCCGTCCTGGTCCGCGCCCTGCGGCGCATCGCCGTCCGACGCGCCCGCCAGCCCGGGATCGGGATCGCTGGCATGGTCCTGCTCCTCGGCGTGCTGCTGCATCTCCGCACGGACGCCCAGGAGCGCGTCGGCGAGCGAGGAGAGGTCCCCGGCGACCCGGTGGGCGCACGCCCGGAAGTCCTCGGCATCGGGACCGGTCCAGGCGCATCCGGCGGCCCGGGCCGCGATCGATGCGGCATCCTCCCGCAGCTGGCCGGCCGCCCGCTCCGCGTCGGTCGACCATGCGGTCATCTGTGCTGTGTCGGCTCCGAAGAACATGTTCCCCCTCGTGATGTCCGTCCTCCGTAGGAAGGGCGCGCCGACGGGCGCGATGGGGAGCACTCCCCATCGAGGGCGTCGCCCGGCCGCACTAGCATCGGGACGCCATGGACCCCGTGACCGCTGCCGCCGCCCCCCGACGACGAGCCCGCATCGCCGCGGCCGTCGCGCGGCTCTCCGTCGCCCTGCTCGCCGTCGCCCTGCTCGCCGCCGCGATCCCCGGCTGCGGAATGCGCGCGCAGGCGCTGGGCGTCGAGGAGGCGCACGAGCAGTACGCCGGGATCGCCGAGGAGCTGCGCGAGACCCTCGCCGAGCGCTTCGACGACGTCCGCAGCGCGGATGACGGCCTGATCGCCTACGCCGTGACCGCCGATGGCGGCTGCGCGTGGCATCCGGGATCGATCACCGTGATGAACGACGGCTCCGCGGGGCTGCGCGACGCCGTCGGCGAGGCGGTGGGGCCGGTGCTCGCCGCCCGCGGGTTCGGGGACCTGGAGGAGACGGCGCAGGCGAGCACGGAGCCGCATCTGGCGGCCGCGGACGAGCACGGCGCCGAGATCACCGTGACGGAGTTCGGCGATGTGATCGTCGGACTGTCGATCCCCGTCGACACCGAAGGACGGGCCTGCGACGACGCCGCACTCGCCTGAGCGCCCGCGGACGGAGCGCCGTTCCTAGGATGGCCCGGTGCCCTCTTCGCCCGCAGCCTCGCCCACATCCGACTCCCGCTCCGCGGTCGCCGTCTCCTGGGACGTCCTGACCCTGGACGACGTCCCCGCGCTCACCGCCCTCCTGAACCGCATCGATGCGGCCGAGGGCACCGACGATCCGGCCGAGGAGCCCAGCATCCGCGAATGGCTCACGATGGACGGCCGCGACCTCGCCCGCGACAGCGTGGCGGCACGGGCGGCGGATGGGGGAGAGCTGCTCGCCTTCGGGCTCGTCGACGTCTCCGTCGCCCGTGATCGCGACGGACGGGTCCGCTGCTCCCTGATGGGCGGCGTCGATCCCGCGCGGCGCGGCCAGGGCCTGGGCGGACGCATCCTCGACGAGCTCTCCGCACGTGCCGAGACGCGGGCCGCGGCGCTGCATCCGGGCGTCCCCGCGGTGCTGCGCGTCGGTGCCGGGCGCGACCCGGAGCCGACGGGCGAGGCGACGGGCGGATCGACGGGCGGGCCGACGGGCGAGGCGGCCCCGGCCGGTCCCGCTCCGGTCGCCGGCGGCGCCGACGTCCGTCCGCTGCTGGACGCCCGCGGGTTCTCGCGGGTGCGCAGCTGGCTGGAGATGGAGCGGATCCTGCCCGGTGCCCCGCTCGCGGCACCGGTCGTCGGCGGCGCCGACGGCATCGGCCGCGCGGACGGCGCCCACGGCATCGACCGCGCGGACAGCTCCGAGGGCATCGAGGTCGTGGCTCCGGCGGAGGGCGCCGCCGAGGCGACCCGGCTGGCGCACATCGCCGCCTTCGCCGACCACTGGGGATCGACCCCGCCGACCCCGGAGCGCTGGCGCACCCTGTGGGACTCCCACACCGCCCGCCGCGAGCACTCCACGATCGCCCTCGCCGACGACGCGACGGTGCTCGGCTACGTGCTGGCCTCGGAGGACCTGCCGGGGCAGCTCCACATCGCGCTCGTCGGCACCCGCCCCGAGGCGCGCGGACGGGGCCTCGCCCGCGCGATGATCGCCCGCACCCTCGCCTCCGCGGCGGCGGCCGGATACGGGAGCGCCCGGCTCGAGGTCGACGCCGAATCGCTGACCGGCGCGACGCGCCTCTACGACGCCCTCGGCTTCGAGCGGCGCCATGTCTACGCGACCTACGAGAGGGCGCTGCCGCAGGGCTGAGCCGCGGCGGTCCTCTCGTCCGCCTTGCGTCCTCCCCACCCCTACTGTCTATAGTGAATATGAACAGTAGATGCAGTCGGCGTCGTCGACATGCGAGCGCGAGCGCAGGAGGGGGCGGACCGTGCACATCCCGTTGGACCCCGCCGATCCCGCGCCCATCTACGAGCAGATCCGCGCGCACCTCGCCGAGGCGATCCTGCGCGGCGACCTGGCGTCGGGGGAGGCCCTTCCGTCGATCCGGGTCCTGGCCCGAGACCTGCGCGTCAGCGTCATCACGACCACGCGCGCCTACAACGAGCTGGTCGCCGACGGGCTCGCCGACGCCGTCCGCGGCAAGGGCGTGTTCGTCCGCGAGCAGCGGGCCGACGAGATCCGCTCCCGCGCGCTCGCCCGGGCCGACGAAGCGCTCGCCGAGGCCGTGCGGGTCTCCCGCGGCGCCGGGATCGAGGACGAGGAGCTGCGGCGGCGCTTCGAGCGGAGACTCGCGGCCGGAGCCGATGAGGCGTCGGCCGAGGAACGGACGGAGGAGTGACCGTGAACGACCTTCCTCGCCGCGACGATCGCGAGAGCCGTCCCTCGGACCTGCCGGAGCCGGCGGTGCGGGTGCGAGATCTGCGCGTCGCCATGGACGCGCTCGACGTGCCGGCCGGCGCCGCGGACCATGCCGCCGCGCGCCTCGACGCCGTCCGCCGCGCGAGCTTCACCGCTCCCCGCGGATGCGTCACGGCGCTGGTCGGGGCGAACGGAGCGGGGAAGACCACCCTCCTGCGGACGCTCACCGGCGCGATCCCCGCGACGAGCGGGGACGTCGAGATGCTCGGCACGATCCTGGGCGCTGCGCGCACGGGACTCCCCGCGGGCATCGCCGTCGTCCCCGACGCTCCCGAGCATCCGAGCTCCTGGCGGCCGCGGGATCTAGCCCGCGCGCATCGAACGACGGGCCGCGGGCGCTTCGACGACGGGCGCTTCGCCGCGCGGCTGACAGCATGCCGCGTGCCGCTCGACCGCCCGCTGCGGACGATGTCGCGCGGCGCCGTCCTGCAGGTCGCGCTCAGCGCCGCCCTCGCGACGGATCCGGAGCTGCTGATCCTCGACGAGCCCTTCGCACGGCTGGACCCCCTCGCGCGCGTCGACCTCGTCGACGAGCTGCGCACCGTCCTGCTCGACGAGAACCGGTCGATCCTGCTGTCCACCCACGACCTCGAGGGGATGGAGCGCTTCGTCGACCGCCTCGTCGTCCTCGCCGACGGCTCCACGATCCTCGAGGGCGACGTCGAGGACCTGCTCGACGAGCATCTCCTGCTCGAGTGCGCCGCCGACCCGGCTGACCCCGCCGACCCCGCTGACCCGGGTGACCTGCACGGCCCGGTCCCCGACGGTCCCCGTCCGATGCCCTCGGGGCTGATCGGCCCGGTGCGCCGAGGCGGGATCCTCCGGGCCCTCGTGCATGCCGACGACGCCGTCGGCCTCCCGCCGAGCGCCGTGCTGCGCCGGCCCGACATCGTCGACCTGGTCTCGCACATCCTGCGGGCCGCGACCCCGAAGGGAGCCACCCCCTGATGACCGTCCGCCGCGCCCTCGCCCTCGAGCTCCAGCTCAGCACGTCGCGCTGGGTGCTCAGCCTCCTGCTGTGCGCTCTGGTGCTCGTCGTCGCCGCGCTGGGCACCGACTCCCTCGCGACCATCCTCCCGATCTGGGCGGCGCTCGCCTGGTACCGCCACGGTCGGGGCGACACCCCCGAGCGCGCGGAGCTGCGGGCCTCCCTCGGCGCCTCCCGCGCCGACCGCGTGCACGGGCGCATCGCGCTCATCGCCGTCGAGTCCGCCGTGCTCGCCCTCACCGGCGCCATCGCGCCGCTGCTGTGCTCCGCCCTCGGGCACGAGGCCGTCACCTCGGCCGGTCCCACCTTCGCGGTCTCCGGACGCCCCGGCCTCTCCCTCCTGGTGACCGTCGGCATCGGACTCGCCTACCAGGTGGCGGTCCTGTTGATCACGGCGATCGGCGTCGGCGGCAGCGCGATCCTGCACCGCCCCGCCCACGGGCATGCGGTCATCTCCGTCCTCGTCTACCTCGGCGCCGGGCTGCTGCTGTCCCTGGTCTGGGTGCTCGTGGCCGGGACGATCGTGGCCGGCATGGACAGCCCCGCGTTCTACGGCGGCCTGATCGCGGGCTTCGTGGTCCTGTGGGTCCCACTCGGGCTGATCGCCCGACGACGGGCCCGCGGCTGGATCGACCGGCTCGACGCCGGAGCGACGCCGACGGCGGCCGTCGCATGAGTGCCGCCGTCCGCGTCGAGGGCTGAGCGTCGAGCTCGCCCGCCAGAGCGGTCCGCTCCGTCCCGTTCGCACCGTCCGCGCCCTGGAGGACGTCTCCTTCACCGCGCCCAGCGGATGCGTGACCGCGATCGTCGGCACCAACGGCGCCGGCAAGACCACCCTCCTGCGCGCCCTGACCGGGGCCGTCCCGGTGGCATCCGGCGCGATCGAGGTGCTCGGCGCGCCCGTCGGCCCGGCCTCCCTGGCCCGGCCGGCGGGAGTCGGCGTCGTCCCCGATGCACCGCTCCTGCCCCCGGACTGGTCGGCCGACGACGTGGTCCGGCTGCACCGTCGGCTCGGCGACCCGCTCGACGTGCCCGCGCTGGGGCGCGATCTCCGGCGCCACGGGATCGACCCTGGCGCCCCGATATCCCGGCTCTCCGCCGGCCAGGCCACCCGCTTCTCGCTCGCCGTCGCGCTGGCGCAGGATCCGGCCCTGCTCCTGCTCGACGAGCCCCTCGCGCGGATGGACCCGCTCGCACGGCGCGAGCTCCTCGACGACCTGCGGGAGCACCTCGCGCGGAGCGGGCCGACCGGCGGCGGGCCGACGGAGGTCGGGGCGACGGGGGACGGATCGACGGAGGACGGACCGATGCGGAGCATCCTGCTGTCGACCCACGACCTCGACGGCATGGACCGCTTCGTCGACCGCCTCGTCGTCCTGCATGAAGGACTCACGGTGCTCACCGGCGACGTGGACCGCCTGCTCGAGGACCACCTGGTCGCCCTCATGCCCTCCGCCGACGCCTCGGCACGCTCCTCGCGCGGCGCCGCGCGCAGTCCAGGGACCCGCGAGCGGCTGCTGCCCCTCGATGACGCCGTCGGCCTCCCGCCCGGGACCGCGCTGCGCGAGCCCGACCTCGCCGACCTGGTCGAGCTCGCGCTCGCCGGAGCGAAGGAGCACTCATGACCCCCACCGCCGACCTCGGTCGCGACCGCCGCCGCACCCCGGGGGCCGACGCCCGCCGCGCCCTGCGGCCCGACGTCCGCGGTGTCCTGCGGTCCGACGTCCGCCGCGCGCTCCGCCTGGACCTCCTGCTGCACCGACCGCTGCTGCTCGGGACCGGTGCCATCGCGCTCGCGGTGCTCGCCCTCGCGGCCGTGCAGATGCAGAAGGCGGGCATCGTGGTCCTCCTGCTGGCCACCGCGCTGCCGGTCGGAGCGGCCGCGCGCGACGTCCCGTCGGAGGCCGCGCTGCGGGGCGCGCTCGGCGTCTCCCGCGCCGCGCACGTCCTGGCCCGGACCCGCTGGATCCTCGCCGCCCAGCTCGCGATGATGCTGATCGTCCTGCTGGTCCTGCTCCTCGGACCGATGGACGACGGGGCGGGCATGGTGACGATCGGCGAACGCCTGGCGGATCCTGCGCTCTGGGAGGACGTGCTGCGCTGGTCGGGCGGTGTGCTGCTCTCCCACCTGTGGTGCGGGCGGGACGCGCTGCGCCGGACGTCGGGGAACATGCTCTGGATGTCGGCGCTCGGCGGGTACGGGATCGGGTACGGCTCGATCATGGTGCTGCAGTACGGAGCCTTCCTCGCCGCGGTCTACGGCGGCGCCCTGCTCGATCGGCTGGGGTGGTGGGATCGCGGATCCGGGCTTGCCCCGGACATGCTCGAGGCGGGTCTGTCGATCGGGCTGGGCGTCGTCGGGATCGCCGTGATCCTGCTGCTGCTCCGTCGACGCTCTCGGGTGTGGGCCGCGACCGCCTGATCGCCGAGGTCACGCCGGCGCCTGGCGAGCCCTGACGGCCCGTTGTGGAACGATTGCCCCCATGACCATCACCGCTGCGGCCGACGGCTCCGCCCTCGGCAACCCCGGACCCGCCGGCTGGGCCTGGTACATCGACGACGACACCTGGCGCGCGGGCGGCTGGCCCCACGGCACCAACAACATGGGGGAGCTGAAGGCCGTCCTCGACCTGCTCGAGGCGACCGCCGTCGACGCCGACGAGCATCTGAAGGTGCTGTGCGACAGCCAGTACGTCATCAACTCGGTGACGAAGTGGATGCCCGGGTGGAAGCGCAAGGGATGGCGCAAGGCCGACGGCAAGCCCGTCATGAACGTCGAGCTCCTCAAGGCGATCGACGCCGCCCTCGTCGGTCGCAGCGTCGAGTTCGAGTGGGTCAAGGGGCACTCCGGCCATGCCATGAACGAGGCCGCCGATCGTCGCGCGAACGGTGCGGCGACCGCCTTCTCCAAGGGCCAGGACCCGCAGGTCGGGCCCGGGTATCGGGCGGCCGCGCCAGCAGCTCCGGCTGCTCAGGCGGCGACGATCTCTCCGGCGGCTCCTGCGGCTCCGGCGGCCGACGACGGGGCGCTCGAGCTCGGCGACGGGGAGTTCCTGCTGCAGTCCCCGCCCTCGCCGCTGCCGGCGCCGGGCCGCTCCGCCTCCTCCCCGGCGTCCCCGGCCGCGGCATCGTCGTCGTCGGCAATGTCGGCGTCGTCGGCGAGCTCCCCGTCGTCGGCCTCCCGCGGCGGCGCGGCCGCGCGCGCGGCCGCCGCGGAGCCCGTCGTCACGGCTCTGCCGGAGGACGACCTCTTCAGCCTGTTCGAGGAGGAGACCCCGCCCGAGCCCGCCGCCGACGCCTGCTCCACCTTCGTCGTCCCGACCGGGCCCGCGGGCACCCGCGGCACCGTCGAGGAGCAGGTCGTCGCCCATGAGCGCGCGCTCCTCTCCGACGCCGTCCGCGCCGACCCGCCGAGCGTCGCGGCGCTCCTGCACCCCGACGTCTGCGAGATCGGCGAGAGCGGGCGCACCTTCGATCTCGAGGAGATCCTCGAGGCCGTCGCACCCGTCGACGGCTCCTCCGCCGCCGGCTTCGTGGCCGAGGAGGTCGCGCCCGGCGTGGTCCTGCTCTGCTACGAGACGACGGGCCCGCAGGGGACCGTGCTACGCAGCTCGCTGTGGCTGCGCGACGGCGACCGCTGGCAGCTGCGCCACCACCAGGGCACTCCCGCGGCGCGCCGATGATCCTCGACGGTCCGCGCCGGGCACCGACCCTCGGGTCGGTGCCGCTGACGCTGCGGGCCGGCGGACCGGATCTCGCGCGGGGCATCGCCCTGCTCGGCATCGGCGCGGCGAACACCGTCGGCTGGCTGCACGGGGAGCGCTGGACCGTGCTGCTGAAGCAGGCCGACGCCGGCGGGTGGGATCGCGCGGTCGACGTGCTCGTCGCGCTCCTCGCCGACAACCGCGGCTTCCCGCTGTTCGCGATGCTGTTCGGCTTCGGCCTCGGCGTCATGCACCGCCGCTCGGCGGCCGCCGGGGAGAGCGCCCGACGCTTCCTGCTGCGGATGCTCCGCCGCCTCGCCGTGCTGGCCGCGATCGGCCTCGCCCACGCGATCCTGCTGTTCCAGGGCGACATCCTCGTCGCCTATGCGGTCATCGGGATGCTCTGCGCCGTGCTCGTCACGCGGCGCACCTGGGTGCTCCTGGTCGGCGCGGCGCTCGGGCTGCCCTCGCTGGCGCTGTGGGGATGGACCGACGGCACGATCGGCCTCGGCGGCGGCACCGGCTACGCCTCCGCGCAGACCGCGACCTGGGCGGAGGCCGTCGCGATGCGCGCCCCGTCCGCGCTCGAGGACCTCGCCCTCGCCCCGATCACCGACCTCGGCCTGCTCGCCCCCATGGCCATCGGCGCGATCCTCGCCCGCACCGGCCTGCTGGAGGACGTCGGCCGCTGGCGGACGGAGCTCGTCGGGCGCGCCCGCTGGGGCTTGGGCATCGGCCTGGTCGGCGCCCTGCCGCTGACCGGCGTGCTCCTGCTGGACCCGCATCTGCAGACCGTCTCCTCGGAGGCCGTGCTCGGGGTGCTGGGGATGATCCACCAGCTCAGCGGCCTGATCGGGGCGATCGGCATCGCCGCCGCCTGCTCCCTGCTCGCCGACCGCGCCGCGAGCTCGGGCCGCGCCGCGTCGGCGCGCGCCCTGGGCGCCCTCGAGGCGCTGGGGGCGACCGCGCTGAGCGCCTACATCGCCCAGTCCCTCGCCCTCGCCCTGCTGATGCCGCCGTACGCCCTGGACCTCGGGGCCCGTCTCGGCAGCGCGGGCGCCACCGCGATCGTCGCCGGGATCTGGCTCGCGACGCTCGTGCTCGCGGCGCTCTGGCGCCGCACCGGGCGCCGCGGCCTGCTCGAGGCGGTTCTGCGCCGGCTCGGCGGCTCCGCCCGGCCGACGAGCGCCCGCCCGACGAGCGCACCCACGACGAGCGCACCCACGACGAGCGCACCCACGACGACCGCGTCGACGCCGCCGGGCCGATGGGGAGCGCGCCGATGACGACTCTGCCGACGATGCAGGAGGACGACCGATGACCGTCTACGCGGATACGCCCCGCTGGCCCCGCCACGGCACCGTGTGGGGGCACATGATCTCCGACGCCTCGCTCGAGGAGCTCCACGACGCGGCGGCCCGAGCCGGGCTCCCCGGGCGCGCCTACGACCTCGACCATTATGACTGGCCGCTGTCCTCCCGCGCCGATCTCGAGGCCGCGGGCGTCGTGTTCGTCGGCGACAGGGAGCTGACCCGGATCCTCCTCCGCTCCGGTCTGCGCATCCCGCTGCGGGACCGGCCGGCCGCGCGCGCGGAGCGCACCGCCCGGGACCTGCGAGCGATCGGGGCGGACGACGCCCCGTCGTCGGAGTCCCCGTCGTCGGACGCCCTGCCGCCGGATGTCCTGCCGTCGGATCCCGCACCGTCGGATGCGCCGATCGGAGGCGGCCTCCTGCGCCCGCGGGACTTCCTCTGGGGCACCCTCGGACACGCCGACCCGCTGCCGCCGGCCGAGGCCGTGCCCGTCGGCTCCTTCCGGATGACCTGCGACGGCGCCCAGGCGGAGCCGCGCGTCGAGGCGCACGACGACGAGGGCCGGGCCGACGCCGCGCGCTGGGCCGCGCACCTGCACCGCCTCGCGCGGGCGGCCGGGCGCCCGGAGGGGTTCGTCGGCCAGCTGCTGGTGGTCCCGGGCGCCTAGCGCTCGATCGGCGCTCAGCGCTCGGTCGGCGACCCGGGGGAGACCGGCGTGCCGGGCGGAACCGGGGAGCCGGGGCCGTCGAGCCGCTGCGGGTCGATCAGGGCATGCCTCTGGTCGGGGACGGCCAGATGCTCCTCGTCGACCTCCGCGGCCTGCAGCTCCACCCAGAAGGTGGCGCCGCCGCCGGGCGTCTCGGTGACGCCGACGCTCCCGCGATGCTGCTGGACGATGGTCGCGGCGATCGAGAGGCCGAGGCCCGCGCCGCCGCCCTGCGCGGCCGAGCGGACGCGCGACTCGTCGGTGCGGTAGAAGCGCTCGAACACCTTCTCGCGATGGTCCTCGGGGATCCCGTCGCCGTGGTCGCGCACCTCGATCCGCATCCGTCCGGGACCGGCGGAGCCCACGGCGAGCTCGACCGGGGAGCCCTTGGGGGTGTGCCGGTTCGCGTTGCCGACGAGGTTGAGGATCACCTGGCGCAGGGAGGCCTCGTCGCCGAGCACGCCGACCGCCTGATGGGGCGCGACCGGCAGCGGGACGCCCGCGAGGGACACGACCATCACCTGCCGTGAGGGGTCCAGGGCCCGCAGGTCCTGGGCGGCGTCGAAGAGCGCGTCGGAGAGGTCCACGGGAGCCAGATCCAGGGCGGGGTTCTCATCCAGGCGGGCGAGGCGCAGGAGGTTCTCGACGAGGGAGCCCATGCGGCGGGCCTCGTCCTCGATGCGCCGCATCGCCTGGGCGACGTCGTCGTCGGTGCGCAGGGCGCCCATCCGGTACAGCTCGCCGAAGCCGCGGATCGCCGCGAGGGGCGTGCGCAGCTCATGCGAGGCGTCGCCGACGAAGCGCCGCATCCGCGCCTCGGAGCGCGTCGCATGCTCCTCGGAGTCCGACTGGGCGGCGAAGGCCTGCTCGATGCGCACCAGCATCTCGTTCAGGGAGATCGCCAGCGCGTTCACCTCGAGGCTGGTCTCGGTGACGGGGACGCGGCGGGAGAGGTCGCCGCCGGCGATCTGCGAGGCCGTCGCCTCGACGTCCTGCAGCGGCTCGAGGGAGCGGTGGGCCATGTAGCCGCCGAGGCCCATCCCCACGAGCACCACGAGCGTCCCCACCAGCACGATGATCAGGGCCATCTCGTGCATGGTGCGGTCCACGCCGTCCAGCGGGAGCGCGACGTAGACGCTGCCGCCGATCGGGCTCGTGTTGACCGCGGCCGTCACCCGCCAGCGGTTCTCCTGCGAGTCGACGACGGTGAACGGCTTCCCGCCGAGCGCGTAGATCTGCTCGTCGGTCAGCTGCGGGAAGGGGATCTCGATGGAGGTGTCGTCATACCGCGAGATGTACGTCAGGACCGCGTCGCCGTCCTCATTGCGGATCAGCACCGCGTACTCGACGGGCGTGTAGATCCCGTCGCTCGAGGACTCGTCGCCGGCGTCGAGCTCCTTCTGCGCCATCTTCAGCATGTCGTTGCGCGCGGACGCCAGGTTCGAGTCGACGGACTGGATGAGGGTGCGGTTGAGCAGGAACAGCGAGAGGCTGCCCGTGATCAGCGTCCCCGCGACCAGCAGCAGGGAGATCAGCGCGACGATCCGCGTCCACAGGGACACCGGACGCTGGGCGCGTAGGGACGGCGTGGCCACGCGGAGGCGCCTCGTTCCGGGGCGGGGTCAGCGGGCGTCGGCCGCGCGCAGGACGTAGCCGATGCCTCGCTTGGTGTGGATCATCGGCTCGCCGACGACGTCGATCTTGCGGCGCAGGTACGAGATGTAGGACTCGACGATGCCGACCTCGCCCGACCAGTCGTAGTCCCACACGTGATCGAGGATCTGCGTCTTGGAGACCACGCGGCCCGCATTGAGCATGAGGTAGCGCAGGAGCTTGAACTCGGTGGGGGAGAGGTCGATCGTGACGTCCCCGCGGTAGACCTCGTGGGAGTCCTCGTCGAGGCTGAGATCGCCGACGACCAGCGCGCTCTCCACGGCCGGATCCGCCCCGCCGTGGGTGCGGCGCAGCACGGCGCGGATGCGGGCGACGACCTCCTCGAGGCTGAAGGGCTTGGTGACGTAGTCGTCGCCGCCGACGGTGAGCCCGGCGACCTTGTCCTGCGTCTCGTCCTTCGCGGTGAGGAAGAGGATCGGCGACTGCTCCCCGCGGTCGCGCAGGCGCCGGGTGACGGTGAAGCCGTCCATGTCCGGGAGCATCACGTCGAGGACCATCAGGTCGGGCTTGTGCTCGGTGGCCTCGCGGATCGCCTCGTTGCCGGTCGATGCGGTGAACACCTCGAATCCTGCGAAGCGCAGCGAGGTCGCGAGCAGGTCGCGGATGTTGGGCTCGTCGTCGACGACGAGCAGGCGTGCCTCGTACTCCTGATCCGTGGTGTTCATGGGGACACCGTCCTTCGAGTGCTTGGGAATCGGCTGGATGTCTGCTGGATGCGCGGGGGAGGGGGTCCCAGGATCGCGCGATGATGCTGGTGAGGGCTCAGCGTGAGGCCTTGAGCACCTTCTCCTGCGCCTTGCGCAGCTTCCGGAGCGACCAGCTCAGCTGGATGATCCGGACGGACCCGACGAGGCCCATCACGAGCGCGCCGGCGATCGCCGCGAGCAGCATCGCCACGCCGAGCGGGAGGTCGAACTGCGTGCCGAGGTACTGGAACGACGTGGTCACGTTGTTCTGGATGATGAAGATCAGCAGCAGCACCAGCACGATCGCGCCGAGGAGCAGCGAGATCCACAGCGCAGCGGTCCTGCCGCCGCCCCGGGCGTCGGCCTCGCCGACGATCGGCGTCGCGGGCTTCGACGCGGTCTTCTCGGTCTTCTCAGGCTTCTCAGTCGTCCCGGGCTGCTCCGTCGTCGCGGTCCTCGCGGGGTCGGGTGCGGTGGCGGGGCGCGCGGCGGGGGCCGTCGGCGCGGCGTCGGACTGCGGAGCGCGGACGACGGGGCGGTCCGTGCCGCCCGCCGCGTCGGCGCCGCCTGCCGTGCCGACGGCCGGGGCGCCGCCGCTCGCCGGGGTGCTGCTGCCCGTCTGATCGGATCCGGTGGTCATGATCGCTCCTCGTGCAGAGGTCGGGTCGGCGTGGGCGCGCCGCGGATGCTGGGCCGCCGTCGCCGCTGCCGCCACTCTAGCCATCCAGGGGGCTCCCAGACAGGGTGCAGGGCGAACACGTCGCGGGCAGGCGGGCCGGGACCCGGCGAGCCGTCTCAGCGGGCGCCGCTGGCCTCGAGGTCCTCCGCGTCGACGATCGAGTAGGCGTAGCCCTGCTCGGCGAGGAAGCGCTGGCGATGGGCGGCGAAGTCCTGGTCCTGCGTGTCCCGCATGACCACCGTGTAGAAGTGGGCGGTGCGGCCGTCGGCCTTGGGACGGAGCAGGCGGCCGAGGCGCTGGGCCTCCTCCTGGCGCGAGCCGAACGCCCCGGAGACCTGGATCGCGACCGACGCCTCCGGCAGGTCGATCGAGAAGTTCGCGACCTTCGAGACGACCAGGCGGTCGATCTCGCCGGCCCGGAAGGCGTCGAAGAGCTCCTGACGGCGCTTGACCGGGGTCTGCCCGGTGATCAGGTCGCAGCCGAGATGCGCGGCGATCTCCTCCAGCTGGTCGATGTACTGGCCGATGACGAGCAGCGGCTCGCCCGGATGGCGCGCCGCGAGGCGCTCGACGACCGCCATCTTGGCAGGATGCGCGGCCCCCAGCCGCGGACGATCCTCGGCCTCCGCCATCGCATAGGCCATGCGGTCCTCGGCGGGCATCGCCACCCGCACCTCGGTGCACTCCGCCGGGGCGATGTACCCCTGCGCCTCGATGTCCTTCCACGGCGCGTCGTAGCGCTTGGGACCGATCAGCGAGAAGACCTCGCCCTCGCGGCCGTCCTCGCGCACGAGCGTCGCCGTCAGCCCGAGCCGGCGCCGGGCCTGCAGATCCGCCGTCATGCGGAACACCGGGGCGGGCAGCAGATGCACCTCGTCGTAGACGATCAGGCCCCAGTCGCGGGCGCTCATCAGCTCCAGATGCGGGTGCACGCCCTTCCGTTTCGTCGTGAGCACCTGATAGGTCGCGATCGTGACGGGCCGGACCTCCTTGGAGGTGCCCGAGTACTCGCCGATCTCGTCCTCGGTGAGCGTGGTGCGGCGCAGCAGCTCCGCCTTCCACTGGCGGGCGGAGACCGTGGAGGTGACGAGGATGAGCGTCGTGCGCTGCATCGCGGCCATCGCGCCCGCGCCGACGAGCGTCTTCCCGGCGCCGCAGGGCAGGACGACGACGCCGCTGCCGCCGTGGCGGAACCCGTCGACGGCCTCCTGCTGGTACGGGCGCAGCTGCCAGCCGTCCTCGGCGAGGGCGATCGCATGGGCCTCGCCGTCGACATAGCCGGCGAGGTCCTCGGCGGGCCAGCCGAGCTTCAGCAGCGCCTGCTTGAGGGCGCCGCGCTCGGAGGGATGGACGACGACGGTCGCCTCGTCGATCTCGGCGCCGAGCATGCCCTGGATGCGGCGGGCCCGTCGGACCTCCTCGAGGACCGCCCGGTCCAGCGCATGGAGCACCAGGCCGTGGCGGGGATCCGAGAGCAGCTGCAGACGGCCGTAGCGGTCCATCGTGTCGGCGACGTCGATCAGCAGCGAATGGGGGACCGTGTAGCGGGAGCTGTCCACGAGCGCGGCGACGACGGACTCGGCGTCGTAGCCGGCGGCGCGGGCGTTCCACAGCCCCAGATCGGTGATCCGGTAGGTGTGGACGTGCTCAGGGGCGCGCTCGAGCTCGGCGAAGGGGGCGATCGCCGCACGGGCGGCATGCGCGCGGGGGTGGGCGACCTCCAGCAGCAGGGACTTGTCGCTCTGGACGATCAGGGGGCCGTCGGTCATCCGTCCAGGCTACGCCGCGCGCCCGCCCGCCGGGAGGCGGACGGGCGCGCTGTCACAGGGCCGACGGGCGAGCTGCGGAGCGCCGACGGGCGAGCTGTCACAGGGCCGACGGGCGAGCCGCGGAGGGCCGGGGTCCGACGGTCGAGCCCCGCGGGTCGGCGCCCGACGGGTCGGGGCGGGAGCCTCAGGCCATCGCGGGCTCGGGGAGGGCGCGGCCGCTAATGCGCTCGTACATGCCCAGCTGGAACAGGATGATGAACGGCAGTGCGACGACGATGCCGATGATCAGGCCGCCGGCGACCGAGGAGATCACGTTGAGGATGAGCCAGGCGACGATCGTGGTGCCGAGGTTCGCGCGGGCCAGCGCGAAGCTCTCCTTGACCGCGGCGACGGGCGAGGCGCCGCGCGCCGCGGCGGGGATCGCGTAGAACATCAGCACGGAGGCGATCAGGCCGGGGATGTACAGCAGGAGCGTGCCGACTCCCGTGATCAGCCCGACCAGCAGCGCGGTGAGGATGATGCGGCCGGGACCGACCATGGCCTGGCCGATGCTCGGCCGACCGCCCTCGAGCACGATCTCGGCGGCGCGGCCAGAGCCCGACTCCCACAGCAGCGAGACCGGGACCGCCAGCAGGACGATCCCGAAGACGATCGCATACATGACGAGCAGCATGCCGATCGGAGGCTCATCCCCGGTCAGGGCATCGGCCTGCGACAGCATGTATCCGACTCCCGCGGCGACCGCGCCGGCGGAGATGACCATGATGACGACGAAGTAGATCGCGCCCACGACCAGGTACGTCACCGGGTTGCGCAGCAGCGCCCGGCCGGCGAAGGAGAGGGCGGCACCGAGATCGGCGGCGAGATCGGTCCCGGGCTTCGGGCCGACGACCGGCGCCGCACCCGCGGCCTGGCCCGCGTGGGGCTGGCTTGCAGAGGGCTGGCCCCCGTAGGGCTGCCCGGCCGATGGCTGTCCGGCCGAGGGCTGTCCGGCATACGGATCGCCGCCGGAAGCCTGCCCGGCGGCCGACGGATCGGTGGGCGGCAGCGCGGTCCAGCCCTGGCCGGGCTGTGCGCCGTAGGACGGGTCAGGCTGCGCGCCGGACGACTGGCCGTAGGACGGGCTGGCCTGCGCGCCGGACGACGGGTCGGGCTGCGGGGACGGGTACTGGTTCTCGGACATCAGCGGTGCTCCTGGTGCTCGGGTGCGCCATGACACTACTGGCCCGCGGGCCTGCGCCCCACCGACTCACGTCGAGGATCGCGGGGCGCAGGATCCGCCGTCGGTCGCGTGTGGTGCAGAAGACTTCGTCGTCGGACGGCGCGGGCCGAGCCGAGGTCGTCGGCGGATCTCGCGCGGGACGACGACCGGCAGGTGGGAGCAGGTGGGAGGCGCCATCGCGGCGTCGACGACGCGTGCGCGCGGGAATATCCGACGGCCGGGGAGGTCGTCCAGCCGGGACCCCGGAGGTGGCCGAACGGTGACCGTCCCGGTGACAAGGCGTGGCACGGCGCGACGGCGGTGCCGCGACGTCCCTAGAATGGACGGCGATGCCCCGGGGCATGTTGCGCGTGAGCGGTCGATGAAGCGGTCGCCGCGTCGGCCCCGGATCGACTGTCGCCCGACTTGAGGAGATCCCATGGCAAGCTTCGCTCCGTCCCCCGCCGATGTCGCAGACATCGGCGTCACCGGCATGGCGGTGATGGGCTCCAACCTGGCCCGCAACCTGGCCCGCAACGGCTTCAAGGTCGCCATCCACAACCGCAGCGTCGCCAAGACCGAGAAGGTCGTCGACTCCTACGGCACCGAGGGCGAGTTCTTCCCCTCCGAGTCCTCCGCCGACTTCGTGGCCTCGCTGCAGAAGCCGCGCGTCGCGATCATCATGGTCAAGGCCGGCAAGCCGACCGACGCCGTCATCGACGAGCTCTCCGCCCTCATGGAGCCGGGCGACATCATCGTCGACGCCGGCAACGCCCTGTTCTCCGACACCCGCCGCCGCGAGGCCGCGCTGCGCGAGAAGGGCCTGCACTTCGTCGGCGCCGGCGTGTCCGGCGGCGAGGAGGGCGCGCTCAACGGCCCGTCGATCATGCCCGGCGGCACCAAGGAGTCCTACGACCGCCTCGGCCCGATGTTCGAGAAGATCTCGGCGCACGTCGACGGCACCCCCTGCTGCACGCACGTCGGCGCCGACGGTGCCGGCCACTTCGTGAAGATGGTCCACAACGGCATCGAGTACGCCGACATGCAGGTCATCTCCGAGGCCTACGACCTCATGTCGAAGGCCCTCGGCAAGAGCGCCTCCGAGATCGGCGACGTCTTCGCCGAGTGGAACAAGGGCGACCTCGAGTCCTTCCTCATCGAGATCACCGCCGAGGTGCTCCACCACGTCGACGCCACCACCGGCAAGCCGTTCGTGGACGTCATCCTCGACCAGGCCGCCCAGAAGGGCACCGGCGCCTGGACCGTGCAGACGGCCCTGGACCTCGGCGTCCCGGTCACCGGCATCGCCGAGGCCACCTTCGCCCGCTCCGTCTCCGGCTCGACCCCGCAGCGCGAGGCCGGCCGTGCGGTCCTCCCCGCCGAGGCGCAGGACCTGGAGATCGCCGATCCCGCCCAGTTCGTGGACGACCTGCAGAAGGCGCTCTACGCCGCCAAGCTGGTCTCCTACTCGCAGGGCTTCGACGAGATCGCCGCCGGTGCCAAGGAGTACGGCTGGGAGATCGACCTGGGCTCGATGGCCCGCATCTGGCGCGGAGGCTGCATCATCCGCGCCAAGTTCCTCAACCGCATCACCGAGGCCTACGAGCGCAACGCCGAGCTGCCCCTGCTGCTGTCGGACGAGTACTTCACCGCCGAGATCGCCAAGTGCGTCCCGGCGTGGCGTCGCGTGGTGGCCTTCGCCGCCGCCGCCGGCTACCCCGTCCCGGTGTTCGCCTCGACGCTGTCCTACTACGACTCGGTGCGCTCGGACCGCCTGTCCGCCGCCCTGGTCCAGGCCCAGCGCGACTTCTTCGGCGCCCACACCTACAAGCGCGTCGACACCGAGGGCACCTTCCATGTGGAGTGGTCCGAGGACCGTCGCGAGACGAAGCAGGACTGATCTGCTGATCGGCTGATCGGTTGAACGCCTCGGCTGTTCTTCCGATCTGCTGAGATCTGCGGCCGCCGTGCGGGAGCGATCCTGCGCGGCGGCCGCCGTCGGTTCCGGCTCCGCCGGGCACGACGCCGCTGGGCACGACGACGCTGGGCACATCGCCGCTGGTCTCGGCTCCGCCGGGCCCGATGCGGCCAGCAGCAGAACGGACCCCGCACCTTCCGGTGCGGGGTCCGTTCTGCTGCTGGCGGTCGTCGGTCCGAGCCGACCCGTCGGGTCGCGCGTCGGCTCAGGAGCCGAGAGCGCTCAGTAGGTGCTGACCGACGCGGTGAATGCGCCGGTCAGGAGGAGGATCGCGTAGAGGCCGATGATCACGACCAGCCAGATCACGTAGATGATCCAGCCCCACTTGTAGTACTTGTTGGCGGTCTCGAGGTCGGTGTCGGCCTTGACCAGGCCGAGGATCGCGAGGATCACCGTGATGATGTTGCCGCCGCAGAGGAGGGCGACGACGAGCTGGACGATCCACTTGGTCTTGCTGACGGGCGCGCCCGCGAAGTTCTGGTTGGACATGGGTGTGGCCCCCTGGGGTGAGCGGGAGTCTCCTCCCTGTTATCGAATGCAACAGCGGACGGGCATGATGCTCGCTCCGCGCCGTGGCAAATACTAAACATGAGAGAACCCTGGATCGCCATGGGGAGGAGTCCCCATGGCGTGTCCTCCCGAGTCGTGGGATGGCCGCTCGGGCCGGGATCGGCGCGCCGACGCCACTCGTGACCAGGATGTTCTCGACGGTGCGGTGCGTCGAGGAGGCGGTCGCGGCGTCCTTCGGCCCTGACCAGGATCCGGACGCTAACCGAGGGTCACGCGGTGGACGAGCACCGTGAACTCGGCGTCGGCCTCCGCGGTCGCCGTCGCAGTCGTCGCCCGGGCCCGCAGGCGACCGCCCTCGAGCGACAGCGGCACCGCGCGGCGGACCTCGACGCCGCCGCGGCCGTCGACGATCCCCAGCTCGATCTCTGCGCCCTGCCCGATCGCCTCCAGCAGACGGTCCGTCACCGTCAGCTCCGTCTCGCCGTCGTCGGCGGCGCGGATCCGCGCGACCGCCTCCCCGGCGGGCAGGCGCAGATCGGGGCCGTCGACCGTCACGAGATCCATGTCGATCGGTCCTCCGACGAGCGCATGGGCCAGCTCCGGGCCGCCGGAGCGGCCGTCCGGGCCGACGGCGACGGGGGACAGCCCAGCCCGTCGGGCGACCTGGAGGGCGAAGCCCGCATCGGAGGAGGTCACTGCGACCGTCGGCGCGATCCGGTGCAGCGTCAGCACGGCGGCCTCCGAAGAGGCCTGCAGCAGGTCCAGCACCTCGGGTTCCGCGGTCAGCACGGTGGACGTCCGCGACACGTGCACGCGTCCGTGGCGGCGCCGCTCGTCCTGGATGAGGTAGTCGAGCGCCTGCGGCAGCGGGGTGCGTGAGGACGCGGTGAGCAGCTCGCGCAGCTCCTCCGGATCGCGCCCGGCGGCGATCGCCCGACGCAGCGTCGCCGAGCTCAGCCGCAGGGTGATCGCGCCGCCGCGGGAGACGACCTCGCCCCAGTCCAGCAGCGTCAGCAGGCGTTCGGAGGGACGTCCGGGGATCACGACCGTCAGGTCCGCGTCCAGCAGCACCTCGTCGACCGGCGGGGGAGCGGTCTCGCGCAGCGCCGCGGCGAGCCGCTCGTCGGCCTCCACCACCCCCAGGTCGAGAGCATGGACCAGCTCCTGGCCGAGGACGGTCAGCGCGCCGTCGTCGATCAGGCCGAGCACCTCGCCCTCGGCCAGCAGCGCCGCCGTCTCCTCGACGATGATCGCCTGCGGGACCAGCGGGAACGCCCACGCGAGCGAGGCGTTCAGCGACTCCGGCGTCGCGGCGATACCCGGGGAGGTCAGCAGCGCTCCCAGCAGGCTCCCGCGCCGCGTGCGCACGCCGTCCCGACGCGTCAGGTCCGAGAGCAGCGAACGGGTCGTGCCCGTCGGATCCGGGGTGCCGACGACCGCCGCGAGGTGATGCCCGCGAGCCCACGCGAGCGCGATCTCCGCCCAGCGCTCCTCGGCCGGCAGACCCCGATGCGCATCCCAGTCGCGCGTCGGACGCCACTCCTGGCCGTCGTGCCCGATCAGCCCGGCCTGCCACGCGGTCTGCAGGACCGTCGCCATCGCCACGACCTCGACGCCCGACCGCTCGGCCAGCCGCTTCAGGTCCCGCTGCGGCAGACCGCCGCGGCGCAGCACGCCCGGCGGATCCTCGTCGAACCCGCGCACCGTGCGGAGGATCCGCAGCACCTCGAAGGCCCGTTCGACCGCCTGCGCGGTGCGCGACCCGGGGAAGCGCTCATGCAGCTCCGGTCCCTCCGGGAGCGGCCGACGAGCGATGTGCACCCGCCGCACCCGGCCATCGCGCAGGACCAGATGGACGCTGCGCGGAATGCGGAGGACGCCGTCGTCGTCGGCCCGCACGATCCCCGTGCGGCGCAGAGCCCGCGCGAGCTCCCCCTCGCCCGTGACCTCGCTCGGACCCCATGCGAGCGCGTCGAGGACCGGCGCCAGCCGCTCATCGGACCGGGCACGGTCGACGATCGCGGCGGCCTCCGCAGGACCCGGGTCCGTGCGGTGCACCGGGGACAGGCCCGCCGGGGCGCGCAATCCCTCGCGCAGCGGACGCACCAGGTGAAGGGCATCCTCGCCCCACACCAGGGCGAGCGTCTCCAGGCGCTCGAGCTCGATGGAGATCGTCGCCGGGTCCGACGAGACCGCTGCCGCGAGCGCCGCCGGGGAGGTGCCCGCCTCGGATGGGGCGGCGGGGGATGGCGTGGGGGCCGTGGGGGAGGCCGTGCGCGAGGCGCTGGGGGAGGAGCTGGGTGCAGTGCGGGGTGAGGTGCTGGGTGCAGTGCGGGGGGAGGCAGCAGGGGAGTCGCGGTGCGCGGCGGTGGACGCGCTGGTCCGGGGAGATCCGAGCGCGGCGCCGTCTTCGAGCACGGCGAGCGCCTCGACGAGATGCAGTTCGGGCAGCGTCAGCGCATCCAGCGCCCGACGCGCGGAGGTCGCGCCGGCCGCCCGCGCGGCCAGCGGTGCGATCCCCTGGGGGACGGGCGAGGCGAGATCCGGTCGGGCGATCAGCAGCGCCTCGAGGCGGTCATCGCCGAACCGTCGCAGGGAGTCCGCGAGGGACCGGATCTCAGCGGTCATGATGCATCCCAGCATAGGCTGGCCCCCGCCCCCATAGCCCAATCGGCAGAGGCGGCCGCCTTAAAAGCGGCACAGTGCGGGTTCGAACCCCGCTGGGGGCACCAGCGCGGCATGGCGCTGCGCGACTCGGCTCGGCTTGATGCGACGGGCTGGCTTGCGCGGCGGGCTGGCTTGCGAGGCAAGGCGAGGCTGGCGCGGCCGGCGGGCTCGCGAGGCGGGCTGGCAAAGCGCGGTGCGGTGGGCGTCGGTGGGGCGCCTGCATCGTCAGGGCAGTGGCCGTTTCCTGTCGGAATTGGAGCGCTTCAGCTACTGCTTGTGGACACTCGCGGCGTTGAGCGCCTCGGCGAGGGCGGGACGGTCGCTTCTTCCGAGGGCAGTGGCCGTTTCCTGTCGGAAATGGAGCGCTTCAGCTACTGCTGGTGGACAGTCGGGGGCCGGGAGTCGCCGCGAGGCCGATTCCGGTGGTCAGCGAGTCGGTGAGAGCCTGAGCGGCACGCTGGACGGGCCTGGGCGACAATGGATGCATGACCTCCCCTCTCTCCTCCGACCCCGACGTTGCTTCCCCCGACGTTGCTTCCGCTGACGTTGCTTCCCCCGACGTTGCTTCCGCTGACGTTGCTTCCGCTGACGTTGCTTCCGCCACCGTTGACTCCGCTGGTGACCTCGCCGGTCCCGCCTCCGGCCCCTCCGCCGACCTGGCTGCGCGGACGGCGGATGTGCTGGCGCGTCTCGATGCCGCCGCCGGCCGTGCCGGTCGCGACCCGCAGGGGATCCGGCTGCTGCTGGCGACGAAGACGCGGACCGCGGCGGAGATCGCTGCGGCCGTCGAGCTGGTGCAGGGGAGCGGTCGGGACGTCGTCGTCGGCGAGAACCGGGCGCAGGAGATCGCGAAGTACGACGCGGACCTGCTCGCGCTGCTCGAGGAGAAGGGCGTGGAGCGCCACTTCATCGGGCGCCTGCAGACCAACAAGGCACGCGACGTCATCGCCTTCGCGGAGACGATCCACAGCGTCGACCGCGATGACATCGCCGCGGCGCTGGAGCGTCGGGCCGAGCTCGCGGACGTCCGACGAGAGGTCCTCGTCCAGGTCAACACGTCGGGCGAGGAGTCCAAGGGCGGGTACGCCCCGACGCTCGAGGCGCTCGTGCCGATCCTGGAGCGCCTCGCCGCGAGCGAGCGCCTCACGCCCGTCGGCCTCATGACGATCGGCGCGAACACGAGCGATGAGGCCGCGGTCCGGGCATCCCTGCGGAGCCTGCGCGAGCTCGCCGAGCAGCTGCGCGAGCGCCCCGGTCTCGAGGGCGTCCGCGAGCTGTCGATGGGCATGAGCGGGGATCTCGAGATCGCCGTGGAGGAGGGGGCGACGATCGTCCGCGTCGGCTCGGCGATCTTCGGAGCGCGCCCCGCCTGATCGCCGCCGAGCCGCCCGACCGCCCGGTCGCCGGGCCGAGGTGCCGCCGGGCCGCTGGGCCGCCTGACCGCCCAACCGCCGGACCGCCGATCCGCCGGGCCGACGGGCCGACGGGGCCCGCGGTTCACCGGCGGACACGCGGGACCCGTCGGCCCCGATCGGTGCCTACCCTGGGAAGGGTGCCCATCCGCGGACGCCCGCGGCGGCGCCCGCCTTGGCGCCCGTGATGGCGCGATCCCGCGCCCCGAGGAGGACCCGGTGCACATCCGGACGACAGCGATCCATGCCCTGCGCGCGCACGATCCGGCGCCGGGCGCTCCCGGGGCCGCTCCGTCGTCGGCCGACGACCATGGCGCCGTGGTCCCGCCCCTGCACCTGGCCTCGACCTTCGCGCACGACATCGACACCGAGGAGTCGGTCTTCCACTACCAGCGGGCCGCGAACCCGACCCGCGCGCAGCTCGAACAGGTGCTCGCCGCGCTCGACGGCGCCGAGCACGCTTTCGCCTTCGCGACCGGGATGGCGGCGATCGCGGCCGCGTTCTCGACGCTACGGCCCGGTGACGAGGTGATCCTCCCGGCGAGCGTCTACGGCGGCACCTACCGGTATGTGCGCGAGGTGCTCGCGCCGCGCGGCGTCGTCGGCCGCTTCGTCGCCGACATCGGGGCCCTCGGCGACGCCGACTTCGGGCCCGCCACGCGGATGCTCTATCTCGAGACGCCGTCGAACCCGACGCTGCGGGTCACCGACCTGCGCCGCGCGGCGGACCTCGCCCATCGTCACGACGCCCGGGTCGTCGTCGACAACACCTTCCTCTCGCCGGTGCTGCAGCGTCCGCTCGCGCTCGGGGCCGACGCCGTCGTGCAGTCAGCGACCAAGTACCTGGCCGGCCACTCCGACCTCCTGGCGGGGGCTCTGACCACCTCCGATGCCGCGCTCGCCGAGGCGTACGCGCTCGCGCAGACGATCGAGGGCGGGGTCCTCGCACCCATCGACGCCTACCGTCTGATCCAGTCGATCAAGACCCTGCCACTGCGGCTCGAGCGTCAGCAGGACAATGCGATCGCGATCGCCGAGCACCTGCGCGAGGATCCGTCGGTCGCCCGCGTGCTGGTGCCCGGGTGGGCCGACGAGGAGGAGGCCCGCGTCCAGGCTGAGCAGGCCGACGGCCCGGGCGCCGTGCTCTCCTTCGAGCTCGCCCCGCACCTCGACCGCACCGCGTTTCTGAAGGCGCTGCGGCTGCCGGTCTACGCGGTGAGCCTCGGCGGCGTCGAGACCCTCATCTGCCGTCCCGCCTCGATGACCCAGGAGGCGATGACCCCCGCCGAGCGCACGGAGGCCGGCATCTCCGAGGACCTGCTGCGCCTCGCGGTCGGCATCGAGGACCTCGGCGACCTGATCGCCGATCTCGATCAGGCGCTCGCCGCGGCCGGCTGACGGTGCTCGGGCGCCGACGAGCGGGCGATGGCGGGCCGGCGGGCCGACGAGCGGGGCCGACAGCCGCAGCCGACGAGCGGGCCCGGTTCTGAGCTCTGGGCGAAGCGGACGGATCGGCGCACTTCGCCCAGCCCTATCCGAGGGAACGTCGGTAGACTGGACCGATCGGCACGCATCCCCCTCGTGAGGAGCCCCATGGCACGCCACAACGTCGTCTTCGGCAACGACAAGGTCGTCCAGAACGGGAGCGCGCAGCACAGCGCCCCGCAGTTCGGCCAGTCCTTCCCGCAGCAGGCCCCCTTCGGCCAGCAGAACCAGGCCTCGTCCTCGCAGCAGACCGCATGGTCCGGCGGCTTCGACCAGGCGCAGTCCACCGCGAACCTCGAGGCGATGTACGCCCGTCCCGCGGCATCCGGCCATGACACCGGCCGGATGACGATGCGCGACGCGCTCAACGCCATCACCGCCACCCTCGGCCTGATCCTCGTGGTCGGCTTCGTCGTCGCCGTGACGCCGAAGCTGCTCGGCGCGGTCGCCGGCGACGACGGCCTGGCGATCGGTCTCGTGATCGCCGGCGGCGCCACGATCATCGGCCTCATCGGCGGCCTGATCACCTCGATGATCAACATCTTCAAGAAGACGCCGTCGCCGGTCCTCGTGCTGGCCTACGCGCTCTTCGAGGGCCTCCTGCTGGGCGGCATCTCCGGCTCGATGGAGGTCATCTACCCGGGTATCGCGCTGCAGGCGGTCGTCGGCACCCTCGCCGTCGCCGGCACCGTGCTCGTGCTGTTCCGCGCGGGCATCCTGCGCACCTCGCCCGTGCTCACGAAGATCTTCATGGTCGCGATGATCGCGTACCTGATCTTCGGACTCTTCAACATCGGCTACCTGCTCTTCACCGGGCAGAGCCTGCGCGACGGCGTCATCGGTCTCGTCATCGGCGGCCTCGCGGTCGTCATGGCGTCCTACTCGCTGGTGATGGACTTCGAGGACGTGCAGCGGGCGGCGGAGTCGGGCGCACCGCGCGTGTACGCGTGGCGCTGCGCCTTCGGCCTCGCGGTCACCCTCGTGTGGCTGTACATCGAGATCCTGCGCATCATCGCGATCTTCCGCGGGAACGACTGACCGGACGCGGGGCGCCGCGCCTGTCGGCGGTCCTCCCGCCCCTATGCTGAACGGCAGGTCCCTCCGGGGACCTGCCGTTCTCGCATCCCCGCGTCCCCGTCGTCCCCGCTCTCCGGAGGTGCCCCGGTGGGAATCTGGCAGTCCTTCCTCGACTACTCGGTCGTCGGCACGTACGTCTATCTCGGGATCGACGTGCTGCTGCGGATCATCGGCGTGATCATCGTGCCGCGGAACCGTCGGCCCGGATCGGCGCTCGCCTGGCTGATGGCGATCATGGTGCTCCCGATCGTCGGGTTCCCGCTGTACCTCATGCTCGGCAACGCGCGCCTGCCCCGGAAGCGGCGGCTCAAGCAGGAGGCGATCAACGAGGTCATGAAGGAGCGCGCGATGCGCATCCCCGACAGCGACCTCGACGAGGACAGCCCCAGCTGGCTCCAGTCCGCGGTGCGGCTGAACCGCGAGCTCGGGGCGTTCCCGCTGACGGGCAACAACTCCGCCGACCTCGAGATCGACTACGAGGCCTCGATCGCGGGCATGGCCGCGGACGTCCGCGCTGCGAAGATCGACGTGCACGTCCTCTTCTACACGATGGGCCTCGATGAGACGACCGCCGACTTCTTCGCCGCCCTCGGCGAGGCCGCCGACCGCGGCGTGACGGTGCGGGTGCTCTACGACCACTGGGGCTCCGTCAGCCATCGCGCGCAGTATCGGGCGATGCGCCGCCTCCTCGACTCCCACGGCATCGAGCACTATCCGATGATGCCGTTCAAGCCGTTCAGCGACGGCGCCTTCCAGCGTCCCGACCTGCGCAACCATCGCAAGCTCCTGGTGATCGACGGCGTCGTCGGGTGGATGGGCAGCCAGAACATGATCGCCTCGCACTACGACAAGGGATCGAACATCCGTCGCGGTCTGCACTGGCAGGAGACGATGGCGCGGCTGCGCGGCCCGATCGTCGCGGAGATGAACCTGCTGTTCGCGATCGACTGGTTCTACGAGGCCGGCGAGCAGCTCACCGAGGAGGACCTGGTGCGGCCCTCGCCGGACACCTCCGGCACCTACGAGTGCCAGATGGTGCCCTCGGGCCCCGGGTTCGTGTTCGAGAACAACCTGCTGCTGTTCAACCAGCTGTTCTACTCGGCGCAGGAGCGGATCGTCGCGGTCAGCCCGTACTTCGTGCCCGACGAGTCGATGCTCGCAGCGCTGCAGACGGCCGCCCGGCGCGGCGTCGAGGTCGAGCTGTTCGTCTCCGAGATCGGGGACCAGTTCCTCGTCTTCCACGCGCAGCGCTCCTACTACGCGGCGCTGCTGGAGGCGGGGGTGCGGATCTGGCTCTACCGGTCGCCGACGATCCTGCACGCCAAGCACGTCACCGTCGACGACTCGGTGACGGTGATCGGCTCCTCCAACATGGACATCCGCTCGTTCCTGCTGGACATGGAGAGCTCTCTGATGATCGGCGGGACCGACTTCATGGAGAAGATGCGCGTCGTCGAGGACGAGTACCGCGCGCAGAGCCGCGAGCTGACCCTCGAGGAGTGGAACGCGCGGCCGCTGCCGATGGCGCTCCTGGACAACATCTGCCGCCTGGCCTCGTCGGTCGTCTGAGCCGGCCCGACGAGCCGGCCCGGCCAGTCGGTCCGGCCAGTCAGCTCCGCAACGGCCCGGCGAGCGGATCCGACGAGCGGGTCCGACGAGCCGGCTCCGCTCAGCCGGCGACGATCGTCAGGGAGTCGTAGGCGTCCACCGCGCCCTCCTCGTGATCGGTCATGCCGACGCCGATCTCCGAGATGAACACGCTCGCGCCCTCCGGGGTGTCCAGGTCCGGCGTGTCCACGACGACGACCGTGATGGTCGTGGCGTCGATCGCCTCGAGCGGGTCCTCGCCGAACTGGAGCGTCGCCGTGGTCTTGTAGCCGGCCTTCCCGGCGACGGTCACGGGCACGGTGGTCTGGTCGTGCAGCGAGTTGTTCTTGGTGTCGCCCCAGTTCGCGGAGTTCGCGTAGATGCACTCGAGGATCCGCTCCGAGGCCTCCTTCTCGCCGGGGTACTCGATGCCCGGCTGCCATTCGACGGCGCCGACGACGAGCACGTCCACCCAGGACGACTCGATGTCGGCCGTCGCGACCTGGGCGTCGTTGACGAAGGAGGCGTAGGACTGGCTGTAGCGGTCCGTGAACTCCGCGGGCGGGATGAACTCGAGGCCGCCGCCGCGCAGGCGCCCCGAGGAGTTCGCCGAGACCCGCTCGTACTCGGGCCACCAGCAGCGGTCCTCCTCGACGGACTCCGAGGGCGTGGTCACCGGGTCCGTCGTCGGGGTCGTCGTGACGGCCTGGCTCGAGGAGGCGCCCTGGCGGCCCTCGGCCCCGGAGCTGCGCAGCACCAGATAGCCGACGGTCCCGCCGATGATCAGCAGGAACACCACGGCGAAGGCGATGATGCCGACGATCAGGGCGCTCCCGCCGCCGCCCGGGCCGGGGCGCTGCGCGGACGTGGACTGGGTCGTGGTGTGCATCGATGCTCCTCCTGGGCGGCGCCCGGCGTCATCGTCCGGGGTCGGGTCGGGCTCGGCGTCGGGATCCGCGGGTCAGTCGACGACCGTCAGGCTGGCGATGATCTCCTCGAGGCCCTGGACGTGGTCCTCGTGATCGGCGGCGACGTCGGAGACGAGGGCGCTGGCCCCGTCGTCGGTCTCCACGACGATCGAGGTGACGATCGAGGCGCTCGTCGTGGAGAGGCTGTCGGGGTCCTCGAAGTGGTAGGTGGCCTGTACGATCCAGCCGCTGTAGCCGTCGACGTCGAAGGTCTCGCTGCGGTAGTCGGTGACGGTGGGGTTCTCGCCGAACTGGGAGAGGACGCCCGCGGTGGTCGCGTAGCACTGGAAGAGCGCCACCGCCGTCGGCTCGAGCCCGGGATAGCCGCCCTCGTTCTCGGGCCAGCTGACCCGGCCGAGGTTGACCACGCTGTACCAGTTGCTCTCCACCTGGCGGCCCTGGCCGTCGGTCTCCGTCATGTACGGCAACGAGCTGGAGCCCCAGGGGAAGTCCCAGTCGTCGGGGATCGTGTACTGGAGGTCGCCGCCGCGGACGGTCCCGGAGGGGGCGGACTGGGCGGGGGTGTAGTCCGAGGGGATCGAGCAGGCCGTCTGCGGGGCCTGGGTGAAGATCTCGGGCGGCGGGGCCAGATCCGGATCCTCCTCGTCGGGGATGTACTCGGTCTGCCCCTGGGCGGTGCGGTCGCCCGCCGCGGTGTAGGCGTCGTCCTCGTCGTCGTCGAGCACCGAGCGGAAGACGGTCTGCGAGAGGACCAGCGCGACCACCGCGAGCAGGACGACGCCGGAGCCGACGACGGACAGCGTGATCGCCAGGGTCCGGTTCCGGCTGCGCTCGCTGGGCTCGCCGACGGTGACGCCGTCGTGCGCACCGGCCAGGTCGGGCAGGCCCTCGACCGGGCCGCCCTGGGCGGTGAAGTCCGGCAGGGAGCCGTCGGAGCCGGAGGCGCCCGAGAAGGAGGGCAGGCTCTCGCCGGGCCCCGTCGCCGACGGGTCGTCGCGGCCGCTGCCGTGTAGGTCCTCAGTCATCGCCACCTCCCCGGCGCTCCCCTCGGGGCGCCGCCTCGGGTCGTCGTCCCATGACGCCCCCGTGCGGGACGCGCCCCGGCCGATTCTCGCACGAGTTCCCGCACCGGCGTCCGGGCGCGCCCCGGCGCGGCCACGGCGTCCGCCCAGGCGGGCGTTGATACGCTCCCGATCACCTCGACGAACGGAGCCCCGCATGCGCCCGCCCATCGCCCTGACCGTGTCCGGCTCGGCATCCGACGGCGCCTCCGGCGTCCAGGCGGATCTGAAGACCTTCACCGCCCTCGGCGTCCACGGGGCGAGCGCGATCACCGCGGTCTGCACCGTCACGGGACATCGGAGCCTGGGGACCCATCATCTTCCGGCGGCGGTCGTGCGCGAGCAGGTCGACGCCGTCGCCGAGGACCTCCTGCTGGACGCCACCAAGCTCGGGTCGCTCGGCAGCGCGGCCGTCGTGCGGACCGTCGCCGAGGCGGTGCGCGCGCACGGCCCGCGCCTCGGACGCATCGTGCTGGACCCGGTCATGGTGGACTCCGACGGGACCGCGCGGATCTCCGCCGAGGGCGCCCGGGCGCTGCGCGAGCAGCTCGTGCCGCTCGCCCACGTGCTCACCCCGAACATCGCCGAGGCCGCACAGCTGCTGGGCGTGCGCCCCGCGACGTCGATCGAGGAAATGCGCGAGCAGGGCCTCGCCCTCCAGGCGCTCGGCCCCGAGGCCGTGGTCGTCACCGGCGGTGCTCTCGGAGGGACGGAGGCGGTCGACGTCGTCGTGCATCCGGGCGGCACCGACCTGCTGCGCACCCCGCGGCACCGCGGTCGGAAGGTGCGCGGGGCGGGTGCCACGCTCTCCGCCGCGATCACCGCGCAGATCGCCCGGGTCGCCGAGCTCGACCGGGCCGGGGAGCTCGGCGAGATCGGCGACGAGGGTGCTCAGGACGATCTCGCGGTCCTCATCGCGACCGCCCGCGAGTTCGTCGCCTCCGCGACCGCGAACTCCGCCGACTGGGAGGTCTCCGACCGACCGGGCGGATTCCATCCGCTGAACCACCTGGTCACGCTCGGCAAGGACTGACGCGGCGCGGGCCAGCCCGGCGTAGGCCAGCCCGGCGCGGGCCAGCCAGGCGTAGGCCAGCCCGGCGCGGGCGGGCGCGGCGCGGGCCGGGCGAGTTCCGCTCAGCCGTCGAGGAGGCCCCTGCGCTCCTTGACGGCGAGCATCCGCGCGGCGGAGGCACGGACCCGAGCCCCCTGCTCCTCGCTCTCGGCGGCCCACGCCTGGATCGCGTCGACGAGCGCGCCGGTGAGCGACGGATCCGCCGTCAGCAGCACGTCGCCGCCGGCGGCGAGCAGCCGGGTGGCCCGCTCGGCGACGGGGATCGACTGCACGGCCTCGGCGATGCCGATGTCGTCGGAGACCACGAGGCCGTCCCAGCCGAGGCGGTCGCGCAGCAGGTCGGTGACGACCGCGGGGGAGAACATCGCCGGGACGTCGGCCTCGATCCGCGGATAGACCGCCGAGGACAGCATCACGGCATCCGCCCCGGCGTCCATGCCGGCGACGAACGAGGCGAGGAAGGGATCCTCGGCGTCGGTGACGTCGTCGACGATGCCCTCGGCGGAGAAGTCGGTGTTCTGCTCGACCCGCCCCAGGCCGGGGAAGTGCTTGAGCGTTCCCCCGACGCCCGCGGAGGCGAGCCCCTCGATCGCGGCGGCGACGCACGCGCCCACGTGCTCGGGATCCGTGCCGAAGCCGCGATCCAGGCCGCCGACCGGCTCATTCGCGTCCCCGAGGTCCGGGTCGACGACGTCGGCGACGGGGGCCAGGGCGAGCGGCAGACCCAGCGCCGCGAGATCCTCGCCGATGGTCTTATAGGCCTCGCGGACGGCGTCGACGCCCTCCGCCCCGAGCTCCTCGGCGGAGGCGGTCCGATGGCCGGCGTCCCCGCGCAGCCGCCGCACCTGCCCGCCCTCCTGATCTACGGCGAAGAGGGCGCCGCAGTCGGCGGGGGAGAGGTCCTGGGCGGCGGCCGTCAGAGCCTCGACCTCGGCGGCGTCCTTCCAGTTCCCGAGCAGGAAGAACCCGCCGGCATGGTGCTCCTCGACGAGCTCCGGAGAGATCGTCGAGCCCTGCTGGATGCCCACCAGGACCAGCTGGCCGGCGATCTCCCGGGCCGAGAGCGCCGAGAGCCTCTGCTCGGCGAGGGTGGGCGGCGCCGTCGTCGGATCGGTGGTCGTGGAGCCGTCGCTCGCGCCGTCGCCCGTGCTCGTGGCCCCGCCGTCGTCGGAGCCCGCGCCGTCGGACCCCGGCGGGGTGCCGGCGGCGGTCGCGGAGCCGCCGTCGGAGGCGGAGCCGTCCCCTCCGACGCTCGAACAGGCGCCCAGGGCGAGCACGGGGGCGAGGGCGATCAGGTGTCGACGCTGCATCGGGCCAGTCTGGCATCCGGGGCGGACTCCGCCGCTAGGGTGAGCCCATGGACTTCGTGACCCCGCCGACGGAGCATCCCCGCGCCGGCGCGATCGCCGGCGGAACCGGCGTCGGCCTCGACGACTGGGCGCGCCGGCTGGACGCACTCGGCGCCCGCGACCTCGCGCATGCGGCGATCGCGCGCGAGATCATCGAGCGCTGGGAGCTGTCGGGCTGGTGGGCGCAGGGCGTGACCGTCGCCTACGAGCAGCTGATCGGGCGACGCGAGATCGGGCAGAGCAGCGACGGGGCCTTCGCGGCCTCGGCCTCGCGCACCGTCGCGGGCGACCCCGACGCCGTGCGCGACGCCTGGCACGCCTTCCTCGACGACGACCGCCGGGCGGCGCTCGGGATCGGTGTGCCAGCGCTGTCGGGCACCGAGCGCTGGCGCTACTGGCGGGCCGACGCCGAGGGCGCCGGCCGCGTCGCCGTGAGCATCAGCGCGAAGCCCGCGACACCCGCGGCGGCGGCCCGCAGCGTGCTCGGCCTTGACCACAAGGGGCTCGCCTCCGCCGAGGAGCGCGAGACCTGGAAGACCACCTGGACCACCATCCTCGACGCCTTCGTCGTCGACCGCGAGGAGAACCGATGACCGACCCCCAGCAGCCTGCGTCCCCGGCCCAGGCCGCCCCTGTGCCCCAGCTCCCCGCGCCCGACGGCTCGGCCGACCCCCACCAGTGGCTCGAGGACATCACCGGCGAGGAGGCGCTCGCCTGGGTGCGCGAGCGCAACGGCCGCGCCGAGAGCGCGCTCGACGCCGTCGTCGACCCCCGCGATCCCGAGGGCGAGGGGCTCGCGGCGACGCTGCAGCGGGAGATCCTCGCGATCCTCGACGCGAAGGACCGGATCCCCGGCGTCACCAAGCGCGGCGACCACCTCTACAACTTCTGGACCGACGCCGAGCACGAGCGCGGGCTCTGGCGCCGCACCACCCTCGCCTCGTACCGCACCGACGAGCCCGAGTGGGAGATCCTGCTCGACGTCGACGCGCTCAACGCCGCCGAGGGCGAGGACTGGGTGTGGCACGGCGCCCGCCTGCTGCGCCCCCGGGGACGCGCCGAGGGCGAGCCCTACCGTCGGGCGCTGATCGACCTCTCCCACGGCGGCTCCGACGCCGACGTCACCCGCGAGTTCGACCTCGAGGCGCTGGCGTTCGTCGGCCCCGAGGACGGCGGCTTCCTGCGCCCCGAGGCGAAGGGCTCGCTGAGCTGGATCGACGAGGACACGGTGTGGGCGTCGACCGAGGTCGGCGAGAACAGCACCACCTCCTCGGGCTATGCGCGCCAGGCTCGCGTCTGGCGGCGCGGCGAGGCGCTCGCCGACGCCGCGATCGTCTTCGAGGCGAGCGAGGACGACATGGCCGTCTTCGCCTCCCACGACTCCACGCCGGGCTGGGAGCGCGACTGGGTCGTTCAGGCCCACGCCTTCTACGACAGCAGCGTCCGCGTCGTCGACCTCTCCCAGGAGCCGCCGGCGCTCGCGCTCGTCGACGTGCCCCGCGACCTCGAGGTCAACGCCCACCGGGACCTCGGCGTCTTCAGCCCCCGCTCCGACTGGGAGGTCGACGGGTCGGTGTATCCGGCCGGCTCGCTCGTCGTCGGAGACTTCGACGCCTTCCAGCGCGGCGAGCCGGAGCTGACCATGCTCTTCGAGCCCACTGACGCGACCTCTCTCGCGGGAATGACCATCACCCGCTCGACGATCGTGCTGACGATCCTCGAGGACGTCGTCGAGCGGCTCGAGGTGCACCACCGGTCGGCCGACGGGCGCTGGATCCACCAGGACCTGTACCCCGAGCTCGAGGGCTCCCTCGGCGTGAGCGCCGTCGACGCCGACGAGAGCGATGAGGTGTGGGTGACCGTCACCGGCTTCGTCGAGCCCACCCGCCTGCTGCTCGGCGACCTCGCCGAGATCCCCGCGGGCGGCCCCGCCGGCCCCCTCGAGAGCATCAAGAGCGCGCCCTCCCGCTTCGACTCCGAGGGCCTCTCCGTCACCCAGCACTTCGCCACCAGCGACGACGGCACGCGCGTGCCCTACTTCGAGATCGGCCGCGCCGACCGCGAGGAGAGCGCCGAGCCCACTCCGACGCTCCTGTACGGGTACGGCGGCTTCGAGGTCTCCCTGACGCCCTCCTACCTCGGCGGCATCGGCAAGGCCTGGCTCGAGCGCGGCGGCACCTACGTCCTGGCGAACATCCGCGGCGGCGGCGAGTACGGTCCCCGCTGGCACCAGGCCGCCCTCAAGGAGAACCGCCACCGCGCCTACGAGGACTTCTCGAGCGTCGCGAAGGATCTCCTCGAGCGCGGCGTCACCGACCGCGACCATCTCGCGGTGCGCGGCGGCTCCAACGGCGGCCTCCTCACCGGCAACATGGTCACCCAGTACCCGGACCTGTTCGGCGCCGTCGTCATCCAGGTCCCGCTGCTGGACATGAAGCGCTACTCCCACCTGCTGGCCGGCGCCTCCTGGATGGCCGAGTACGGCGATCCCGACACCGAGGACTGGGAGTTCATCCGCACCTTCAGCCCCTACCACCTGCTGCGCGAGGACGTCGACTACCCGCCGACCTTCCTGCTGACCTCCACCCGCGACGACCGCGTCCACCCCGGCCACGCCCGCAAGTTCGCCGCCGCCATGGAATCCCTCGGCGCCGACGTCCGCTCGTGGGAGAACACCGAGGGCGGGCACGGCGGCGCCGCCACCAACGAGCAGGCCGCCCGCATGAACGCCCTGATGTACACGTTCCTGTGGGACGCTGTCGGCGGGCCCGGGGCCTCGCTCATCGCGCCGTGAGTTTCGCGCCGTGAGCACCCGCGAGCTGTTCGACCGCTCGGCCCAGGACGACCTGCTGTCGATCCGCAACGACCTCATGACGGTCTACCGCGAGTTCTCCGCGGACGACGACCGGCTGTTCCCCCTGCGCTACGCCCGCACGACGCCGCGGCATCCCTGGCCCCAGGACCTCATCGCCCGGCGGGGCACCGCCCCGCCGGAGGCGCCCCTGCTGATCATCCCCGACGGGCCCGGCGGCGCCTCCGTACTGCCGTACTTCCCGATGCGCCGCACCCTCGCCGCCCGCGGACTCGACGTGCTGATGATGGAGCATCGCGGCGTCGGCCTCTCGCGACTGGACTCCACCGGCCAGGATCTCCCGATCCAGGCCGTCCGCGTCGCCGAGGTGATCGACGACCTCGTCGCCGTGCTCGACCATGCGAAGGTCGAGCGGGCGAGCGTCTACGGCTGCGGCTACGGCGGCTACCTCGCCCAGGCGCTCGCCGCGCTGCATCCCGAGCGCGTGCACTCCCTCGTCCTCGACTCGGCGCTGACCAGCAGGGACGACGAGGTCATCGGCCAGCGCGCGCTGCGCACCGCCTACTGGGACGGCGACGTGCCCGCGACCTCCACGATCGCCTCCGTGCTGCGCCGCCTCGGCGAGGAGGGCGTCGTCGACGTGGCCCGCGGCGGACCCGTCGTCCTCGCCGTCCACGAGCACGGCGGGCCCGACGCCGTGCGCGACCTCGTGGACCTCCTGGCCGTCGGCCGCGGACGCCTGACCTGGTCGAGCGTCCGCCAGGTCCTCGCGCAGGACTGGCTGCAGTCCACGCCCTACGTCGTCGAGCACGACCTCGCCGCCGGCATCGCGCACACCGAGCTCGGCATGGGACGGCACGCCGACGGCGGACCCCTCGACCCCCTCGTCCTCAGCGGCGCCCGCGCCCGCGCCCTCCCCGCGGCCGCCCAGGAGCCCTACGACCTCCACGCCCTCGCCCGGGAGATCCAGGCCCCGACCCTCGTCGTCGCCGGTGCCCGCGACCTCGTCCGCCCCGTCGAGATCTCCCGCGACCTCGCCGCACGGATCCCCGGCGCCGCCCTCCTCGAGCTGCCCGGCGTCGGCGACGCGATCCTCGACTCCCGAGAGCACATCGCCCAGATCGCCGCCCGCTGGGCGAGCGCCGGCATGGGCCCGCAGCTCGCCTCGCACGCCGCCCAGCTCGCCGCGCTGCCCGCCACCCCCACCGACCAGACCCTCGCCCGCGGCCTCCGCCTCGCCCTCGTCGCCGAGCGCCATTCGCCCTGGCGGCTGTGGGTCGAGAGCGCCCGACGACGCCGCCAGGACGCCCAGGTCGACCCCCTCGCCCGCCGCGCGCGGACGGTGCGGATGTAGCGGAGGCAGATGATGGCGGAGGCGGCGGAGACGGCGGGGCCGTCGGGCTGGACCGTCGGGCGGGGCTGTTGGGCTGGACCGTCGGGCGGGGCTGGTGGGCTGGGCCGTCGGAGGCTGGCGTCGGCACCTGCGGGCGGGATCGTCGGGCCCTGTGGGCCGGGCTGTCGGACCCCGGGTCCGCGATGCGGACTCATGACCGTTGTCTCCTGGCTTCCCGGTGCGGGCCGTCTCTCGGTACTCTGTGGCCTGTGCGCCGATCTCGGCGAACGGTGCGAACCGCACTCCGCGCGCGACGCGGGACGGGCCGCACGCGATGTCGTCGATGTTGTCCCGAGGGAGCGAGGAGCTCATGCGCAAGCGCCTGACCGGTATCCGCAGCGATGAGCCGCCCCGTCCCCGCCGTCCCTGGGCGGCCGCGGCGATCGCCTCCGCCGTCGTCGTCACCGTCGGCAGCCTGACCGGCTTCGGCATCGCCGGCCTCGGCCCGCTCGCGGCCCTCGCCGGCGAGGAGGACAGCTACCACCATCGGGCGGAGACCGTCGCCGACCCCACCGTCGAGGAGACCTCCGAGACCACCGACGCCCCCGAGTCCACCGCTTCGAGCGAGGAGCCGACGACGGAGGAGCCGGAGGAGGAGACCACCGAGGCCAGCGAGGAGCCGACCGCGGAGGAGACCTCTGACGAGGACCCCGCTGACGCGGTCGAGGCCGCCGACACCGGGACCGACGAGTCCGGTGCGTCCGGCACGTCTTCTTCCTCCTCCTCGTCGTCCTCGGGGCGCTCCGGCGGCTCGTCCTCGTCCTCCAGCACGGGATCGACGAGCGGATCCACCGGCTCATCGAGCGGGAGCACGGGATCGTCGGGCGGGAGCACGGGCTCGTCGGGCGGCGCGACGACAGGCTCGGGCGACAGCGGCTCGGGCGACAGCGGCTCGGGCAGCACCGGCGGGTCCAGCGGCAGCGGATCCGGTGGGACATCCGAGCCGACGACAGGTGGCACGGACTCCCCGACCACCCCGGGCACGGAGGAGTCGACCCCGCCGAAGACCACTTCGCCTGCGGAGCCCACGGAGGACTCTGAGCCGACAACGGATCCGGAGACCGGTACCGGCGGAGATACGGGCACGGGCACCGGCACGGGCACGGGTACGGGTACGGGCACGGAGGATCCCGGCGACTCGGATGATGACTCGTCCGACGGCGGTTCGACCAGCACCCCGACATCCACGCCCGCGCCGAGCGACGGGTCCAAGAGCACCCCGTAGGCCCTCGAACTACAGCCGAGGATCCCCTCGACACGCTTCGTTCGCCCAGGCGCGTCGAGCTCCGCCCTCCTCTGCTCGGGATGCGCGCGGGGAAGCGCTCAGCGGCAGCCATCGTGGCCCTCTGTGGTCGTTGTCCTCAGCGGTCGTGGCCCTCATCAATAGGTAGTAGTGGCCCTCAGCAGTAGCTGAAGCGCTCCATGCTGTGAGCAGTGTCCCTGAGCAGTACCTAAAGCGCTCCATTTCCGAGCATTTCTGCCCACTGCTCGCGTGGCGATGGTGCTGCGAGCGCAGTGCTGAGCTCCGGCGCCCCCAGAGCCGGTGCCAGTGGCCCTCAGCAGGAGCTAAAGCGCTCCACGTTGTGAGCGGTGTCCTTGAGCAGTAGCTAAAGCGCTCCATTTCCGAGCATTTCTGGCCACTGCTCGGGTGGCGATGCAGACCTGGCCGAAGCTCCTCCTTCCCGGGACGGTCCGCTGCGCTGAGTTCGGCTGGACTCGGCTGGACTCGGCTGGACTCGGCTGGACTCGGCTGAGCTCGGCTGAGCTCGGCTGGGGGTCGGCGGGAGTGGCCGTCAGCGGCAGCTAAATCGCTTCAATTCCGGGTACTTTCGCCCACTGGCCCTGCGGAATTGTCAGATGCCCGGTGGGAGACGCTCACTTCTCCAACCCGCTCACTGCTGAATCCCATCTCCGCCTCTGAACCCCTCAACCCCGGCCGCGCACCCCTGAACCCCGGGCACGCACCACTCAACTCCAGGCGCGCACCCCCCCCCAACTCCAGGCGCGCACCCCCCAACCCCGGGCGCGCACCCCCCAACCCCAGGCGTCAGCGCTTCGCGTCGGCGGGCGCGCGGGGGAGGAGGAGGGCGACGAGGCCGATGGCGGCGGCGGCGCCGAGGACGAGCATCCAGGTGCCGAGGTCCACGCCGAGGAGGGCCAGGACGACGACCGCCCCGATGATCGCTGCGGCGAGGACCTGGAGGAGGGCGGAGCCGGCCAGGAGCCAGGCCTCCCGCGTGAGCTCGCCATGGGCGGGGGTCATCGCGGCCAGGGCCCAGCCGACGTGCATCACGAGGATCAGCGCCCCGGTGGCGAGGGCGACCAGGACGGTGAGCTCCCCGCGGAGGGCGAGGCCGAGGACGAGGGCGAGCGGGGCGATGAGGGCGAGGTCCGAGTCGGGGGAGAAGGTCGCGATGAGCACCCCGACGGCGACGGCCAGCGTCACCAGCATGCCGAAGAGGTTCGTGACGATCCCCTGCGGGTAGAGCACGGCCTGGGCGCCGGCGGCTGCGAGGATCGGGGCGAGGCGCAGCAGCCACTGGGCGGCGCTGACGCGTCGGAGCCCGAGGGCGGCCTCGGCGATCGGGTCGGCGAGGCGGTTCAGGAAGCGCATGGGATCAGGACCTCCTCATCCTCGGCGCGGTGCGCGAGGCGGACAGGGACAGCAGCACGGGGGCGAGGGAGCTGGGGCCGTCCCAGGCGGTGACGGGGACGCCGGCCTCGCGGAGCTCGCGGACGGTGCGCTCGCGCAGCAGGCGGCGGATCGCCCAGGCCTCGGGCCAGTAGCGGGCGGAGTCGACGCCGTCGACGCGCAGGGGGCGGCCGTTCAGCACGGACACGTCGCCGATGCTGGGCGGGAGGGTGTCCACGACGATGACGTCGGCGCCGTGGGAGACGAGCACGCCGATCTGCTCGATCGCCGCGGGATGCAGGAGCGGTGTGCAGACGGCGACGAGGGTGCCCGGGCGGATGCTGCGCACCCGGTTGGGGGTGCGGGGGACGCCGTCGTCGCGGCGGGCGCGGGAGAGGGCGTCGGTGAGGACGCGCAGCTGCCGGGGCCCGGTGCCGGCGGGGACGGCGCCGATGAGGTGGCCGATGTCGGCGATCGCGACCCGGTCGCCGGCGGTCAGGTAGTGGCGGGCGATCGCGGCGGTCGCCCGAATGGTCATGTCCAGGCTCGTCGGCGCCTCCTCGCCCGCCCAGGGCGCCGGGTGCACGTCGGAGACGGTGTCGGTGACGATGAGGACGTCGGTGTCCTGCTCGGTGAAGGTCGCGTTGGTGTGGAGGGTGCCGGTGCGGCTGGTGACGCGCCAGTTCACGCGGTGGAGGCGGTCGCCGGGGCGGAACTCGCGGACCTCGCTGAGGGCGGTCCCGTCGCCGCGGCGGCGGGAGAGGTGCACGCCGCTGATGCCGATCGGGGTGGGCACCTCGATCGGGGCGTCGAGCACGGAGGAGCGGGGCACGGCGCGGATGCCGACGGCGGGCAGCGTCTGCTGGGCGCGGTGGGCGCCGAGGGCGTCGGCGACGAGCACGTGCGTCGGCCCCATGGTCACGAGCCCCCAGCGATGCGAGGTGACGCGCACCCGGACCTCGCCGGCGGAGACGATGGCGCCGTAGCGCGGGGCGAGGTCGGTGTGCGCGCGCAGGGGCACGGTGGCGGCGAGCAGCAGGCCGGGCGCGGTGCGGACCGTGAGCGAGGAGGAGGCGCCCTCCTCGATGACGGCGCGTCCGGCATGCGCCGTCGGCCGACGCACCCCGCGCTCCTCGCCGCGCGCGATCCGTCGGGCGAGGGCGACGAGCGCCCAGGCGAGGACGGGCACGGCGGCGAGCACCAGCAGGGGCCGGCCGAGCAGGAGCGCGAGGACGAGCAGCGCGCCGCCGGTGAGGATCGCCCGCAGCATCGCCGCCGTCGGCCGCGTGGGCAGCGGCGGCAGCGTCGGCGCGTCGGCCGCCGACGGACCGTGGGCGGCCGACGAACCGCGGGCGGCCGACGGATCGGAGGCGGCCGACGGCGCGGAGGCCGCGGCGGGAGGAGTACTGCTCACGCCCGGTCGCCGCTGCGGACGAGATCGCCGTCCGCAGCGCCCTCCGGGCCGTTCGCCGCACCGCCCGTCGGACCTCCGGCCGCACCGCCCGTCGGATCTCCGGCCGCGCCGCCGGTCGGGCGCGCCGCCGGGTCCTGCGCGGCGGCGGGGACGTGGACCTGCGAGAGGACGGCGTCGACGACGCCCGCGCCGGTCGCGTTCTGCAGCCAGAGCTCGGGCTTGACGGTGACGCGGTGGTCGAGCGCGGGATGCGCGAGGGCCTTGATGTCCTCGGGCACGACGAAGGCGCGTCCGCGGATCACCGCGAGCGCGCGGGCGCAGGTGATGAGCGCGAGGGTGCCGCGGGGGGAGGCGCCGACGAGCGCATGCTGGTGCTCGCGGGTGCCGGCGACGATCTCGACGGCGTAGCGGCCGATCGAGTCGTCCACGTGCACGGTCTCGACGGCGGCCTGCACGCCGAGCAGCCCGGCGCCGTCGAGGACCTGCGCGACCGACTGGTCCTCGGTGCGTCGGCCGATGCGACGGGAGACGACGTCCCATTCCTGCTCGGGCGTCGGATAGCCGAAGCTGAGGCGGAGCAGGAAGCGGTCCAGCTGCGCCTCGGGCAGCGGGTAGGTGCCCTCGTGCTCGACGGGGTTCGCGGTCGCGAGGACGTGGAAGGGGCGGGGGAGCGGGCGCGTGGTGCCCTCGACGGACACCTGCCGCTCCTGCATCGCCTCGAGCAGTGCGGACTGGGTCTTCGGGGGCGTGCGGTTGATCTCGTCGGCCAGCAGCAGGCCGGTGAACACGGGGCCCGGACGGAACACGAACTCGCCCGTGCGCTGGTCGAACACCTCGGCGCCGGTGAGATCGGCGGGCAGCAGGTCGGGGGTGAACTGCGCGCGCGTGAACGGGAGGCCGAGCGCCTGCGCGAAGGAGCGGGCGGCGAGGGTCTTGCCGAGGCCCGGCAGGTCCTCGAGGAGGACGTGTCCGCCGGCGAGGATGCCCGCGAGCACGAGCTCGAGCGCGGGACGCTTGCCGACGACGGCCGTCTCCACCGCGTCGAGCACGCGGGTCGCCGCGGCCGCCGCCTCGGGGATCGACATGCTCCTCGCCTCGGGCGCCGACGCGCTCGCCGCGTCCGGGGCCGTCGGGGCCGACGCGTCAGGGGCCGACGGGCCCGTCGGCGCAGGGTCCGGAGTCGGCACGGAGGCCGACGACGGTGCGCTCCCCTCGGGCTGCGGGCGGTTGTTCTCGGTTCCCTCTGCTGGCACGGGCTGGCCCTTCTGCGGTCGACGGTGCCGCCGCGATGCGGCACGCTTCCTCCGACCCTACGCGAGCGGGACGCGCCCCGGGGGCCTCCGACGGCCTCCGGACAGCGCTCGCCCGTCGGCGACCGATGGTCCGACGGGCGAGCCGACGATGGTCCGACGGGCGAGCCGACGACGGCCCGGGGGCGGGCCGACGAGCGGGGATGCGGCCGGTCAGATCACGGTTCGGTCAGGATCGGACCGGGGTCGTCCATACATGGTCCTCGGAGGGACCGCCGGGATAGTCTGCTCGATGAGACGGACCGTTCGTCGGTCCAGGAGCATCGTGCCCGTCGGCGTGCGCGGCGGCCCCGGCGGAACCGTGCCGGGAGCCCCCGGGCGGCGACGCAGAACCATCAGAGGCAGGAACATGTCCGAACCGATCCTTACCGTGAGCGACCTCAGCGTGACCTTCCCCTCCGAGGCAGGTCCCGTGCACGCCGTGAAGAACCTCAGCTACGAGGTCAGGGCGGGGGAGGCGCTCGCGATCGTGGGCGAGTCGGGCTCGGGGAAGTCCGTCAGCTCCCTCGCGGTGATGGGTCTGCTGCCGAGCACCGCGAGCATCTCCGGGTCGATCGACTTCATGGGCCAGGACCTGTTCGCGCTCGATGACCGCCAGCTCTCGAAGCTCCGCGGCGACAAGATCTCCATGGTGTTCCAGGACCCGCTGTCGGCCCTGACCCCGGTGTACACGATCGGCGACCAGGTCGCCGAGGTGATCCGTCTGCACGACGCGTCGGTCTCGAAGGCGGCCGCGGCGGATCGCGCCGTGCAGCTGCTGGAGGCCGTGGGCATCCCCGAGGCGCGCCGGCGGGCGAAGCAGTTCCCGCACGAGTTCTCCGGCGGCATGCGCCAGCGCGTCATGATCGCGATGGCGATCGCCAACGAGCCCGAGCTGATCATCGCCGACGAGCCCACCACCGCCCTCGACGTGACGATCCAGGCGCAGGTCATGGATCTGCTGAAGACGGCGCAGGAGATGGTCGACGCCGCGACGATCCTCATCACCCACGACCTCGGCGTCGTCGCCGGCTTCGCCGACCGCGTGCTGGTCATGGAGAAGGCGGTGCTGGTCGAGGAGGGCCCGGTCGACGACATCTTCTACCATCCCCGCGAGGCGTACACGCAGAAGCTGCTCTCGGCGGTCCCGCGCGTGGACGGCCAGGCGATCGCCTCCGAGCGCGTCGCCATCGAGCGCGGCGAGATGAAGGCCTCCGAGGCGAGCGAGGTCGGCGGCATCGCCCCCGAGGCCGCCCAGGAGGAGGCCGTCGACACCACCCGCGCCCCCAAGATCCTCGAGGTCGTGGAGCTGGAGCGGATCTACCCGATCACCAAGGGCATGGTCTTCCGCCGGCAGGTCGGCGAGCAGCGCGCGGTCGACGGCATCTCCTTCGACATCCACGAGGGCGAGTGCTTCGCCCTGGTGGGCGAGTCCGGCTGCGGCAAGACGACCACGCTCATGGAGATCATGAAGCTCGAGAAGCTGCAGGGCGGCGCGATCCGCTTCAACGGCACCGACACCTCGGAGCTGACGAAGGCCGACCGCAAGCGCCTGCGCGCCGAGATCGCGATCGTCTTCCAGGATCCGATGGCCTCGCTGGACCCGCGCCTGCCGATCGCCGACTCGCTGCGCGAGCCGATGCAGGTGCAGGGCTACTCGAAGAAGCAGATGGACGACCGCATCGCCTGGCTGCTCGACACCGTCGGCCTGCTGCCCGAGCATGCGGGGCGCTACCCCCACGAGTTCTCCGGCGGCCAGCGCCAGCGCATCGGCGTGGCGCGCGCCCTCGCCTGCGAGCCCAAGCTCATCGTGCTCGACGAGCCGACGTCGGCCCTCGACGTGACGATCCAGGCGGGCGTGCTCGAGCTGCTCGAGAAGCTCAAGCGGGAGCTGCAGGTCAGCTATCTGTTCGTCTCCCATGACCTGTCGGTGGTCCGCAACATCTCCGACCGCATCGCCGTGATGTACAAGGGCCGCATCGTCGAGATGGGCCGCACGGAGGACGTCTTCGACCACCCCGAGCACCCGTACACCCAGGCGCTGCTGTCGGCCGTCCCGATCCCGGACCCGGAGATCGAGCGCGGCCGCGAGCGGATCTTCCTGGACCGCGACGAGCTGGACGCCAAGATCGCCTCCGGGGAGGCCGTCGAGGCGCTGAGCGCCTGAGCCATGGCGCGTCTGGGCACCGCCGAGCGCGGTGACGGCTCCACGCACATCCGCCCCTCGAGCGCGATCCTGCTCAGCGCGATCGTGTGGGCGCTGTGCGCGGCGACGATCGTGCAGGGGCTGTGGGTCTACGGCGCCTCCGGCCTCCGCTTCGCCGAGCTCCCGACGGCCGTCGCGCTCGTCGTCTGGGCGCTGCTGTGGGCGCCGCGCGTCATCGTGCGCGCCCACGAGATCGAGGTGCGCAACGTGCTGCTCGTGCACCGGCTCCCGCTGGCGGCGATCGCCGACGTGCGCCTCGGGGCGATGCTCCGCTTCGTCGTCGCGCCCCGTTCCGCGAGCACCGGCACGGACGCCGACGCCGACGCCGTCGTCATCACCGCCTGGAACGCGCCGGGCGTCGGCAAGGACCGCCCGCGCGAGCGCCTCGCCGCCGCCGACCCGCGCTCGCAGGCGGCGGGTCGGGGCCGCTCCTCCGTCCGGTCCTCCGGCCGCGGCGGCCGTGGCGGCGGCCGACGGGCGACGGGACCGGACTGGTCCCAGCGCCTGGTCGAGGACCAGCGTTCGAGCCCCAGCTATCCGGCCCTCGCCGCCTGGCAGCGCTGGGAGCGGGCCGCAGGGTCCGATACCGCGGGCGCCGATGCCGCACCGGGCTCCGACGTCGGCCCGGCGGCGGTCGCCGCATCGGCCACGCAGCGGGTGAACGTCCCGGTCGTGGTGGGCCTCGCCGCGGCGGCGGTGCTCGTCGTCGTCCACTTCGCCTTCTGAGCCCGGGCGCACTCTGAGCCCGGGCGCCCTCTGACCCCGCGGCCCCCGAGTCCCTGTGCCTGCGCCCGCGCGCTGCCGGCCGCGGGTGCGGCGGGTGCGCGGCGCACCCGGCGCCGTCCTGTCCGATCCACCGTCCCGTCGGACCGATCGTCCCGTCGGCCCGATCGCCCTGCCGGACCGACCGCCCCGTCGGCCCGATCGCCCCGCCGGTCGCCGAACGGCCCGGTCGCCTCGCGGAGGAGGCGGCCGGGCCGTTTGGGGCGCGGGGGAGGCGTCAGGCCTTGAAGCCCACCGTGGTCCAGTCGACGGTCTCGAACTGGGCGGCGCCGTAGTTCACGATGCCGTCGGTGACCGCGACGATGTTCGGGGTCGCGTAGAACGGGATGCACGACCAGGAGGCCGCCACGATCGCCGAGAACTCGTTGGAGGCGGCCATGCGGGTGGCGGGGTCGAGCTCGGTCTGCATCGAGTCCGCGAGGTCGCCGAGCTGGTCGTCGAGGTCCTGGCCGGTGAAGTTCTGGCCCGAGTCCGCCGGGTAGAACAGGTTGCCGGAGGACTGCTGCGGGAACAGCGTGCCCTGCCAGGAGAAGGTCACCAGGTCGAAGTTCACCGGCGTCACGTACTCGGAGAAGTACGAGTCGGAGGGGACCGTCTGCAGCTCGACGTCGAAGCCGACCGCGTTGAGGTTGTTCATGATCTGCGTGGCGCGGTCGGCGTTGGAGGTGACGTCTGCGGGGATGATGATCTTCAGCGAGAGCGTCTCGCCGTCCTTCTCGCGCACGTCGCCGTTGAGCTCCCAGCCGGCCTCGTCGAGCAGGGCGGCCGCGGCGTCGGCGTCGAGGGTCAGCGCCGAACCGGTGCCGGCCTCGAAGGAGTCCTCGTAGCCGTCCTGTCCGGGCATGAACACGTAGTTGTCGACGTTCACGACGGGGGCGTCGAGCGGACCCACGACGGCCTCGCCGACGGCGTCGCGGTCGATCGCGCGGGCGATGGCCTCGCGGACCTTCGCGTCGGCGAGCTTGCCGTCGCCGCCCTTGGCGTTGATGTACACGTGGGTCCAGGTGACGCCGTTGGTCTTCTGGATGACCGCGTCCGAGCGGGAGCTCGCCTGCGAGTAGGTGTCGCCGTCGGCGACGTCGATCGAGTCCAGCTCGGCGTTGGCGAACGAGGCGGGCATCTGCACCTGGCTGATGACCGAGTACACGATGGTCTCGAGCTTCGGGGCCTGGCCCCACCACTTCTCGTTGCGCTTGAGGGTGACGACGCCGCCGGTCTGGTCGACGCTGTCCACGACGAACGGGCCGTAGGACGGGGTCGGCGTGGTCAGGAAGCCCTCGTTGAAGGAGGCGGCATCGCCGGAGACGGTCTGCGGGATGTCCGGGTAGATGTACTGGATCCAGTCCGGGAAGGAGCTGGAGAACTCGATCTCGCCCGTGTACTCGTCATCCGTCTGGCGGACGTCGGCGATGCTCTCCCAGCCGGTCGTGGAGGCGACGAGGAAGGCCTCGTCGGAGCCGTTGCAGGCCTTCCACTGGGCGGTCAGGTCCGCGATCGTGATCGGGGTGCCGTCCTCCCAGACGGCCTCCGGGTTGAACTTCACGGTGACGACCTGCGGGTCCTCGCCGGTGAGCTCGGCCGAGACGATCACGTCGGGGTTCGGGGAGACGGCGCCGGACTCGTCGGCGATGAGGGGACCGGGCGCGGTGGCGGCGCGGACCGTGGTGAGGTCGGCGAGGGCGCCGTCGAGGTGGTAGCTGTTCCAGTTGGTGGGCAGCTGGGAGACCGCGAGGCGGAGGGTGCCGCCGTCCTGGACCGCGTCGTAGTCGGCGCGCTCCCAGTCGGTGCTGGGGAGCGCCGAGGCCTCGGCCGCCGCGCTCTCCTTCTCCTCGGCGGCCTGGCTGGCGCGCTCCTCCTGGGACTCCTGGCCGCAGGCCGCGAGAGCGCCGACGCCGCCGATGACGGCGGTCCCCTGCAGGAACCGGCGACGGTTGCTGGTGATGGTCATGATGGATCTCCTTTGGGGTGACGCCGCCGCGGGACGGACGGACGCGGGATGTCGGCCGGAACGTATGGCCGAGGGGTCGAGGAAGTCGGAGGGGGGAAGCGGGAGGGAGAAGGTCGAGGGAGAGGACGGGAGCCCGGGGACGACGGCCGACGGAGGCCGGAGGCCGACGCCGTCGATCAGCTCCGGTCGGTGCCGCTGGTCGGATCGAGGGCGTCGCGCAGGGCGTCGCCGACGAGGGAGACGGAGGTCAGCAGCGCGACCAGGAAGCCGGCCGGGAAGAAGAAGAGCCAGGGGCGGGCGACGACGGCGGAGGTGCCCTTCTGGAGCAGGGTGCCCAGGGAGACGTCCGGCGGCTGGATGCCGAGGCCGAAGTACGACAGCGAGGTCTCCGCGAGGATCGCGGAGCACACGCCGAGGGTGGCGTCGACGATCAGCAGCGAGGACACGTTGGGGATGATGTGCCGGGTCAGGATCCTGAAGGTGCCGACGCCCGTGAACCGGGCCGAGAGCACGAACTCCCGCTCTCGGAGCGATTTCGTCTGGTTCTTGACGATCTGCGACATGATCATCCAGCCGAAGAGCGCGATCGCGACGACGAGGATCAGCCAGGAGAAGTTCGCGAGCATCGGCGAGATGATCATGAGGACGTAGAACACCGGCAGCACCAGCAGCAGGTTCACGACCCAGCCGTGGAGGAGCTCGATGGGACCGCCCAGGTAGCCGGCGAGGGAGCCGACGAGCGCCGCGATGATCGTCGCCAGCGGCGCCGCGATCAGACCGATCAGCAGCGACTTCCGCAGCGCCGCGGTGATCGCGGCGTAGAGGTCGAAGCCGTTCTGGTCGGCGCCGAACCAGTGCTGGGCGCCCGGCGGGGAGTTGAAGCCGTAGCGGTCGGCCTGGTTGACCTCGTAGATGTTCGGGAGGTTGCCCAGCAGCGAGAACAGGATGATGGCCAGCAGGATGCCGCCGCCGATCCAGAAGTTCGGCTTGCGCTTGAGGCGCTGCCACACGAGGGCGTTGCGGGAGACGGGGCGGGCCTGGCGGTCGCCGGCCTCGGCGTGCTCGGGGAGCTCCGCGGTCGGATCCGGCTCGCCGGGGGCCTCGGGGGCGGAGGCGGGGGGCGGGGTGAGCATGGACATGGGTCAGACCCTCACTCTCGGATCGAGCGCGGCATAGAGGAACTCCGAGAGCGTGGAGGCGAAGAGGATCAGCACGGCGGAGAAGAAGACGTTGCCGGCCAGCGCGTTGATGTCGGACTGCTGCACGGCCTGGATGCCGTACTTGCCCATGCCCTCCCACGAGAAGACGATCTCGAGGAAGGCGGACCCGGACACCAGGGTGCCGAACGAGTAGGCGAAGTAGGTGGACATGGGGATCAGCGCGACGCGCAGGCCGTGCTTGATGAGCGCCTGCGAACGGGTCGCGCCCTTCGCGCGGGCGGTGCGGATGAAGTCCGAGCCGAGCACGTCGAGCATCACCGAGCGCTGATATCGGGAGTACGCGGCGGCGCCGAAGAAGGTCAGGGCGAGCGTCGGCAGCAGCAGATGCGAGGCGAAGTCGGCGATCTGCGGCCAGAAGCCGTCGATCCCCGGCGTGTACGCCTTGGAGAAGCGGATGAGTTGGACACCGGCGAGGTTGTTGATCTTCGTCGCCGCGACCATGAGGAGCACGCCGCCGACGAACGTCGGGGTCGAGATCAGCACGTAGGAGGCGTAGGAGATGATCTGGTCGGGTGCCTTGTACTGCTTCACGGCGCCCCAGACGCCGGCGGCGACGCCGAGCAGGGCGGCGAGGATCGATCCGATGATCAGCAGGCGCAGGCTGATGCCCGCGCGGCCCAGCCAGGCCTGGTCCCAGAAGCGCCACCAGTCGTCGAGGTTGCCGACCATGGCGGTGACGACCTGCTGGCCGGTGCGGTCCGCGCCGAGCTTCTCGTCGAAGGGCGCGGTGAGGATCCGCTCGAACCACCACCAGGTGCGCAGCAGCACCGGGTCCTTGTCGTTGATGCCCTGCAGGCTCAGCGCGGCGTCGATCGACTCCTCGGACAGCGGCGGGTTCTTGCCGAGGTAGAGGTTGCGCGGGTTGAAGAAGCTGCTGGCCGCGATGTAGGCGAAGACGGTGGCGAGGGCCGTGAGGATCGCGTAGTTCACGAACCGTCGCAGGAGGTACTTGATCACCGATTGGCTCCTGGGAACGGCGGACGACGGAGGACGCGATGCCCGGACTGGGGCGCGGGTCCGTGCTGGGGAAGCGTCGGAAGGAACTGCTGCACTGGTCATCCTCACGTCGGCGGCGGAGTCTGCCCGGATGGGGTGATCCAGTCGTACCCCCAAGGGGTACGAGCCGTCGACACTTTGTTTCGGTCTGCGTCGGTTTTTGAACTCTAGGACACGCGGGGGAGTACATCGGGTGTTCCGAGGGTCTCCGCGGCCGAATCGTTACCGATGCGTCGCAAGGTGCGGGAGGGCGCCGGTGGGGACGGGCCCTTCCGGATCATCCCTCCTGGTCAGAGTGACGAGAAAGCTCGCGCAGGTAGCGATGCAGGTGGCGCCGGTCGATGGGCCCGACGGGGTGCGCCGCGGCATCGCCCTCGCGCGCTGCGCGGAGGATCGCGTCGAGCTCACCGCTGAGCGGCGGCGCGGCCGTGTCGTGCCGACGCTCGTCGTCGATCTCGGCGAGCGTGCGCGCGAGTCCGCGAGAGGTCATCCGACGGCTCGGCTGCGCTCCGTGGATCATGTCCTCGGTCCGCCGCACGCGCATGTCCTGGGCGTGGGGGAGGGCGAAGTCGGCGTCGAGGTCCAGGCGCGGCGCGTCGACATGGTCGGCCCGTCGGGGCGTGCTGTTCAGCAGCCAGCTGATCGCGCCGATGATGAGCGCGAGGGCGATCGGCAGCGGCAGCGAGAACCGCAGGCCGAAGGCCGCGCAGACGCCGACCACGGCGAGCATCCCCGCCGTCGAGATCGCGAGCCGCAGCAGCAGGCTCCTGAGGTCGGCGTTCATCGCCCGGCTCCCGTCGTCCCCGTCGTCCCCGTCATGCCCGTCGTGCCCGTCGTGCCTGCGGCACCGGTCGAGCTCGTCGCGCCCGTCGGACCGGCCGCGGCGGCGCTGCCGCCGAGCTGCGCGGTCAGCGCGTCCAGCAGGGTGAAGGCGCTCTCCCGGTCGGCCTCGAGCAGCGGCATGTCGTCGAACAGCGCGCGGCGGTAGAGCGCGGCGAGCCGGTCGAGGGCGGCGGCGTCGAGGTCCAGCGAGGCCAGGACCGTGACCACGAACTCGAGGGTGGTCTGGTCGGGCCGTCGGCGGATCCCGGCGCCGGCGATCGCCCGCTCGAGAGCGAGCCAGGCCGCGATCACCGCGTCATGGGCGTCGACCACGGTCGAGAGGCGCTCGCGGGCGTCGTCGAGCGCGGCGCGGGCCTGGGCGACCGTGAGCTCCTCGATCTCGGTGTCCGTCGCCTCGGCCGCGAGCGGGGGCGGGGGCGCGGCGAGCCGGCGCATGCGGTGGACGACCCACACGGCGAGCACGACCAGGGCCGCCACCAGGAGGCCGACGACGACGGAGGAGATCGCGCGCCCGACCTCGGGCCGCGGCTCGACGGTCTCGACCTCGAAGGTCGACCAGTCCGGTTCGTCGTACTCCTGGGCGGGGAGCTCGACCGGCGCATAGGACTGCTCGCGCTCACCGCTGTAGCTCACGACCTCTCCGCGATCGGCGGTCGCGCCGAGGGTGACCAGCGCGAGCGCGCCGAGGGCCACCAGCAGCAGCATCAGCGCGACCGTGCGGCCGGGGGCCGCCTGACCGGAGGCGGGGGCTGCGGAGGTCGAGGGGGCCGCGGCAGGCGGGGTGGACGTCGGCGTCGTCGACGACATCCGAGGGGCATCAGGCATGGGACGTCTCCTGGGAGGATCCGGTGGGGTGCGGGGAGGCGACGATGACGCTCTGCTCCCCGGCGATGCGGGTGAGCACGAGGGTCGCGCTCTCGTCGCCGAAGCGGCGCGGACGGAGCTTGCGACGCAGCTCGTCGGGCTCGACGGCGGTGCCGCGCTTCTTGATCTCGAGCACGCCGAGGCGGTGCTCGCGCAGGTAGGAGGTGAGGCGCTTGAGCCCGAAGGGCATGACGTCGCGGATCGCGTAGCCGCGTGCGAAGGGCGTGTCCAGGCGCCGGTCCGAGGTCAGGTAGGCGATCGTCGGGTCGAGGGTGCGGGCCTCGAGCCGCTCGGCGACGGTGCCGAGGAGGCCCGCGCGGATGACCGCCCCGTCGGGCTCGTAGAGATGGTCGCCGACGGCGCCGACGGAAGGATCTCCGGGGGAGTCGGCGCGGGAGCGGAGGGTGTGGGTGCCGGAGCGGTCGATGACGAGGGCGGAGGTGGGGACGCCCTCGGTCGCGAGCGGGCCGAACCAGCAGGCGGCCTCGAGAACCTGCCCGTGGAAGGACAGCCACTGGGTCTCGGTGCCCTCCGGCAGCGCCTCCCGGTCGATCGCGGGGCCGAGCTTCGCGCCGAGCGGTCCGAAGCCGCCGGGGGCATCCTCCGCCCCGTCGGCCCGTCGCCGCTCCCCGAGCTGCCGGGCGAGCTCGACGACCCGCGACAGCGGGGGCTCGTACTCCTCGGGGTCGTGCAGGCGGCGGGTGCCGCGGGCGCTCCCGCGCGCGGGGGCGCGGCGGGCGGGGTCCAGCCAGATGCCCTCCGTGGACGCCGGGTCGTGGTCCTCGACGCGGCCGAGGCGCACCTCCGCGGAGGGGAAGGGGCGCAGGTTCACCGTCGCGACCGCCACGGTCACGGGATCGCGGTCGATCGCGCGCACGTCGATGTCGAAGCCGGCGAGCGCCATCGCGTCCCCGCCGATGCCGCAGCCGAGGTCGGCGACGGAGGCGACACGCGCGTCCCGGAAGCGGCGCGCGTGCAGTGCGGCGATCGACAGCCGTGTCGCCTGCTCGAGGCCGTGCGGGGTGAAGAGCATGTTCCGGGCGAACTCGCCGAACTTGTCGCTGCCCTTCGCGCGCAGGCGCGACTGGGTGAGCACGGCGGAGACGAGCTCGGGGGAGTGGCCGGCCGCGCGGAGGGCGGCGCCGCGGCGCAGCGCGTCCTTCTCCTCGTAGGGCGGGAGGGAGTTCAGCAGCGACCAGCCGCCGGGATGGAGGACCGGTTCGATGGCCCTGACCGCCTCGTCGGCGACGGCGGCATCTTCGGCGGCAGGGGGAACGACCATGCTCGCGAGCCTACCCGCCCGCGCGGGTCCGCCGGTCAGACCGGTGCGGTCGCGCGCTCAGGCGGTCGCGTCCAGGACGAGCTTCCCGCGGGTGTGGCCCTCCTCGAGGAGGCGGTGGGCGCGGGCGATCTCGCCGAGGGGGAGGACCTGCGAGGCCTCGAGCGGGTAGGCGCCCGAGCGCATGCCCTGCACGAGGTGGTCGAGGCGGGCGCGGCGGATCACGATCTGCGGGATCAGCGCGGTGATGCCGCGCTCCTTGGCCGGGGCGAGGTCCGCCAGGGTCGGCAGGGCGACGATGCGGCCGCCGGGGGCGAGACGGTCCAGGCTCGGCAGGAAGGTCGAGAAGTAGTGCGTGTCGAGGATGACGTCGACGCCGCGGCCGTCGGTCGCCCGGTCGATCGCCTGCCCCCAGTCCTCCTGGTCGTAGGCGATGGGGCGGGCGCCGAGCTCCTCGATGCGGGCGGCGTTGGCGGCGCGGCCGGTCGCCCAGACCGTCGCGGCGCCGGCCTCGAGGGCCATGGGGATCAGGAGCTGGCCGACGCCGCCGGTGCCGCCGTGCACGAGGACGGTCTGCCCCTCGGTGATCTGCGCGCTGTCCTGGACGGCGGCGATCGCCGTGAGGCCGACGAGGGAGAGGCCCGCCCAGGCGGGGATCGCCTCGGCGGGGACCTCGTCCGGGATCGGGGCGAGGTCGTCGGCGCTGATGGCGATGATCTCGGCGGCGGTGCCGCGGCGGTCGGAGGGGTTGCGCATGCCGAACACGCGCGTCCCGGGCGCGACCCCGCGGGAGGCGAGCTCCGCCTCGTCGAGGTCCGCGGAGGCGCCGATGACGACGCCGGCCATCTCGCGCCCGGTCCCGGCGGGGAGGTCGAGCGAGGCCGACATGCCGGAGGAGCCGTCGCGGATCTTGTAGTCCACGGGATTCAGGCCCACGAAGGAGACCTGCACCAGCACCTCGCCCGGGCCGGGCTCGGGGACGGGGGCGTCCTCGTGGAGGGTCAGGACCTCGGGGCCGCCGAAGCGGTCGAAACGGATCTCGCGCATGCCTCCATCATGCACCTCGCGCGCCGCCGGGTGCAGGCCCTGTGGACGGCGGTCGTCGTGGCAGGATCGACGCAGGTCCGCCCGAAGGAGCAGCATGCCCGACCCGACAGCGCAGCCCGACGCCCCCATCGCGTCCGATGCCGCGGAGCACCGCACGACCGTCGCCGAGTGGCGCGAGCATCTCGCGCGCGAGATCGCGATCCGGCCGCCGCGGCTCGACCTGGCGCCGGAGGAGGCTCGTGGGCGGATCCTCGCGGCCGACGTGATCAGCCCGGAGGACGTCCCCGCTGTCCCGATCTCCGCCATGGACGGCTTCGCGGTGCGCCGCGCCGACCTCGCCCCCGGCACCTGCACGCTGCCCGTCGTCTCCGATCTCCCCGCCCGTCCCGGGGCGCCGACGACGCTCCCCGCGGGTGCGGCCGCCCGCATCATGACCGGGGCGCCCGTGCCGCATGGCGCGGACCTCGTGATCCAGGTCGAGGCGACCGACGCGGACCCCTTCGCGCCGGCCCCCGCGCAGGTGCGCATCGTCCTCGATGCCCTGCCCGATGCCGGCCGCCACATCCGCGGCCGCGGCGAGGAGACCGCCCGCGGCAGCGCGATCGCGCGCGCGGGGGACCGGGTCGGCGCCGGGCTGATCGGCATCGCCCGCTCCCTCGGGATCAGGACGCTGCCCGTGCTCGCGGCTCCGCGGATCGCCGTCGTGGTGACCGGGGACGAGCTCGTCGGGGCCGACGACGCCGCCGGGGGCGAACGGGTCCCCGGCGCCGTCCGCGAGTCCAACGGGACGATGCTCGCGGCGGCGCTGCGGGCCGACGGCGCCGACGTGTCCGCCTGGCGCAGCGGCGACGACCCGGCCCAGCTGCGCGAGGTGCTCGCCGAGGCCGCGCGCGCGGCGGATCTCGTCGTGACCACCGGCGGCATCGGCCAGGGCGCCTATGACGTGGTCAAGAACCTGCTCGGTCCCCGCGGCGAGGACAGCTCCCGCTTCGCGCACCTCGCCCTCCAGCCCGGCGGCCCGCAGGGCGCCGGGCGCCTCGACGCGGGCGGCGGCGAGGGCACGCCCGTGCTGCACCTGCCGGGCACGCCCGTCGGTGCGCTCGTGGGGCTGCACCTGTTCGTCCGGCCGCTGCTGCCGGGCTCCGACGCCGCGATCCGGCGCCTGCCGCTCGGCATCGACGACGAGGACGGCGCCGGCGGGCATCGGGCCCGGCGCGCACGGCCCGGGATCTCCGCACGGCCCGGCCGGCGCCGGATCTCTGAGGATGGGGTCGAGGTCGTCGACATCGTCCCCGGCAGCCGTCTGACGCCCTTCGCGCGCGCCGACGCGATCGTGCTGCGGGAGCGTCCCGCGCCCGCCGACCGGACGGTCGTCGAGGTCATCCCGCTCTGACGCGGCCCCGCCGAGCGGGCTCGGCGGTGGCGGCTCGGCGGTGGCGGCTCGACGGTCGCCGGCGCGGAGAGGCCGCGTCGGGCGCGGCTCAGCCGCCGGCGAAGGGCGGGAGCACGTCCACGCGGTCGCCCGCGGCGAGGGGGCGGTCGAGGTCGGTGCGGGCGGAGCCGTTGACCAGGAAGCTGGAGCGGCGGATCGCCGTGGCCCCGCGCTCGGTGGTGCCCGCGACGAGGGCGTCGAGGACCTCCTGCAGGGTCGTCCCGCGGACGGTCGCGGTCTCGGCCCCGTACTCGGCGGCGGCCCCGGCGAACAGGCTCACCGCGATCTCCGGGGCAGCGGGCGTGGTGGTGGGGGGCGTGGTCATCGTGCGGCCTCGGCTCTCTTCTCTCGTCGTGTCTCGTCTCGTGGCGGCGCACCGCGTCCGTCGGGCGTCGGGCCCGGTCCCGCCGGCGGCGCCGGCGCTCAGCCGCCGATGGCGCTCATGGGGCGCTCCGGCTGGCGGAAGTCGTCGCGGTCCATGCCGTGGCCGGCCTTCTTGCCCCAGTGGGCGGCGCGCCAGATGTCGGCGATCGCCTCGTCGTCGGCCCCGGAGCGCAGGGCGCCCCGCAGGTCCGTCTCCTCGCGGGAGAACAGGCAGGTGCGCACGCGGCCCTCGGCGGTCAGGCGGGTGCGGCGGCAGTCGGCGCAGAACGGGCGGGTGACGGAGGCGATGATCCCGACCCGGCCGCGGGGCCGTCCGTCGGCGCGATCGGCGACGTCGTAGAGCTCGGCGGGGGCGCCGTCGCGGCGGACGTCCGCCGGGGTGAGGACGTAGCGGTCCGCGAGCAGCGCATGGATGTCGGCGGCGGTGATCATCGTGCCGCGGTCCCAGCGGTGGTCGGCGTCCAGCGGCATCTGCTCGATGACCCGCAGCTGCAGGTCGCGCTCGAGGCACCAGTCCAGCAGGTCGGGGAGCTCGCGGTCGTTCACGCCGGGCATCAGCACGGCGTTGACCTTGATCGGGTCGAGGCCCGCGGAGCGGGCGCCGTCGATGCCCTCGAGCACCCGGTGCAGCAGCGGGCGGCGCGTGATCCGCTCGAAGGTCTCGGAGACCACGGAGTCGAGCGAGACGTTGATCCGATCGAGACCTGCCGTCCGCAGCCGCTCCGCGCGGGCCTCGAGGCCGATCGCGTTGGTCGTCAGCGAGATGTCCGGACGGTGCTCGAGGGCGGCGACGCCGGCGACGATCTCGTCGAGATCGGGGCGGGTGAGGGGCTCCCCGCCGGTGAACCGCACCTGGGTGATCCCGAGCCGGTCCACGCCGATCCGCACCAGGCGCACGATCTCCTCGACCGACAGCATCTGATCCTTGGCCAGGAACGTCAGCCCCGAGGCGGGCATGCAGTAGGTGCAGCGCAGGTTGCAGAAGTCCGTCAGCGAGAGCCGCAGGTCGGTCGCGGAGCGGTCGAAGCGGTCCAGCAGGCCGGGGGAGGCCGGACGATCCGTCGTGTCGGGGAGGGCCGGGGAGGTCTCGTCGGTCGTGCGGGGGCGCGGCATGCCGAGCGCGATCGTGCGCGGAGACATCGCCATCCACCTCCAGCTGCCGCGGCGCTCTGCCTCGGCGATGCCGTCCAGCATAGGACGGTCGGCGTCCATACTGGAGGGACGTGCGACCCCGGCCGACGGTCGCTCCGCCTCGCTGCGACCAGCGGCGGAGCGGACGGCCCGGCGACCTGACGGGCGGACGGACCGACGGGCGGACCGGCGAGTGCGCCGACCGCTGGCCGGCCGCACCGCCGCAGCTGAGGCCGGGACGGGGACGCGGGACCGCAGACGAGGAGTCGGCGGACGGACGACGGAGGACGGTGCGGATGGCAGAGCCGACGGCACGACCGGAGACGGAGTGCGGAACGGAACCGGCGACGCGACCGGGAACGGGACGCGGAGCGGGCGCAGGAGTGACCCGGATCTCTCTCGAGGAGCACGTGGCCGACGCGATCGCCCTGCTCGCGCCCCTGCACGCGCGAGTCCCCGTGCGCCTGGGTGCGGAGGCCGCGGGCCGCGTCGTCGCCCACGACGTCCGCGCCCGCGTGGACGTCCCCGCCGCCGACAACTCGCAGATGGACGGCTACGCCGTCCGCGGCGCCGACCTCTTCCGCGTTGCGGCCGGGCCGTCGGGCGCCGATGCTCCGTCGTCCGACGGCGTATCAGGGGCCGACGACGGGCCGGGCGTCGACGACGGGGCCGTCGTGCTCCGGCTCGGGCCGACGATCGCAGCGGGCGACCCGCCCTCGACGCTGGAGCCCGGCACCGCCCGCCCGATCATGACCGGTGCGCCGATCCCCGACGGCGCGGACCTCGTGATCCCCGTCGAGGAGTCCGTGCTCGGCGCCTTCCCCGCCTCCGTCTCCTCCGTCCCCGCCGGGAGCGACCCCAGCGCGACCGTGGTCCTGCGCCCGAAGGACGCGAGCGTCGGCCGCTTCGTCCGCCCCCGCGGATCCGACACCCATGCCGGGGACACGATCCTGCGCGAGGGCACGCTGCTCACGCCCGCGCGGATCGCGCACCTGGCCGCCTGCGGGATCGGCGAGGTGGAGGCGATCGCCCCGCTCCGCGTGCTCGTCCTGTCCACCGGCAGCGAGGTCGCCTCCGCCGACGGTCCGTCGTCGGCCGCAGCAGCCGGCGGCTCCGCAGCAGCCGGCGGTTCCGGAGCATCCGGCATCCCCGGGATGCCCGCGCTCCCGCCCGGCGGCGCCTACGACGCCAACGGGCCCGGTCTCGCCGCGGCGCTCGCCGAGGCGGGGGCGGAGGTCGTCGGCGTCGGCTCCGTGCCCGACGACCCCGAGGCGCTGCTCGCGCATCTGCGCTCCGAGCTCGCGCGCACCGATGCCGACCTGATCGTCACCAGCGGCGGCGTCAGCGCGGGCGCCTTCGAGGTGGTCCGCCAGGCGGCCGAGCTGCCGGGCACGACGCTCGCCTTCCCGAAGGTCGCCCTGCAGCCCGGCGGCCCCCAGGGCATCGGCACCCTCGATCTCGACGCCGCCGTCGCACCCGGGGAGGCCGCGTCCGCCCGTCCGGCGCGCCGCGTCCCCTGGCTCGCGTTCCCCGGCAACCCGGTGTCGGCGCTGCTGAGCTGCGAGCTCATCGCCCGGCCCGCGCTGCGCGCCCCCGCCCGTCAGCGCCTGCGGCTGCCTGTCTCCCTCGACGAGGGGGAGGTCTCCTCGCCGCCCGCGCTCGCGCAGTACCGTCGCGCTCGCGTGCTGCCCTCGGGGACGGTGCGCCTCGTCGGCGGGGCGAGCTCGCATCTGATCGGCGGCTATGCGGCCGCCGACGCCCTGGTCCTGATCCCCGCCGGCGTCGACCGCATCGCGGACGGCGACCTGCTCGAGACGATCCTGATCCCCGGAGGAGAGCGATGAACGACCTCACCCATGTCCGCGCCGACGGCTCGGCCCACATGGTCGACGTGACCGGCAAGGCCGTCACGGCCCGCGAGGCCGTCGCCCGCGGCGTCCTGCGCACCCGGCCCGACGTGGTCGCCCGCATCGCCGAGGGCGACCTGCCCAAGGGCGAAGCGCTGTCGGTCGCGCGGATCGCCGGGATCATGGGCGCCAAGCGCACCAGCGAGCTGGTGCCGCTGTGCCATCCGCTGCCGATCTCGGGGGTCGAGATCGACCTGGTGCCGGTCGAGGACCGGGTGGAGATCACCGCGCGGGTGCGCACCAAGGGCGTCACCGGCGTCGAGATGGAGGCGCTCACCGCCGTCAGCGTCACCGCGCTGACCGTCTACGACATGATCAAGGCCGTCGACCACCTCGCCACGATCGAGGGCATCGGCGTGGTCGCCAAGTCCGGCGGGAAGAGCGGCGACTGGACCCGTGAGGAGATGCTCGCCGCGCAGCAGCGCGCCGAGATCGCGGAGGCTGCGGAGATGACGGAGACCGCGGAGATGACGGAGGCCGTGGAGACGGCGAAGGGCGCCGTGTCCGCGCAGGAGCAGCAGACGGCGCAGATCCAGCAGGCGCAGCAGCAGCAGGAGCGGGCATGAGGGAGATCCCCGCGATCCGCCGCGACGCCGACTGCACCCGCCGCGAGGACGAGCGCGCGCCCCGCCTCGCGGGCGGCGCCCGCGTGGTCATCGCCTCCACCCGCGCCGCCGACGGCACCTACGAGGACCGCACCGGCCCGCTCCTCGAGGACTGGCTGCGGGGGCGGGGCCTCGATCCGGTCCGTCGCGTCGTCGTGTCCGACGGTCCCGCCGTCGGCGAGGCCGTCGCCGCGGCGATCGCCGCGGGGACGGACGTGATCGTCACCTCCGGCGGCACCGGCATCAGCCCCACCGACGTCACCCCCGAGCAGGTCGCCCCGCTCATCGACCGGGACATGCCGGGGGTCCTCGAGGCGGTCCGCCGACGGGGTGCGGCGACGACCCCGACGGCGATGCTCAGCCGCGGGGTCGCGGGCATGGCCGGGGCGAGCTTCGTGGTGACGCTCCCGGGCTCCCGCGGCGGCGTCCGCGACGGGATCGCCGTTCTCGACCCGATCCTCGACCACCTGCTGGACCAGCGCGACGGCGGCGACCACCGCGGCGAGGCCGTCGCGGAGAGCGAGCACGCCGCGGAGGACGGGCCCGCCGCGGAGGACGGGCCCGCCGCGGGGTGCGAACCCGCCGCGGATCCCGGGCCCGGGCCGACGCCCTTCGGCGCGTCCGCCGAGGATCTGCGGGTCCCCGGGGACCCGGGCATGGGCGAGGCCGACGAGCGGGTGCGCCGCGCCGAGGTCGGCACCGCCCCGATCTCCGTCGACGCGATGGCCGAGGCCGTCGCCGATCCCCGCTGCGGGGCCGTCGTCACCTTCGACGGCGTCGTGCGCGATCACGATGGCGGCCGGGGCGTCCGCGCCCTGACCTACACCGCGCATCCCTCGGCCGATGCGGCGATCGCCGAGGTCGCCGCCGAGATCGCGGCCCGCTACCCGGACGTCCTGGTCGCCGTCGCGCACCGGCACGGACCCGTCGCGATCGGGGAGAGCGCCCTCGCCTGCGCCGTCTCGGCCCCGCATCGCAAGCAGGCCTTCGCCGCCTGCGACGACCTCGTCGACACGGTCAAGCGCCGCGTCCCGATCTGGAAGCACCAGGAGTTCGCCGACGGCACCGAGGAATGGGTCGGCGCCCTGGGCTGAGCGCACGACCGTCGGACGCGGGTCCGGTTGGGACGCCGTTCACGCGCCCGCCATGCACGGCGCCTACGGTGGCGGCATGCGCATCCTCCACCTGACCGACACGCACCTCTACGGCGATCCGTCGGCCCGCCACTACGACCGCATCGACACCGCCGCCGCCCTCGAGGGCCTGCTGGCGCGCCTCGAGGACGTCCGGGACATCGACGCGATCGTCCACACCGGCGACGCCTCGGAGGACGGCACCGCGGAGAGCTATCGGCGCCTGCATGCGCTGCTGGACCCCTTCGCGGCCGAGCGCGGTGCGGCGCTCGCCGTGGTGATGGGCAACCATGACGTCTCCGCGGTCTACGGCGAGTCCGTCGCCCTCGGGGATCGCGGCACGAGCGTGCAGGACCGCGTGATCGCCGTCCCCGGCGGCGGCCGCATCGTGGTGCTGGACTCGAGCGTCCCCGGCGCCGGCTACGGGCACCTGGACCCCGAGCAGCTGCAGTGGCTGAGCGAGGTGCTCGCGGAAAGCGCCCCGTCGTCGGCCGACGGCGCCGAGGTCGGCACCGTCCTGGCGATCCATCATCCGCCGCTGCGGGCGGCCACCCGGCTCCTCGCCGGCCTCGAGCTCGACGGGCTCGACGAGCTCGCGGCGGTGCTCGCGGGCTCCGACGTGAGGATCGTGCTGTCCGGCCACTACCACCACGCGATGGACGGGCGGATCGCCGGGATCCCCGTGCACGTCGCGCCGGGCGTGACCAACGTGGTCGACCCCGTGACCGCGGGAGCGAGCGAGCGGGCGCTGGCCCTGTCGGGGGCGAGCATCGTCGAGCTCGCGGAGGACCCACGGGTGATCACCTCGGTCTACCCCAGCACCGGCGACACGCTGCCCGACGGCGACGCCCTCGAGACCCCGGTCTACGAGTTCACGCCGGAGCAGGTCGAGCAGATCATCGCCGCGGCCGGACGACCCGCTGGGGCCTGAGGAGCCGGCCTGGGCGTCCGGGCGTCCGGGCCCCGGATGCAGAAGGGCCCCGTCCTCGAGGACGGGGCCGGGGCTGCCGGGCACGGAGGCGCGGGCTCAGCGGTGCAGGCGCAGGATCGCGGGCTCGGAGGCGCGGGCTCAGCGGCGGTCGGTCAGCGGCCGAGGCCGATGACGGTGCTGCCCTGCGACTGCCGGGTGCGCATGAGGGCGGCGTAGTCGGCGCCGGAGCGGCGCTCGTGCGCGGTGCCGTAGCGCTCGACGTCCTGGCCCTGCATGCGGTCGGCGAGGCGCTCCATGGCGGTGTTGAGACGGCGCAGGAAATGCATGGCGGTGGTGCTCCCCTTCGGTTCGGGTCGGATGAGCGGGCCGGGCGGCTCGGCGCCGGACGGCCCCTGGGTCGCAGGTGACCCGCCCGACGCTCCGCTCACCCTCTGTTCTACCGCGCTCTCCCGGTTCCGTCACGGACGCCGCCGGGACTCGTCGTCGGGCTCACAAGAAGTGCGTGACCGGGGACGCAAGCGGGTCGAGCGGTCTGGGGGCGGCGGGAGCGGGCGGCGGTCGGGCGGCAGCGGAGCGCGTGTTCGCCGACCGCGATTAGCACTCGTCTTGCGTGAGTGCCAGAGCGGTCCTAGAGTTGGCCCCGTTGGCAGTCGACGGCAGAGAGTGCCAGAGGCTGCCGCAGGACCTTCCCCCGGTCGGCACCGCGACGACGCCCGGGACCCGGGTCCGTGACCCCAGAACTCATCAGAGTCATCTCTTCATGAAGGAGTGAGCCGCATGTCGGTCTCCATCAAGCCCCTCGAGGATCGTGTCGTCGTCAAGCCGCTCGAGGCCGAGCAGACCACCGCGTCCGGCCTCGTGATCCCCGACACCGCCAAGGAGAAGCCCCAGGAGGGCGAGGTCGTCGCCGTCGGCGCCGGTCGCTTCGACGACAAGGGTGCGCGCATCCCGGTCGACGTCAAGGTGGGCGACAAGGTCGTCTTCTCCAAGTACGGCGGCACCGAGCTGAAGTACGGCAACGAGGAGTTCCTCGTCCTGGGATCGCGCGACATCCTCGCGATCATCGAGAACTGACCCGATCGAGGCATCTGATCCATGGCTAAGGACATCATCTACGACGAGGACGCCCGCCGCGCCCTCGAGCGTGGCGTCGACAAGCTCGCCGACACGGTCAAGGTGACGCTCGGCCCCAAGGGCCGCAACGTCGTCCTCGACAAGAAGTGGGGCGCCCCCACGATCACGAATGACGGCGTGACCATCGCTCGTGAGGTCGAGCTCGAGGATCCCTTCGAGAACCTCGGCGCGCAGCTCACCAAGGAGGTCGCGACCAAGACGAACGACGTCGCGGGCGACGGCACCACCACGGCCACCGTGCTGGCGCAGGCGCTGGTCCACGAGGGCCTGCGCAATGTCACCTCCGGTGCCGCTCCGTCGGCGCTCAAGCGGGGCATCGAGAAGGCCGTCGAGGCCCTCTCGGAGAAGCTCGGCGAGATCGCCATCGAGGTCGACGACAAGGCGCAGATCGCCAACGTCGCGTCGGTCTCGAGCCAGGACCGCGAGATCGGCGAGCTCCTCGCCGACGCGTTCGACAAGGTCGGCAAGGACGGCGTCATCACGGTCGAGGAGTCCTCCACGACCGCGATGGAGCTCGACTTCACCGAGGGCATGCAGTTCGACAAGGGCTTCATCTCCCCGCACTTCGTCACCGACGGGGAGCGCCAGGAGGTCGTCCTCGAGGACGCGCAGGTGCTGCTGCACCAGGGCAAGATCTCGGCCGTCGCCGACATCCTCCCGATCCTCGAGCAGGTCGTCGAGGGCGGCAAGCCGCTGTTCATCATCGCCGAGGACGTCGACGGCGAGGCCCTGTCCACGCTGGTCGTCAACAAGCTGCGCGGCACCTTCAAGGGCGCCGCCGTGAAGGCCCCGGCCTTCGGCGACCGCCGCAAGGCGATGCTCCAGGACATCGCGGTCCTCACCGGTGCCCAGGTGGTCACCGCGGATCTCGGCCTGGACCTGAAGACCGTCGGCACCGAGGTGCTCGGCCACGCGGGCCGCGTCGTCATCACCAAGGACGCCACGACGATCGTCGGCGGCGCCGGCGACGACGAGGCCGTGGCCGACCGCGTCGCGCAGATCCGTTCCGAGATCGCCGCGACCGACTCCGACTGGGACCGCGAGAAGCTCCAGGAGCGCCTCGCCAAGCTCGCCGGCGGCGTGTCCGTCATCAAGGTGGGCGCCCACACCGAGGTCGAGCTCAAGGAGAAGAAGATGCGCATCGAGGACGCGGTCTCCGCGACTCGTGCGGCCATCGAAGAGGGCATCGTGGCCGGTGGCGGCAGCGCCATCGTCCAGGCCTCGAAGGCACTCGAGGGCGACCTCGGCCTCGAGGGCGACGAGGCCGTGGGCGTCCGCCTGGTCGCTCGCGCCGTCGTCCAGCCGCTGCGCTGGATCTCCGAGAACGCGGGCCTCGAGGGCTACGTCGTCGTCGAGAAGGTCAAGGAGGCCGAGACCGGCCACGGCCTGAACGCCGCGACCGGCGAGTACGTCGACCTCCTGGCCGCCGGCATCATCGACCCGGTCAAGGTGACCCGCTCCGCTCTGCGGAACGCCGCCTCGATCGCCGGCCTGGTGCTGACGACCGAGACCCTCGTGGTCGAGAAGCAGGAGGAGGACGAGGACTGATCCTCGGGCGGCCCCGAGCCGCCGGACGGGCCCGACCCGTCGTCCGCCGAGGGGCGGGCGGGGCAGGAGAGATCCTGCCCCGACCGCCCCTCGCTCCTCTCCTCCGCACCCCGGTCCGCCCCGGGCAACAGGCGGAAACCGATCGTCCGTCGAGCGGATGACCAGGTCCGATGCGTTTCTGGCGGCTGTCGCCGAGCGGTGAGCTTTCTCCGGCCTCTCCCGCCTTCCCCCGTCCGGGCTTCCGTCCTACCCTGGAGCCTCCGGGTGCCGGCGGGCCGATGATGGCCTGTGCACGCCCGGCATCCCTGGCTCCAGCCCTCCTGCCCGCCCGCATCGGCGCGCCCGCAGGCGACTTCCCGCGGTCCCACCGGCACTCGCCGACGAGACGACCCCGAGGAACGGAGGACCTGCGTGACGGACCCGAGCACGACGGAACCCAGCGCGAACGACCCCAGCACGCCCCAGCCCGGCGCGCCCGACCCCAGTACGCCCGAGCCCCGCTCGGCGGCGCGGCTCGAGGGCGAGCGCGCCGCCGGCGAGATCGCCCGCGGCAAGCTCAGCGCCCAGGCGGAGGCCGAGCGGCAGCGCCACCGACGGGAGGAGCGCGAGCAGCGGGAGTCCCTGCGCGCCCCGACCCTCAAGGGCGACCTCGCCAAGGGGCAGCGGGACCTCGCGGACGACGAGCGCCGTCCCGCGGCCCCGGCGGGCCCCCGCGTCAACTGGGTCGTGTTCTCCGTGGCCTCGGGGATCATCCTCGCGTTCTCGCTGTGGACGATCCTCAGCCCCGAGCAGGCCCGCTCCGTCATGCTCGCCGTGGTCACCTGGATCTCCCAGGACCTCGGCTGGTTCTACGTCGTCACCGTGTCGCTGGTGATCCTGTTCGTGCTGTGGGTGGCGCTGTCGCCGGAGGGGAGGGTGCGGCTCGGACCGGACCATTCCCGGCCCGAGTACAAGCTGTTCACCTGGGTCGCGATGCTCTTCGCCGCCGGCGTCGGCATCGACATGCTGTTCTACTCGGTGACCGGTCCGATCTCGCACTACATCACGCCGCCGACGGCCGACCCCGAGTCCGCCGAGGCGCTGCAGGACGCCGTGGTGTGGACGATGTTCCACTACGGCGTCGCCGGCTGGTCGATGTACGCCCTGCTGGGCATGGCCATGGGCTACTTCGCCTACCGCTGGGGCATGCCGCTGTCGATCCGGGCGGCGCTGTACCCGCTGCTGGGACGGCGCGTGCGCGGCGCCGCCGGGAACGTCATCGACATCGTGACGCTCGTGGGCACCGTCTTCGGGGTGGCCACGTCAATGGGCATCGGCGTGGTGCTGCTGAACGTCGGCTTCTCCTGGCTGTTCGGCCTGCCCCAGGGCCTTGCCCTGCAGGTCGCCCTCGTGCTCGTCGCGGTCGTCATGACGATCGTCGCGTGCACCTCCGGCGTCGACAAGGGCATCCGCCTGATCTCCGAGCTGAACCTCTGGATCGCCGGGGCGATGCTGCTGTACATCCTGGTCACGGGGAAGACCGCGTTCCTGCTGAACGCGATCACCGAGAACATCGGCCGCTTCATCGCGACCCTCCCGGAGCGCACCGCCCAGACCCTCGCCTACCAGGACGACGGCGCCGCCTGGATGGCGGGCGCGACCCTCTTCTTCTGGGCGTTCTGGCTGGCCTGGGGGCCGTTCGTCGGCCTCTTCCTGGCGCGCATCTCGCGCGGCCGCACGCTGCGCGAGTTCGTGATCGCCGCGATCACCGCGCCCGTGCTGTGCGATCTGCTGGTCGTGACGATCTTCGGCAACAGCGCCCTGTCCGTCGTCCTCGAGGACACCCCGGCCTCGCGCGCCTTCGCGCAGCTGGCGATCGACAGCCCCGAGCAGGGCTGGTACGCGCTGCTGGAGATGTTCCCGGGCGCGCCCTTCCTCATCGGCCTGGCCACGCTCTCGGGCCTGCTGTTCTACCTCACCAGCGCGAACTCGGGCGCGATGGTCATGTCGACCTTCTCCTCGCGGATCCCCGACCCCGGCCAGGACGGCCCCAAGTGGCTGCGGATCTTCTGGGCGCTGCTGACCGCGCTGCTGACGATCGCGATGCTCGTCGCCGGCGGCGTCACGACCATGGAGTACGCGACGCTGATCTTCGGCCTGCCGGTCACGGTCATCGCCTATCTCGTGATGCTGTCCTTCTCCAAGGCCCTGCGGATGGAGCGGGCCGACCGCGAGGGACGCGTGCCGCGGCGCGCGGATGTCGCCGCCCACGGCGGCTACGTCCCCGAGAAGTCCTGGCGGCAGCGCCTGGCGAACCTGCGCTCCTACCCGAGCACCCGCGCGGTCGCGCAGTTCGCGACCGGCACCGTGGTCCCTGCTCTCGAGGACGTCGCCCGCGAGTTCGCCGAGCAGGGCTATGCGGCGAGCACCGAGCAGGACGCGGATCCGATCTCGGGGATCGCGATCGTCTCGCTGCGGATCCGGATGGGGGAGGAGCGCGACTTCCTCTACCGGGTCGCCCCGGTCGAGGCGCAGGTGCCGACCTTCGGCGCGCGCGTGGCCCCCGAGCGCAGCACCTACCACCGCCTCGACGTGTTCACGCAGACCGGCGCCGAGGGCTACGACATCGGCGGGCTGACCCGCGCGCAGATCATCGCCGACGTCCTGGACCGCTACGAGAACCACATCCGGTACCTCTCCTATGCGGCCGAGGTCGACAGCGCGAGCCTGCTGACGCCGAGCGTCTACACCTCGGCGGAGGAGACGCCCGTCACCGGCGCGGACACCCGCCCCGGAGGCCCCGCGGCGTTCTAGGATGAGCAGGTCCGGACGGTCCTGACGGTGCGAGGAGGTGCGATGGCGGACAGCCCCGAGCGCCCGGGAGCCGGCACCGGAGACGGCGCCGAAGACGGCACGGCGTCCCTCCCCACGCGCACCTTCGGACCGCCCGCCACGGTCGTGCTGAGCTCCCTGGTCACCGGGGTCGTACTGGTCGTCGTGCTGGAGTTCCTCGTGATCATCAGCTTCGTCGGCCAGCGGCTGTGGCAGAGCCCGCTGCTCGGCCACGACCCGTACTTCACGCTCCCGTTCGCGGTCTGGGTCGTGGTGCTGGTCGCCGCGATCGTCGCGACCCTGCGGAAGTCGACGGCCTGGCTGCAGCTCGACGAGCACGGCTTCCGTCTGCAGGGCCTGGGCCGACGCACGGTCGCGGCCCGCTGGGACGAGACGGGGCGGGTGATCGCGGTCCGGTCCGTCGGCCGCGACGACGAGCCCGGCCCGTTGCCGGACTCCGGCGACAGCCTGTACGACGGCGTCTACGTCCTGGACCGGGACGACCGGCGGCTGATCTCCGTCTCCAGCCGCTTCTTCGGCCCCCGCGCCCAGGAGATGACGCTGCGCCGGGCCCGCGAGGCGGGCGTGCGGATCGACCACGTCGACGCCCTCTCCACGGCCGAGCTCGTCGCCCAGGTGCCGCAGGCGCTGACCTTCGCCGACCGCCATCCGAACCTGATCCTGCTGGCGCTCGCGCTCTTCTACACCTGGCACAACGTGATCACCTTCGTCATATGGGGGCTGTGAGCGCGTCGGGCCGCAGTCCCCGTCCCAGCCCCGGCACCAGTCCCGCTTCCCGTCCCGGCCGCGCGGCGCGCCGTCGCGCCCGTCGGCTCCCGCCGCCGCTGCCGCAGCGCGAGGGGCTGGATCCCGTGCGCTGGAGCGTGCCGCCGGGCACCGTCCCGCAGCCGGCGCTCGCGGCGCTGCTCGGCCGCTTCCCGCCGCTCGCGGACCCGGCCGCCGCGCCGCTCGCCGAGCGCTTCGCACGCGGGGAGGTCGTCGCGGCCGACGGTGCGCCCTGGGCGGCCGACGATCCCGTCGGCCCCGGCGACGAGCTGTGGTTCCACCGCGAGCTCGCCCCCGAGGAGGTCCCTCCGATCGCCCTGCGGATCCTCCACCGCGACGAGCACCTGCTGATCCTCGACAAGCCGCACGGCATGGCCACCGCGCCCCGCGGCGCCCATGTGCTCGCGAGCGCCCTCGTGCGCCTGCGCCGCGAGACCGGGCTGACGACCCTCAGCCCGCTGCACCGCCTCGACCGGCGCACCGCCGGCGTGCTCGCCTTCGGGATCGTCCCGGCGGAGCGCGCCGCCTACCAGCAGCTCTTCGCGAGCGGCGGGATCCGCAAGGAGTACCTCGCCCGCGTCGCGCCCGACGACGCGGGCGCGCTCGACGACGCGGGCGCGCTCGACGACGCGGGCGCGTCCGACGGCGGCGCACCGCTCGTCGTCGGCTCCCGTTGGGAGATGCGGGACCGGCTCGAGAAGCGGCGGGGCGAGCTGCGCACCCGGATCGTCGCAGGGGAGCCCGATGCGATCACGGACGTCGAGGTGCTCGCGCGCGAGGCCGACGGCACGGCCCTGCTGCGGCTGGTCCCGCTGACCGGCCGCACCCATCAGCTGCGGGCCCAGCTCTCCGGCCGCGGGCTCCCGATCCTCGGCGACGACCTCTACCCGGTCCCGCGGGAGGAGCCGGCGCTGCCGCTGCAGCTGCTCGCCCGCTCCCTCGCGCTCACCGACCCCATCACCGGCCAGGAGCGGGCCTTCCGCAGCGAGCGCACCCTCGAAGGGCCGCGTAGCCTGGACGGGTGAGCACCCACGCCCCCGGGACCGTCGGCGGAGAGCCCGCCGATGCGCCGCCGGTCCGTCCCCCGTCCCCGCGCCGCACGCGCGCGGGAGCCGTCGTCGTCGGCCCCACCGTGGGTGCCCGCTACCTGCCCGGCGTCCTCATGGGGCTGCCGCTGGTCTCCCTGCTGCTCTCGCCCTTCGCCGGCGCGGGCATCCAGGAATGGCGGCGCTCGCGCCTGGCCGACGGTCATCGCGGCGCCCTCGAGGACCTCCTCTCCCACGCCCCCGTCCAGCTGCTCCTCGGCGCGCTCGCGCTCTGGGCGCTGTTCGCGCTGTGGGCGCTCGTACCGCTCATCGCCACGCACCAGGTCGCGCTGCTCGACGAGACGAGCGGACGCCTGACCTTCCGGCGCGGACTGCGCACGGCCGACACCGCCGACCTCGCCGACGTCCTCCTCGCCGTGGGCGGGCCCGAGCGCGGGGACTCCGCAGGCATCGACCTGCGGGGCGACCGGCAGTGGATCGTCCCCGGGATCGGCTGGGACGACCGCTCCTTCGACGGCCTGCGCGTCCTGCAGGAGGCGGCCGGGCTCCTCGTCGCCCCGGACCGCGAGCAGCTCGTCGCCGGCGCCCGGCATGCGCGCCGCACCGCCCTGAACCGCCAGTACGCCGAGCGACTCGGCATGCCCTGGCGCGAGGAGTACGAGCACGACGAAGCGGCGTTCCAGCAGGAGTTCGACCGGATCCGCCGCGTCCTGGGCGGCCGCGAGAGCGCCCGCCCCGGGGACCCGACGCCGTGAGCGGCGAGCAGAACGGCGCGGCGAGGCGCGCGGAGGACAGCGGGACGGGCGGCGGGACGGGCGGAGCGAGGAGCAAGCCGGATGCGGCGCTGAGCACCGCCACCAGCCCGTTGGGCGTGCCGGACTCGCTCACCGTGCGCTCCGAGGCCGCGGCCGCCGTCGGCAGCGAGCTCCTCGCCAGCGGCATGGCCTCCTACCGGGTCAAGGCCGCGATGAGCCGGACCGCCCGCGCCCTCGACCTGGACTCCTTCGTCTCGGTGGTCACGGCCTCCGACATCACCGCGACCGCCACCTACGGCGGCCGTTACCGCACCCGCATCACGCAGCCCTCGCACGTCGGCGTGGACGTCGACCACCTCTACCGCACGCAGCGCTTCGTCGACGCCCTCCCCGCCTCCGGGACGAGCGCCGCCGAGGTCTACGACGAGCTCGGCCGGATCCGGGCCCGCGGCCCCCTGCACTCGCCGCTGGTGAACGCGCTCGCCGCGGGCCTCGCCTGCGCTGCCTTCTCCTTCCTCAACGCGGGCGGGATCGTCGAGATCCTCGCGGTGCTGGTCTCCGCGACGCTCGGCCAGGCCGTCCGACGGCGCCTGCAGCGCAGGAGCTGGAACCAGCTCCTGGTCACGGTGATCGCCGCGGTCATCACCACCGCGCTCTACCTGCTGCTGGTCGGGATCCCCGCGGCGGCCGGCTGGATCGCCCCCGGGCACGCCGCCGGGCACCTCAGCGCCGTGCTCTTCCTGGTGCCCGGGTTCCCGCTGATCACGGGTCTGCTGGACCTCGTGCGCGGAGACTACTCGGCCGGCATCCAGCGCCTCGCCCACGCGGCCGTCATCATCGTCGGCGCCGCCTCGGCGGTGTGGACGGTGGCGCTCGCCGCCGGCGTCGAGGCCCAGCCGCTCGCGGCCGCGGCCCTTCCCTTCGCCGCGATGCTCGGCCTGCGGGCGCTCGCGACCTTCATCGGCGTGCTCGGCTTCGCGGTGCTGTTCAACTCGCCCTGGCGGATCGCCCTGGCCGCCGCCGGGGTGTCCCTCGTGGCGAACTCGCTGCGGTTCTCGCTGACCGAGGCGCAGATCCCCGACCAGATCGCCACGCTGCTGGCCACCGCCCTGGTCGGCGCCATCAGCTATGCCATCGCCCGCTCGTACCACGTGCCGCGGCCGGCGATCTCGGTGCCCGCGGTCGTCATCATGATCCCCGGGTTCGCGATGTACGACGGCTTCGCGCAGGTGTCCTCGGGGGATGTCGTCACCGGGGCGCTGCAGCTGCAGGGGGCCGCGCAGACGGTCGTCGCGGCGGCCTTCGGCCTCGCCCTCGCGCACCTGGCGACCTCGCCGCAGTGGCGCCACGTCGAGCATCCGCGCTGAGCCTCCGTCGTCGGCCGGCGGCCGGCGGACGTCGGCCCGTCGGCGGCGCCCGACGTCGTCCCGGCAGGCGTGATCCCGCCCACGATCGACGTCGATGCTGGTCACAGGGATGTCGAGGAGGGCGCGCTGCGGTGGTCGGGACTGCCCCCGGCCCGCGAGCGCGGCTACCATCGATCCATGACGAGCGCGGATCCCTTCGGTTTCATCGGACTCACCTACGACGACGTCCTCCTCCTCCCCGGGGAGACGGACGTGATCCCCTCCGAGGCGGACACCAGCAGTCGCCTCACCCGCGAGATCACGCTGCGCACGCCGCTGGCGTCCGCGGCCATGGACACGGTCACCGAGTCCCGCATGGCGATCGCCATGGCGCGCCACGGCGGCATCGGCATCCTCCACCGCAACCTCTCCATCGAGGACCAGGCCCACCAGGTCGACCTCGTCAAGCGCACCCAGACCGGTCGCATCACCAACCCGGTCACGATCGGGCCGGACGCGACCCTCGAGGACTTCGACGCCGTGTGCGGGCAGTACCGCGTCTCGGGCCTGCCCGTGGTCGGCGCCGACGCCCGCCTGCTGGGCATCTGCACCAACCGCGACCTGCGCTTCATCCCCGTCGCCGAGTGGGCGACCACCAAGGTCGGCGACGTCATGACCACCGAGCTGTTCACCGCTCCGGAGGACGTCAGCCCCGAGCAGGCCACCGCGCTGCTGCGCAAGAACAAGCGCGAGCGCCTTCCGCTGGTCGACGCCGAGGGCCGCCTGACCGGTCTCATCACCGTCAAGGACTTCGTGAAGTCCGAGCAGTTCCCCGACGCCTCCAAGGACGGCCAGGGCCGTCTGCTGGTCGGCGCCGGCGTCGGCTTCTTCGGCGACTCGATCGAGCGCGCGGGCGCACTGCGCGACGCGGGCGTGGACGTGCTCGTCGTCGACACCGCCAACGGCCATGCCCGTCTCGCGCTCGAGATGATCCGCCGCATCAAGTCGGATCCGTACTTCGCCGACGTCCAGGTCATCGGCGGCAACGTCGCCACCCGTCCGGGCGCGCAGGCGCTCGTGGACGCGGGGGCCGACGCCGTCAAGGTCGGCGTGGGCCCGGGCTCGATCTGCACCACCCGCGTGGTCGCCGGCGTCGGCGTCCCGCAGGTCACCGCCATCCACGAGGCCTCCAAGGCCTGCGGCCCCGCGGGCGTCCCGCTGATCGGCGACGGCGGCCTGCAGTACTCCGGCGACATCGCCAAGGCGCTCGTCGCCGGGGCCGACACCGTCATGGTCGGCTCCCTGCTGGCCGGCACCGAGGAGTCCCCGGGCGAGGTCGTCCTCGTCGGCGGCAAGCAGTTCAAGGCCTACCGCGGCATGGGCTCGCTGGGCGCCATGTCCTCGCGCGGCAAGAAGTCCTTCTCCAAGGACCGCTACTTCCAGGCCGACGTCCCCAGCGACGACAAGATCGTGCCCGAGGGCATCGAGGGCCGCGTCGCCTACAAGGGCGGGCTCTCCACCGTCGTGCACCAGCTCGTCGGCGGCCTGCACCAGTCGATGTTCTACGTCGGCGCGAACACCGTGCCCGAGCTCAAGCAGAAGGGCCAGTTCGTGCGCATCACCGCGGCGGGCCTCAAGGAATCCCACCCGCACGACATGGCCGCGATCATGGAGGCCCCGAACTACTCGGCCCGCTGATCGCACCCCTCTTAGGGCGGACCGCCCCTCCGGCGGTCCCTCGGCCCCGCGGCCCCTGTCGACGCACGGCGTCGGCGGGGGCCGCGTCCGTCGGTGCTCCAGCGCCCGGTCGATCGAGGGTCGAGCACCGGCGGGCCGGAGGTCAGTCGGTGCGCGCAGCGCCGTCGGGGTCGACGCCGTGCTCGAAGCCGACGAGCCACCGCACCCCGAAGCGGTCGCGGACCTGGCCGTCGGAGGCGCCCCAGGCGCGCCGTTGCAGGGGATCGAGCACCTCACCGCCCTCGGACAGCGCGACGAACCAGCTGCGCAGGACCGCAGGGTCCCGGCGGCCGAGCAGCGCCAGCAGGAGGCCCTCGACCTGCAGAGCGTCCTCGCCCTCGGCGGCGTCCGCGGCGCACAGGTCGACCGGCCCCTCCAGCAGGCCGTGGGCGATCGCCGTGGCGGGGCCGTCGGTGCGCTCGAACTGCTCGTAGGTGTGCAGGGTGAGCTCGCCGCCGAAGATCCGCTGATAGGCCTCGAGGGCCTCGCGGGCGGTGCCGGGCAGCAGCAGGTACGGCAGGGGTGCGGGCATGGGGCGCTCCTGGGATCGGGGCCTCGATCATCCCGCCCGGGAGGGCGGCCGTCCAGCGGCGGGCCCGCGCAGCGGTCCTCTCCTGCGCAGAGGTCCCCTTCCGTGGAGTGCTCCTCCCCAGGCGGCCGTCGTCCACCGTCGGCCCCGCCCGGGCGTCCGGCGTCGGGGCGGGCCTCTAGGGTGGGTCCATGAGTCAGACCTCCGCATCCGGCCGCTGGATCGACCGGCCCCTCCTGGGCTTCGACACCGAGACCACCGGCACCGACACCTCCACCGACCGCATCGTCACCGTCGCGCTCGTGCATTCGGTCGCGCCGGGCCGCGCGGGGGAGACGGTCGCGACCTGGCTGATCGATCCCGGAGTCCCGATCCCCGAGCAGGCGCAGTCGGTGCACGGCATCAGCACCGAGCACGCCGCCGCGCACGGCATGGACCCGGCGACCGCGCTCGACGAGGTCGCCGCGCTCCTGACCGACGCCCTCGCGAAGGACGTCCCGGTGGTCGCGTTCAACGCCGCCTACGACCTCCAGATCATCGAGAACGAGCTGCGCCGCCTGGGCCTGCCCACGGTCGCCGACCGGCTCGGCCACGACATCGTCCCGGTGATCGACCCGCTGGTCATCGACCGCGGGGTGGACCGCTACCGCAAGGGGAAGCGGAGGCTCGTGGACCTGCTCGAGCACTACGACATCCAGCAGGACGGCCGTCTGCACACCGCCGACGTCGACGTCTCCAGCACCCTCGACGTGCTGCGCGCGATCGTCACGGCGTTCCCGCAGGTGGGAGCGTCCTCTCTCGAGGACCTGCACCGCGAGCAGATCGCCTGGCATCGCGCCTGGGCGGAGAACTTCAACGAGTTCCTGCGCAAGAAGGGCCGCACGCCCGACGTCTCCCTGACCTGGCCGCTCTGATCGGAGCGATCTGGCCGGACGCCCCTCGCCCGACACCTCTGGCCCGACACCCCTGGCCCGACACCTCTGGCCAGACATCTCTGGTCCGACACTCTGACCGGACTGCGCTGGCCGGGCCGCTCGCCGATCGGATACGGTCATCGCCATGACCGCCGACGATGCCATGGCCTCCGCTGACGTCACGACCGCCGACGACGCCCCGACCGCCGGTCGATCCCTTCCTCTGATCACGGGGGCGGCGGCGCTCCTGCTCGGACTGATCGCCGCCGCGGACCTCCTGCAGATGCTCCTGGGTCTCCCGTTCACCGCGAACGATCTCCTCTTCTCCGTGTGGCCCCGTCCCGAGTGGCCCGAGTTCGTCTTCGGCGTCGCCCTCAACGCCGTCCAGACGCTGTTCTGGGCGGTCATCAGCGGGGTCGTCCTGGTCGGCGGGGCGCTGTGCATCGCGCGCCGCCGGGGGCTGTCGGCGGCGGCGGGCGTGCTCGCGATCCTCGCGGTCGCGCTGCCGACGGTGCTCCATCTGGGGCTTCTGACGCTGCTGCAGTGGAACCGCGTGATCTACTCAGACCTCTCGCTGACGATTGCCCGGCTCTCCCCGAGCGCGACGATCCTCGCCGGCATGGTCCCCGCGCTGATCGCCGGCACGATGCTCCTCCTCTCCGTGCGGCGGCGCATCCCGGCCGTCGGCCCGCGACCCTTCGCGGCGCTGGGGCTCCTCGGCGCCGCGATCCTGCTGATCGCGAACCTGCATTCGCTCATCCAGGTCGTCGCATCGCGCTTCAGCTGGTGGGCGGTGCAATGGTCCGGCGTGCAGCTGCTCGGACCGCTCGCCGTCGGCGCGGTCGTGACGGCCCTCCTGATCACCGTGCTCGCCGGGGCGATCGGTGCGGCCTTCCTGCTCGGCTCCCGGTCGCGCATCGCGCGGGCGGGCGGGACTCTCGTGCTCGCGTCCGTCGTCGTCCGGCTCCTCTCGCAGACGATCCTGCTGGGGATGAACTCGTGGCTGACCCGGCGGATCTGGTACGCCATCGACTTCTCCGTGCTCTACACCGGCGAATGGGCCGTGACGATCCTCGTGCTCGCTCTGTCGGTCGTCGGGATCGTGCTCGCGATCGCGGGCCTCCTGCGCGCAGCGGTCTCCGGGTCGGAAGGCGCGACGGGCTCCCACGCCCCGCCGCAGTCCGGGCCGTCGACCTCGCCGGAGCTGCCGCGCCGGTAGACTGCCCGGCGTGATGAGCGAGATCGAGATCGGCCGGAACAAGCGCGGGCGCCGCAGCTACAGCTTCGACGACGTGGCGGTGGTGCCCTCCCGCCGCACGCGCGACCCCGAGGACGTCTCCACGTCCTGGCAGGTGGACGCCTACCGCTTCGACATCCCGATCTTCGCCGCGCCCATGGACTCGATCATGTCGCCCGAGATCGCGATCCAGCTCGGCGAGCACGGCGGCCTCGGCGTGCTCGACCTCGAGGGCCTGTGGACGCGGTACGAGGATCCGACGGCGCAGTACGAGCGCATCGCCTCCGCCGCCGACGCGGACGTCGTCGCCGTCATGCGCGAGGCCTACGACGAGCCCGTCAAGGCCGAGCTGATCCGCGACCGCATCCAGCAGCTGCGCGACGCGGGTGTGACCGCCGCCGGCTCCCTGTCCCCGCAGCGCACCCAGGAGCACTGGAAGACCGTCGTCGACGCCGGCGTGGACCTCTTCTTCATCCGCGGCACCACGGTCTCCGCCGAGCACGTCTCCTCCAACCGCGAGCCGCTGAATCTCAAGCGGTTCATCTACGAGCTCGACGTGCCCGTCATCGTCGGCGGCTGCGCGACCTACACCGCGGCCCTGCACCTGATGCGGACGGGCGCGGCCGGCGTGCTCGTCGGTTTCGGCGGCGGCGCCTCGCAGACCACCCGCGAGACCCTCGGCATCTCCGTCCCGCTCGCGAGCGCCGTGGCCGACGTCGCCGCCGCGCGCCGCGACTACATGGACGAGTCCGGCGGCCGCTACGTCCACGTCATCGCCGACGGCGGCCTCGGCCGCTCGGGAGACCTCGTCAAGGCGATCGCCTGCGGCGCCGACGGCCTCATGGTCGGGGCGGCCCTCGCCCGCGCCGAGGAGGCTCCGGGACGCGGCCACCACTGGGGCAGCGAGGCCCACCATCCGACCCTCACCCGCGGCCACCGCGTGCAGGTCGGCACGGCGGGGTCCCTCGAGCAGATCCTCTTCGGCCCCTCGATCGCGGCCGACGGGACGACGAACCTGGTGGGCGCCCTGCGCCACGCGATGGCGACCACCGGCTACACCGATCTGAAGGAGTTCCAGCGCGTCGAGGTCGTCACCACGCACTGACGCCCGGACGCCGGAGCCCGAACCCCGCGGGCGACCATCGGGGCATGGGGGAGTGGAGAGGATGCCGACGCCGAGCACGGGGGCCGCCGGGCGCGTGCCCGCTCGCGGGATCACGCCCCGGACGAAGGCCGTCGTCGGCACGATGTTCGCAGTCGTGTCGCTGGCGCTGTGGTTCCTGCCCCTGCCGGGGCTCGTCTACAGCAGGTCGGTCGCCGACCTCGCCTTCTACCGTCTCATCGTCCTGATCAACCGGGGCGCGGCGGAGGCAGGCCTGTCGCCCTCCTTCGGCTATGCGATCGGGGAACGGCTTCCCGCCGTCCTCGTCGTGCTGACGATCGTGCTGCTGGTGGTCCTCCCCTGGTGGAGCGCCCTGCGGCACCTGCGCATCGAGGATGCGGCGATCTCCTACCGGCACGCCGCCGTCGCCGCGGCCGACGAGGTCCGCCACCTCGACGACGGCCGGATCATCGGCGACGACCAGTCCCTGACCGGGCATATCGAGCGCACCCCGCGCCAGCTCGCCCGCCTCGCGAAGGCCCGCCGCATGCGCTGGCATTCCGACTACGACAGCCCCGGCGGCGCCCGGGTCCTGCTCGACCTGATCGATGCGCTGGACACCGGTCGCACCGTCGGAACGCCGACGGGCGGGGTCCGCGATGCCGATCCGCGACCGTCTCGCCGCACGGCGCCTGAGCCGTCGATGGAGCCGTCGATGGAGCCGTCGCGGGGTGCGGAGCCCGCGCCGTCGCCGGAGCCGGGGCGGTCCGCCCAGGTCGCCGCCTTCCTCGGCCTCGCCGCACCGCTGCGGGCACCGGATGCGGCCTCGGACCAGGACACGGCAGACCCGAGCGCGCCGTCTCTGCCGACGCCGTCCCGAGCGGTCCCGGACCTCTCCGCGGCTCAGCCCCCGACGCCCGTCCACTCCACGCCCCTGTACCCGACCCGGATCGACCCGGCATCAGACCTCGCGACGACGGTCTCCGCCGACTCGCTGCCCGCCGGTGCGCTCGACGGCGATGACGCGCTCGACGATGACGCTCTCGGCGATGACGCGGGCGACGGCGGCACGGTCGACGGCGTCGAGACCGTTGTCCCGGCCGTCCCGGCCGCGCAGGGCGACGAGCAGGCGGCCGGCGAGCAGGTGGTTGACGAGCAGGCGGCCGACGAGCACGCCGCCGCCGATCTCGAGACGTCCGACGGCATCGGGTCGGTGTACACCCCGACCGTCCTCTACACCTCGAGCGCGGCGTCGAGCACCCGGGGTGCCGATGATGCCTCGGCCGGTTCCGATCGGGCCGACGACGAGGAGGAGGGGAACGCATGAGCCGCGGTCACGGGCCGACGGACGGGTACGGCGGCTCCGGCAGGTCCGGGGCGCGGCGCGCCGCCGTGACGCTGTTGCTGCTCGGGGCATCGATCCTGGTCGCGCTGTGGGTGCTCGCGCCGACCTTCCACTGGGCGCTGCGGATCGATCTGCTCGATCATCTGCTGCCCTCGCTGCTGTGGCCGCGCACGGGCATGCTGAGCCTCATCGGCGCTCTGTTCCTCCTGACCGGAGGCTCGTACCTGCTCATCACGGCCCCGATTGCGCGAGCCCCCGGACAGGATCCGCAGGGCGCCGCCGCCCTCGCCGAGGAGCTCGCGCACGGCACCAAGGGCCCGGCGCTGCGGATCCCGATCGGACCGGTGACCGCGCTGGACGCCAGGGCCCGACGACAGGCCGCGAAGGCCCTCGAGATCGGATGGGACGACGCCTGGGCGTCGGACGACGAGCGCTGGCAGCGCGCCTACGAGGACGGGATGGGCGAGGCCCTCGAGATCCTCCGGCGCGGGACCCGCGCCTGACGGGGCGCTCTACCCGGGGCCTGGCCGGCGCCCGGGGCGCGGCCGGGTCCCGGGGCGCGGCCGGAACCGCGCGCCGCGTTCAGGAGCGGATGCGCGCGACGATGCCCCAGATCAGCATGATCAGGGCGATGATCCCCAGGCCGATGGCGATGGCGGCGCCGACTCCGGCGAGGATGAAGGTGGGCAGCATGCCCATCGTCGAGTAGGCGGCCGCGCTGGTGTCCGTGCAGGTCATGGTGACGGTCGCATCGCCGAACGACTGCACCGTGTAGATCTCGACGTACTCGACGCCGTCGAGCTCCCCGATGCTGATCTCCGGGTCGTAGCTGGGCGTGACCTCCAGGTCGCCGCCCTCGAACGCGCAGGACGCGTTGGGCGCCTCGTCGGCCGGGACCCAGACGGTCACGAGGTTCGTCGTGCTGGTCTCGAAGGTGCCGCCGTCGGGGGACAGGGGCTGCAGATCGAGCAAGCCCACGGCCGCCATGATGATCCCGATGAATCCGCCGATCACGGGCATCAGGAACAGGCCCACGGTGTTGGCGAGGATGCCCAGGATCCCGAAGACGATGCGCTTCATGCCGCGCTTCCTCCGGGGCGGGGCGTAGCCGTAGTTCGGGGCGGAGGAGTATCCGGGGTAGCTCATGCGGTGCTCCGGGTGTCGTCTTGGCGGTTCCCTGCAGGGCAGGGACCGGGGGCGGGATGCGGGACCGGCGGGGACGGCCGTGGTGGCCCAGCGTAGCGGGATGGCCCGTCGGCTCGGAGCCGCGAAGGTCTACTGTGGACGACCGACCCGTCCGAGAAGGAGCCCGCATGCAGCATGACCTCGTCCTCTCCTGGGAGGACGTCGTCCTCCGGCCCCTGCGCCCCGAGGACGACGCCGCGCCCCTGCGCGCCCTCGTCGACCGGGAGTCGTGGTCCGGGATGTCCAGCCCGCTGCCCGAGACCGATGAGGAGATGGACCGGCACCTGCGGTCCCTCACGGAGGGCGCGGCCGCGCTCGCGTTCGCCGTGGAGCTCGACGGTCGCTTCGTCGGACGCACGACGCTCTACGACCTGGTGCCGGGCCTGCGGGTCGAGATCGGCAGCACCGTCTATGCGCGCGATGTCTGGGGGACCCGGGTGAACCCGGCCGCGAAGCTGCTGCTGCTCGAGCATGCCGTGGAACGTCTCGGCGTCGGCCGCGTCGCCCTGCGCTGCGACCATCGCAACGCCCGTTCGCGGGCGGCGATCGAGCGGCTGGGCGCCCGCTTCGAGGGGACGCTGCGGGCGTTCCGACGGGCGGCCGACGGGTCGATCGCCGACATCGACTACTTCTCGGTGCTCGCCTCCGAATGGCCCGAGGTGCGGGCGGGGCTGCTGGAGCGGCTCTCCTCCTGAACCGAGGCCCTGTCGTCGGCCGCCTCGTCGATCGCCCCGTCGGCAGAAGCCGGGGCCGCGTCGCCGCCGCGACGGCCGAGCCGCACCCCGAGCACGACGGCGATCGCGATGATCGCGGCGGCGACCAGCAGCTGCGTCCAGGCCGCGGCGAAGCGGGTCGTCGACTCCGCCTGCACGGTCCCGGTGCGCTCGTCGACGCTGAAGGAGCTGGTGGAGACGTCGATCCGGTTGCGCAGCAGGGCGCGGGCGTCGACGGTCGCGGTGCCGGCGACGAGGATCCCGGCGAGCAGGGCCAGCAGGTCCCGACGGAGCGGACCGGCGGACCCCCGCATCGCGTCGACGGGGTCCTGCACGGCAGCGGTTCCAGGCGCCGACGGGACGGGGGAGGGGAGCGGGATCATGCGAGGCCCTCCTGCGGGGCACGGGGGCGGGACGGGGCGGCGGCGGGGCCGCGCCGGGGGACCACCAGCAGGTCGTCGGTCCCGGGGACGACGGTCACGGTGACCGGATGGTCGTAGACCTCGCTCAGCAGAGCCGCGTCGAGGACGTCCGACGGGGCGCCGTCGGCCCGGATCCGCCCGTCGTGCAGCAGCAGGATCCGGTCCGCGTACGCGGCGGCGAGCGAGAGGTCGTGGAGGATCACCAGCACGGCGGCTCCCGCGGCGGCGCGCTCGGCGACGACCGCGAAGACCCGCTCCTGATGACGGATGTCGAGCGCCGCGGTCGGCTCGTCGAGCAGCAGGATCCCGGTCTCCTGGGCGAGGGCCCGGGCGAAGGCGACGCGGGCGCGCTCGCCGCCGGAGAGGACGGGCACCTGCTGCTCGGCGAGGGCGCGGGTCTCGCTCGCGGCCAGGGCGAGCTCGACGACCTCCGCGTCGCGCTCCTCCTCGGCGGTGCCGGTCCACACGGTCCCGGCGGCCGGGAGCAGATCCCCGGCGAGCACCGAGAAGAGGGTGGACTTGCCGGCGCCGTTGGGGCCGACCAGCACGGTGACCTCGCCGCGGCGGAGGTCCACATCGACGCTGGAGAGGATTGGCCGGCCGCCGAGGACGACGCGGACGTCGCGGCAGCGCAGCAGCACGTCGGGGCTCATGACCAGCCTCCCGAACCGCGGCGCGTGCGACGGATGAGGTAGAAGAAGAAGGGGCCGCCGACGAGTGAGGTCAGCAGTCCGATGGGAAGGTCCGCGTAGGCGACTCGACGTCGACGCCGAGGTGGCGCGCGGGTTTCTCCCCGAGGGCGAGGAGGTCCAGCGGCCGCGCGACCGGACCGATCGCGGCCAGGCCCAGGACGACGACGGGCTCGATCACCGCGACATGCACCCAGCGGCTGCCGTTGAGGCTGCCGAGCTGCCAGAAGATGATCTCCTCGCGGGAGGCGTTGTCCCCGAGGAAGGTCATCAGCGCGATGATCGCGCCGCCGACGGCGTTCACGGCGATGCCGGTGAGCACGAGGGTGACGACCTCGGTGCGTCCGCCCTGCCGGGCGGTCCCGTAGACGACGGCGGTGGCGGCGAGGCCGCCGAAGAAGGCGCCGACGACGAGCGTCCACGGTCCCAGTACGTTCAGCCCCAGCACGATCACCACGCAGGCCGCGGCCGCCGCGCCCGAGGAGACCCCGACGACGCCGGGCTCGGCCAGCGGATTCCCGAAGACGCCCTGCATGAGCGCCCCGCCGACGGCGAGCGCCGCGCCGACCAGCAGCGCGATCACCGCGCGCGGGAAGCGCACGGTCCACAGGGTCGCGTCGGCCATCCGGGTGGCGTCGTCGTCGGCGGCGGTGCCGACGATCGCGCGCCCGATCCCGGCGAGCACCTGGCCGGGCGAGATCGGGTACTGGCCGCTCGCGGCGACCCAGACGACGCCGAGGACGAGCGCGATCGCGATGCCGAGCAGCAGCCACGGCGCGCGCCGAGCCCGACGGTCGCCGACGGGCCGCTCCGCGTCCGTCGGCATCGCAGGCGTCGGCATCGTTGCCGTCGGCGTCGTGCCCGGCGTCGCGGCCGTCGGCGTCGCGCCGGTCAGCAGCCCGGGGGCGCCGATGTCGGACGGGGTGTCGAGGCGCAGGGGCGCGCTCATGCGGCGGCTCCGTCGGCGGCGGGCGTCGGAGCGTAGATCGCGATGGCGAGGGCCTGCAGGACTCCGGCGGTCGTGGGGCCGAAGCTGAGGATGTCGGTATCGGCCATGTCGACGATGCGGCGCCGCTGCCCGGCGGTGGTCAGGGCGATCGCCGGCTTCGAGTCGAGCAGGCCGTCGACGCCTCCGCAGGACTCGAGGCCTTGGTCATCATCAGCAGCAGGTCGGGATCGGCGTCGATGATCGCCTCGTCGGTCATCGGCTGCATGCCGGACCAGCCGATCTCCGCGGCGACATCCACCCCGCCGACGCCCCCGCTCCCTTCTCGCAGCGCCTCCGGGAGGAGACCCGCTCGGAGCACTCCTCCGCCGAGGGCAAGGGCTTCATCTCCGCGCTCATGGGAGGCGGCCTGACCGAGCTCGACTACTGGCGGCTGCTCGGCCAGTACCTGCCGCTCTACGAGGCGCTCGAGACGGCGACGGCCCGCGTCGCCGCGCAGGACCCGCTCGTCGGCTCGTTCCACGACGAGCGCCTCTCGCGCGCCGCCGCGATCCGCGCCGATCTGCACGCGCGCTTCGGCAGCGAGCATCCCGAGGTCGACGGCGTCGACCTCACCGCACCGCTCCCGGCGACCGTCCGCTATGTCGAGCGCATCGAGGCCGCCTCCACCCCGGCGCTCCTCGCGCACCACTACCTGCGCTACCTCGGGGACCTCTCCGGCGGCCAGGCGATCGGCGCGCTCGTCGCCCGGCACTACGGCATCCCGTGCGAGCGGCTGACCATGTGGGACTTCTCGGAGATCGACGCCCCCAAGCGCGTCAAGGACGACTACCGCGAGCGCCTCGACCGGATCGTCGACGCGCAGGTCCAGGAGGAGTACCTGGAGGAGGCGCGCGCCGGCTACGTGCTGGCCGGCGAGCTGTTCACGGCGCTCGAGCCGGCCTGACCCGTCGGGCCCGGCACGACAGGGCCCGGCGCAGCAGGGCCCGGCATGACAGGGCCCGGACATGACGGATCCCGCGCAGGCGACCGTGCCTGCGCGGGATCCGTCATGCGGTGGGGCCGCCCGAAGGCGGCCGAGGAGGGTCAGCCGCGGGCGACCTCGAGGGCCTGGCGGGCGATCGCGAGCTCCTCGTCCGTGGGGACGATGAGCACGCGCACGCGCGAGGACTCCGTGGAGATCGTGCGGATGCCCTTCTCGCGTCGGGCGTTGGCCTCGGCGTCGATCTCGATGCCGAAGGACTCGAGGCCCTCGAGCGCGCCGCCGCGCACCTCGGGGACGTTCTCGCCGATGCCCGCCGTGAAGGCGATGACGTCGAGGCCGCCGAGCGCGAAGGCGTAGGAGCCGACGTACTTGCGCAGGCGATGGAGGTAGATCTCCATGGCGACCTTCGCGTCCTCGTGGCCCTGCTCGATCGCCGCGGTGATGTCGCGGAAGTCGCTCATCCCGCACAGGCCCTTCATGCCCGACTGCTTGTTCAGCAGCGCGTCGATCGCGTCGACGGTCATCCCGGCGCTGCGATGCAGGTGCGCGTAGACCGCGGGATCGATGTCGCCCGTGCGGGTGCCCATGACCAGGCCCTCGAGCGGGGTCAGGCCCATGGAGGTGTCGATCGGGGCTCCGCCGCGGACCGCCGAGGCGGAGGCGCCGTTGCCCAGGTGCAGCACGATCTGCTTGAGGTCGGAGACGTCCCGGCCCTCGGCCGCGAGGGTCGCGGAGACCTGCTCGGAGACGTACTGGTGGCTCGTGCCGTGGGCGCCGTAGCGGCGGATCCGGTACTCGCTCGCCACGCCCTTGTTCAGCGCGTAGTTCTTCGATCGCTCGGGCAGGTCCACGAAGAAGGCGGTGTCGAACACGGCCACGTGGGGGATGTCCGGGAGCAGCTCGCGGGCGGCGTCGATGCCGTTCACGGCCGGCGGGTTGTGCAGCGGGGCCAGCGAGCTGAGATCCGAGATCTGGTCGCGCACCCACGAGTCGATCCGGTGGGGCTGCGAGAAGCGGGCGCCGCCCTGGACGACGCGGTGGCCCACCGCCACGACGTTCGCGTCCGCGAGGGACAGGCCGACCTGGTCGAACAGGTCCGAGACGATCGCCATCGCCTGCACATGGTCGCGGACCTCGCCGCGATAGGGGGCGCGGGCGCCGCCGGCCTCGATCCGGGCGTCGCCGGAGTCCAGGCCGATCCGCTCGACGATGCCGGAGGCGTACACATGCGGGGTCAGCGGGTCCACCAGCTGGAACTTCAGCGAGGAGGAGCCGGAGTTGACCACCAGCACGGTCTCGGCGCCGGAGGGGGCGACGGCGCCGAGCTCGGCGGAGTCGGAGAGGCCGGAGGTCTGCGGGCTCATGCGTGATCCTTCGTGTCGATGGCGGGGGCGGCGGCGTCGTCCTCGGCCTGGGCCTGGATGGCGGTGATGACGACGGTGTTGATGATGTCGTCGACGAGGGCGCCGCGGGAGAGGTCGTTGACCGGCTTGTTCAGGCCCTGCAGGACCGGGCCGATGGCGATCGCGCCGGCGGAGCGCTGGACCGCCTTGTAGGTGTTGTTGCCCGTGTTCAGATCCGGGAAGACGAACACGGTCGCGCGACCGGCGACCGAGGACTCGGGCAGCTTGGTCTTCGCGACCGAGACGTCGACCGCGGCGTCGTACTGGATGGGGCCCTCGACGTCGAGATCGGGACGCTGCGCGCGCACCGTCGCCGTGGCCTCGCGGACCTTGTCGACGTCGGCCCCGGTGCCGGAGGTGCCGGTCGAGTAGGAGAGCATCGCGACCCGCGGGTCCACGCCGAACTGGCGGGCGGTCTGCGCAGACTGGACGGCGATGTCGGCGAGCTGCTCGGCCGTGGGATCCGGGTTCACCGCGCAGTCGCCGTACACGAGGACGCGATCCTGCAGGGCCATGAGGAACACCGAGGAGACGATCTTCGCGTCGGGCTTGGTCTTGATGATCTCGAAGCTCGGGCGGATGGTGTGGGCGGTCGAATGGACGGCGCCGGAGACCATGCCGTCGGCCTCGCCCATCTGCACCATCATGGTGCCGAAGTAGGAGACGTCCTGGACCTTCTCGCGCGCCTGCTCGAGGGTGATGCCCTTCTTCGCCCGCAGCCGCGCGTACTCCTCCGCGTACCGCTCGACCAGCTCGGGATCGTGCGGGGAGACGATGCGGGCCTCGGTGATGTTGTGGCCCAGCTGGGACGCCTTCGCACGGATCGCGTTCTCGTCGCCCAGCAGGATCAGGTCCGCCACGCCGCGCGCGAGGAGCGTGTCGGCCGCGGCGAGGATGCGCGGCTCGTCGCCCTCGGGCAGGACGATCCGCTTCTTCTCGCCGCGGGCGCGGGCCAGCAGCTCGAACTCGAACATGAGCGGGGTGACGACCTCGCTGCGGGACAGCTCGAGGGCCTCGATCACCGCATCGGTCGGCAGGTGCTCGGCGAGGGCGCGCCGGGCGGCATCGAGCTTCTGCGGGCTGTGGGCGTTCAGGCGCCCGCGCGTGCGGTCCACATGCACCGCGGTGTCGAAGGTCGACATGTCCGTGGCGATGATCGGGAGGTCCTGCTGGACGCCCTCGATCAGCAGCGCGACGGACTCGGGGATCTCGTAGCCGCCGGTGAGGATGATCGAGGACAGGGTCGGGAAGGTGCCCGACTGCTGCGCCATGACCAGGCCCGGGATCAGGTCGTAGCGGTCGCCGGGGGCGACGACCGTGGCGTTCTCCGTCAGATGCTGGAGGACGCTGGGGAGGGTCATGGCCGCGACCACGGTGCCGAGCGCCACGCGCTCGAGCCACTCCTCGCTGCCCATCAGGAGCGTGCCGTCCACGGCCCGCAGCAGCTCGGCGACCGTCGGCGCCATGATCACGGGGTTCTCGGGGATCGCGGAGACCAGCGCCGAGGGGACCTTCGCGCGCACCGCCTCGCGCACCGTCCCGAGCTGATCCGGGGCCGCCCGGTTCACGATCACGGCGATCGGGGTCGCGTGATGGCCGACGAACTCGCCGACGGCGACGGCGGCGAGGGACCCGATCTGCTCGGGCGTGCGCCCGAACCCGGAGACGACGACCACGACGGGCGCCGACAGGTTCGCGGCGACCTCGGCGTTGAACGACAGCTCGGTGGGGTTGGCCAGGTCGTCGTAGTCGGAGCCGATCACGACGAGCACCGAATAGCGCTGGGCGAGCTCCTGGTGCTTGCGGAGGATCTGCTCGTGCGCGGACTCCGGGTCCGACAGCATCAGCTGGTAGTCCACGCCGATCGCGTCCTCGTAGGCCTGATCGACGGCGGGGTGGGCGAGGAGGAGATCGACGGACGAGTCCCTCGTGCTGGCGGACTTCACGACCGGTCGGAACACCCCGACGCGGTCCGAGCTGGAGGCCAGTGCCTCCAGCAGTCCGAAAGCCACGATGGACTTCCCGGTCATCCCCTCAGGGCTGGCGACGTACACGCTCTGCGACACGCTCTCCACCTTAGGCAACGGAGCGCGGCCGCGGAAAGGGAAGGAGTCCCGATCGACGGGGCCGGATCTGTGGTGGGGCCCGTCCGACGGTCGCGAACGTGAGGCAGGGCACCCGTCGGAGCCCTTCCTCAGGAGCCCCTCCTACCATGGGCCCATGCTGCGCGTCGCTCTCCGTCCCCGCTATCTCGGGCTGCTGGCCCTCATGATCGCGGCGACGCTGGTGTGCGGGCTCCTCGCCTCCTGGCAGTGGGATCGCGCCCATCGCAGCATGCTCTCCGAGGCCGCCAAGAGCGCCCTCAGCCAGGAGGACGCGACCGAGCTGACCGACGTCCTCGAGACCGGCGGCGCCGTCACCAACGACCTCGACGGGCTCACCGTCACCGTCACCGGCTCCTTCGCCGCCGACGAGCAGGTGCTCGTCGCGGACCGCAGCATCGACGGCAGGGACGCCGTGATCGTCGTGACCGCGCTCCACGTGACCCTGGAGGACGGCACCGAGGTCCGCCTGCCCGTCGCCCGCGGCTGGATCGCGCGCGAGGACGTCACAGGGGCCGACGGCGGCATCGACCGCTCGCTGGTCCCGGCCGCGCCCGCGGGCGAGGTCACGGTCGTCGGGCTCCTCGAGGCGAGCGAGGCCGCCAGCGCCGGCATCGAGGACGGACTCGCTCCCGAGATCGCGACCCCGCAGCTGGTCAACGTGTGGGGGAGCCCGATGTACTCGGGCTACGTCGGGCAGACCTCCGCGGCCGAGGGCCTGCAGCCGATGCCGGCGGCGGAGTCCTCGTTCTCGCGCGGACTGAACCTCCAGAACCTCGGCTATGCGGCGCAGTGGATCCTCTTCGGCGTCTTCTTCCTCTACCTCTGGTACCGCTCCGTGCGCACGGCATACCTCGACGAGGCCGCCGCCCGGCGCGAGGAGCTCGAGGCGGCCCTCGCCGTCCCGTCCGGCGACGCGGCGGCGTCGGACCCCGACGCTCCGTCGGACCCTGCAGACCTCGGCGCCGCGGGCGTCGACTTCCCCGCCGGCGCCCCGGGCGCCGGTCCCCTTCCCGGCGCCGAGGGCGCCGCCCGTTCACAGGAGGACGCCGATGCCGGCACCCCGGCCGCTCGATGAGATCCAGGCCCGCACCTCGTTCGCCCGCTTCCGCGTCGCGTCGATCGTCGAGGGCATCGCGCTGCTCGTGCTGTGCGTGATCATGGTGATGCGCTACATCGTCTTCTCGGGCACGCCGACGCAGGGGACGTGGGAGCACGTCTCCTCGATCTGGTCCCCGATCCACGGCCTGATCTACATGATCTACGTGATCCTCGGCTTCGACCTGTGGCTCAAGATGCGGTGGAAGCTGCCGCGCATGCTGCTGCTGATGCTCTTCGGCGTCGTCCCCGTCCTCTCCTTCATCGGCGAGCGCTGGACCCACGGCCGCGTCGACGACGACCTGCGCACGCGTCCGACGATCCAGGACGCCGAGCGCGCCGGCGCCTGACGGCGCGGGCCTGCGCCTGCCCCCTGCGGTCGGGCGCCTGACCTGCCGGGCGGGCTCGCGGCCGTCGGCCGGGCGCGGGGCCGACGGCGGAGCGTGACGAACGCGGCGCGTCCGGAAGGCGCACGGGGTCCCGCCCGGAGGCGTCGGCCCCGTACACTCGCGGGGTGACCGATACCGATCAGCGCCCCGTCCTCGTCGTCGACTTCGGCGCCCAGTACGCCCAGCTCATCGCCCGCCGCGTGCGCGAGGCCCGCGTGTACTCCGAGGTCGTGCCGCACACCATGCCGGCCGCGGAGATCCTCGCCAAGGAGCCGCGGGCGATCATCCTCTCCGGAGGCCCGAGCTCCGTCTACGAGCCGGGCGCCCCGCGCCTGGACCGGGCGCTGCTCGAGGCGGGCGTCCCCGTGCTCGGCCTCTGCTACGGCTTCCAGTCGATGGCCGCGGCCCTCGGCGGGACCGTCGCCGCGACCGGCGTGCGCGAGTACGGCGCGACCCGTCTCGACGCGCTCGAGGGCGACTCCTCGCTGCTGAACGCGCAGGACCTCGACCAGAACGTGTGGATGAGCCACGGCGACTCCGTCTCCGAGGCGCCCGAGGGCTTCCGCGTCCTCGCGACCTCCGCCGGCAGCCCCGTCGCCGCCTTCGAGAACACCGAGAAGTGCCTCTTCGGCGTCCAGTGGCACCCCGAGGTCGGCCACTCCGACCGCGGCCAGGAGGTCCTCGAGAACTTCCTCTACCGCGGCGCCGGCATCGAGCCCACCTGGACGACCGGCAACGTCATCGAGGAGCAGCTCGAGCGGATCCGCGCGCAGGTCGGCGAGGGCACCGCGATCTGCGGCCTCTCCGGCGGCGTGGACTCCGCGGTCGCCGCGGCCCTCGTGCAGCGCGCCATCGGCGATCGCCTCACCTGCGTCTACGTCGACCACGGGCTCATGCGCCAGGATGAGTCGGCGCAGATCGAGAAGGCCTTCGGCGAGTCCACCGGCGGCGCGAAGCTCGTCATGGTCGACGCCGAGGAGCAGTTCCTCAGCGCGCTCGCGGGCGTCACCGACCCTGAGACCAAGCGCAAGATCATCGGCCGCGAGTTCATCCGCTCCTTCGAGCAGGCGCAGGCGGACATCCTCCGCGAGCAGGGCGTCATCGAGGGCGCGGAGGGCGACGCGCACACCGCGGGCGAGACGAAGACCTTCCTGGTCCAGGGCACCCTGTACCCCGACGTCGTCGAGTCCGGCGGCGGCGAGGGCGCGGCCAACATCAAGAGCCACCACAATGTGGGCGGCCTGCCGGAGGACCTCTCCTTCGAGCTCGTCGAGCCGCTGCGCGCCCTGTTCAAGGACGAGGTCCGCGCCGTCGGCTCCGAGCTGGGCCTGCCCGACGAGATCGTCTGGCGCCAGCCCTTCCCCGGCCCCGGCCTCGGCATCCGCATCATCGGCGAGGTCACCAAGGAGCGCCTGGACATCCTCCGCGCGGCCGACGCGATCGCCCGTGCCGAGCTCACCGCCGCCGGCCTGGATCGCGACATCTGGCAGTGCCCCGTCGTGCTCCTCGCCGACGTCCGCTCCGTGGGTGTCCAGGGCGACGGCCGCACCTACGGCCACCCGGTCGTGCTGCGCCCCGTCACCAGCGACGACGCCATGACCGCGGACTGGGCGAAGGTCCCCTACGACGTGCTCTCGCGCATCTCGACCCGCATCACCAACGAGGTCAGCGAGATCAACCGCGTCACCCTCGACATCACCTCGAAGCCCCCGGGCACCATCGAGTGGGAGTGAGCCCGCGTCCCTGACGCAGGCTCCCGGCCCGCCTCGGCGGCGGGGCCCGCAGAGAGTCCGATCTCGTTCCCGAGGCATGCCTCGAAAAGAACAGGGTCGGACTCTCTGCGTTCGGTGGACATAGGTGCCCAGCTCGTCATCGATCTCTTCCAGTGAGCGTCAGCATCCGTCTGATGTATGCAGGCGCTCAACAGGAGCATCGGGTCCTTCTCAGGCCGACGGCGGTTCGAGCAGCCGCGAGGGGTGCGAGGGCGCGGTGGAGTGCCAGGAGCGGGTGCGCTCGTAGGTCTCCCAGCCCATCGAGGCGTAGATGCCGTCGGCGCCGGTGGGGGAGTCGTCGTCGACCTCGAGGTCCACGAAGCCGCGCCCCCGCTCGGCGGCGTCGCGCAGGGCGGCGCGCAGCAGGGACTTCGCGATGCCGTGGCCGCGAGCGCTGCGATGCACGCCCAGGTATTCGAGGTAGGTGCCCTCGCCGCGGGTCGCGGTGGCCCGGATCGGCGCGGCGACGAGGCCGCCCGCCGGGAGCCATCGCCCGTCGCGCTCGATCTCGGCGATCCACCAGTGGTCCCAGTCCGCCCGGTCCGGGTTCTCGATGAGGCGCTGGACGAACTCGGCGAAGGACTCCCGGTAGGAGTTGAAGTGGTCGGCGAAGGACTCCTCGAGCATCCGGTGCACGGTGCGGACGTCCTGTGCGACGGGCAGCCCTGAGCTGTGGCGGTGCACCCGTCGCACGCGCGTCCCCTCGCGCGGTGCGGGCAGGGCGGTCGCCTCGTCGGGCGTCACGGGCCGGCGCATGTGCAGCCAGGTGCGGACCATCTCGTAGCCGGCGACGGCGAGCAGCCGCTGCCGGTCCTCGTCGAGCTCGTTCGCATCGGTCGTGAGCTTCGAGGCCTCGACGCCGCGGGCACGCGCGAAGGAGCCGCCGACCTCGACGGCCCAGTCCAGCAGCGCGGAGGCCAGGGCGTCCCGCGCGGGCACGTCCTCGGCGATCACGAAAGCGACGTTCGTGCGTCCGCTCGCGCGATCCTCGAGGGAGATCCAGGCCAGCGGCGGCGCGGTGAGGGAGGCGGTGCCGTCGTCGGCGACCGGCACCACGACCACCTGGCGGCGCGACCAGGACTTCAGCCCCACCATCCGCGATCGCAGCGCTGCCTCGTCCTGGGCGGCGTCCGCGCCGGCCTCCGGATCGATGCGGCGCGCCGCGGCGGTCAGCAGCGCGGCGACGGGCGCGACGTCCTCCGGGAGCGGCAGTCGCGTGGTGAGCCGGCCCTCGAGGTCGGTGGGCATCGCTGGAGGGAAATGGTCGGCGAGCAGCATTCGCCCATCCTTCCACGCGTCGGCGCGGCGGCGCGGGCGCTGGTGAATGCGCGGGACAGCATCGGCCTCCACCACCCGGGGAGGGCGACGGGGGCCGATGCGCACACGATCAGCAGGATCAGCAGGGCCGATCCGCCGGTGCTGGTCAGCGTTCGACGGCGCCGACCGGATCCCGCCCGTCGGGCCCGCGATCGGGGTCGGTCGGATCGGCCGGCGCGGTCCCGGTGACGGAGAGCTCGGCGGCCGCGTCCGTGCTCGCGAGCACCGCGGTCGGGGCACCCGCCGCCCGCTCGTCGGCCGCGTGCTCGCCGTCGGTCGGCTCGCCGCTCGCGGAGTCGCCCGTCGTCTGCTCGGCCGGGTCGTGGAACGAGTCGCGCAGGGGGACCTGCTTGATGAACAGCGAGAGGATCAGCGCGGCGACCACGAAGGGGAGGGCGGTGAGGAAGACGTCGTGCATCGCCAGGCCCATGCCGGTGCGGATCGGCTCGATGAGGAACTCGGGGAGCTTCTCGAGCTCCGCCGGGTCCAGCACCGCGGCCTCGAGGCCGGAGGCGTCGCCGCCGCTCTGCTGGAGCGCGGCGAGCTGCTCCGCAGGGAGCTTCGCGAGCTCGCCCTGGATGGAGGAGGCCATCTGCGCGGTCATGACGGTGCCGAGCACGGCGGTGCCGATGGTCGAGCCGATGTTGCGGAAGAACTGGACCGCGGCGGTCGCGATGCCCAGCTCCCGCTGCGCGACGGCGTTCTGCACGATGAGCGTGTACACCTGCATCGACAGGCCGAGGCCGAGGCCGATGACGACCATCGCGAGGGTCAGCGCCCACTGGGAGTCCCCGTACTGGAGGCGGGCCAGCAGCAGGTATCCGGCGACGAGCACGACGCCGCCGGCGATGAGGAACGGCTTGTAGCGGCCGGTGCGGGTGATCAGCAGGCCCACCACGATCGAGGTGAGGATCATCGCGACCGACAGCGGGATCAGGATCGCGCCCGAGTTCGTGGCGGAGACGCCCATGACGCCCTGCGCGTAGACGGGGATGTAGATGATCGCGCCGAACATGGCGACGGAGATCGCGAAGGAGGCGGCCACCGACAGCGCCACGATCGGGCGGCCCAGCAGGTGCATCGGCAGCAGCGGCTCCTCCACGCGGGTCTCGATGGCCACGAAGGCGGCGATGAACAGCGCGGCGACGGCGTACATGCCGATGATGACGGGGGAGGACCAGTCGTAGGCGTTGCCGCCCCAGGTGGTCGCCAGCAGCGCGATCACCAGGCCCGGGGTCAGCGTGACCATGCCGAGCAGGTCGACCTTGCCGTGCTGGCCGGAGACCGGCAGGTGCAGGTAGCGCAGGATGAAGCCGAAGGCGAGGACGCCGATGGGCAGGGTCAGGTAGAACAGCCAGCGCCAGCCGAGGTTGTCGGTGACGGAGCCGCCGATGAGCGGGCCGATCACGGAGGTGACGCCGAAGACGGCGCCCATGATGCCCTGGTACTTGCCGCGCTGGCGCGGCGGGATGATGTCGCCGATGATCGTCTGGCTCAGCGGCATCAGGGTGCCCATGCCCAGGCCCTGCACGGCACGGGCGAAGACCAGGAACCAGAAGCCCTGGGAGAGGCCGGCGAGGATAGAGCCGATCATGAACACGGCGAGGCCGCCGAGGTAGAACCAGCGGCGCCCGTAGAGGTCGGACAGCTTGCCGACGATCGGGACGGCCACGGCCGAGACCAGCATCGCGGCGGTCGCGATCCAGCTGTAGTGCTCGACGCCGCCGAGCTCGGCGACGATGCGGGGCATGGCGGGGCCGACGATCGTCTGCGACAGGGAGGCGACGAACATGCCGAGCATGAGGCCGACGAAGACCAGCTTGCCCTGCCGGTCGAGGCCGGTGAAGGCCTGGGGCGCCGGGGCTGCCGGCGCCTGGGGGGTGGAAGTGCTCACGTGTACCTCGGGGGAGAAGCGGACGGACGGGTTCGACGGGCGCGCTCCGGCGCACCCGACGGCCTCGGCACGTCCTCGGGCGTCGACCGAGCCATGCTAGCCAACGTCTGCAGTCACTGCACTATTGCATCCACTGCAGAGTGTGAGGCGGGATACCGTCGCCCGTCGGATCGGCCCGGTCCGGGCGCTCTACGATGAGGAGGTGACCGAGACCAGCGCATCCGAGGACGCCCCCGCCCGCGAGGAGAGGGGGCTGCGGGAGCAGAAGAAGGCCAGCGCGCGCCTGGCGATGCACCGCGCGGCGATCGAGCTGGTCGCCGAGGAGGGCCTGTCCGGGGTGACGGTGCAGATGATCGCCCGTCGTGCCGGGGTCTCCACGCGCACCTTCTTCAACTACTGGTCGACGAAGGAGGCGGCGATCCTCGGCGCGGTCGGCGACGAGGCCCCGCGCGCCGTCGCCTCGCTGCAGGAGCATCTCGCCGTCCTGCCGCCCCGCGAGGCGCTGCGGGCGACCCTGCGGGAGGCGATCTCCAGCGTCCCCGTGGACACCGGGCTGCGTGAGCTGAAGAAGCAGATCATGGCCCGCGAACCGAGCCTGCAGCTCATGTCCACGGGCAACTTGCAGGCGATGCAGACGGAGCTCATCGAGGCCCTCGCGGCGGCGCTCGAGGGCGAGCATGCGCACGATCGCGCGATCATCATGGTGCAGGTCGCCTTCGGCCTCACCCGCAGCGCCTTCGCGATCTCGATGCGGCGGGGGACCGACGTCGTGACCGCCTTCGACTGGGTGCTCCAGCAGCTCCCGGACACCGTCTCCGCCGCTCCGGTCGACGCCGGCACCGCGGACGCCGGCACCGCGGCCGTCGGCACGGCGGCCGACGCCGGAGACGTCCCCTCGGTCTGAGCGCTCAGCGCACCAGGCGCCCGGTCCCGCCGGTCCAGCCGCGCCCGTCGGACAGGCGCTCGGCGACGCCCCGCTCGAGGCGGGTGCGACGGGGGAGCGCCGCGAGGTCGACCGGCGGACGCAGCCCGAACACGAAGAACAGCGCCGCATCGTCCATCCGTGCGCGCTCCATCGGCTCCCAGCGCGCCGCGAACCGCGCGAGGTTCGACTCCGCGCCCGCGATCTCCGCGAGCTCCTCGGACAGCAGCCAGGAGTCGCAGACGAGCTCATGCCCGATCCGCGGCTCCTGCGGACCCCGTCCCGCATCCAGATCCGCGTAGTGCGCGCCGAAGTGCGCGGCCGCCTCGTCGAGCGAGGCGTCCACCGCGCCGGGATCGAGCGGGCCGGTCGCCGGGATGTGCACGCCGACGACCCAGCGCTCCCGCCCGTCGGCCGACGACGCGACCTCCCCGTCGGCCGACGACGCGACCTGGCCGTCGGCCGACGGGCGTGCCGCGGCGTCGCCGCCCTCGAGCTCGACGATGCGGCGTCGGTGCAGGTCGAACTGCAGGCGCCCCAGGTGCACGAGGCGGCCCGCCCAGTTCCCGCTGACCCAGTTGCGCTGGTGCAGCCCCAGCCGGCCGGTGCCGGCACGGTGCACCCGCATCTGCTGGCCGAGGTCCGCGAGGACCCGGTCGGACTGCACGGGGCTCAGCCCGCGCGCCGCATGCCAGCGCTCGACGGTCCCGGTGGAGACCGTGAGCGCGAGGATCGGGATCAGCCCCTCCCCGGGCGCCAGTCGCCGCTGGAGCGCGTCGTGGTGCGCGGCGCGGGCCTCGAGGTCGACGGCGGGGACGTCGAGCCCGGCCCCGGCCCCGAGCAGGGCCGCGGTCGCGGTGATCTCGGCGAGGATCTCGGCATCCGCGGCGGCGGCGACGGCCAGCGGCAGCAGCTCCTCGGCGTCGGCGCCCACGATCCCGAGGCGCGCGAGGCGCTCCCTCCGCCGCTCCGGGGACCCTGCGGCGAGCCTCTCCCGGACCTCCTCGGCGCTCAGCGCCCCGTCGGCCCGCACCGCGACGGGCGGGACGGCGCGTTCTGCTACAGCGGGATCAGGGACGGCAGGATCAGGGACGGCGGGATCTGCGGCGACGGGATCTGCGGCGGACGGATGCGAGGGCATGGCGACACGCTAGCGGGTGATGCGCGCCACGATGGATACGATCACGGGGTCGCATCCGCGCAGCAGTCCCCTGAGCGCCCGAGGAGAGTCACCGATGACCAGCACGACGCCGGACCCCACGCCCGAGGCCGAGCGGATCCGCACCGCCTATGCGTTCGAGGGGGCCCGCATCCATCTCGGCGCGATGATCGCCGACGGCGAGCCCGATCCGGCCGTCGCCGTGAACCTCTCGGTCGCGATGCTCAACCGCCACGGCCTGATCGCGGGGGCGACCGGCACCGGCAAGACCCGCACGCTGCAGGTGATCGCCGAGCAGGCCGCGCACGCCGGCGCCGCCGTGTTCGTCGCCGACATGAAGGGCGACCTCTCGGGCATCGCCGTGCCCGGCGCCGCCTCCGAGAAGCTCACCGCGCGCGCCGCCGCGCGCGGCCAGGAATGGGTGTCCCGCGCCGCGCCCACGGAGTTCCTCAGCCTCGGTGGCCAGGGCACGGGCGTGCCGATCCGCACCACCGTCACCGACTTCGGCCCCGTGCTGATGGCGAAGGTGCTCGAGCTGAACGAGACCCAGGAGTCCTCGCTCGGGCTGATCTTCCACTACGCCGACGCGCAGGGCCTGGCGCTGCTGGACCTCAAGGACCTGCGGGCGCTGATCCAGTTCCTCACGTCCGACGAGGGCAAGGGCGAGCTCAAGGGCATCGGCGGCATCTCCACGGCGACGGCCGGCGTCATCCTGCGCAGCCTCACCGCCTTCGAGGCCTCGGGCGCCGACGTCTTCTTCGGGGAGCCCGCCTTCGACGCCCAGCAGCTGCTGCGCACGCAGGACGGCACCGGCATCATCTCCTGCCTCGAGCTGCCCGGGGTCGCGACGCGTCCGGCGCTGTTCTCGACCTTCATGATGTGGATGCTCGCCGAGCTGTACCAGGAGCTGCCCGAGGTCGGCGACGTCGAGGTGCCCAAGCTCGTGTTCTTCTTCGACGAGGCGCACCTGCTGTTCAAGGACGCCTCGAAGGCGTTCCTCGATCAGGTCGTCCAGACGGTGCGGCTGATCCGCTCCAAGGGCGTGGGCGTCTTCTTCATCACCCAGACCCCGAAGGACATCCCCGGCGACGTCCTCGCCCAGCTCGGCAACCGGATCCAGCATGCGCTGCGCGCGTTCACGCCCGACGATGCGAAGGCGCTCAAGGCGACCGCCTCGACCTTCCCGACCTCCGAGCACGACCTCGTGGAGGTCATCCCCGCGCTCGGCACCGGCGAGGCGATCGTGACCGTCATGAGCGAGGACGGCGCCCCCACCCCGGTCGCGATCACCGCGGTGCGCGCCCCGGAGTCCGCCATGGCGCCGGCCGGGGAGGAGGTCATCGCCGCCGCCGTCGCCGCCTCGCCCCTGCAGGCGACCTACGGCACCCCGATCGACCGCGAGTCCGCCCACGAGATCCTGCAGGCCCGGGCCGCCTCCGCCGCCGAGGCCGCGGAGGCCGCCGCCGCGGAGAAGGCGGGCACGGCAGGGGCGGCGGGCACAGCAGGGGGCTCCGCCGCTCCCGCCGCCGCGACGAAGAAGCCCGCTGCGGCGAAGAAGGACGCGGGGATCATGGACAGCCCGGCGGTGAAGTCGCTCCTGCGCTCCGCGGGCACCGTCCTCGGGCGCGAGATCACCCGCTCGCTGTTCGGCACGCGCAAGCGCCGCTGACCCGCCCGTGGGCGCGCTGACCCGCCCGTCGGCGCGCCTGATCGTCGGCCCGCCTGCTCGTCGGCCGGCGCCGTGAGCACGACGAGGCCCCCGGTCCATGGACCGGGGGCCTCGTGCGTCGGGCGGCGCGCTCAGCGCGTCAGTCGCCCGTGAGGGTCACTTGCCCTGGTTGGCGACGGCCTCGGCGGCGGCCTTCGCGGCGACCGGATCGAGGTAGCGGCCGCCCTTCTGGACGGGGCGGAAGTCCTCGTCGAGCTCGTAGACGAGCGGCTGGCCGGTGGGGATGTTCAGGCCCGAGATCTCGTCGTCGGAGATGCCGTCGAGGTACTTCACGAGCGCGCGCAGCGAGTTGCCGTGGGCGGCGATGAGGACGGTCTTGCCGTCGACCAGGTCGGGCTTGATGCCCTCCTCCCAGTAGGGGAGGAAGCGGGCGACGACGTCCTTGAGGCACTCCGACTTCGGCAGCTGGTCGCCGAGGCCCGCGTACTGCGGGTCCTGGTCCTGGCTGAACTCGGTGCCGAACTCGATCTCCGGCGGCGGGGTGTCGTACGAGCGGCGCCAGGCCATGAACTGCTCGTCGCCGTACTTGTCGCGGATCTCGGTCTTGTTCATGCCCTGCAGGGCGCCGTAGTGGCGCTCGTTGAGGCGCCAGTCGCGCTTGACGGGGATCCAGTGGCGGTCCGCCGCGTCGAGCGCCAGGTTGGCGGTCATGATGGCGCGACGCTGCAGCGAGGTGTGCACGACGTCGGGGAGGATCCCGGCCTCCTTGAGCAGGACGCCGCCGCCGGCGGCCTCGCCCTTGCCCTTCTCGGTGAGGGCCACATCGACCCAGCCGGTGAACAGGTTCTTCGCGTTCCAGTCGCTCTCGCCGTGGCGGAGCAGCACGAGTGTGTAGGTCATGCCCCCAGCGTACGTGAGACCGGCCGCTACGATCCCAGGATGACCACCGCGCCGCTCACCGCCCCCGTCGTCCTGCTCGATCTCGACGGGACCGTCGTCGACTCGGCCCCCGGCATCCTCGCCGGCCTCGACCGCGCCTTCGCCGCCTGCGGCGAGGAGAAGCCTGCGCCCGACGTGCTGCGGACCTTCATCGGGCCGCCGCTGAGCGAGTGCTTCGAGGGCGTCCTGGGCATGACCCCCGAGCGCTCCGAGGCGATGCGCCGCGCCTACGTCGCCTACTACGATGTCGAGGGGTACACCGCCTCCGTCCCCTATCCGGGGATGCCGGAGCTCATCCGCGCGCTCGCCGCCGACGGGCGGACCGTCGCGGTCGCCACCAACAAGCCCGAGCCGATCGCGACGGCGCTCCTCGAGCATGTCGGCATCGCCGGGGATCTCGCGCTGATCGGCGGCACCGACCGCGCCGTCGGCCGCAGCGACAAGGCGGCCGTGATCGGCAGCGTCCTCGAGCGGCTCGGCGAGAGCCGGGCCGTGATGGTCGGGGACCGCCTCCACGACGCCCACGGCGCCGCCGTGCACGGCCTGCCGACGGTCCTGGTCGGCTGGGGCTACGGCGGGGAGGCGGAGGAGGCCCATGAGGGGCCCCGCGCGGCGAGCGTGCAGGAGCTGTCCGGCCTGCTGCGCGGCTGATCGGGCCCCGACGGGGATCCTCGCTCAGGCCTCGACGAGGATCGTCATCGGCCCGTCGTTGACGAGGCCGACGCGCATGTGCGCCCCGAACTCGCCCGTCGCGACCTCCACGCCGCGGGCGCGGACCGCGTCGACCACCTGCTCGACGAGCGGCTCGGCGACCGGTCCGGGAGCGGCCGCGGACCACGACGGCCGTCGGCCCTTGCGGACATCCGCGTAGAGGGTGAACTGCGAGACCACGAGCACCGCGGCGCCCGCGTCGAGCACGGAGCGCTCGCCCTCGAGGATCCGCAGCTCGCAGATCTTCCGGGCGATCGTCGCGACCTGCTCCGGCCCGTCGCCGTGGGTCACGCCGATCAGGGCCAGCAGGCCCTCCCCGCGGATCGCTCCGACCTCGGTGCCGTCGACCTCGACGCTCGCGCCGTCGACCCTCTGCAGGACTGCTCGCATGCCCCGATGGTACGGCCCTCGGCCGACGGGTCGCGTCCGCCCGGGCCGACGGGTCGCGCCGCGCCGGCGCCGACGGGTCGGGTCAGGGCCGGTGGATCGAGTCGATCCGGCGCTCCTGGGTGGGGGAGTCGTCGTCGCCCGACGACGGCGGAGCCTGCCCGGCCGTCGGGGCCTGCCCGGCCGGCGGGGGCGTGACCGAGCCGGTGCGGGTCGCCTCCGCGAGCTCGGCCGCATCGAGAGCCGGGAGCGGCACGGTCGGCGGCTCGGCGCCCGGGCGCGCTCCGAGATGGGTGTTGCGGCTCTCGCGCGGAGGCACCACCTGTGGCGCCGCGGCGCCCTGGGGCGCCTGCCCGGCGGGGGCGGCCTGGGGAACGGGGGGCTCCGGCGGCGCCTGCCGCGCGGCCTGCGCCAGCGCCTGAGGCGGCGCGGCGGCGTCGTCGGCCGCAGGACGGCCCTGCGGAGCCTGCGCTCGCGGGGCCTGGTGAGGGGCGACCCGGGGCGGAGCGGACTGCGCCGGAGCGGCGTGGCCCGGAGCGGCCTGCGCTGGCGGGACCTGCGCTGGCGGGACCTGCGCCGGCGGGACCTGCGCCGGCGGGACCTGCGCCTGTGGGGTGGGCCCCTGAGGAGCGTGCCCCTGCGGAGCGGACGGGGGCCGAGAGCCGGTCGGCGGGGGCGCGTCCTGCACCGGCGCCGGAGGAGCGGTGCGGGAGGGCTGGCCCGAGCCCTGGGCGGGAGCCGACCGCGTCGGGAGCACGGGCGGTGCCGGCGCGGCGGATCCTGCGGAGGCCGCCGAACCGGCCGACGGGGCCGCGGCCCGGGCGGCGCGGTGCGCGGCCTCGGCGGCGCGAGCGCGCTCGACCCACTGCTCGGCGACGCGGACGATCGCCTCCGTCGCCGCCTCCCAGGAGGACTCCTGCTGCCGGTGCGGACCGGTGGCCAGGGACAGCACCACCCCGGCGGAGCGCAGCGCCAGCTCGGTCGGGTCGACCCGGTCCACGAAGACGCCGTGCCAGGTGCGGATGGCCTCCTCGACGCGCTGCTGCATGGCACGGTCGATCCGGCCCGTGTTGCCGTAGTCCGCCAGGACGCTGAGATGGGCGAGGAGACAGGCCAGATCGTCCGAGCGACGGCCGGGGCCGACGGTGTCGATGTCCAGCAGACCGACCACCTTGCCGCCGTCGACGAACACCTGCGCCTCGTAGAAGTCGCCGTGGACGACGTCGTGCGCCTGCGTGTCCATCCGCCGGTCGAGCGCCGCGAGGCCCTCGCGGATGGAGCGCACGAGCGCATCCAGCCGCGGCCCCAGCGACGGCAGGGAGGAGGCCACGATCCCGGCATAGAACTCGACCGAGTCGGTCCACGGCGGACGCAGCGGCAGCGAGTACATCGACGCCGGGAGACGATCGAGCAGCGCGACCAGATCCGCGCCGCTGCAGGAGTCGACGCCCTCGTCGACGACCGCGCGCGCGAGCGGCCGGCCCGGCAGCTCCTTGAGGACCACGAGCCCGTCGTGATGCGCGAGCACCTCCGGCACCGGCACCCCGGCCGACAGCAGGCGCTGATGCCGCTCGACGATCTCGCCGCTGCGATGGGGCTGCATGACCTTGAGGAACACGCCGACGGGGCCCTGGCTCGCGCGCAGCACGGCGCGACGGCCCGGACGGTAGGAGACGACGTCGATCGCGATCGGGGCCGACGGATCCGGCCCCAGGGCGACGCCCAGATCGTGCAGGGTGCGGCCGACGACGTCGGGATAGCAGACGTGGGGGAGCATCGGCAGCCACGGATCGTGGGGGTAGCGCCACACCCGGACGTTGATGTCGCCGTCGGTCATGACGAGCGTCTGCTCGGCGACGTAGAGATCCTTCTCGCGCTCGCCGATGTGCGCGCTGGCCCCGAAGAGCTCCTCGCGCGCGGGCGCCTGCGGGCCGTCCAGCTCGGGCCAGGAGACCATCGTGCGGTACAGCGCCTTGGTGCTGCGACCGGGGCGGTGATCGACATGGTCCAGCTGCCAGCTGTGCAGCACCCCACCGGAGTTGCTGACGGCCGAGCGGAGCAGACCCCCCGCGCCGGGCCCGGTGAGAAGCTCCGAGCCGTCCTGCGTACGTGACATGTGGGTGTTTCTACCAGGTGTGAAGGGTCATCTGGGCGTCTATGCCTACGATGCTTGCATGGCTGATCGTACCGACAGCGCCCTCGGCGCGAACCTCCTCGGCATTCCTGAGACCCGCCTTCCCGACGACTTCGTCGACGTGGAGGTCGCCCAGCGGCTCTCCGACGGCGAGGATCCCCTGGAGGCGGCGCGCCGCCATCCTGACTCCCCGCTCGCCTGGGCGACCTGCGCGGAGGAGGCGCTCGCCGACGGCGAGGACGTCACCGCCTACGCCTTCGCCCGCACCGGCTACCACCGCGGACTGGACGCTCTGCGCCGCGCGGGATGGCGCGGCCAGGGCCCGATCCCCGCCGCGCACGCCCCCAACCGCGGCTTCCTGCGGGCGCTCGCGATGCTCGGCGAGGCCTCCCGACGGATCGGCGACGACATCGAGGCCGAGCGCATCCAGGACTTCCTGCGCGAGGCGGATCCGAGCCTGCTGGGCTGACGCGTCGGCCGGATCGGGCCGGTCCGCCGGCTGTTCGGCATGATCCGCCTCCCGGGCGTGTCGGGGGAGACTCTCCCCACGCGCCCGGGACCGCGCCTCGGGAGAGTCGCCCGGCTTGGTACGATCCCCAGGTCCTCAAGCCGCCCTGCCCAGGAGTCGCCATGCCCGCCGTCGTGATCGTCGGAGCCCAGTGGGGAGACGAGGGCAAGGGGAAAGCCACCGACCTGCTCGGAGAGCACGTCGACTACGTCGTCAAGCCCAACGGCGGCAACAACGCCGGGCACACCGTCGTCGTGGACGGCGAGAAGTTCGAGCTGAAGCTCCTTCCCGCCGGCATCCTCTCGCCCCGCGTCACCCCCGTCATCGGCAACGGCGTCGTCGTGAACCTCGACGCCCTGTTCGAGGAGATCGCCACCCTCGAGAGCCGCGGGGTCGACACCACCCGTCTGCGGATCAGTGCGAACGCGCATGTCGTCGCGCCGTACCACCAGACGATGGACAAGGTCACCGAGCGCTTCCTCGGCAAGCGTGCGATCGGGACCACGGGCCGCGGCATCGGCCCGGCCTACATGGACAAGATGGGTCGCCTCGGCATCCGCGTCCAGGACCTCTTCGACGAGTCGATCCTGCGCCAGAAGGTCGAGGCCTCGCTGCGGCAGAAGAACCAGCTGCTCGTGAAGATCTACAACCGGCGCGACATCGACGCCGACGCGATCTCCGAGGGCCTGCTCGCCTACGCCGACCGCCTGCGCCCGATGGTGGTCGACACCGTCGAGCTGCTCAACTCCGCCCTCGATCGCGACGAGGTCGTGCTGATGGAGGGCGGCCAGGCCACCTACCTGGACGTCGACCACGGCACCTACCCGTTCGTGACGAGCTCGAACCCGACGGCCGGCGGCGCCTGCACGGGCTCCGGCATCGGCCCCACCCGCATCGACCGGGTGATCGGCATCGTCAAGGCGTACACCACGCGCGTCGGCGCCGGCCCGTTCCCCACCGAGCTCGAGGACAAGTGGGGCGAGTACCTGCAGACCGTCGGCCACGAGGTCGGCGTGAACACGGGCCGTCCCCGTCGCTGCGGCTGGTACGACGCCCTGATGATCCGCCACGCGGTGCGCATCAACGGCTTCACCGACATCGTGCTGACCAAGCTCGACGTGCTCACCGGCATCGAGGAGGTGCCGATCGCGACCGCCTACGACGTCGACGGCGTCCTGCACCGCGACATGCCGATGACGCAGACCGAGTTCCACCATGCGGTGCCGGTGTACGAGACCCTCCCGGGCTGGACCGAGGACCTCTCGCAGGCCCGCACCTTCGACGAGCTGCCCGAGAACGCGCAGAACTACGTGCGCCGCCTCGAGGAGCTCGCCGGCTGCCGCATCAGCGCGATCGGCGTCGGCCCGGACCGCTCGGACACCATCGAGGTGCACCCGCTGCTGCCCGGCGCCGACGGCTGACCTCGGCGGAGTCGAGCGTGGCGACCCGTCGCACCGACCCGGAGATCGGCCGCGCGGCCCTCGTGCAGTGGGCGCGGGACCCGGCGGCCGCCCGCCGCGCGGTGCTGGCCCCGGCGGTGCGGCACACCCTCGAGCTGTTCGCCGAGGAGTTCCCCGGGGGAGCGGTCGAGCTGCGCGTGCCGCCCTACGCGGCCGTGCAGGCGATCCCGGGCGTTCGTCACACCCGCGGGACCCCGCCCGCCGTCGTCGAGACCGACGCCGGCACCTGGCTCGAGCTCGTGACCGGGTCCCTGGCCTGGTCGAAGGCGGTCTCCGACGGTCGCCTGCGGGCGAGCGGGGAACGCAGCGACCTCGCGGAGCTGCTCCCGCTGACCGGCCCGCGCCGCGTCGTCCGGGATGCTCTCAGGCCGCACGGGGACGATGATCAGGACCGTTCGCAGGACCGCGGACGGCGCGAGGAGAAGGAGCCCGAGGCGTGAGCATCGCCGTGGAGATCGCCGTCGAGGACCTCGCAGGCCTCGAGGTCGCCGCCACCGGCGGAGCCGACCGCGTCGAGCTCTGCGCCGATCTGTCGCGGGGCGGGGTCACCCCCTCCGCGGAGCTCGTCGCCGCGGCCGCCCGCCGCGCCCGCGAGCTCGTCGCCGCCGGTGACGCGCGCCCGCACTTCGACGTGCACGTCCTGATCCGCTCCCGTGCGAGCACCGACGACTTCCTCGGCCGGCCCGAGGAGTTCGTCGTCGCCGCCGCGGACGTCGACCTCATGGCGCAGCAGGCGGCGGAGTCGATCGCCGCCGGCGCCGCGGGCGTCGTCCTCGGCGCTCTCACGAGCACCGGCGCCCTCGACGTGCCCGCGCTGGAGACCATGCGCGACGCGGCCCTCGACGCCGCCCGCGGCCAGCTGCGCGGAGCCACCCTCTCCGCCCACCGCGCGGTCGACGCCCTGCCCGATCGTCGGGCCCGCACCGCGGCCGTCGAGCAGCTGCTCGTGCTCGGCTTCCACCGGGTGCTCAGCTCGGGCGGCGCCCGCACGGCGCTCGAGGGGGCCGACGACCTCGCCGCCATGGTGAGCGCCGGCGAGGACCTCATCAGCATCACCGCGGGCGCGGGAGTGCGACCGGCCGATCTCGCCGAGCTGGTGCAGCGCACCGGGGCGACGGACGTGCACCTCTCCGCCCGCCGACGCCCGGGCGCCGCCGTCGAGGCGGGCGCCCCCGACACCAGGACCGACCCGGCGATCGTCGCCGCGGCGGTCGACGCCGCAGGAGCGCTGTGAACCAGGACCACTCCATCGACCCGACCGCACCGGTGCAGGATCCCGAGGAGGCTGCGACGGCTCCCGCCGCCGCGCCGGCGCCGGAGCCCGCCGCCGCCCCGGACGCCGACGCCGCCGCGAGCGCTCCCGGCGCGACGGCGTCCGACGAGGGGGCGTCCGACGACAGCCCGTCCGACGACAGCTCGTCCGATGAGCCGGAGGCTGTGGAGGCGCCCGTGCTGGAGGAGACGTTCTACGTGCGGCGGCGCCGTCGGCCCACCCTCATCACCTGGGTGATCGCGGCGCTCGTGCTGCCGGTCGTCGTCGGCCTGGCGATCTCGCCGTGGCTGCAGCTCGGCGCTGCGAACGAGGCCCTGAACCTGGCTCTCTTCCTGGGGGTCGCCGTCGGCGTCCCGCTGGCCACGATCGCCTGCATCGTCGACGCCGTGCGGCATCGCGGCGGTCGCTGAGCCGCACGGACTCCCGTCGGGCGACGGCGCCCGGCGTCTCGCGACCGCAGGTCGGACGTGATGAAGGACGCCCCGGCGGACGCGGACGGCCTCCGTCCGCACCCGCGCGCTGTGGCATGATGAGCCGGTGGCACGTGGCGACGGCAATCTTTCCCACGACCTCCTCCCCGGTGAGAAGGGCCCGCAGGACGCCTGCGGCGTCTTCGGCGTCTTCGCCCCGGGAGAAGAGGTCTCGAAGCTCACCTACTACGGGCTCTACGCCCTCCAGCACCGCGGGCAGGAATCCGCGGGCATAGCGACCTCCGACGGCTCGCAGATCCTCGTCTACAAGGACATGGGTCTCGTCTCGCAGGTCTTCGACGAATCCTCCCTCGAGGCCCTGCAGGGGCACATCGCGATCGGGCACACCCGATACTCGACGACGGGCGGCTCGATCTGGTCGAACGCGCAGCCCACGCTCGGGCCGCGCCCCGACGGGACGGTCGCGCTCGCGCACAACGGCAACCTCGTCAACACCGACGAGCTGCTGCAGCTGGTGCAGGAGCGCCAGGGCGAGCAGCGTCGCGGCGAGATCGCGCGCGGCAACACCACCGACACCGCCCTGGTGACGGCGCTGCTGAACTCCGAGGGCTCCATCGAGGAGGCCCTGCGCGACATCCTCCCGCGACTGCGCGGCGCCTACTGCTTCACCCTCATGGACGAGACCACGCTGTACGCGGCGCGCGATCCGCAGGGCATCCGCCCGCTCGTGCTGGGCCGTCTCGAGCGCGGCTGGGTCGTCGCCTCCGAGACCGCGGCCCTGGACATCTGCGGCGCGAGCTTCGTGCGCGAGGTCGCGCCCGGCGAGATGATCATCGTCGACGAGCAGGGCCTGCACAGCGAGCAGGTGCTGCCCCCGCAGCCCAAGGGCTGCGTCTTCGAGTACGTCTACCTCGCGCGCCCCGACACCCGCATCGCCGGGCGCAGCGTCAACGACGCCCGCGCCGAGATGGGGCGCCAGCTCGCCCGCGAGCATCCCGTCGAGGCGGATCTGGTGATCCCGACCCCGGAGTCCGGCACCCCGGCGGCGATCGGCTACGCGCAGGAGTCCGGCATCCCCTACGGCCAGGGCATGGTCAAGAACGCCTATGTGGGCCGCACCTTCATCCAGCCCAGCCAGACGATCCGTCAGCTCGGCATCCGTCTGAAGCTCAACCCCCTGCGCGAGGTCATCGCCGGCAAGCGCCTCGTCGTCATCGACGACTCGATCGTGCGCGGCAACACCCAGCGCGCGGTGGTGCGGATGCTCCGCGAGGCCGGCGCCGCCGAGGTCCATGTCCGGATCTCCTCGCCGCCCGTGCGCTGGCCCTGCTTCTACGGCATCGACTTCGCGTCCCGCGCGGAGCTGATCGCCAACGGCCTGGGCATCGAGGAGATCGCCCGGTCGCTCGGCGCCGACTCCCTGGGATACATCTCCCAGGAGGGCATGGTCGCCGCGACCGGACAGGACTCCTCGAGCCTGTGCAGCGCGTGCTTCACCGGCGAGTACCCGGTGCGGCTCCCCGAGCCCCAGATGCGGGCGCAGGGCATCGCCCCGACGTCCTCGACCCCCGGCGGCGCCGCGGGCTCCGAGGCCGCGGCCGGCCCGTCGACCGTCGAGGCCGTCCCGGCCGCGCCCGCCCCCGTCAAGGAGGATGCATGACCGCCAGCGATCGCGCACCGCAGAGTGCCCCGATCACCTACGCCTCGGCAGGCGTCGACACCGCGGCGGGAGACCGCGCGGTGGATCTGATGAAGGAGGCCGTCGCGGCGACGCACGGTCCCGAGGTCCTCGGCGGGATCGGCGCGTTCGCCGGCCTGGTGGACGTCAGCGCGCTCAAGGACTACCGGCGGCCGCTGCTGGCGTCCTCGACCGATGGCGTGGGCACCAAGATCGCGATCGCCCGTGCCCTCGACGTGCACGACACCATCGGCCAGGACCTGGTCGGCATGGTCGTCGACGACATCGTCGTGGTCGGTGCGAAGCCCCTGGCGATGACCGACTACATCGCCTGCGGGTCGGTGGTGCCCGAGCGCATCGCCGACATCGTCCGCGGCATCGCCGAGGGCTGCCGCCTCGCGGGCTGCGCGCTCGTCGGCGGCGAGACCGCCGAGCATCCCGGCCTGATGGCCCCCGAGGACTACGACGTGGCCGGTGCCGCCGTCGGCGTCGTCGAGGCCGACCGCCTGCTGGGCGCCGAGCGTGTCCGCCCGGGCGACGTCGTCGTCGGCATGGACGCCTCCGGCCTGCACTCCAACGGGTACTCGCTCGTGCGCGCCGTCATCGCCGCCTCCGGTCTCGGCCTCGAGGCGCACATCGAGGACTTCGGCCGCACCCTCGGCGAGGAGGTGCTCGAGCCCACCCGCATCTACGCGGCCGACGTGCTCGCGCTGCTGGACGATCCCCGCACCGCGGAGGGCGTCCACGCCGTCAGCCACGTGACCGGCGGCGGTCTCGCCGCGAACCTCGCCCGCGTGCTCCCCGCCGAGGTCGGCGCCCGCATCGACCGCTCCCTGTGGGAGCCGTCCGCGGTGTTCTCCTCGGTCGCCCGCTGGGGCTCCGTCCCGCAGCTCGACCTCGAGGGCACGCTCAACATGGGCATCGGCATGATCGCCGTGGTGTCCCCGGACTCGGCCGACGCCGCGCTCGCGCTGCTCGCCGAGCGGGGGCTCCCCAGCCGAGCGATCGGCGAGGTCGTCGCACGGGAGATGCTGCCGGAGCCCGTCGGTGCGCTCGAGCGCACCCTCTCGGGCGCCAAGGGCGTCGAGGGCGGCGCCGTGCTCATGGCATCCCAGCATCCGGGGTGGGTCTGATCCTGCCCGTCGCGCATGACGGTCGTCCTGCCCGGAGCCTCCGCTCCGGGCAGGACGACCGTCATGCGTCCAGGGCGTCGTCCGTGCGTGTTGACGGGCGCGTGAGTTCTCGTGCCACCGGGCGCGCGACCACGCGCGACTCCGGGCGTGCGACCTCGGTGACCATCGGGTGCACGAACGATGAGGGCCGCCCCGTGGGGCGGCCCTGTGATTCATCGTGCCGACGACCTGCTGAGGGTCGGCGACCCGGTCCGCTGCCGGGAGGGGCTCGGGACCGGTGGGGTGCGGGGACGGAGCGGGGAGAGGCTCCGTCCGTCGTCGCTCAGCGTCGACGGGTCGAGGGAGAGTGCGATGCGCCCTCGTCGGCCCAATCGTCGCCGTCCTCCTCCGACCAGTCGTCGGAGGAGTCATTCTTCGTGGTGGACTGGAGCTCGCGCTGCAGAGCCGAGAGATCCGTCGGAGGACTGTAGTACTTCAGGTCCCGTGCCACCTTGGTCTGCTTGGCTTTCTGTCGGCCGCGACCCATGGATCTGACCCCCTGTGCGTCGGCTGGCGGGCGCTGTGAACGGGCCCGGAAGATGGCAATGTTTCGGAACCCAAGAGTACATGGAGAGCATGTGCCGAGGCCAACCGTCCGGAGGAGACATTGGCGACGTCGGCCACTGGAGGCTCGCCACCTGGGGTTTCGGTGCGCCAGGAGCCCTTCCGGCGCGCCCTGACGAGGGGCGGCAGAGCGCCCCGGGGGCGGAGTCGGCGGCGGAGGGCGCTCGGCCGCGTCCCGAGGCGTGGACACCGCCGGGAGGCGTCCTGGGCCGCTCGCAGGCCTCGGATCACCGGTTTCGTCAGTGCCTGCCACTATCCGCCCGATCTTTTGGTAGGAACAGGAAGAAGAGTTTGCGAAGGGGCGAACCTTCGTCGATACGCTGTTCCGACGCGTCCGGGCAGTCCGCCCATTGCGGACGCCCATGCTTCCCCTTGCGAAAGGCTTCCTGAGCTGATGAACGGATCCCCGGACCGCACCGCCGAGACCGACGAGCGCGCCGAGCTCCTGACCCCTGCCGAGGTCGCCCAGATGTTCCATGTCGACCCGAAGACGGTCACCCGGTGGGCCCAGGCGGGCAAGCTCTCCTACATGCGCACCCTCGGCGGGCATCGTCGCTACCACCGCAGCGAGGTCATCGACCTGCTCAAGGAGAGCGCCGGCGAGCAGGTCGCCCGAGGCGTGTGAGGCCCGATCCGATCTTCGGCGAGGGCTGCACCGCCCATCGCCTCGACCTGGGCGAGGACGCCGAAGGTCGGCTGATCGCCACCCTGATCCACCGCACGCCGCCTCCGGAGGGTCCGGGCCCTGATCCCGCGCTCGCCCCCGTGCTCGTGATGCACGGCTGGTCCGACTACGTGATGGACCGCGGGCTGCTCGACCATCTGGGGCGGAGAGGGCACGACGTCTTCGCCCTCGACCTGCGCAAGCACGGTCGCTCGCTGCTCCCGGGGCAGACCCCCACCGCGATCGACCACCTCTCGCGCTACGACCGCGAGATCGGCCTCGCACTGCGCATCATCGGCCGACGCCGTCCACCGATCCTGCTCGCGCATTCGACCGGCGGCCTGATCGCCGCGCTCTACGCGCAGCGTCATCCCCGGGCGGTCCACGGGCTCGTCCTGAACTCCCCGTGGCTCGAGATGCATCTCGGGTCGACGACCCGGCACCTGCTCACCGGTCCGATGGGCATGCTCGCCGGGCAGATCCGGGATCGCTCCTTCCTGCCGCTCGCGAAGGACCACGCCGCGCGTGCCACGCACCGCGACTTCGGCGGGCAGTACGACTACGACCTGGCGCTCAAGCCCCCGCAGGGTCATCCGCTGCCGGCCTCGACGCTGGCGGCGGTGCTCGAGGGGCAGGGGCGTCTCGCCGCCGCCGGGCCGCTGGCGATCCCCGTCCTCGTGCTGCACTCCGCCCGCTCGCTGATCGGCCTGCGCTGGCAGGAGGGGATGCGGCGCGCCGACACCGTGCTCGACGTGCGCTCCCTGGCCGCCGCCGCGCGGCGGCTGGGCCCGGACGTCGAGGTCGTCGCCCTGGAGGGCGCCCGCCACGAGGTCTTCCTCTCGGACGCCGACGTACGGGCCGAGGCGCTCGGCGCGCTCGACGACTGGCTCGACGAGAACGGTGCCGCCTCCCCGGGAACGCGGAGCCGGCGGACCTAGGATGAGCGTCGCCGGAGCGTTGCGCGGAGGGAGCACAGCGATGGGGACGAGCACCTCCGATCTGCGCCGCCAGGCGGCCGCGCTGCGTCGCGCCGCCGACCGGATGACGCTCCTGCGGCTGCGCCTCTCCGCCTCGCTGACGCGCCTGGCCGACGTCGAGGAGCCCGCGGCCGCCCGTAGCGGGGCCGCGCTGCGGGCGCGCTGGAACCAGCAGGAGGACGTCGAGCTCGGCCGCGTGGTCGCGGGCCTGCGCTCCTGCGCCGCGCACCTGGAGACGGCGGCGACGGCGGGGGAGCGCGCGAGCGGCCGGCGCATGGGCGGATACCAGGGGGCCGGGTTCCTCGGGCGCGGGGACGAGGCCGTCGCGCAGGTGTGGTCGGCCGTCCACCCCGAGGCCGGGGCGCAGGGCGCACTGATCGGCGGCTTCCCGCTGAGGCCCGAGGCCGAGGGGATGCGGTTCCTCCCGCAGGTCTCCCGGAGCCTCGGCGAGCCCACCCCGGAGTTCGACGACGAGGCCTGAGGGCCGGGAGGCGGGGCCTGAGGCCGGGCGGTGGAGCGCCGGCGCCTCAGCGCCGTCGGGCGAGAGCCGGCAGGGCGGCCGCGCCGCCGAGCACCAGCGGGACCACCAGGGTCGCCACCGCCGCCAGGAGCATGGCGGAGGCCGCGGCCTCCGCGCCCGCGCCGAGCGCGATCAGGGCGGCGGCGCCGGCGGTCTCGGCGATGCCCACGCCGCCCGGGGTGAGGGGCAGCAGCGCGAGGACGCGCCCGAGGGCGAACACGGCGATCACGAGCAGCAGGGGGACGTCGGCGCCGGTGGCGCGGACGGCGAGCGCGAGGGCCGCGCACTGCAGCGCGCGAGCGAGGATCGTCGGCAGCAGGAGGCCCGCGGTGCGGGTGCGCAGGCGCTCCACGAGGGCGTCGCGCTCGGCGAGCACGACGTCGACCAGCGGCCGCCCGCCCAGCGTCGACGGGGCCAAGGGGCCGAGCTGCCCGAGGAAGGCGGTCAGCGGTCCGCGCCGCAGCAGCACCGCCGCCAGGGCGAGGGCGATCCCGCCGACGACGAGGGCGACGAGGACCGCCCAGATCGCTCCGGGGAGGTCGATCGCCTCGGTGCCCGTCGGCCCCGCGAGGGCATAGGCGAGCAGTCCGACGACGGGGACGAGGACGGTGGAGACGACGGTCTCGACGAGGGAGGCCGTGAGGATGCCGGTGACGATCGCGGCGACGGCGATGCCGGTGCGCCGCAGCATCCAGCCCAGCAGCAGCGGGCCGAGCAGGGATCCGCCGGGGATCACCATCCCGAGCGCGCTCGAGGCCGCGTGTCCGGCCAGCGCTGACGGATAGCGGGCGCCGCGCACGGCGGTCCGCACCGTCATCGCCTCGAGGAGGACCGCGCCGACGCCGAGGAGGGCCACGGCGGGCACGGCCCAGGCCGGCATCGCGGCGAGGGAGGCGAGGATCCCGGGCCAGGTCGCGCCGGTGGCCCAGGGGAGCACGAGGCCGAGGAGCACGGCCACCAGGAGCAGGGAGCCGGCGGCGGTGAGGAGCCGACGGGACCCGATGCGCGGAGGGGTCTCGACGTCGATCTCCTCCGGGAGCCAGGACACGTCGCGGTCGGCGTCGTCGGGCTGCTCGCGGGGGTCGGCCATGGGTGAATTCTCGCACGTCACGGGCACAGGCCGTTTCACGACAGGGCGTCGTATCGTAGAGGCATGTCTGCGCTCTTCTCGGCCTTCATCGTCCTCCACATGATCTGCTGGGCGGTCGCCCTCGGCACCTGGGTCGCCGCCGCCAAGACCCGCCGCCCCAACCCCGGCATGGCCCACGCGACCGCCGGCGCGCTCGTCTTCGGCCTGGTCCTGATGATCCTCGCCTCGATCGGCGGGGACGCGAACCAGATGAAGCTGGGCATCAAGTTCCTCATCGCGCTCGCGGCGACGGCCTTCGCGTTCATCGCCAAGAACCGCGGCGAGGAGACTCCGGCGCCGATCTGGTTCGGCATCCCGACGCTGATCATCGCGAACATCATCATCGCGGTCTTCGTCTGACGCCGCCGCCGGAGAGCGCGGCGCTCTCCGGCCGGTCCGTCCGTTCGTCCCCAAGAGGCCCGGCCCGCCCCCGGCGGTCGGGCCTCCCGCCTATCCTGGTGCCCCCATGAGCTCACTCTTCGACGATCTCTCCCTGCCCGACTCCTTCCGCCGCCTCGACGGCGTCCAGGTCGCGCCCGCCGCCGACCGTGCGCCCGCCGACCGGCGCGATGAGCCGGCCTCCGACCCGCGGGCCGATGACGCGTCGCCGTTCGAGGAGCAGCCGTTCGGGGAGCCGTCGTTCGAGGAGCCGCCCTTCGACGACGAGGTCCCGCCCGAGGAGGAGCCGCCGCACGAGGAGTCTCCCTTCGCCGCGGAGCCCCCGGTGCAGCCGGTGCCGTCGACCGGCTCGTCGGCCGGATCATGGGCCCCGTCGTCGGCCCCGCCCGCGGCGTGGGCACCGCGCGCCTCGTCGGCCGAGCTCGAGGAGCTGGTCGCGGATCTGAACCCGCCCCAGCGCGAGGCCGTCGAGCACCGCGGCAGCCCGCTGCTGATCGTCGCCGGCGCCGGCTCGGGCAAGACCCGCGTCCTCACCCGCCGCATCGCCCACCTGCTGGGGTCCGGGCAGGCGCTGCCGGGGGAGATCCTCGCGATCACCTTCACCAACAAGGCCGCCGCCGAGATGCGCGAGCGGGTCGAGGAGCTCGTCGGCCCCGCCGCGCGCCACATGTGGGTCTCGACCTTCCACAGCGCCTGCGTGCGCATCCTGCGGCGCGACGCCGCGGCCGCGGGCCTGAAGAGCTCCTTCACGATCTACGACAGCGCGGACTCCCAGCGGCTGATCACGACGATCTCCAAGGACCTCCAGCTCGACACCAAGAAGCACGCCCCGCGGATGATCGCCTCGCGCATCTCCTCGCTCAAGAACGAGCTCGTCGACGACATCGACTTCGCGGACCAGGCGGAGAGCGCGAAGAACCCCTTCGAGAAGACCCTCGCGCAGATCTACACGGCCTACCAGGCGCGCCTGCGCCAGGCCAACGCCGTGGACTTCGACGACCTCATCGGGCTGACCGTGACGATGCTGCGGGAGAACCCGGCGATCCGCGAGGGCTACCGGCGCCGCTTCCGCCATCTCATGGTCGACGAGTACCAGGACACCAACCCCGCCCAGTACGCGCTCGTGCAGGAGCTCACGGGGGAGGACCCGACCGCGGACCTCACCGTCGTGGGCGACTCCGACCAGTCGATCTACGCCTTCCGCGGCGCGACGATCCGCAACATCGTCGAGTTCGAGCAGGACTTCCCCTCGGCCCGCACGATCGTGCTCGAGCAGAACTACCGCTCCACCCAGACCATCCTCAGCGCAGCGAACGCCCTCATCGCGGGCAACGAGGGCCGGCGCCGCAAGAACCTGTGGACCGACCAGGGCGAGGGCGAGCAGATCACCCTCTACGTCGCCGACGACGAGCAGGCCGAGGCCCGCTACATCGGCCGCCAGATCGACGCGCTGGTCGACGACGGCCGCAGCGCCGGGGACATCGCGATCTTCTACCGCGCCAACGCCCAGTCCCGCGCGCTCGAGGACCAGCTGATCCGCGTGGGCCTGCCCTACCGGGTCGTCGGCGGCACCCGCTTCTACGAGCGCCGCGAGGTCAAGGACGCGGTCGCCTACCTGCACGTCCTCGTCAACCCCGACGACGAGATCAACCTGCGGCGCATCATCAACGTCCCCAAGCGCGGCATCGGCGACCGCGCGGAGGCGGCGATCGCGGCGCTCGCCGAGCGCGACCGGATCTCCTTCGGCGAGGCCCTGCACCGCGCCGAGGAGGCCCCCGGCATCGCCACCCGCTCGCTGAACTCCGTGCGCGCCTTCGTCGCCATGATCGACGAGCTGCGCGCGATCGCCGACGGCGGCGAGGGCCCGGCGGAGCTCCTCGAGGCGATCCTCCAGCGCTCCGGCTACTACGCCGAGCTGCAGGGCAGCGACGACCCGCAGGACGAGTCCCGTCTGGAGAACCTCGCCGAGCTGATCAGCGTCGCCACCGAGTTCGAGGCCCAGCTCGAGGCCGCCGCCGCGGTCGCCAGCGAGATGGAGGACGACGACGAGACCGACGGGCCCGCCTCGCCCGCGACCGTCGGCACCGAGGTGCGCGGAGCGACCCTCGACGTCGCCGGCGACCCCGAGGCGAGCCTCGTGGACCAGTTCCTCGAGAAGGTCTCCCTGGTGGCCGACGCCGACCAGGTCCCCGGCGGCGAGGACCAGTTCGTCACCCTCATGACTCTGCACACCGCCAAGGGCCTCGAGTTCCCCGTCGTGTTCCTCACCGGCATGGAGGACGGCACCTTCCCCCACCAGCGCACCCTCGGCGATCCCGGGGACCTCGAGGAGGAGCGGCGGCTCGCGTACGTCGGCATCACCCGTGCCCGCGAGAAGCTCTACCTGACCCGTGCGCAGATGCGCGCGACCTGGGGCGCCCCCCAGTTCATGCCCGCCAGCCGCTTCCTCGAGGAGGTCCCCGAGGACGTCCTGGACGTCGCCCGCGCCGGCTCGACCCTCAGCGGCGTCGGCTACGGCGGAGGCTACGGGGGCGGCGGCTACGGAGGCGGAGGCTACGGCGGCTCCTCCCGGTCGGACGCGCAGCGCGGACCGTCCTTCTCCGGCGGCATCGGCGGCGGACGCAGCGACGTCAAGCGCACCAGCAGCTTCGGCTCCGGTCGGAAGCCGACCCCGGCCGCGGCGATGCCGCAGCTCGCCGTCGGCGACCGCGTCACCCATGACTCCTTCGGGATGGGCACCGTCACCGAGGTCGCCGGCATCGGCGACAAGACGCAGGTCGAGGTCCAGTTCCGCGACCCGCACGGCCGCAAGCGCCTGCTGCTGCGGTACGCGCCCGTCACGAAGCTCTGAGCTCACCAGGGCTCACGGAGCGGCGACGACCTCGACCTCCACGCCCTCGGCGCTCTCGCCGTACCAGGCGAACTGCTCGGCGCCCCCGGCGTGAGGATAGCGCTCGGCGAACAGCTCCGACCAGCCGTGCGCGGGGGCCTGCGCGCGCAGGGCGTCGAGGAGCTCGCGGGCCACGGCGGCGGGTGCGTCCAGGCGCAGCGCGACGTGGTTCATCCCCGGCCGGGTCCGCTCCGTGCGGGTGCCGGTGACGTCAGCGGACTGCTCGAGCACGACGTAGGAGCCGTCGGCGTGCCGCCAGATCTGGACGTCCTCCCAGCTCGGCACCTCCTCGGCCCTCCAGCCGAGCGTGCCCAGCAGCCAGTCCCAGGCGGGCTCCGCGGCGTCGAGGTCCGCCGTCCACAGCTCCAGGTGGTGCAGGCCCGTCGGGTCCTCCAGCGGCCGCGAGAGGATCGCCGCGGTGCTTGTGACGGTGCCATCCGCGAACGGCCGCACCTCGCCCGTCGGCCGGTATCCGAGCCGCTCCCAGAACGGGCTCGCGACCCGCGCGTTCGTCGCGACGATCCCGATCCGGAGGCGCTCGATGCCGCCGAGCCGACGCAGCTGCGCACGCAGGCTGTCGTGCAGCAGGCGGCCGAGGCCCTGTCCCCGGCGGTCCTCGCGGGTCAGCAGCAGGCCGATGTGGGCGGTGCCGGGCTCGGGCCAGTGCAGGACCACGTCGACCAGGCCCACGAGAGCGTCGGCATCGGCGGGGGAGAAGAGGCCCAGCACGAGCTTCGCCGCGGGGTCCACCCCTGGCGGCAGGGCGGTGAGCACCTCGGGACCGTCGCCGGGCGCGGGCGCGCTCCCACGGATCCGGTCGGTGTACCCGCCGTCCCTCTCGAGGAGCTGCTGCACGGCGTCAGCGTCGGCAGGGGTGAGGGGGCGGATGGTGCAGGGCATGCGGCGATCGTAACCGTGACGACCTCGGCACCATTCCGGAGCGTCGTCATCAGGTGACGGTGATCAGCGCCCGTGCCCCGCGCTCGAGGTCGGAGAAGGAGTGGTTCACGGCCGTGTACGTGCCGGGCTCGTCGAACACGAGCTCCACGAAGCCGCCCTGCGCGGCGCCGAGATGCAGCGCCTGCGAGCCGCCGCCGGTCTCCGCATCCGGACGCAGCAGGTACTCGCCCTCCTTGAAGACGGTGTCGAAGATCCCGCCGACGACGTGGAAGGAGATCCCGCGCGAGGGCCCCGCGGCGAGGACCCACAGCCGCACGCGCTCGCCGACCTTCGCGGTCAGCGGCGCGCCCACGTACTGGCTGGCATGGCCGTTGAACACGGTGAAGTCGGGGCGGTCGGCGGCGATCTTCGCGGGGCTCACCGGGTGCGCGCCCTCGTGCATCGCCTCGTCGGAGCCGGTGGCGCCGTCGGGCACGAGATAGTGGTCGGACTGGACGAGCACGTACTCGCGGTCGGCGGCGGCGAGGCCCGCGGGCGGGACGATCAGGGCGCCGAGCATGCCGGCGGCCAGATGCACCGTCATCGGCATCGTCGAGCAGTGGTAGAGCCACACACCTGCATGCTCGGTGGTGATCGGGTACTCGAGGGTCTCTCCGGGGGCGATGGTGCGCATGACCTGATCGGGGGCGATCCGGCCCGCGTGCATGTCCAGGGAGTGGCCCATGGAGCCGTTGTTGACGAGCTCGACCGTGAGCTTCGCGCCGAGCTCGGAGCGGATGACCGGGCCGACGACGGTGCCGTTGAAGGTCATCGCATCGAGGAGCACGCCCGGGGCGATCTCGAGGGCGGCCTCGGTGACCTCGAGGGTCAGCCGCTGGTCGCCGTCGACGGCCTCCGGGAGCCGAGCGTCCCGGACCGGGTGGTCGTCACCGGCGCCCTGCATGAGATCGGCCGTGACCGCGGTGAGGTCGTCGACCGTCGAGGAGGCGGCCTCGGAGGAGCCGGAGGAGTGGTCGTGCTCGCCGGCGCTCGCGCCATCGGCGACGATCTGGAGGGTCATGCCCATCGAGCGGTGCCCGACGATGGAGCACCAGCCGGCGAGATCATGGCCGATCACGCCGACCTCGAGGGTCGTCGAGGCGCCCGGCTGCAGGCGTCCCGAGTTCGCGCCGTTGGCGATCACGAGGTCGTGCACGTCATGCTCGTCGTCGTTGCTCAGCTCGATGACCAGCGCGTTCCCGGCGGGGACGCGGAGCTCATCGGGGGAGAAGCGCATATCCGCCATGCTCACGGCGATCGTGGTGGTCTCGCCGGTCGCGGCGGCCTCGCCGGTGCCGGCCGCGGTGCCGCCCGACGACACCGCGTCGACCGACCCGTAGGCGCGGTCCAGGGCGGAGCCGACGGCGTTGATGCCGAGCACCGAGCCGAGGCCGACGAGCGCGCCGGTCAGGGCCCGACGGTCGACCCCGCGGTCCCCCTCGGCGGCTGCGGCGCGCGTGCTCGCCGCGGGCGGCGCCGCGAGTCCGGCCGCCGTCGGCGCGGATCCCGCGGCCGTCGGGGGCGCCCCGATCGGCAGTCCGCCGGGTGCGCGTCCGCCGCCCGCCGTCGGCGCAGGGCGACCGATCGTCGGCATCCCGAGCGCGGAGTCCTCGCGGCGCGCCCGGGAGCTGGCGACGACCCCCAGCATCATCAGCACGAGGAAGGACACCAGCACGACGAAGCCCAGGAGCGAGACGAGGACGCGGGAGAGGGAGCCGAAGGAGGCGACGTCCCCGGTGCCGAGGGTGAGGCCCGCGAAGAGGGCGCCGCCGACGGCGGTGTCGACCCCGGCGAGCACGAAGAGCGCGACCACCAGGTTGTACGCGACGACGCGGGGGACGGCGAAGCGGTTCATGATCTCGTTCGCGGCCTTCACCGCCCGCGGCCCGCCGCGCATGCTCACCGGCAGCAGGTAGGTCATCGCCCCGAGCAGCACCTGCAGCAGGAAGCCCGCGACGAGGGGGACGGTGAGGCGCTGGACGTCGTCGGCGAGGAGCGAGGAGGTCAGCTGGCCGTCGGCGGACCCCCACCACATCGCGAGCATCCGCAGCTGGGTGAGCAGGAACCACAGCAGGCCCGCCGAGATCGACAGGATCGGGAAGGCGGGCAGCGGGATCCGGTGCTCCTGCCGGGCGGAGCGCAGGGCGAGGCGCACCAGCAGCACGGCGACCCACAGGAACGAGCCGATGTAGACCGCGAGGAAGACGACGCCGACGAGCACGGCCCCCGTGATGGCTCCCGCGGTCGCTCCGACGACGCCGATGACCATCCCGATCAGGCCGCGGGAGGCGCGGTGGGCGGAGGGCAGATCGATCTTCGTGCGCAGGATCGTCGGCCACAGGCTCAGCAGCGTGCCCGTGACCGTGATGCCCACGAAGCCCAGCACGTTCAGCACCTGGTGCGCGAGCAGGAGACGGCCCTGCCAGGGCTCGGGCGGGCTGAAGGCGAGGATCGCCCCGAGGGACGCGCCGATCGGGAGCAGGCAGGAGGCGGCGATGTACGCCTTGACGGTGAACACGAAGCGGGGGGCGATGGCCGCTCGCACCTGGGATCCCAGGGCGACGGCGTACCACAGGATCGCCCCGGAGATGATGAGCGCGCCCGCCACCACGAGCCACGGCCATCCGGGGAGCATGCCGACGATCGTGACGACGATGCCGCCGGTCAGCAGCCAGATCCGCCCGACCTGGATCGCCCGGGTCTCCTCGCCCAGACGGGTCTTCAGCAGCGCCTCGGTGAAATGCTGGCCCCACACCATGATCGAGGTGGTGATGAGCCCCAGCGTGACCATGTGGACCATCAGCCACCGCGACTGCGGGAGCCACTGGTGGATGAGGACCACGACGATCAGCGCGACCATCCACAGCGTCACAGGGCGGCTCGCGCGCCGGTGCCAGGACTTCCGCGAGGTCGACGCCGGCCGGGGCGGCCCGGAGGAGAGCCCCGAGGGCGATGCGGACGAACCGGCGGAGGGGGACGGAGCGGAGAGTTCGGGCACCCGATCAGGGTACGGCCGGTCCTGGACGCCCGTCCGGCGGAGGTCCCGACGGAGCGGGCGGCGAGCCCGCTGAGCCCGCCGAGGCCGACGGCGGCCCCGACGACGCGACGGCGCGGGCCGCGCGTCGTCCGAGGATCAGTCCTCGGAGCCCTCGTCGTCGGCGTCGTCGGATCCCGGTGCCGGTCGGCGCTTGAAGTTCGCGTAGAGGGTGCCGACGAGCGCGATCACCACGATCACGGCGACGAAGACGATCATCGCGGAGAACGGGATCGGGACGCCCGCGGCCGAGAGCACGAACCAGATCGCCAGGAGCGAGCCGCCGATGAGGAGCGCCTCGCGGATGGCCTTGAGGATCGTGCCGCCGATGTTCGCCTGCTTCGCATGCTTCCCGGCGACCGCCGCATAGGCGACGGCGTCCTTGCGCAGCTCCCCGGCGTCGAAGCGCGAGCGCTTCGACCCTGAGTCCCGCTCGTCCCGGTCCGCGCGCTCGCGGCGCTCCTGCTGGTCGAGCCGGTCGCGCTCGTCGCGGGGCTCCTCCCGGCGGGCGCCCTCGACCGCCTTGCCCGCGGCGCGGGCGTAGTCGCCCGTGCGGCGGGCCGCGCCCTCGACGCTCTCCTTGGCCGCGCGCCCGACCTCGGGCGCCTGCTTGCGCGCGGTGTTCTGCGCCGCCTTGACGTAGGTCTTCCAGTCGGCCACGGGGCCTCCTCCGATGCTCTCCGGCGTCGAGGACGGCGGCGTCAGCGCCGCTCGTCCTCGCTCCAGCGGATGTCGCCCCCGCCGCGGGCCGGTCGCGAGGGCCGACGGCCGCGCCGTGCGCGCTGGTCGTAGTAGTAGGACAGGCCGACGTTCAGCGCGAGGGTGATCAGGACGCTGAGGAGCAGACCCGTGAGGGTCGAGCGGAAGCCCAGCAGGCGCAGCACGACGAACAGGACCACGATCGCTCCGACGCTGAAGCCGAGATGGTCGCGGATGCGCTGGACGAGCCCGCGCTGGGGGGCGGGGCGGGGCCGGGTGCTCATCGCTCCATCGTAGCCGCGCAGGATGGGAGCGAGCAGGGGAGGTCGCCGGTCCTCACCGCATCGTGACATCGCGGCGGGAAGCTGGGAGGACGCCGCCCGTCGGAGGTTCGGGAAGCGTTACCCTGGCAGCGTTCACAGGGGCGGCCCCGAGGCCGAGTGCGGCCGGTCGCCCGCTGCCGAATTCGAGAGGAATCACCCCGTGGACCTGTATGAGTACCAGGCCCGCGATCTCTTCGAGAAGCACGGGGTTCCCGTGCTCGGAGGAGTCGTCGCGGAGGACGCCGCCACCGCCAAGGCCGCAGCGGAGCAGCTGGGCACGCCGGTCGTGGTCGTCAAGGCCCAGGTCAAGACCGGCGGCCGTGGAAAGGCCGGCGGCGTGAAGATCGCCAAGTCGCCCGAGGAGGCGGAGGCGCGAGCCTCCGAGATCCTCGGCATGGATATCAAGGGGCACACCGTGCACCGGGTGATGGTCGCCGCCGGTGCCGACATCGCCGAGGAGTACTACTTCTCGCTGCTGCTGGACCGCGCGAACCGCAACTACCTCGCCATGTGCTCCGTCGAGGGCGGCATGGAGATCGAGCAGCTCGCGGTCGAGCGTCCCGAGGCCCTCGCGCGCGTGGCCGTCGACCCCAACGTCGGGATCGACGAGGCGAAGGCGCAGGAGATCGTCGAGGCCGCGCGCTTCGACGCCGAGACCGGGGCGAAGGTGGCCCCGGTGCTGCAGAAGCTCTGGGACGTCTACCGCGAGGAGGACGCGACCCTTGTCGAGGTCAACCCGCTGGTGAAGACCGGCGCCGGCGACATCGTCGCCCTCGACGGCAAGGTCTCCCTCGACGACAACGCCGAGTTCCGCCACGAGGACCACGCGGCCCTCGTCGACTCCCGCACCGAGGACCCGCTCGAGGCGAAGGCCAAGGCCCTCGACCTCAACTACGTCAAGCTCGACGGCGAGGTCGGCATCATCGGCAACGGTGCGGGCCTGGTCATGTCGACCCTGGACGTCGTCGCGTACGCGGGGGAGCAGCACGGCGTCAAGCCTGCGAACTTCCTCGACATCGGCGGCGGCGCCAGCGCCGAGGTGATGGCCAACGGCCTCGACGTCATCCTCGGCGACGAGCAGGTCTCCGCGGTGTTCGTCAACGTCTTCGGCGGCATCACCGCCTGCGACGCGGTCGCCAACGGCATCGTCGGCGCCCTGCAGAAGCTCGGCGACGCCGCCACCAAGCCGCTCGTGGTGCGCCTCGACGGCAACAACGTGGAGGAGGGGCGCCGGATCCTCGCGGAGTTCGCCCACCCCCTCGTCACCCAGGCCGACACCATGGACGGCGGGGCGGCGACGGCCGCGCAGTTCGCCGCCGGAAAGTGAGGGACCGCCATGTCGATCTTCCTCGATGAGAACAGCAAGGTCATCGTCCAGGGCATGACGGGCTCGGAGGGCATGAAGCACTCCCAGCGCATGCTCGCCTCCGGCACGCAGATCGTCGGCGGCGTCAACCCCCGCAAGGCCGGCCAGTCGGTCGCCTTCGAGGGCGGCGCCGAGGTGCCGGTCTTCGGCACCGTCGCCGAGGCCATGGAGGCCACCGGAGCGAACGTCTCGGTCGTCTTCGTGCCGCCGAAGTTCGCCAAGGATGCGGCGCTCGAGGCCATCGACGCGGAGATCCCGCTGCTCGTGGTCATCACCGAGGGCATCCCCGTCAAGGACTCCGCCGAGTTCTTCAACCACGCCCAGGCGAAGGGCACCACCCGCATCATCGGCCCGAACTGCCCGGGCCTGATCAGCCCCGGGAAGTCCAATGCGGGCATCACCCCCGCGAACATCACCGGCGCGGGGAAGCTGGGCCTGGTCTCCAAGTCCGGCACCCTGACCTACCAGATGATGTACGAGCTGGCGGACATCGGCTTCACCACCGCCATCGGCATCGGCGGGGACCCGGTCATCGGCACCACCCACATCGACGCCCTCGAGGCGTTCGAGAACGACCCCGACACCGTCGGCGTCGTGATGATCGGCGAGATCGGCGGCGACGCCGAGGAGCGCGCCGCCGCGTACATCAAGGACAACATGACCAAGCCGGTCGTCGGCTACGTCGCGGGCTTCACCGCCCCCGAGGGCAAGACGATGGGCCATGCCGGCGCCATCGTCTCCGGCTCCGCCGGCACCGCGCAGGCGAAGAAGGAGGCCCTCGAGGCCGCCGGGGTCAAGGTCGGCAAGACGCCGACGGAGACCGCCGAGCTCATGCGCGGGATCATCGCCGCGCTCTGATCGCGAACGGCGCCGGGACCTCCGGGAACCGGTCCGACGCAGCGGCCCCGGGGCGAGAGCCCCGGGGCCGCTGCGCGTCCGGCTCCCGTGCGCCGACGACGGCTTCCCAGCAATCCGCCCGTCGGGCGTCGGACCCGGCACTAGGATGGACAGAGTCAAGATTCCGTGCCGTGGACCGGCAGAACGATGATGGAGGGGGAGCTCGTGAGCGGCGATCTCATCGACACCACCGAGATGTACCTGAAGACGGTCTTCGAGCTGCACGAGGCGGGGATCTCGCCGATGCGCGCCCGCATCGCCGAGCGGCTCGGCCACTCGGGGCCGACGGTCTCGCAGACCGTCGCCCGCATGGAGCGCGACGGCCTGCTGCACCTCGACCCGCAGCGGCAGATCCGTCTGACGGATCAGGGGCGCGCGGTCGCGACCGCCGTGATGCGCAAGCACCGCCTGGCCGAGCGCCACCTCCTCGACGTGATCGGGCTGGACTACGCCCACGTCCACGAGGAGGCCTGCCGCTGGGAGCACGTGATGAGCCTCGAGGTGGAGAAGCGCATCGCCGAGAAGCTCGAGCCGCCGTTCCTGGACCCCTACGGCAACGCGATCCCCGGGCTCGAGGAGCTCGGCATCCCGGCGGAGCGGATCGGAGATCGCAGCGCCGCGGGCCGGCCCGACGCGGACCTCCCCGAGGTCGTCGGCGATCGCCGGACCGTCCCGGTGCGCCTCGAGCGCATCGGCGAGGTGCTCCAGTCCGATCCCGAGCTCCTGGGGGATCTCGCCGAGCGCGGCATCGTCCCCGGGGCCGAGCTGACGGTCGAGCGGGTCGCGGACAGCTACCTCCTGCAGGGCCCTGACGGGGGCCAGCTCGCCATCGCGAAGGACAGCGCGAGTCAACTCCACGTGACCCCCATCACCGCAGGGTAAAGCCAAGGTCAAGTTCTCCTCCAGACACTATGTGTCCGACTGACCAGACGGCTTTCTCCCCCTATGGTCGTACTCGTGCCCGGGCGAGATCCTCGGGCATGTCCGACCGGGCCCCCGACTGCGCGCCGGTTCTGGACGACGAGAGGACCAACGCGCAGGGCGTCAGCCCGGGGGACGGGAGCCCAACGTGTCGAAGACTGCGAGCAACACCCACCGCCGCGCCATGCGGCCGGTGACCCCCGCCGTCCATGCAGGCCGCGTCGCCGCCGGCGCCGCGATCGCCGCCGGCGTGCTGCTGGGCGGCGCCTCCGCCGCGACCGCGGAGAACTCCGCAGACTCCGGCGCCGCGCCCCAGGCCGAGGGGACCACCACGGCCCTCCTGACCCCGGTGACCGCTCCGGCCGTCGGCATCCCCGCGGCCACCGCCTCCACGGACGGCGACTCCGCTGCGACCACCACGACGGCCCTGGTCGTCACCGCTCCGCAGGACGGCGACATCACCATCGCCGCCCCGGAGCCGGAGCCGGAGCCGGAGCCCGTCGTCGAGGAGACCGCCTCGACCGAGACGCGCGACGACTCCAGCACCTCGAGCCGCGACACCGAGCGCACCTCGACCTCCGAGTCCTCCTCGTCCTCCAGCTCCTCCTCGAGCAGCTCCAGCGACTCCTCGTCCTCCTCGAGCGAGTCCTCCTCGAGCGAGTCGTCCTCCTCGTCGAGCGACTCCGACTCGAGCGAGTCCAGCTCCTCCGCGTCCACCACCTCGAGCGCCTCCTCCAACGGCCTCAGCTCCTCGCTGCTGGCCACCGCCCGCTCGGGCATCGGGACCCCCTACGTCTACGGCGGCTCCTCCACCTCCGGCTGGGACTGCTCCGGCTTCGTGCAGTGGGTCTACGCCCAGAACGGCATCTCGCTGCCGCGCACCGCGAGCGCGCAGGCCGCGGCCGGCACCGTCATCTCCCGCTCCGAGGCGCAGCCCGGCGACCTGGTCTACAAGCCGGGCCACATCGGCATCTACGTCGGCGGCAACACCTTCATCGACGCCGGCAACACCCGCGTGGACACCTCCGAGCGCAACATCTACTCCGGCAGCTGGACCTTCATCCGCGTCAACGGCTGATCCTCCGGTCTCCGACACCCGGCCCCGCACCTCATGGTGCGGGGCCGTTCCCGTTCCAGCGCCCGACGCGTCGGAGGCATCGGATCCGTCGACCCGATTCCTTCACCGGATGCGCTCGTGCCCTCTCGATCCTCTCCGCGATCCGCAGGGCTCGGGACGGTAGCGTGACCCCGTGAGCGCTCTCCGTGACCTGATCTCCTTCGCCCTGCTGCTGGCGGCCCTCGTCCTCGGCACGCTGTGGCTGCCCGCCGTCTGGATCGAGGACAACGTCGTCGACCAGGACGGCTTCCTCGCGGTCGCCGAGCCGCTGGCCGACGACGCCGCCCTGCAGCGCACCCTCAGCGACTCCGCCGTCGACGAGCTCCTCGACAGCGATGTCGTGCCCGGTTGGATCACCGAGCAGCTCACGCCCATCGCGCAGGAGCAGGCCGCCAAGGCCGCCGACACCGAGGCCTACGCGACCACCTGGCGCACCACGATGGCCTCCCTGCACACAGCGCTGTTCACGGCGGGGGACTCGCCGCTGGACGTGGATCTGGCGCCGACGATCGACGTCATCCTCACCGGCGCCGAGGACTACCTCCCCATCGATCTCCCGCGGCCGGACAGCGCCGTCGTCACCCTGGCGACGGTTCCCGACGTGCCGCTGCTGCGGTATGCGACGGTGCTGGACCCCTGGGCGGGCCGCCTCGGGCCCATCGCCCTCGGGCTCGCGGTCGCCGCCCTGCTCATCGCCCGGCATCGCCGCACGATGCTCCTGCTGGCGGGCGTCGCGGCCCTCGCCGCGGGCGGCCTCACCTACGTGATGGCCGCGAACGTGGAGACGCTGATCCCGGATGCCGCGGACCAGGCGAGCTTCATCGGTCCGATCATCCAGGTGTTCGAGCAGCAGCTGGCGGCCGACGTCACGGCACCCGCCGTGATCCTGGCCGGGGCGGGTGCCCTGGCGGCCGCGGCAGGGCTGGTCCTGATGGGTCTGCACCGCCCCGACCGCCGGAGCTGACCCGCTCCGGCGGGACCCGCGCCGGCGCTCAGACCAGCTCGAGGCTCTCGAAGGCGGTGACGAGGCCGTGGCGCGCGGGCGGCGGGATGACGAGGTCGGCGACCTCCAGCAGCGGCGCCGGCGATCCCTCGACCGCGACCGCGGTGCCCGCGGTGCGCAGCATCCCGAGGTCGTTCATGCCGTCGCCGATGCCGATCGTCGCGTCGATCCCCAGCCCCAGGTGCTCGGCGATGCGCCGGACCCCGTCGGCCTTGTCGAGATGGCGCAGGAAGATCTCGCCGGAGCTGGTGCCGTCGTCGGCGATGGAGTTCGGCAGCGTGGCGAGCTCCGGGCCGACGGCCGCGGCGAGATCGTCGACCGGCACGGGCGAGCCCCACAGCGCGATCTTCGCGAAGGAGCGGGAGCGCAGGTCCTCCGCCTCGACGACGGCGTCGACGAGGTCGCCGATCCCGCCGCCGATGTCGCCGGGGCGGGCCTCGACGGTCCGCGGCCGTGCGGTCAGGTACGGGCGGGTGCTCGGCGGGCAGTACAGCGCCTCGGGGGCCTCGAGGGCGAAGACGACCTCGTGCTCCAGCATCACGTCGACGATGCGCTCGGCGACGCCGCGGGGGAAGCGCTCGTCGCGGAGGACCTCCCCGCCGATGCGCATGTGCGCGCCCGCCGAGGTCACGGCGCCGTCGAACAGGGCGAGGACCTCGTCGGCGACGATGGCCTCCGAGCGGCCGGTGCAGAGCACGACCGCATGGCCGGCGGCGCGGACGCGGGAGATCGCCTCCACGTGGGCGGCGGGCACGATGCCCTGATCGGCGATCGTGCCGTCGAAGTCGATGAGAACGCAGCGGCGTCCGGTCACAGCAGTCCCTTCCTCGCAGGAGATGTCCTCCCAGCCTAGGCGCGGTCCCGCCGCACTGCGCCGATGCCCGTGCGGAGGACAATGGCGTCATGATCGATCGCTCCTCGGCTCCGGCCCATGGCACCACCACGCTCGCCCTGCTGTCCCCGGCGCATGCGGAGCGGCTCGCCGAGCTGGAGCGGCGCAACCGCGAGGAGCTCCTGGTCGGCGCGCCGCTGCGCACGGAGTCCTGGTTCACGCCGGAGGGGCAGGAGTCCGCCATCCGCGGGCTCCTGCAGCAGAAGCAGGAGGGCCGCTGCCTGCCGCTGGTGATCCTCCATGACGACGGGTCCGGGGCGGGCTCCCGGGTCGTCGGCCGGATCAGCCTCAGCGGCATCCAGCGCGGTCCGGTCGAGGCGGCGTCCCTCGGCTACTGGGTCGACAAGCAGGTGACCGGACGGGGGATCGCGACGTTCGCCGTCCGGGCCGCGGTGGCGATCGCCTTCGGGGCGCTGGGTCTCCACCGGCTGCAGGCGGAGGTGCAGGTCGGCAACGACGCCTCCGTCCGGGTCCTCGAGCGCTGCGGCTTCGTGGAGTTCGGTCTCGCGCCCGGTTATCTGCGCCTCGGCGGGCGCTGGGCCGACTGCCGGATGCTCCAGCTCCTCAACGGCGCGTGGGAGGACCCGGCCGGGCCGACGGACTCGGCCGGGCCGACGGACTCGGCCGGGCCGACGGACTCGGCCGGGCCGACGGACTCGGCCGGGCCGACGGACTCGGCCGGGCCGATCGACCCGGCCGGGTCCCCTGCGGTCGGCTCCTGACGGGATCCTCAGGCCGCCGAGCGGCGTCCGAGGAGCAGGAGGCTCAGCACGGCGAGCGCCGCGCAGCAGACCATGACGATCGCGAGCGGCAGGGCGGTGATCCCGCTGCCGAGGCTCACCAGCGGCGAGACCAGGGCTCCGAGCCCGAACTGGAAGGCGCCCAGGACCGCGGAGGCGGTGCCCGCCGCCTGCGGCACGGCGCCGAGGGCGAGCGCCGTCGCGTTGCCGAAGATCAGGCCCATGGAGGAGATCGCGGTGAACAGGGGAACCATCAGCCAGATCGAGGGGGCGCCCAGCAGCACGAGCGCGAGGATCGCCAGTGCGGAGATCCCGATCGCGGCGAGGCCCATCCGCAGCATGCGGTCGGGGCCGACGGTGGTGACGCGCTGGGCGGAGATCGCGCTGACGATCATGAGCGCGATCGCGTTCACCCCGAAGGCGAGGCCGTAGCCGACGGTGCTGAAGCCCATCAGGTCCTGGTAGACGAAGGGCGAGGCCGAGATGTAGGCCATCATGACCGCGAAGGCGAAGCCGAAGCACAGCGCGTGGGCGAGGTAGGCCCGGTCGCGCAGGAAGTCGAGCGCGCTGCCTGAGTCGCGGCGCGCGGCGAGCAGCTCGGCGCGGCGGGCGGGCGGCAGGGATTCGCGCACGCCCGCGACGACGGCCACGAGCATGATGGCGCTCAGCGCGAGGACGATGCCGAGCAGGCCCCGCCAGCCGATGACGCCGGTGAGCACGCCTCCCATGACGGGTGCGACGACGGGGGCGACGCCGCCGATGATCATCATCAGGCTGAAGGCGCGGGCCGCCGCGGGCCCCTGGGCGAGGTCCGAGACGATCGCGCGGGCGAGGACCATGCCGGCCGCTCCCGCGAGGCCCTGGACGAGCCGGGCGGCGATCAGGAGGCCGACGGTCGGTGCGAAGGTCGCGGCGATGCTGGCGACGACGAACAGGGCGGAGCCCACCAGGAGCGGCAGGCGGCGTCCGGTGCGGTCCGAGAGCGGTCCGAAGACGAGCTGGCCGATGGTCAGGCCCGCGAGGAAGGCCGTCAGGGTCAGCTGGACCTGCGAGGCGCCGGTGCCGAGATCGGTGGTCATCTCGGGGAACGCCGGGAGATAGAGGTCGGTCGCGAGCGGGGCGGCTGCGCTCAGGAGCCCGAGGATGGCGAGCAGTCCGATGCTGATCGGGGCGCTCGGAGGGGCGGCGGCGTCGGCGGGCGCGACGGAGGCTGCGATGGCGGAAGCGGTCGGGGGAGAGGTGCTCATGGGTGGTTATGAAAGCATAATTATCGAGGTGATGTCGATACGATGGGACGGTGATCTCCACCGGCTCCGGCACCTCCGCGTCGTCGTCCCCCGAGGACGACGACCTCCTGCTCGAGCTGGGCGAGGCGGTCGTCGACCTCGCTCGACGCCTGCAGCTCGACGCGCATGCGCTGCCCGACGTCGTCCCGCTCACGGGCACCGAGGTGATGGTCCTGCGCTACGTCGACCATCACCCGGGGACGACGCCGAGCCTCGCCGCGGAGGGGACCGGGCTCCGGCGCTCGAACCTCAGCGCCGCGCTGCGGGCGCTGACGGCCCGGGGGTTCGTGGTGCGGGAGAAGGATCCGGAGGACTCCCGGATCACGCGCCTGCGCACCACGGAGCTCGCGGGGGCGAGCCGCGACGGCATCCGGGCGCACTGGGCGGGAGTGCTCGCCGAGAGCCTCCCGCGCCTCGATGCCGAGCAGCGCGAGATCCTCCGCCGCGCCGCCGAGATCCTGCGCGCCGCCGCCGACTGATCAGCTCGCGCCGCCGGTTGTCGTCCGCCGGCTGTCGTCCGCCGGCTGTCGTCCGTCGGCCGACGGACGCTGGCTGCGGATCGATCGGTGCGTCATGCCGCCCGATGGGCGCGGTCCGCCGACCGGGTCAGAGCGGCGCATGGGCGCTGATGATCATCGCCGCGCTCACCCGCAGGCCGTCCTCGAGCGATGCGGCGAGGAGGTCGGGATCCACGTGTCGGGCGCTCGGGGTCATCGCGACGAGGTCACGGGCGCTCTGCGCGGACAGGTCCATCGTGAAGCGCAGCTCGCGGACGGCGACGGTGCGGAACAGCGGATCGAGCGCCGTGCTCAGCCGCTCCTCCTTGCGGGGGTCGACGGCGACCATCCCGGGGATCGCCGCGCGCAGCTCCGCCAGATGGTCCGCGGCCGGGCGCGCGACGAGGAGGAGGCCGCCGGGCCGCAGCACGCGGGCGAACTCGGGCGGGTTGCGCGGGGCGAACACGTCCAGCAGGACGTCGACGGAGTCGTCGCGCAGAGGGAAGGGGGCGAAGGAGTCGCCGCGCCAGACCGCCGCGCGCTCATGGGCGCGGGCGGCGAATCTCAGGGAGCGCGGCGATGTGTCGAAGCCCACTCCCGAAACGTCCCGAAAACGTCTCAGGACGTGGGACAGATAGTGGCCGGAGCCACATCCGGCGTCGAGGATCCGAGACGGAGGGGCGTCCGACGGGCGCATCGCGCGGTCGTCCGCGGGCTCCAGGACGGGTGCGGAGAGCTCCGCGAGAGCATCCGCCAGGGGGTCGTAGGACCCGGCGGAGAGGAACCGCTCGCGGGCGCGCGCCATCTCGTCATCGTCGGAGGTGACGGCGCCCCGCCCGGTCAGCAGCGAGACGTAGCCGGCGCGGGCCACGTCGAAGCTGTGCCGGGCGGGGCAGGCCAGGGAGCCGTCGGCCGGGGTGAGCGCCTGGCCGCAGGCGGGGCATCGCAGGATGTCCAGCGATGCGGCCAGCGCCGGCGGGAGCGGTCGCCCCATGGGTGCGCGCCTCTCCGTCGCGGAGAGGGCTCAGCCCTCCTGGCGGGCGGCCTGCTCGCCGTCCTGCTCGGCGGCGGAGGTGGGGACGTCGTCGATGATGTCGGCGTCGACGGACTGCTCCTCGGCCGCGGGCTGCTCCTCGACGGCAGGCTGCTCCTCGTCGGACGCGGCCTCGACGGCCTCCTCGCCCTGGTCGGAGGCCTGCAGGATCAGGGAGAGCTCGAACTCCAGCTGGATGCGGTCGCCGATCAGCAGGCCGCCGCCGGCCAGCGGAGCGTTGTAGGTGATGCCCCAGTCGCGGCGGTCCAGGCGGCGGGTCCCCTCGAAGCCGGCGCGGACGAAGCCGAAGGGATCGGTGTTGATGCCCATGAAGCGCAGCGGGATCGAGATGTTGCGGGTCTTGCCCATGATCGTGAGGTCGCCGGTGACGATGTAGCCGTTCTCGTCGACCTCCTCGAGGGAATGGGAGATGAAGGTCATCTCGGGGTGGTTCTCGACGTCGAAGAAGTCCGCGCCGCGCAGGTGCTCGTCGCGCTGGGTGTTGCGGGTGTCGATGCTGGCCATCTGGACCGTCACGGAGACCGTGGCGCCTTCGGTGCCGGCGTCGGTGAACTCCGCGATGCCTGCGATGTCGTTGAAGGCGCCGCGCACCTTCGTCACCATGGCGTGACGGGTCGCGAAGCCGATCCGGGTGTGGGTCGGGTCGATGGCCCAGGTGCCGGCGAGGGACGGTTCGGTCATGGATGTTCCTCTTCAGAAGGGACGGCAGGGTACCAGAGCGCCTGCCGCGCTGAGGGTGCGACGGCGGCATCAGGGAACTGGCGATGCCCGCCGTATTTTTGGCTCGGACCGGAACCTATCAGGTCGACGCCCCTCATGCGCGAACGGATCTACTTTCCGGTCACTGTGGACGAATCGGTCACTCTACGCGAACTCCCTGTGGCATGAGAGCGGTCTCAGGCGGGGTGCGGCAGGAGCGGCGCTCCTGCCTCGGGAACGATCGCGGCAGGCGGCGGGACGCCGTCCGGTGCACCCCGCCGGGGAACAGGTCGGAGCACTAGCCTGGAGCGGTGACCCACTATGACATCGCCCTCATCGGCTCCGGCTCCGTCAACTCGTTCCCCGGTCCGGATCTCGCAGGCCGCAGCATTGTCCAGATCGATCGCGGCGTCGGGCCGGATCGCGTCTTCGGAGGGACCTGCCTCAACCTCGGCTGCATCCCCACCAAGATGTTCGTCCGCACCGCGGATCTCGCGCTCGCGCCGTCGGAGTCCTCCCGCTTCGGCGTCGACGAGACGCTCGACGCGGTGCGCTGGCGTGATGTCAGGGACCGGATCTTCGGACGGATCGATCCGATCTCCGCGGGCGGCGAGGAGTACCGCCGTGATCATGACGACAACGCGAACCTCACCCTGCTGCGCGGCACAGCGCGCTTCACCGGCCCCCGCGCTCTCGAGGTCGACCTCGGCGACGGCCGCACCGAGGCCGTCACCGCCGACGTGATCGTGCTCGGCGCCGGCTCGCGGCCCATGATCCCCGCGATCGAGGGGCTCGCCGAGGCGGAGCCCCACACCTCCGACACGATCATGCGCGTGGACGAGCTGCCGTCCTCGCTGCTGATCCTCGGCTCCGGCGTCGTGGCGGTCGAGATGGCGCATGTGCTGTCCGCCCTCGGCGTCGACGTCACCGTGGTCGCGCGCTCGGGGCAGCTGCTGCGCCACGCCGACGTCGACGTCTCCCGGCGCCTCACGGAGATCCTCGGTGAGCGCGTGCACCTGGAGACGGAGCTGGCGACGACGTCGGTCGTCCGCACCGCCGACGGCATCGAGCTGCGCGGGCGGCGCGGACCCTCGGACGAGACCGAGGAGGTCGTGCTGCGGGCCCAGGAGATCCTGGTGGCGACCGGCCGGCGCCCCAATTCCGACCTGCTGGAGGTCGAGGTGGCGGGGATCGGCCTCGACGACGCCGGACGCGTGCGCGTCGACGCGCACCAGCGGGTGCTGAGCGCGGCGGAGGGGCACCCGGTGCTCGAGGGGATCTGGGCGCTCGGGGACCTCTCGAGCCCGGATCAGCTCAAGCATGTGGCGAACCACGAGCTGCGGATCGTCCGGCACAACGTCCTGCATCCCGAGGACCTGCGGCGCTCCGACACGATGCCGGTGCCCAACGGCGTCTTCACCCATCCGCAGGTCGCCTGGGTGGGGCTCGACGAGCAGGCCGCTCGCGCGCAGGCCGAGGCGGAGGGGCGCGAGATCGTCGTCGCGGTCCAGGAGTACGCCTCGATCGCCTACGGCTGGGCCCTGGAGGACACCACCGGCTTCGCGAAGGTCATCGTCGACGCCGAGACCACGCGGATCCTCGGTACTCACCTCATCGGCCCGGAGGCGACGACCCTCATCCAGCTGCTCATCCAGGCCATGAGCACCGGCCAGACCGCCCGCGACATCGCCCGCACCCAGTACTGGATCCATCCGGCCATGCCGGAGCTGATCGAGAACGCGCTCCTGCAGGTCTGCGACTGACGGACCGGCCGTCGGTCGCCGACGGGCCCGGTGGGCCGCCGACGGGCCCGGTGGGCCGCCGACGGGCCGGTGGGGACCCTCGGACGCGCGGAGGCCCGTCCTCCCGCCTCGCGGCGGCAGGACGGGCCTCCGTCTCCCGGCAGAGTCCCTCAGCGGAGGTCCCGGGGACTCACTGCTCCGAGGAGGGCAGGCAGGACTGCAGCGGATCGTCGTTGATGACGACCTCCTGCTCGGCGGCCGTGGACTCCTCGCCCGTGGACGGTTCGGTGGTCGCCTCCTCCGTGGGATCGTCGGTGGGCTCCTCCGTCGTCGTGGCATCGGTGCCGTCGGTCCCGTCGGCGCCGTCGGTCGTCGTCTCCCCGGAGTCGCCGGGATCGGCCGACGCCGTCGTCTCCGAGCCGTCGACCACCGAGGCGGTCTGCACGTTCTCCAGCGAGTCGTCGATCGAGGCCGCCACCCACTTCTTGAGGTAGTCCCAGTCGGCGTCGTACGACGGGGTCACCTCCTCGGTGATCGGGTACGAGTTGTAGCCGGCGCTCTTGATCTTCAGGGCGAGCTCGACGAAGGCGTCGAGGTCGCCCACCGGGATGTCGGACTCGATGTTCGCCTCGGTCGCCGACACCAGCTGCGGGAAGGCGAGCGCCAGGGTCGCCGGATCGGCCTCCTGCGTCACCACGCGCACCATGCGCTGCTGGCGGCAGATGCGGTTGAAGTCGTCGGATCCTTCGCGCGAGCGGGCGTACCAGAGGGCGTGGTAGCCGTCGAGCGTCTGCAGGCCGGGTTCGATGTACCCGGTGATCGGGTACTTCCCGCCGGTGGACTGGTTGGTGCCGCCGCCTATGGGGATCCGGCGCTCGACGTCGATCTGGACGCCGCCGATCGCGTCGACGAGGTCCTCGAAGCCCTGCAGGTTCACCATGGCGTAGTAGTCGATGTCGAGACCGAGGGTCTCCTCGACCGCCCAGGTGGTGGCCGTCAGGCCCGGGTCGTCGTCCCCGGGGAAGAGGTCCGGGCGGTCGTTCGCCCAGGTCCACACGGCGTTGATCAGGTTCTGGTTCGTCCCGAAGTAGTCGAAGCCGTCGGGGAACGCCTCGGCGGCGCTCGTGCCCTCCGGGAAGTGCACGTTCTCGAGGTTGCGGGGGATCGAGAAGAGCGCGGTGCGACCGGTCTCGGTGTCGATCGAGGCGACCATGATCGTGTCGGGCCGGGTGCCCGTGCGGTCCTCGCCGGCGTCCTGTCCCAGCAGCATGATGTTCAGCCGGCCGACGCCCGCCCAGGGATCGTCGCCGTCGGAGATGACGCTGTTGGACTCCGAGGAGCTCGCGAACACGGACTCCGAGCCCAGCAGGCCCTGCGCGGCCCACAGCGACTGCACGCCGCGGCCGAAGGGGACGGCGACGAGCAGCACCATCACCGCGGCGATGACGAAGGACGCCGTGCGACGGCTCCCGCGGAGCCGCTGCAGGGTCGCATGGGAGAGGTTCGTCAGCACGACCTGGAGCATCCACACGATGCCGACGACCGCGACGACGAGCATCAGCCCGATGATGATCGAGCGCTTCGTCAGCCATGTCACGAGCGTCATGAGCGGGTCGCCGATGATGAACCATCCGGCGATGCCGACGACGGTGAGGATCAGCGCGGCCAGCATCGCCCAGCCCAGGCCGCGCAGACGCGTGGTCAGCAGACCGGTCCCGGGCACCAGCGAGGAGGCCGCGGTCCAGAGGGCCACGATCGGGAGGGAGCCCGTGCGAGGGGGGTCGGGCCGGTCGGTGCGCAGCGGCAGCGGGGACTTCCCCGAGCCGTCGTCGACGGCGAACCCCTCGTCCGCCGCGGAGAGCGGGGAGTCGGCGATCCACCGGTTGGGGGAGGAGAAGTCGTTGTGCGGCGACCGCGGGGTGCGGACGGTCCGCGCTCCGGTGGGCGTGCGCGGCCTCTGCTCCGCCGGGGACGGGGCGGCCGACGCGGCGGCGGCCACGGCGACGTCCTCCGCCCCCGGGGGCTGCGGATCGGCGACGGTCCAGGTCCCGCGGCGCGCGGGACCGCCGGTCGTCGGAAGGCCCGACGGCTGCCGCGGCGCGGGGCGAGCCGGCGCCTCGTCGGCGACCGGAGCGTCCGCGACGGGGGCCTGCTGCATCGTCGGCTGCTCGGTGCGGGCCGCGGGACGCTGCCCGGTGAGCGGGAAGGTCGGAGTCCAGGAGTCCGTGGCGGACGACGGACCGGTCGAGGCGGCGGACCCGCTCGGGGACGGGGCCCGCTGCCCGGTCGGCGCGTCCGGTGCGGAGGGCGCGGCGGGCGCCGCGGCGGGTGCACGGCGCGCCGTCCGGCTCGTCGACGGAGGGGCGGGCTGCACCGGATCGGCCGACGGGAGGTCGGCACCCGCCTCCGGGGCCGGGCGGGCGGGGCTCGCGGGACGGCCCGCGGGGGACGCGGACGGTCCCTGGCCGACGGCGCTGCGTGCAGCAGCGGCCGCCGCGGCGGCGGCACCGGCTGCTGCGGCGGCGGCACCGGCCGCTCCGGCGCCGGACGCCGGGCGTGCGCCGCCCGGACGCGCACCGCTCGAGGGCGCGGCGCTCTCGGCCGCGGCGCCTGCGGAGATCGGGCCCGTCGGCGCGAAGGGAGAGGTGTCGCCGGCCGGCCGGGCGGCGCGCCGCCCATGGGCCCGACGCACGGGCGCGCCGGAGGCGGAGGATGCTGACGCAGGTGCAGGTGCAGGTGCAGGTGCAGGTGCAGGTGCAGGTGCAGGTGCAGGTGCAGGTGCAGGTGCAGGTGCAGAGGGCCGCGCCGCGGGGGCGGGGGCCGAGGGCTCTGCGGGGGCCGGTCGGGCGGGAGGCCGAGAGGCGGGGGCCGGAGCGGCAGGAGGCCGGGCGGCGGGAGCGTCCGCCGGGGCCGAGGGCCGACCGGCGGGCAGTGCGGTGGGGGGTGCAGCGGGTGATGCGGCGGGAGAAGCAGGGGCGGGAGAAGCAGGAGCGGGGGGCGCTGTCGGCTCTGCCGCGGGCGCGGGATCGGCTTCGGTCGATCCCAACCACGATCGCGCAGAAGTGCCGAATGCCTGGTCACGGGTCTTCTTCGCCGCCTCAGGCGTCTGCGGGCGCGCTTGAGCGCGTCGGATCGGCTCCTGGTGCCTGCCTCCCCGACGTCGTCTGCGCCACGAGGCCGAGGACGGGTCCGTCATGCGGCCATCCTAGATTCTCGTTCCTGTGCGGCCCGGCATCCTCGCGTGCGGGTCTCGTGGAGGTCGTGCGGAACGGACGAAACGCCGCTGGCAGAGCGCAGGGGAGGGCGGCGTCCTAGGGTGGGGGCATGCGTCTGATCCATACTCCGACCACCGACCTGACCTATGACGACTGCTTCTTCCTGCCCGCGAGGTCGGCGGTCACCTCCCGCTTCGACGTCGACCTCTCGAGCGACGACGGCACCGGCACGACGATCCCCCTCGTCGCGGCCAACATGACCGCGGTCTCCGGGCGCCGCATGGCCGAGACCATGGCCCGTCGCGGCGGGCTGGCCGTGCTGCCGCAGGATCTGTCCCCCGAGCGGATCGACTCGATCGTCCGCTCGATCAAGAGCCGTGACCTGCTCGTCGACCATCCGCTGACGCTGGGTCCCGAAGGCACCCTCGGCCAGGCCGCGGCGCTGCTGCCCAAGCGCGCCCACGGCATCGTCGTCGTGGTCGACGAGGCCCGTCGGCCGCTCGGTGTGGTCTCCGCCACCGAGATCGCCGGACGCGACTCCTTCTCCGCCGTCGGCGACGTCCTGAACACCGAGCATCTCGTCCTCCGCCCGTCGGACCTCGAGGCGGAGCCGGCCGTGCTCCACGCCCGCATCGCCGCCACCCATGACGATGCCGCCGTCGTCGTGGAGGCCGACGGCACGCTGCGCGGCGTCCTCACCGCCGACGGCGTGCTGCGCTCGACCATCTACCGTCCGGCCGTCGACGCGGAGGGCAGGCTGCGCACCGCGGTCGCCGTCGGCATCAACGCCGACGTCTCCGCGCGCGTCGAGGCGCTCGTCGGCTCCGGGGCCGACGTGATCGTCCTGGACACCGCCCACGGGCATCAGGACAAGATGATCGACGCCCTGCGCGCGGCCCGCGCCGTCCTCGGCGATCGCGAGGGCACGACGGTGCGCCTGGTCGCCGGGAACATCGTCACCGCCGAGGGCACCCGTGAGCTGATCGAGGCCGGAGCCGACATCGTCAAGGTCGGCGTCGGCCCGGGCGCCATGTGCACGACCCGCATGATGACCGGCGTCGGACGCCCGCAGTTCTCCGCGGTCCTCGAGTGCGCCGCCGAGGCGCGCCGGCTCGGCGGCCGCATCTGGGCCGACGGCGGGGTCCGCCACCCGCGCGACGTCGCCCTCGCGCTCGCCGCCGGCGCCTCCAACGTGATGATCGGCTCCTGGTTCGCCGGCACCTACGAGTCGCCCGGCGACATGCGCGTCGACGAGCGCGGACGCCGCTACAAGGAGAACTTCGGCATGGCCTCCAAGCGCGCCGTCTCGAACCGCACCGCTCACGAGGACGCCTTCGCGCGCGCCCGCAAGGGCCTGTTCGAGGAGGGCATCTCGACGTCCCGCATGTTCCTCGCCGAGAACGGCGGCGGCGTCGAGGACCTCCTCGACGAGATCACCGCCGGCGTGCGCTCCTCCTACACCTATGCGGGCGCCTCCTCGACCGAGGAGTTCCGCGAGCGCGCGGTGATCGGCCTGCAGGGCGCCGCGGGCTACGCCGAGGGCCGCCCGGTGTCGAGCTCCTGGAGCTGACGCGGGCCGACGCGGTCTTGCCGGTAGGCTCGGGGCATGACGACTCTCGTGATCGGTGGTGCCGGGTACATCGGGTCGCACGTTGTGCGACTCCTCGTGGAGAAGGGCGAGCGCGTGCTCGTGGTGGATGACCTCTCCACCGGTCTCCGTGAGAGGACGGAGGGCGCCGAGCTCATCGAGCTCGACGTCACGCAGTCCGATGCGGCCGAGAAGCTGGCCTTCCACCTCACCGCCTCCGGAGCGGACTCGGTCATCCACTTCGCCGCCCACAAGCAGGTCGGCGAGTCGGTCGCGAACCCGGAGATGTACTGGCACGACAACGTCGGCGGGCTCGCCAACGTGCTGTCGGCCTGCGCGACCGCGGAGATCCGCGACGTCGTGTTCTCCTCCTCCGCCGCCGTCTACGGCGTGCCCGATGTCGATCTCGTGACCGAGGATCTCGCCCCGGCGCCGATCAACCCCTACGGCGCCACGAAGTTCGTCGGCGAGTGGATGCTGGCCGACGCGGAGCGCGCCCACGGCATGCGCACCGTCGCCCTGCGCTACTTCAACGTCGCCGGCGCGGGATGGCCCGAGCTCGCGGACACCGCGGTGATGAACCTGGTGCCGATCGTGCTGGACCGTCTCGAGCAGGGCAAGGCGCCCGTCGTCTTCGGCGACGACTACGACACCCCCGACGGCACCTGCATCCGCGACTACGTGCACGTCCTCGATCTCGCGCATGCGCACATCGCGGCCCTCGACTACCTGCGCGGCGAGGATCGTCCCCACCGCGTCTTCAACGTCGGGACCGGTGAGGGCTCGAGCGTCCTCGAGGTCATCGACGCGATCGCGCGCGCCAAGGGCATCGAGATCGTCCCCGAGATCGGTCCCCGCCGCGCCGGCGACCCGGCGCGCCTGATCTGCTCGGGCGACCGCATCGCCGAGACCCTCGGCTGGAAGTCCGAGCACGGCCTGGACGACATCGTCCGCTCCGCCGTCGAGGCCCGTCAGGCCTGATCCTCCTGATCCTCGCGAGGGATCCCCGCGCAGGGCGTCCCTCGCACGACGCACGACCCGAGGGGGCCGCCGGCGATCCGCCGGCGGCCCCCTCCTCGTCCCTGCGGATGCCGTCTCAGGTGAGGTAGCGGTACATCGGATCCTCGGGATCGATCCGCTCGATCTCCATGTTGGACGCGGCCATGCGGGCCATCAGCGGCTCGAAGTCCTCGCGGCGGCCGATCTCGAGGCCGACGAGCGCCGGACCCGATTCGCGGTTGTTGCGCTTGATGTAGTCGAACAGGACGATGTCGTCGTCGGGGCCGAGCACCTTGCCGAGGAACTCCCGCAGCGCGCCCGGCTCCTGCGGGAAGGTCACGAGGAAGTAGTGCTTGAGGCCCTCGTGCACGAGCGAGCGCTCGACGATCTCGTTGTAGCGCGAGACGTCGTTGTTGCCGCCGGAGATCACGATGATCACGTCGCCGTCGGAGTCGAGGGTGGCGTCGTCCTCAGCGCTGTCGCCGGCGGGGCCGGCGCCCGCGCCGTCGTACGTCGGAGCGGGACCCGCCGTGGAGCCCGGCTCGCCCGCCGGACGCAGGGGGCCGAGGACCCCGGTCGCGACGGCCGTCGCGGCCAGCGCCCCGGCGGGCTCGGCGATGATGCCGTCCACCTGGTAGAGCTCCAGCATCTCGGTGCAGACCGCGCCCTCGTCGACCGCGACGAGCTCCGGCGCCATGGCCTGGACCATCCGCAGCGGCGCCGCGCCCACGCGGCGCACGGCGGCGCCGTCGACGAAGCGATCCAGCTCGTTGAGCGTCACGGGGCGTCCCGCGCGCATCGCCGCCGCCATCGACACCGCCCCCGCGGGCTCGACGCCGACGATCCGCACCGACGGGGTGCGCTCGCGCAGCCAGGCGCCGCAGCCGCCCAGCAGGCCGCCTCCGCCGACGGGCAGCACGACCGTGGCGGGCTCGCGCCCGTGCTCGGTGCGGAGCTGCTCGACGGCCTCGAGCGCGACCGTCCCCTGGCCGGCCATGATGAGGGGGTGGTCGAAGGGCGGCACCGGCGTTGCGCCGGTGCGCTCGGCGTCGTCGGCCGCGGCCTCGGCGGCGTCGTCGAAGGTGTCGCCGACCAGGACGAGCTCGACGTCGTCCCCGCCGATCGCGACGATGCGGTCGCGCTTCTGGCGCGGGGTCGTGCCGGGCACGTAGATGCGGCCGCGGATGCCGAGGTCCCGGCAGGCGCGGGCGACGCCCTGCGCGTGGTTGCCGGCGCTCGCGGCGACGACCCCGGCCTCGCGGGCCGCATCGTCGAGCGAGGCGAGGAACAGGTAGGCGCCGCGCAGCTTGTACGAGCGCACGGACTGCAGGTCCTCGCGCTTGAGCCAGACGGGGACGCCGGCGATCTCGCTCAGCCGCTCGCTGCGCTGCAGCGGGGTGCGTCGCAGCACCGGGGCGAGCCGCTCGGCGGCCGCCTCGACGTCCTCGGCGGTCAGCGGCAGCGCGGAGGCCGACGGCGCCTGCTCGGTCGTGCTCATGCGGTCTCCTCCTGAGGGGTCGTGGCGGTCGTCGGGACGACGAGCGCGGTGGCGATCGCGGCCACGCCCTCGCCGCGGCCGGTCAGACCGAGACGGTCGGTGGTGGTGCCGGAGACGGCGACCGGTGCGCCGGCGGCCGCGCTGAGCACGGCGCAGGCCTCGTCGCGCCGGGCGGAGAGCCGGGGACGGTTGCCGATCACCTGGACCGACACGTTCCCGACCGCGAAGCCGGCGGCGCGCACGAGCCGCGCGGCCTCCGCCAGGAGCGTCGGCCCCGAGGCGCCGGCCCACTCCGGGCGGTCGGTGCCGAAATGGGTGCCGAGGTCCCCGATCCCCGCGGCGGAGAAGAGCGCGTCGCAGGCGGCATGGCAGGCGGCATCGCCGTCCGAATGACCGGCGAGGCCCTGCTCGCCCTCCCAGGCGAGCCCGGCGAGGAACATCGGACGCGGGGACTCCGCCGGGGCGAAGGCGTGCACGTCCACCCCGGTCCCGACCCGGGGCAGCGGCGGCACGGGGGACGCCGACGACGGCGACGACGGCGATGGCTGCGACGACGGCGACGGGGCGGCGGGCGCCGTCCGGGGAGCGCGGTCGGCGGTCATCGGTCCGCCGTCCGTCCATCGAGCCGCGCGATGACGCGGTCGATGTCGGCGTAGGTCACCTGGGGGCTCGTGCCCAGCAGCAGCGGCATGCCCGAGACCTGCGGGATGCCCAGGGCGTCGGGGAGGTCCACGGTGCTCACCACGAGGTCGGCGGTGAACTGGGGCGAGAGCAGATCCATCACGGTCGCCTGCACGACCGCCGCCTCCCGCCCCTGAGCGGCGAGATGGCCGCGCACCTGATCCGCGATGAGCGCGGAGGTCGCGATCCCGGCACCGCACACGATGGCGATGGTGAGCATGGGCAGGGTCTCCTGACAGGATCGACGGCGGGGCGCACGGCGCGGGCGCCCGGGAGGCCCGGACGCACGGAAACACCGGCGGGGGACGATTCTCCCATGTGAGCGGCCACGTGGCCATGGCATCCCGCCGGGCGTCTACGATGCCCGGGTGAGCCAGTCCCGACTTCGCCGAGCCCCCCGTCTGCGCGGGAGCGCTGCGGGCATCGTCCTCGCCGGGGGATCCGGCACCCGCGTCGGCGCCGACATCAACAAGGCCTTCCTGCCGCTCGCGGGGCGCAGCATCGCCAGCTGGGGCCTGAACACATTGGCCTCGGTCGACGGCGTGGGCCTGCTGGTGTTCGTCGTCCGCCCCGAGGACCGCGAGCACGCGCGCTTCGTCGCGACCCGCGAGACCGACCATCCGCTGGAGATCATCACCGGCGGCGACACCCGCCAGGAGTCGGAGCTGCTGGCCCTGCGGCATCTCGCCGACCGCATCGACTCCGGGGCCGTCGACACGGTCCTGATCCACGATGCCGCCCGCCCGCTGGTCTCGCACGGCCTCGTCGCCGCGGTCCTGCACACCGCCCGGGAGGTCGGGGGAGCGGTGCCGGGGATCCCCGCCTCCGCGATCGCCCCCGTGGGATCGGAGGAGACGCTCGCGACCGGCGCGTTCCGCCCCGACACGCTGCTGCGGGTGCAGACCCCGCAGGGCTTCCGGGCGGCGCCGATGCTCGACGCCTACGAGCAGGCCGCCCGCGACGGCTTCGTGGGCACCGACACCGCCTCCTGCGCGGAGGAGTACACGGACATCCCGGTCGCCTGGGTCCGCGGCGAGGAGACCAACTTCAAGATCACCTATGCGCAGGACCTCCTGCTGGCACAGGACGTGGTCACGGCACTAGGTTTGAGGTCCGGGTGAGGAGGAGATGATGGCCGTCGAGGAGAGCTTCCTGCGCTGCACAGCATGCGACAGGGAGGCCGAGCACGTCGTCGTGTACGCGGGACGGTTCGTCTCGGAGATCCAGTGCACGGGCTGCGGCGCCGTGACGCGCCTCGACGTCAGCGAGGACTACCTCCCCGACCTCAAGCAGCGGATCTCCAGCAAGCCCGGGCGCCTCATGCGCCGCTTCCGCGCCGATCCCGGCGAGCTCGCGACCAGCCTGCCGGTGCGCACGCTCTCGAAGCCCAAGCGCATGGCCGAGGAGTTCCGCGCGGTCTGGCGCAGCCGCCGCGGCTGAGGTCGGCGCCCTCGTCCTCGTCCTCGCCCGCTCCCTCGCCTCAGGAGCGGCGCGAGAGGCCCTGCCGCTGCGAGGTGTCGCGGGCCAGGCCGAGCGCGATCTGCGCCTGCCAGAGGCTGAGACGGTCCACGACCGCGAACCCGGAATGGGAGCCCTGGACCGTGCGCACGCGGGCGCCGGCGGCGAGGGCGGCCAGGATCTCGTCATCGGCCTCCGCGGGGGCCGCGGTCCCGGAGCCCGCCGGGTCCGGCGCCGCCTCCCGGACCGACGACGGTGCTCCGGCGAGCAGGAGCTCGCGGCGGATCAGGCGCGGGCACTGCAGGCCCGCGAGGGTCGAGCGGTCGACGTTGCGCAGACCTCCGGGGAGGATCTGCTTGACCGAGTCGGTCACGTCGATCGCCGGCAGGACGGCGTCGACCCGCTCGGCGCCCGCACGACCATCGGTGCTGCGGAGGATCTCGGCGTGCTCGGCGAGCACCTCCTGGATCACGCGCAGCGGAGTGAGGGCGCGCTCGGCGTCGTGCACGAGCAGCCAGGGGGAGTCGGTCGCCGCGGCCGCCGCGGCGAGCACAGCGCGCCGTGAGCCGGGCGCGGAGACCACGGGCAGGCGATCGCCCACGGCCGACCGCAGCGCGGCGGCGCTGGCCTCCGCAACGGCGAGGATCGGCTCGGCCAGCCCCGCCTCGGCGAGGGTGCCGAGCAGACGGTCCAGCAGCGTGGCGCCGCCGAGCCGCGTGAGCGCCGGCAGCTCGGGATCGCGGGAGCCGCCCGTCGTGGCGATCACCAGGACGAGGGGGCGGATCAGCGGACGGCCGCCCTCGGTGAGGGCGGCCGTCGCGGCGATATCGATCATGGGAGGGAGCTCCTCAGGAGGCGAGGACCTCGTCGAGGATGGACTCGGCATTGGCCTCGTCGGTCTTCTCCGCGAGCGCGAGCTCCGAGACGAGGATCTGGCGAGCCTTGGCCAGCATGCGCTTCTCACCCGCGGAGAGACCGCGGTCCTGGTCGCGGCGCCAGAGGTCGCGGACGACCTCGGCGACCTTCTTGACATCGCCGGAGGCGAGCTTCTCGACGTTCGCCTTGTACCGGCGCGACCAGTTGGTCGGCTCCTCGGTGTAGGGCAGGCGGAGGACCTCGAAGACCTCGGCGAGGCCTTCCTTGTCGACCACGTCGCGAACGCCGACCAGGTCGACGTTGTCAGCGGGCACCTCGATGGTCAGATCGCCCTGGGCGACCTTCAGCTTGAGGTAGGTGCGATCCTCGCCCTTGATGGTTCGGGTCTTCACCTCTTCGATGAGCGCAGCACCGTGGTGCGGGTAGACGACGGTCTCGCCGACGGCAAAATTCATGTGGCTTGTCCCCTTTCCGCGGACCAGTCTATCACCGGTCCGCTGTGCTACGATTCGCGGTTTTTCGTCGTGAGCGGCCGCGACGGGTTCTCCGGCCGGTTCGGACGCCGGAGCGGAGGGCGCCGCGGAGCCGGCGGTCGTGACGTGATCCTCGGGACTCGCATCGGACGCGGGGGAGCTGACGCCCTGTCGTGAGGTAGTCTTTCAGCGCTGTCCCGCCCCATGTCCCGCGCCCGCCGCGGGATCGAACAGGAGTACTCCGTGCGTCGTCCTCGCCGTCTCGCGCTCTCCGTCGCCGCCCTCGGGCTCGCTATCGCGGCGACCGGATGCACCTACGCCAACCCGGTCCAGACTCACGTGTTCTACCAGGCCGCCGACGGCACGAACGCCAACCTGATCGCCGAGGGGGAGGAGTCCCCGAGCGTCGGGATGCGCAATGCGATCGTCGTCGTCGCCGACGACGGCTCCGCCGAGCTGCTCGGCTCCGTCGTGAACTACACCGACGAGACCGCGACCGTGTCCCTCGAGGGCCTCGACGAGGGCTCCCAGGTCTTCTCCGTCGCCGTCTCCGTCCCTGCGGGCGATGCCGTCTCGCTGGGCTCCGGCGAGGGCCAGCAGGCCGTCGCGGTCACCGGCCTGACCGCCGAGCCGGGCGACATCATCGAGCTGGACGTGTCCGCCGGCGATCTCTCCACCGAGATCTCGCTGCCGATCACGGACACCTCGGCCAAGTACTACCAGGACGCCGAGGCCGGCACCGAGGGCTGACGCCCGCACGGCCGCTGCGCGCCCGCGCGCAGGCATCCCCCCACGACAGCGGGGCCGGGACATCGTCCCGGCCCCGCTGTCGTCGTCCGTCCATCGGCGCTGTCATCGTCCGTCGGCCGTCACGGCATCGTCCGCCCGTCGGCCGTCACGGTCGTCGGCCGCCGACGGGCCCCGAGCCTCCGGTCGCCCGGAGGCTCGGCCCGACGTGCCGGTCAGGAGTCCCCGGACTCGAACTTGTAGCCCAGACCGCGCACCGTCACCAGATGGACGGGGGACTTGGGGTCGTCCTCGATCTTCGCGCGCAGGCGCTTGACGTGGACGTCGAGGGTCTTGGTGTCGCCGACGTAGTTGGCGCCCCAGACGCGGTCGATCAGCTGGCCGCGCGTGAGCACGCGGTCGACGTTGCGCAGCAGCATCTCCAGGAGCTCGAACTCCTTCAGGGGCAGCTGCACCTCCTCGCCGTGCACGCGCACCACATGGCGCTCGACGTCCATCGTGATGTGCGCGGTGGAGAGGGTGGTGGACTCCTCGACGTCGGCCGAGTCCTGACCGCGGCGCAGGACGGCCTTGATGCGGGCGAGGAGCTCGCGCGAGGAGTACGGCTTGGTGACGTAGTCGTCGGCGCCGAGCTCGAGGCCCAGGACCTTGTCGAACTCGTCGTCCTTCGCGGTCAGCATGATGACCGGGACGGAGGAGGTGCGGCGGATCTCCCGGCACACCTCCGTGCCGCTCATGCCCGGCAGCATCAGGTCCAGCAGCACCAGGTCGGCGCCGTGGGCGGTGAAGATCCGCAGTCCGTCGACGCCGTTGTCCGCCACGGCGACCTCGTACCCCTCCTTGCGCAGGGAGTAGGACAGCGGGTCGGAGAAGGACTCCTCGTCCTCCACGATCAGGATGCGGGTCATCTCAGTTTCCCTTTCTCGACGCCTCGGCGCCGCTGACGGTGACCGTGCTCGTGCGTCCCATCTCGGGGATGCGCAGCGTGAAGGTCGAGCCCTGGCCGGGCAGGGACCAGGCCGTGACCTCGCCTCCGTGGTCGGTCGCGATGTGCTTGACGATCGCGAGCCCGAGACCGGTGCCCCCGGTCTCGCGCGAGCGGGCGCGGTCCACACGGAAGAACCGCTCGAAGACCCGCTCCAGGTCCTCCTTGGAGATCCCGATGCCCTGGTCCTTGACGGAGAGCTCGATCATGCCGTTGTCGCGGCGCACGGAGATCCCGACGCGGGTGTCGGCCTCGGAGTAGCTGATGGCGTTCGCGACGAGGTTCGAGAGCGCCGTGACCAGCATCGTACGGGACCCGAACACGCGCAGCCCCTCGGCGCCGCCGGTCGCGAGCTCGATGCGCCGCCCCAGGGCGACGTTGCGGTTCTGGCGGACCGCCTCCTCGACGACCTCGTCGATCTCGACGGGCTCCGCATCCGGGAGGGCGGAGGTGCCCTGGACGCGGGAGAGCTCGATGATCTCCTGGACCAGATGCGAGAGGCGCTGGGACTCGGTCTGCATGCGCTCGGCGAAGCGGCGCACCGCGGCCGGGTCCTCGGCCGCGTCCTCCATGGTCTCGGCCAGCAGGATGATCGCGCCGACGGGCGTCTTCAGCTCGTGCGAGACGTTCGCGACGAAGTCGCGGCGCGTCTCCTCCACGCGCACAGCGCGCGTGAGGTCGTCCGCGAGCAGGAGCACGCCGGTCTCGCCGAGGGCGCCGATGCGCACGTCGATGACGGCATCGGTGTCGGAGTCGGACTGGGTGGAGCGGCGCAGCGTCAGCCGCTCGTCGCGGTAGCCGCCGTTGCGTCCGACGTCGGCCGCGAGCTCCATGAGCGCGCCGCTCGCCAGCCGCGGGTAGTCGTTCCCGGTCGCGCGCACGATGCCGTACGAGTACGCGAGGGGAGAGGCCCGCAGGACGTCCCCGGCCGCGTCGAGGACGACATAGGCCGAGGAGAGGATCGAGAGGACCTCCGCCGCCGGCTCCGGCACCACCGAGACGGGCGCCTCGGGGGCGCTCGGGCGGCGGCCTTCGGACCGCGTCATGACGAGCGTGGCGGCGCAGCCGATCACGAGGCCGATGACACCGGCGAGAAGGAGGAGCACAGACAGGGGCACGGGGATAGCCTAGGCCGAGCGACGACCCGGCTCAGCACCGGCGGGCCGGTCATAGCAGGGCGGGGCGCAGGAGTTCATCGGGACTGCACCAGGAGTTCACCGAGGAACCGACGGCGTTCACCCGTTCTTGCCAGACTCGGGCGGCGGGGATCCCCGACCCGGATCCCGCACCTCTCAGACCAAGGAGCATGCACATGCGCGAGGCGTACCAGAGCGACCTTCGGCATCTCGTCGACGACCTCGTCGACATGGCGGACATGGTGGGCACCGCCCTGGAGGACGCCACCGTGGCCCTCCTCGACGGAGACCTGGGACTGGCCGAGCGAGTCATCGCGGCCGACGTCCACATCGATCAGCGCCAGACCGACCTCGACGTCAAGATCGTCGAGCTGCTGGCGCGGCAGAACCCCGTCGCCACCGACCTCCGCCTCCTGGTCGCCTCCCTGCGCATGAGCTCCTCGCTCGAGCGCATGGGCGACCTCTGCACCCACATCGCGCTCATCGCGCGCCGCACCCACCCCGAGCCCGCCGTCCCCGAGGCGCACCGCGAGCAGATCCGTCGGATGGCGACCGTCGCCGAGGCCGCCCTCAAGGACGCCTCCGAGGTCATCACCGAGCGCGACCTCGCGCTCGCGGCGCAGGTCGAGAAGAACGACGACGAGCTCGACGCGCTGCTGCTGGAGATCTCCCGCGAGATCGGCCGCAGCGAAGGCTACTCCAACACCCAGGTCATCGACATGACCCTGCTGATCCGCTTCTACGAGCGCCTGGGCGACCACGCGGTCTCCCTCGTGCGCCGCATCGGATTCCTCGTCACCGGCGACGCCCTGGACACCCTGCACCCGGGCACCGACGTCCCGGAGTTCTGAGCCGCGGGTCCGGGTTCCGAGGCATGTCCTCGGGGCCCGGCTCCGGCATCGGGACCGCCGAGCGCGGACACGGCAGCGCCCGCTCTCCCTCGAGGGAGAGCGGGCGCTGCCGTCGTCTGCGAGCCCGTCCTGCGGGCCTGCGGGGTGCGGGCGCGGCGCGCGCCCGTCCTACGGGCCCTGGTCAGCCGCGGTTGGCGCGGGGGCGGCGGGAGATCAGGGCCTCCGTGCCTCGGGTCGCCCCGCGCTGCGCCGCCTGGCGCACGGCCTGCAGGACCACGCCCGACAGGATCGTCCAGAGGGCGACCTTCCAGGCGGCCTGGTTCTGCATCGGATCGGTGATGCGGGCGATCTCGTCCTTGCCGAGACCGGCCTTCTTCGCCTGCTTGCGCTGCTTGGCCGTGGCCTTCGCCGAGGCCTTCTGTGCCTTGGCGGTGGGGGCGTCCTCTCCGAAGACGGCGCCCCAGCCGGCGGTCGCGGCCTTCCGGCCGAGCGTGCCGACGGCGACCCCGACGATCGGGACGATGATCTTGACGAGCGGGTTGGCCATGAGAACCTCCGGTCGAGGGGCTGACGAGGGGGAGCGGGCCGGGAGAGCGGTCGTGACGCGGATCGTGACGTCCTCGCGGCATCGGTCGCGAGGACGATGCGCCGTCAGTACTTCCCGGCGTTCTCAGCGTAGTAGGTGCCGACGGTGTCGTTCTGCAGGGCGTCCCGCAGCACGTCCATGGCGTCCTCGTCGGTCGCGACTACGGAGGCACCGCCGCTGGTGGTGTACGGGTCGCCGTGCGGGACGGCGAGGAAGTACATGTCCGAGGTGCGGATGCTGCGCATCGACAGGCCCAGCTCGATCATCGTCGTCGGGGTCAGCCCGTCGTCGGTCGTCAGGTACGGGGCGATGGAGCCCACGGTGTCCCGCAGCTTCGCCGGGTTGGTGAAGGTGTCCGCGCTGATCAGCTCCGCGGCGATCGCCTTGAGCACCAGCTGCTGGTTCCGGTTGCGCTGGAAGTCGCCGTCGGAGAACTGCTTGCGGGAGCGGACGAAGGCGAGGGCCTCCTCGCCGTTCAGGTGCTGCTTGCCCTCGGTGAACTGGATGTCCCCGGCGGTGAAGTCCATCGGGACGTCGACGTCGATGCCGCCGAGCGTGTCCACCAGGCCCTGGATGCCCTCGAAGTCGATGAGCGCGACGTGGTCGATGGGGACGCCCACGTAGTTCTCCACCGTCGTCACCGCGAGGCTCACCCCGCCGAAGGCGAGGGCCGCGTTGATGCGGTCCTTGCCGAAGCCGGGGATGTCGACGTAGAGGTCGCGCGGGAAGGACATGATGAACACGCTCTCGCCGTCGTCGGAGACGTGGACGAGCATCATGACGTCCGAGCGCTGGCCGTAGACGCCCTCGGCGACGGCGTCCTCCGCGTTGCGCTTGTCGGAGCCGAGCAGCAGGAAGTTCTGCCCCGTGCCCTCGATCGCCTCGGGGGCCTCGCCGTCGGAGGCGCCACGGGTGATCGTGACGGTGCTGACCTTCTGGTACTCGGTGTTCAGGGAGCGCAGGTAGCCGCCCACGACGATGCCGACGCCGATCACCAGCGCGGCGACCACGCCGAGCGCGATCAGCGCGACACGGCGTCCGCGGCGGGAACCGGGTTCGGGGGAGTCCCCGTCCTCCCAGTCCGAGGGCAGTTCGACATCGTCGGGTGTGGTCATGGCGGGCTCGCTCTCATCGGGTGCGCGCTGGCACGTCCGGGAGTGTCACAGGATGCGGGAAGGACAGGGGGACGGCGGAACGGATCTCGGATGCGGCGCGGGAGATCCGGAGGAGCGCGCGACGCCGTTCAGCGGACGCGCGCGTACGCCAGATCCCATACTAGACGTCCGGCCCGGCGCCCCTTGCTCTCGAAGCTCGTCTTCACACGACCTTCGAAACGGGGTGCCCATCCTGTGCGGGCGAGGTCCTCAGGGACGGGATCGCTCGGCTCGCCCTCGGGCCGGGGGCCCTCCGGGTGCAGGGACCGCAGGCGCTCGTCGGCGTCGAGGACCTCGCGCATGTGGTGCGCGTACTGCGCCCAGTCCGTCGCCAGGCGCAGGACACCGCCGTCGGCCAGCAGCGGCACCACCGCGTCGAGGAACGGAGGGTTCACGAGGCGGCGCTTGTGGTGCTTCGCCTTGTGCCAGGGGTCGGGGAAGTACACCCACAGCTCCTGGATCGCCCCCTCGGGGAGCAGCGCCGGGAGGCTGCGCTGCGCGTCCAGCGGCAGCAGGCGGATGTTGCCGGGGAGCCCGGCCCGCTCGATGCGGTCGAGGGATTGGGCGAGCCCGGGCAGATACACCTCGACCGCCAGATGATCGCGGTCGGGACGGGCCGCGGCCGCGGCCGCGATGTTCTCGCCCAGCCCGCTGCCGACCTCCACCACCAGCGGTGCCCGGCGACCGAAGACCTCCTCGAGGTCGAGCGTCGCCCCCGGTGCGGGCAGGGTGTCGCGCTCACCGCGGGGGAGATCCAGGACGTAGCGCTCGGAGAGCCGGTCCCAGGCATCCTGCCGGCTCGAGGTCAGGCGGTCCCCGCGACGCACGAAGGAGACGACCTCGCGCCGCGTCCGCGGCGTCGCGGGCTCTGCGGCCGACGGGGGCTCTGCGGCCGACGGGACGGCGGGCTCAGGCGTCACGGTAGAGCGAGCCGTCCTTGATGCTCACGGCGATCGCCGGCAGCGGGGAGGCCGCGGGGCCCCGGAGCACCTCGGCGTTCGACGCGTCGAAGCGGGAGCCGTGGCAGGGGCAGTCGAGCTCTGCGCCGTCGTCGGCCATGGCCAGCGCGCAGCCGTTGTGCGTGCAGTAGCCCGAATAGGCGGTGAGATCCTCTCCGGCGCCGCGGACGATGAGCGCGAAGGGGCGCTGACCGCCGAAGTTCACCAGGGTGCTCGCGTTCTCCGGGATCTGGTCGAGCGGGACGCCGCCGTCATCCTCGGCGGGGATGGGGTCGGCGTCGCCGAAGCCCTGGTCCTCCGGGGCGCACCCGGCGAGGGCGCAGGCCCCGGCGGTGGCGGCGGCGGGGATCAGCAGGGCATGACGACGGCTCAGGCGAGGGAGGGACATGGGCGCCAGGATAGTCGGCTCCGCTGGGACGGGATCAGACGCGGTCGGCGGTGTTCTCGCGGGGGTCCCAGGTGAGCAGCCCGCGGGCGCGCCAGCCGCGCGCGCTCACGGCATCCAGCGCCTCCCGGCGGAGGGCGGGGGAGAGGCGGTCCACGTAGAGCGAGCCCTCCAGGTGGTCGACCTCGTGCTGCAGGCAGCGGGCGAGGACCCCGCCCTCGTCCTCCACGACGACCTCGGCGCCGCCGAGATCGATCCCGGTGACGCGAGCGCCGCGATGGCGGGCCGTGGGGAAGCCCTCGCCCGGGACGGAGAGGCAGCCCTCGATGGTCTCGTCGTCGAGCTCGAGCGGTCCGAAGCGCTCGAGCCGCGGATTGATCACGACGCCGCGGCGCAGCTCGCCCTGCGCGTCCTCGCAGGAGTAGACGAAGATCCGCCAGCGGGATCCGACCTGCGTGGCCGCGAGCCCTGCGCCGTCCGCCGCGTCGTTGGTCTCGAACATGTCCGCCACGAGGGTGCGGATGTCGTCGGTGACCTCGCGGACCTTGCGGGTGCGCTGCTCGAGCGCGCGGTGGCCGATGATGGTGATGGGGCGGACGGTCATGCGAGGGGATCTCCTGGGCGGGCGGGATGCTGCGGGTCCGGCGATGAGGGCGACGTCGGGTCCGGCGATGCGACCGGCGTCGGGTCCGGAGGCGAATCCGGGGACGGGCTCTCGGACGGCGTCCGGGCCGACGGAGAGTCTGTCATGGCCTCCGAGGCCGTCGCGACCGACGCCGTCGCGGCTGGGGCCGACGCGACCGGGACCGATGCGACCGGGGCCGACGGAGGACGGCCGGCGGCGCGCGGCTCGCTGGTCACGCGATGTCGCGCCGGCGGGTTCACGGCCAGCAGGCTGCCGGCGTCGACGATCCAGACCGACCGCTCCCGGCGCAGCGGCTCGCCCTCGCGGGCGGACAGCGCGACCGCGCGACCGATCCGTTCGGCCTCCTCGGCGTCCTCGGCCAGGAAGTCGAGGGTATGGGTCGCATGGGAGTCCAGCACGATCGTGTGCCAGGCCTCGAGCCCGCTCGCGATCTGCCGGGCGCGCAGGAACTCCGCGTCCAGGGCGGCGCCGCCGATGATGACGATGTTCGCCAGCCACAGCAGCATGAGGATGCCGATCAGCCCGTTGAGCACGGAGAGGACCTCGGTGAAGCGCGTCGCCAGGACCATGAGCTGGCCCAGCAGGTGCGCGGCGCCGAAGAGGGTGAGGACCGACAGCAGCGAGCCGAGGGTCATCAGCCGGTAGCGGGGGAGCCGGACGTTGGGGAAGAGGTAGTAGGCGAGGGACACGCCGATCACGAGGATCGCCAGCAGGATCGGCCACTTCACGAGGTTCCAGGCGTAGAACGCGGCGCGGGGGATCCCGATCAGCTCGCCGAGGGTCTGCGAGGCGTCGGAGCCGATCACGAGCATCGAGAGGGCGAGCAGCGCGACGGCGACGATCAGCACCGTCTCGCCGAACACGATCGTGCGGAAGCGCAGGAAGGGCCTGCCCTCGCGGGTGTCGTACACGCGGTGGAGCGCCCGGTGGAAGGCCGCGACGCCGTTGGAGGCGGACAGCAGCGAGCCCGCGGTGCCGAGCGTCAGCCCGATCAGTCCGCCGTTCGAGGACGAGACCGCGAGGATCGCCGAGACGAAGGGGCGCGGGTCCAGCGTCGGGAAGACCTCGTGGACCATCGCCGCGGCGGCCTCGACCGACTCGCGCCCGAAGCCGATCATCGACATCAGCGAGACGACGGCGACCGCCCCGGGGAAGAGCGAGAGCACCGCGTAGAAGGTCATCGTCCCCGCCACGTCCCACACCTGGATCTCCAGCATCCGCATGCGCACCCGGTTCAGGACGTGCAGGATGCTCAGCCGCGGATGCTCGTACTCCACGACGGGCCGCGGCCGGCGTCGTGGGGACATGGGGCTCCTCGGCTGGGGATGGGGTCTCGGGCAGGACCTCGGACGGGTTCTCGGACAGGTTCTCGGGCAGGTCCTCGGACGGGCAGGACCCCGCGGATGCCTCGGAGCCTAGTGGACCCGGTGCCCGCGCCGCGGGAGCCTCAGGCCTCCTCGATGATGTCGTCCGGATCGGTGTGCACCGGATACTCCCACGGGTCCTCGGGGTCCTTGGGCACGACCGAGGTGACGATCGTGCCGTCGGGCCGCTCGTCGCCGAGGCCGACGGGCGAGGAGAGCACGGCGTCGTCGAGGAAGGGCCCCTGATCGGCGAGGGCGACCACCGCGGTCCCGCCGTCGGCGCCGACGAGCACCCGCTCCCCGCGGACGGAGACCTCGACGGGCTCGCCGGTCTCGAGCGCGAAGGCGATCTCCGTGCGGGTGATCCGCACCCGGATCCGTGATCCGCGGATGGTCAGCGGGAAGCCCAGCTCGGGCCAGGAGTCGGGCAGGCGCGGATCGAAGGAGATCTCGCCGTCGTCCTGGCGCATGCCGCCGAAGCCGTGCACGAGGGCGTTCCACACGCCGCCGGCGGAGGCGATGTGGACGCCGTCGGAGGTGTTGCCGTGCAGGTCCCCGAGGTCGACGAACAGCCCGGTGCGGAAGTACTCCAGGGCCGCCTTCTGGTGCCCGATCTCCGCCGCCATGATCGACTGGACGACCGCGGAGAGGGAGGAGTCGCCGGTGGTGATCGGGTCGTAGTACTCGAAGTCGGCCCGCTTCTCCTCGGCGGTGAACTCGCTGCCCCGCAGGAACAGGGCGAGCACGACGTCGGCCTGCTTGAGCACCTGGAAGCGGTAGATCACCAGCGGGTGGTAGTTCAGCAGCAGCGGGAACGCCTCCGGCGGGGTCGCCGAGAGGTCCCACACCTCCCGTTCGAGGAAGCGGTCCTCCTGCAGGTGGATGCCCAGCGCCTCGTCCTTGGCGACGAACATGCCGTCGGCGCAGGCCGCCCACTCCTCGAGCTCGAGCTCGTCGAGCTCGAGCTCGGTCACCAGGGTCCGGTAGCGGGCCGGGTCCGCCGTCTCGAGGTCGCGCACGGCGCGCACCGCCCGACGCAGGTTGTAGCGCGCCATGACGTTGGTGAACATGTTGTTGTTGACCACCGTCGTGTACTCGTCGGGGCCGGTCACGCCGTGGATGTGGAAGCTCGCGTCGCCGTCGGCGGTGACTCGCCAGAAGCCGAGGTCCGCCCACATGCGGGCCGTCTCGACGAGCACCTCGACGCCGTCGCGGCGCTCGAAGCCGAGGTCGCCCGTCACGTCCGAGTACTGCGCGAAGGCGTAGGCGATGTCCGCGTCGATGTGGTACTGCGCGGTGCCGGCCGCGTAGTAGGCCGAGGCCTCGTCGCCGTTGATGGTGCGCCAGGGGAACAGCGCCCCGCGCTGGTTCAGCTCCCGGGCCCGCTCGCGGGCCTTGGGGAGCATCGTCGCGCGGAAGCGCAGCGCGTTGCGGGCCCAGGACGGCGAGGTGAAGGTCAGGAACGGGACGACGTACACCTCGGTGTCCCAGAAGTAGTGGCCCTCGTAGCCGGAGCCGGTGACGCCCTTGGCGGGGATGCCCCACTGGTCGGACCGGGCGGCGGCCTGCGCCAGCTGGAACAGGCACCAGCGGGCGGCCTGCTGCTCGACGGGCCGGCCCGGCAGCTGCACGTCCGAGCGCTCCCAGAAGTCGGCGAGATAGTCGGCCTGGTCGGTCCACTGGTGCTCGAAGCCCTCCTCGCGCACCCGGTCGAGGGTGCGGCGGCAGCGGTCGAACAGCTCGCGGTGGGGGACCGAGCGGGAGGAGTGGTAGGCGACGGCCTTGCGCACGCGCAGGGTCTGCCCGGGCCCGAGATGCGCGCGCACGACCTTGCGGCCGCGGTCCGCGGAGGTGTCCATGAGCTCCTCGGACTCGGCATCGCAGGCGATCTCGTGATCGGCGCCGACGGCCAGGGTCATGCCGGAGTCGGCGACGCGGAAGCCCAGCAGCAGGCGCCGCTCGCTGTGCCAGTCCTGCAGCGGTTCGAGCACGCGATGGGCGAAGGCGGTGGTCTTGCGCGGATCGGCCTTCTGCGTGATCGGCCCGTCGACCCCGTGGCCGAAGTCGTCGATCATGTCCTCGCGGTTGATGACCTGCGAGGAGATCGCCACCGGGGCGGCGCCGTCGAGCATGGTCACCTCCATCTCCATGAGCGCGAGGTGGCGCTGCGGGAAGGAGACCATCCGGCTGCTGCGCACCCGCACGCGCTTGCCCGAGGGCGTGCGCCACACCAGGTCGCGCCGCAGCACGCCCTCGCGGAAGTCGAGCGAGCGCTCGTACTCGAGGAGGTCGGCGACGCTCAGCAGCAGCGGCTCGTCGTCGACGTACAGCTTCATGACCGAGGAGTCCGGCACCGAGATCATCGTCTGCCCGGTGCGCGCGAAGCCGAAGGCGGACTCGGCATGCTGGATCGGCCAGGTCTCGTGGAAGCCGTTGAGGAAGGTGCCGTGGGAGTGCACGTCGCGGCCCTCCTCCGGGGTGCCGCGCATGCCCAGGTAGCCGTTGGCGGTCGCGAAGAGGGTCTCGAGGTGGCCGAGGTCGGCGCCGGGGCGGGACTCGACCAGGCGCCACTCGTCCACGGGCAGGTGGGTGCGGTCGACGGGGTCGGCGGGCACTCCGCGCAGTCGGCTCATGACAGCTCCTCCAGATCCGCGACCACGAGGGTCGCCCCGGCGGCGGCGAGGGCATCGGCCCCGGCGCCGCGATCCACGCCGACGACCGCGCCGAAGGCGCCGTCGGCCCCGGCCCGGACCCCCGAGACCGCATCCTCGTAGACGACCGCCTCGGCGGGCTCCGCGCCCAGGAGGCGGGCGGCGAAGAGGAAGGTGTCCGGGGCGGGCTTGCCCGGCAGGCCCTCCTCGAGGGCGACGTTGCCGTCGACGACGAGCTCGAAGCGATCGCGGAGCCCGGCGCCGGCCAGCACCTCCTCGGCATTGCGGGAGGAGGAGACGATCGCCAGGCGCCGGTCCGGCAGCGCGGCGAGACGGTCGAGATAGGCGACGGTCCCCGGATAGGGGGCCACGCCCTGCCGGATCAGCTCCAGCACCAGCACGTTCTTGCGGTTCCCGAGACCGCGGACGGTCTCCTGGCCCGGAGCCTGCTCGCCGTCGTCGGCGTCCTCGCCCTCGGGCAGGACGATCCCGCGGGAGGCGAGCATCGCCCGCACCCCGTCGTAGCGGGGCCGGCCGTCGACATGGGCGAAGTAGTCCGCCTCCGTGTACGGCTCGGCGACGCCACGGGAGGCGAGGAAGGCGGAGAACATGGCGTACCAGGCGCGCATGTGCAGCTCGGCGGTCGGGGTGACCACGCCGTCCAGGTCGAAGAGGTGGACGGGGAGGTCCGCCGGGGGGCGGGCCGTGGTCGCGGGGGTCGACGGGCGGGGGGTCTGCTCGGCGTTCACCCTCGCCATGCTAACCATGTCGCCGCCCGCGGCGCGGATCCCGCGGCCCATGGCGCGGATGCGGCGAAGTCGGCTACTCTGCCCGGGTCCGACCCCGTGCCGAGCGCCCCGCGCCGTGCACCGGCTCGGAGAGGAACGACCCCCGGCGAGGAGACCATGGTTCCCACCCGGTCGCTGTCCGTGATCGACGCGGTGCGACGACGACTCCATATCGACGACACGGGCGACCCCGTCACGGCGCGCCTGTCGCTGAGCACCAACATCGGCCTGGCCCCGGCGCGCCTGTGGCCGCTGCTGACGACCGTCGAGGGCCTCGCGACCTGGTACGGCCCGGTGACCGGCGCGCTGCGCGAGGGCGGGAGCCTCGCGCTCGCCGACGGCACGCGCGCACACGTGCTCGAGGTCGCCTCCCCGCACCGCATCGCGCTCGCCTGGGACCGCGGCCATGGCGAGGAGCCGCTGCTGATCCGCGTGGACCCGGAGGACGACGGCACCGCCGCGCTGCGGATCGTCCACGAGCTGACGATGCCGCGCGCCGTCTTCGAGGAGCGGGGCCCGGGCGCCGTCGCCGTCGGCTGGGAGGTCGCGCTGCTGCGCCTGGCCGCGGCCACCGACGGCTGGCGCGCGACCTGCATGGCCGACGTCCCGCACCCTGAGCCCGCCTGGCTGTCGACGCCCGACGGGGCCGAGCACCTGCGCGCCTGGGCGGTGCGCTGGGCGGCGGAGCAGCTCGCCGCCGGGGTCGACGAGGAGGCCGTCCGGCGCGGCGAGGAGGCCACGGTGGCCGCGCTCGGGCGCATCTGAGCGGACCGCGGAGGCGGCGAGGCGGAGCCAGCGGCTCGGAGGGAGCGGCTCGGAGGGGCCCGACCTGCTCCGCTGCGTGATGACGGCGGCCGATGCCCGGACGGTGTTTGCCTCGGCTCACTACCGGGTGGAAGACTCCCTCGCGTGCCATCCGCCGTCCCCTCCTCCGCCGCGGCGGTGATGCGCAGCCTCGTGCCGTCGGTCTACCTGCCGACGCTGCTCGAGTTCACCGGCCAGGCGGCCCTCATGCCGGTGATCCCGCTGATCGCCCTGCAGCTGGGCTTCACCGTCCCGCAGGCGGCGGTGCTCTCCCTCATCTTCGGGGTCGCCTCGTTCGTCGGCCCGATCCCCGCCGGGCGCGTCATCTCGCGCATCGGCGCCCGGGCGGCCCTCGTCGCCACCGGCATCGTGCTGGTCGTCGTGAACGTCGCCGCCTATGCCGTGATCACCCCCGGCCTCGAGCACGATCCCGGTGCGCTCCACCGGGGCGCGCTGATCGGCCTGCTCGCGGTCATGGCGGCCTCCTCCCAGATCTGGACGCTCGGGCGCCAGTCCTTCCTCGGCTCGGCGCTGCCGCCGACGCTCCGCGCCCGCGGCATGACGACCTTCGGCGGCATGATCCGCCTCGGCCAGGTCGTCGGCCCGCTGCTGGGCGCGCTCGTGCTCGGCCTCGGCCAGGACTCCCTCGCCTTCCTCTTCTACGCCACGACCTCGCTGGGCGCGACGGTCCTGGTGGGGTGCTTCCTCCCGCACGGCGAGGCCGCCGGGAGCGGTCGCGCCGCCGGACCCGTCGTCGGCCTGCGCGCCCGCAGCGAGGCCCGGCGCGCCCTGGATCGGGCCGTGCTCGCGCGGATGCTGTCGGTCGGCCTCGGCATCGCTCCGGTGATGATCGGCCGCGTCAACCGCACGACGATCGTCCCGCTGCTCGGCGCGGCCCTCGGCCTCGACTCGAGCTGGGTGTCGATCGTGTTCGGCGTCAGCGCGGTCGTCGAGATCCTCATGGTGCTCCCGGCCGGCACCCTCATGGACCGCTTCGGGAGGGCGGCCGTCGCGGTCCCGTGCGCCCTCTGCCTGGGGACGGGCTACGTGCTGATGGCGGTGCTCGTCACGATCGTCGGCGACGGGTCCCGCAGCGCCGCGGTGCTCGCCCTGGTGGTCCCGAGCGCGCTGATCGCCCTCGGCAACGGGCTCGGCTCCGGCATCGTCATGACCCTGGGGATCGACGTCTCCCCGGTCCACGGCCGCACCGGCTACCTCGCCTGGTGGAACACCATGCTCGGCGGCGGCGCGATGCTCGCGCCCCTGCTCGTCAGCGGCATCGCGCTGGTCGCCCCGGTGACCGTCGCCGGGGCGGTCACCGGGGGGCTCTGCCTCGCGGGCGGCTTCTGGCTGAGCCGGGTGCTGCCGCGGATGACGCCGTCGGGCGGAACGCGGACTGCCGGACGGCCCGCCTCCCGTCGCTGACGCCGAGACCTTCGACGGATCCGACGGCGCGCCCGGCGCGATGGAATGAGGGCATGCCCCTCTCCCCGTCGGCCGTTCCTCCTGCCGTCCTCGCCGAGCGGCTCGGCGTCGCGCTGGCCGCAGGCACCCTCCTGCGGCCGGTCGACCTCCGGCTCGATCGCGGTGAGATCCTCGCCGTCGAGGGCGCCAACGGCAGCGGGAAGACGACGCTGCTGCGCGCCGTCGCCGGGCTGATCGCCCCGAGCGAGGGGAGCGTGCACGTGCTCGGCCTGCCGCCCGATGACCGCGACCCGCGCGTGCGCCGCGGCCTCGCCGCGCTGATCGGCCCGCCGCAGACCGCCCGCGACCTCACCCTCGCCGAGCATCTCCGCTTCGTGTCCGCGACCTGGGGCGCCTCGGGCGGGCTGGCCCGGTCCACGGCTGACGGACTGCTCGCGGAGCTCGACATCGCGCGCCTCGCCGACCGCTACCCGCACGAGCTCTCCAGCGGGCAGGCGCAGCTGATGGCGCTCGCGCTCCTCCTCGCCCGCCCCGCCGAGGTCCTCGTCCTGGACGAGCCCGAGCAGCGGCTCGACGACGACCGCCTCGGCCTCGCGGCCGCCGCCCTGCGTCGACGCGCCGACGCCGGCTGCGCCGTGCTGCTGGCCACCCACAGCCCGCGCCTGCTCGAGAGCCTCGCGGACCGGCGGCTGCGGCTCGAGGAGGCGCGATGAGTCGGCGCCGCGCCACGGCGGCGCCGGCGTCGAGCCCGACAGGCGGCCCGGCGTCGAACCCGACGGGCGGCTTCACCGCCGCCCGCGCGATCTGGGACGAGCGCGACGGGGCCCGCACCGCGGCGCTGGACTCGGCCTACGACCTGTACGTCGCCGTCATGGTGCTGCTCGTAGGGGTCGCGCCGCTGATCCGTGGGGCCGCGCTCGCCCTGGCGCGCCCCGCACCGCTCGCGGCGCTGCTCTCGCCCGCCGCCGCGACGACGGGCCTCGCCCTCGTCTGCGCGGCGGGAGCGGTCCTCGTGCTCCTCGGGGCGCGACGGGGACCCGCGCTGCTGCCGCCCTTCCTCGTCGTCACCCTCGCCTCCGGTCCGGCCCCGCGCCGTCTCGCCCTGCGCCGTCCGTTCCTGCGCTCGGTGCTGCTGCTGGCGGGCCTCGTGCTGGTCATCGCGCTGCCGATCGGGAGCGCCCTGGCGCTCTCCGGCGCCGCGACCGCCGGACAGGTCGTGCTCGCGGGCGTCGGCGCCCTCGGCCTCGGGGCGCTGCTCGCGCAGTGCTGGCTCGCCGGCGAGCTGCTCGAGCCGGGTGCCCGCACGGCCGTCGCGGGCGCACTGACGCTGCTCGCCGTGCTCCTCGGTCTGATCGGCCCGTTCGGCAGCATGATCGGTGGTGCATTCGGCGGCGGGCCCGGCAGCAGGCTCGGCAGCGCGCTCACCGGTGCGCTCGCGGGTCCGACGGTACCGATCCTCGTGCTGGTCCTCGGCGCACTCGCGACGGCGGCCGGCATCCGCGCGCTGGATCGTGCGCGCGGGAGCGTGCTGCGGGCGCAGTCGCAGCGCTGGGACCGCACGACGGCGATCGCCCGCTCCGCCGATCTCGCCGGCGCCGTCGGGGAGATGCGCGACCTGCCGGGGCGGGGCCGCACTCTGCGGGCGCTGGGCGGCGGCCCGCTGGCATGGGTCTACCTGCGACGCGATGCGATCGCCTGGCTGCGCACCCCGCAGCGCGCCCTGCTCGGCGCCGTGCTCGTGCTCGCGGGCTCCCTCATCGTCGGCCTCGCGACCGGCGGCGGAGCGTGGGCCGGGACAGGAGCCGCTGCAGGAGTCGCTACAGGAGTCGGAGCCGGGTCCGGAACGGGGTCCGGCCTGGGCGGGGTGGTCGCGCTGCTGCTGGGCGGGACGGCTCTGCTGTGGTGGGGGACCGGCGCCTTCGTCGACGGGATCCGCCACGCGATCCACACCCTGGGCGCCCCGGTCCTGTTCGGGCAGAGCGCGGGAAGGCAGGCGCTCCTGCACAGCCTCGCGCCGACGCTGCTGCTGGGTCTCCTCACCGCGACGACGATCGTGGTGGCGGGCATGGCGCCGCTCGCGCCGCTGCTCGTGCCGATCCTCGTCGTCGGCCGGATCCGCGATGCGGCGAAGGGGCCGATGCCGCTCGCGCTGATGACGCCCATGCCGACCGTCCAGGGGGACTTCTCGGCGCTCATGATCCTCGGCTGGCAGGCGGACGCCCTGCTGATCACCCTCGTGGCGGCGCTCGCCGTCGGGATCGCGGGTGCGCTCCACGGCGCGGCGGGCGCCGCGATCGCGGCTCTCGTCGTCCTCGCGATCCTCGCGGCGATGGCGGCCCGGAGGATCCGCCGGTTGACGGGCTGACGGGCTGACAGGCCGACGGTGCAGGGAGCACGGACGAGCAGGACCCGCGAGGAGGAGAGCAGGAGCGATGGACCTCAGGACCACGACGAACCCGATGGTGCGCTGGACCGGGCGCGCCCTCGAGGCGGCGAACGCCCGCCACCCCTGGAACCACAACGACCACTTCCACCGCTGGATCCTGCGCTCGCTGCCCGTCGGCGCCCGGCGCGTGCTCGACGTCGGCTGCGGGCGGGGCGCCCTCGTCGCCGCGCTGCACGAGCGACTCGGCGGGGACGCGCTCGTCGTCGGGATCGACCCCGATGCGCGCATGGCGCTGCGTGCCGCCGAGCGCTTCCGCGGGACCGAGGGGGTGCGGATCCGCCGGGCGAGCCTCGCGGACATCGCCCGTGAGGGCGGCCCCTACGACGCCCTCACCCTGGTCGCGTCGCTGCACCACATGGACCTCGGGACCGCCCTGGTCCAGGCGCGGGACCTGCTGCGGCCGGGCGGACGCCTGCTGATCGTCACGCTCGTGCGCCCCGACGGCGCCCTCGACACCGTCTGGGACGTCGTCTGCGCGGTGACGAATCCGCTGATCGGCCTGGTCAAGCATCCCCGTCGGGCACACGGGCCGGTGGGGGACGGGGCGATGCCGGTGCAGGATCCCGCCGCCAGCATCGCCGAGCTGCGCGAGCGCGCGCAGGAGCTGCTGCCGGGGGCGCGGATCCGTCGTCGCGTCGGCTTCCGCGTCACCCTCTGCTGGACGAAGCCCGTCTGAGCGACGGCCGGCCGCGCCGGCGATCGGCGACGGCCGGCCGTGGCAGTGATCAGCGGCGGCCGGCCGCGGAGATGATCAGCGGGGGCGGTGGGCGTCGATGACCTCTCCCAGGCGGCCGACGGCGTCGACGATGACCTCGGGGGAGTGGGTCACGAAGCTCAGGCGCATCGTCGAGCGGTCCGGATCCGAGGCGAAGAACGACCAGCCGGGCAGATAGGCGACCCCGGCGTCGACCGCGTCGGCGAGCATCGCCTGCGCATCCCAGCCCTCGCCGAGCGCCGCCCACAGGAACATGCCGCCGTCGGGCCGCGTCACATGCGCCCCCTCCGGGAGGATCGGCGCGATGGCCGCGGCCAGCGCATCGCGGCGCTCCCGATAGACGCCGCAGACCGTCTTCACGTGCGTGGCGAGATCCGCGACGTCGAGATAGCGGGCGACCGTCAGCTGGTCCACCACCGAGGACTGCATGGAGATCGCCGCCTTCGCGACCGCGAGGGTGTCGAGGATCGGGCCCTCCGCGCGGATCCACCCGATCCGCAGGCCCGGGCTCATCAGCTTGCTCATCGAGTTCAGCAGCAGCGTGCGCGCGCCCATCCCGGGCAGCGAGGCGATCGGCGCCCAGGTGCTGCCGGTGAAGGTCAGCTCGCCGTACGGATCGTCCTCCACCAGCGGCACGCCCGTGCGCAGCAGCACCTCGGCGACGGCCTGCCGGCGCAGCATCGGCATCGTCCGCCCGGTGGGGTTCTGGAACGTCGGGATCAGGTAGACGAAGCGGGGATGGTGCCGGCGGATCGCCTCCTCGAGCGCCTCCGGGATCACGCCGTCGTCATCGGTGTCCACGCCGATCATGTGCGCGCCGTGCACGCCGAAGGCCTGCACCGCCGCGAGATAGGTGGGGGACTCCACGAGCACGGTGTCGCCGGGCTCGATGAGCGCCTCGGCGATCACGAACAGCGCCTCCTGGGAGCCGGAGGTGATGCGGATCTGCGAGGCGTCCGTCGGGAGCGCACGGGACAGCCGGCGCGCGGCCTGCTCCCGCAGCTCGAGCTCGCCCTCGCTGACGCCGTACTGCAGGGCCCGGCCGCCCTGGGTCGAGAGCACCCAGTCGTAGGCCGCGGCGACGTCCTCGAGCGCGAACAGCTCCGGATCGGGGATGCCCCCGGCGAAGGAGACCACGCCCTCCTTCGCGGCGAGCGCGAAGATGTCCTTGAGCGGCGAGGACTCCATGCCCGCGTAGCGGGCGGCGACGGGGAAGCGGAACGGCTGGGACGAGGTCATCGACCCATGGTGTCACCTCTCCTGCGCGCCCTCGAGGAGGAGCAGTGCCTGTTTGGTCGCAATCCCGCCCGCGTAGCCGGTGAGGGAGCCGCTCGCGCCGAGCACCCGATGGCAGGGCACGATGATCGAGATCGGGTTCGCGCCGACCGCCGCGCCGACGGCCTGCGCGGCCCGCGGCCGGCCGATGTCCTGCGCGATCGTGCCGTAGGTGACGGTGGTGCCGCGCGGGATGGCGGCCAGGCGCTCCCAGACCGCGTGCTGGAACGGGGTGCCCGCGGGATCCAGGGGCAGGTCGAAGGCGGTGCGCTCGCCGGCGAGGTACTCCCGCAGCTGCGCCTCGGCGGCGTCGAGGACGGGATGGGGCCCCGTCCGCTCCGCGCCGAGCGCGCTGCGGCGGGCCCCGGCGGGGAAGTGCGACTGCTCCTCCCGCCAGACGCCGACGAGGGCGTCGGGGCGGGCGGCCACGAGATAGCGGCCGATGGGGGTGGAGATCCAGCGGTGCGCGACGGCGTCGGTCATGAGAGGTCCTTCCTCGGAGCGGAGGCATGGTGCCACAGGTGCCGGGCGGCGTAGGAGCGCCAGGGGGAGGCGGCCGCCAGGGCGGTCGCGAGCTCGTCGTGGTCGGCAGCGAGGCCGAGATCGCGGGCGGCGGAGAGCAGGGCGGCGTCCCGCGGCAGGACGACGTCGATCGCGCGGGCGGCCCGCAGCAGCACGTAGTCGGCGGTCCAGGGGCCGACGCCGCGCAGGGCGAGCAGCCGCTCGCGCAGCTCCTCGGGGGAGACCGACGGTCCCGCGCCGACCGGGGCGGAGAGGGCCTCCCGGAGAGCGCGGCGCCGGGCGGCGGGACCGCGGAACCAGTCCTCGGCCCGTTCCGCCGCGCGCCGCGGGTCGACCGGCAGCCGGTGCAGGGCGCCCGGTCGGGACGGATCCTCCCGCAGCTCCTCGGGCAGCAGCATGCCCGCGGGATCCTCGCGCTCGAGCAGGTCCGCCGCACGGGTGATCTGCTCGCGGGTCTGGACCACCGTGACCTGCTGGCCGACGATCGCCCACAGCAGCGCCTCGCCGACGCTCGTCGTCCCCGGCAGCCGCACGCCGGGCCGGGCCGCGACCAGCGGGCCGAGAGCGGGGAGGGCGGCGGTGAGCCCCTGGTCGATGCCCACGGGATCGGCGTCGAGGTCGAGCAGGCGGCGCACGAGCGCGATCGCCGCGGGCAGATCGCGCAGATCCGCCAGGCGCGCCTCGAGCGGGATCGGGCCGTCCGCCCCCAGATCCGCCTCCAGCACCGCCGGCCCGCGCGGCAGTCGCACGGCGCGCGCCCAGCGCATGCCCTCGACGCGCTCGGTGCCGGGCACGGCGCGCGCCGCCGTCCAGCGCAGGAGGCCGTCGGCGTCGAAGGGTCGACGCACCGCCAGATCGACCCGCACAGCGGCGATCGTCGGCGGGGCGTCCGCGCGCACCGCGGACGTCGTCGTGCTGGTCGCCGGCGGAGCGGGGCGGGCCTCCCGGATGCTCCGGGAGCCGGATCCGCCGCGGATCGTCGAGGGGGAGCGGCCGAAGATCCTGCGGACCGTGTCGTGCAGCTGCCGCTCGCTGCCGAAGCCCGCGGCGGAGGCGACCTCCGCGAGCGGCAGGGAGGTGCTCCGCAGCAGCTCATGGGCGCGCCGGGCACGGGCCATGCGGGCGTGGGCGACGGCGCTCGCCCCCGTGCGCTCCACCAGCGCGCGATGCAGCGTGCGCTCGGAGACATGCAGACGGGCGGCGAGATCGGCGACGTGGGCGGGGCCGTCCGGCCCCGCGTCGAGCACGCCGTCGCCGATGAGCAGCAGCGCACGCCGCGCGAGCGAGCCCGAGGGATCGGCGGCGTCGGCCCCGGGCGGCGCGAGCGGACCGCAGCGCTTGCACGCGCGATATCCGCGCTCGACCGCCGCGGCGGCGCTCGGGACGAACTCGACGCTGCCGCGACCGGGCGTGCGCGCCGGGCAGGACGGACGGCAGAAGATGCCGGTGGTGCGCACGCAGGTGAAGAAGACGCCGTCGAAGCGCCCGTCGCGGGCGCTGATGGCGGCGTAGCGCTGATCGTCGGTGAGCTCGTCCATGCCCTCAGTGTTCTCGCCGTCGGCCTGCGGCGCCAGCGGGATCCGGACACCGCGGTGCTTGCCCCGATCCGCAGCAGGCCGCAGAATCGACGACGTGGATGAGCACGAGCTGGTCGCGAGGCTGCGTCGCGCGGGCTGCGTCTTCGCCGAGGAGGAGGCCCGCGCGCTCCGGGATGCCGCCGACCGCGGCGGCGACCTCGAGACCCTGTGCGCGCGCCGCGAGGCCGGGGAGTTCCTCGAGCGCGTCGTCGGGAGCGTCGAGCTGGCCGGGGAGCGCCTCGCCGTCGGACCCGGCACCTTCGTCCCCCGCCAGCGCACCCGGCTGCTGATCGAGCAGACCCTCGCCGCCCTCGAGCGCACGCGCGCCGCGGACCCCGCGCGGACGCCGGTGCTGGTCGAGGCCTGCTGCGGAGCCGCTCCCATCGCCGCGATCGCCGCCCGCCGCCTCCCGGGGATCGAGGTCCATGCCACCGACCGCAGCGCCGCGGCGCTCGCCGACGCCCGGCGGAACCTCCCGACCGGCGCCGGGATCCACCGCGGGGACCTGCTGGCCGGGCTCCCGTCCTCGCTCGTCGGCCGCGTCGACGTCCTCGCCGCGGTTCCGCCGTACGTGCCGTCCGCGCAGATCCCGCTGATGTCCCGCGAGGCCCGTGAGCACGAGGACCGCGGCGCCCTCGACGGCGGCGCCGACGGGCTCGCCGTCGTCCGTGCCCTCGCGGACTCCTGCGGGCCCTGGCTCCGGGACCCCGGCGGGATCCTCCTGCTCGAGATGCATGCGGCGCAGGCCGATGGCGCGCTCGCGCACGCCTCCGCGTGCGGGCTGGTCGGGGACGTCGCGACCGGGACCGACGGACGCACCGGCGTGCTGCGCCTGCACCGTCGGCGGACGGAGCGCCCATGACCCCGGCCCGCGACGACCTGGTGCTGCTGCGGCGCGTGCGCGACCGCATGGACCGCGAGCACGCGCAGCCGCTGGACGTGGAGGAGCTCGCCCGCGGAGTCCACCTCTCCGCCGGGCATCTCAGCCGACGCTTCCGCGAGGAGTACGGCGAATCCCCGTACTCCTATCTCATGACGCGCCGCATCGAACGGGCGATGGCGCTGCTGCGCCTGACCGACCGCTCCGTCACCGACATCTGCATGGAGGTCGGCTTCTCCTCGCTGGGCACCTTCTCCACGCGCTTCAAGGAGCTCGTCGGCGTCTCGCCGAGCGGCTACCGCGAGCGCGGCGCCGAGATCACCGACGCGATGCCCGCGTGCATCGCCCGGCGCGTCACCCGACCGATCCGGAGGAGTGATCAGGAAGAGATGATCAGGAACGGAGAAGCGCCGGCGCCGAGCGAACCCTAGATTCGTCGTCATGAGCACCGCGCAGAACGCCCCCGCCCCGCTCCCGCTGAGCATCCACTCGAGCTTCCTCCCGCACACCGACCCCGAGGCCTCGCTGGCCTTCTACCGCGACGTCCTCGGCCTCGAGGTCCGCCTCGACGTCGGCGGCGGCCCGATGCGCTGGATCACCGTCGGCCCCGTCGGCCAGGACGACACCGCGATCGTGCTGCATCCGGTCCTCGCCGGGAACGGCCTGACCGAGGAGGAGCATGCGACGCTCCTCGCGATCATCGCCAAGGGCGCCTACTTCGGCGTCAACCTCGCCGCCGCCGACCTCGACGCGACCTTCGCCGCGCTCGAGGCCGCCGGGGCGGAGATCGTCCAGGAGCCCATCGACCAGGCCTACGGCGTGCGCGACATCGCCGTCCGCGACCCCGCCGGCAACCTCCTGCGCATCCAGCAGGCGCGCCCCTGAGCGCACGAGCACGATTCAGCAGACCATCCCGACAGTCGAACCATCAGGAGGAACCATGACGGACGAGAGCACGACGAGCAGCGGATTCACCGATGCCGAACGGGCTGCCATGCGCGCCCGCGCGGACGAGATCCGCGCGGAGAAGGCGCTCGGCAAGGGCGCGAAGAAGCGCGAGGCGGACCGCGCGAAGCTCCAGGAGCTGATCGACTCCCTCCCCGACGGGGACCGCGCCGCCCTCACCCGCGTCCACGAGGTCGTCTCCCTCGTCGCCCCGCAGCTCGACCCGCGCACCTGGTACGGGATGGCCGCCTGGGCGCTCGACGGCGAGGTGCTGTGCTTCTTCACCCACGCCTCGAAGTTCGGCGAGCGGTACCACAGCTTCGGCTTCAACGCCGTCGCCGCGCTCGACGACGGATCGATGTGGCCGACGTCGTTCGCGGTGACGGAGGTCGACGACGACGTGGCCGCGCGGATCGCCGATCTGGTGGGACGCGCGCTGGGCTGATCCCCTGAGGGGTCCCGGGTGAGCCTCGGATGCTCCCCGACGGTGTCCGCTGATCGAGGGCGGGGATCAGTTCTGGAACGGGATCTCGAATCCGAGGCCCGCGTCCATCACGGCGGGAAGGGAAGAGCAGAAGGGCCTCGGCGATCGCCGGGGCCCTTCTGCATCGACCGGGCTCCGAGACGTCGACGAACGATGTCCTGAGAGGTCGCTGGGAGCGGATGACGGGAATCGAACCCGCGTAATCAGTTTGGAAGACTGAGGCTCTACCATTGAGCTACATCCGCGTGACCTGCATGTCTGCCGGTCAGACGATCGTCCGGTGGTTCGCTGGAGTGCGAGTGCGGTCGACCGATCGCCCCTATTGAACCAGATGCTGAGCGAGGGGACACATCGGGGGCGCCCGAGTGTGGTGCATGTATCTGCTCACAGGTGTCCCGGACGCTCGGCGCGCACCCCATGGTGAGCGGGTAGCATCTGATGGGTTGCCCTCCGGGGTGTAGCTCAGCTTGGTAGAGCACCCGCTTTGGGAGCGGGAAGTCGCAGGTTCAAATCCTGTCACCCCGACTCCGCCTCCGGGTCGTCGCCCCTGAGCGCGCCGGCGGCAGTCGTGACAACAGACCTTCATCCACCACATCCAACAGGGAGACCTGACCAGTGAAGACCGCCTCCGAGAAGCTCGGCCCCACCCGCGTGAAGCTCACCGTCGAGGTGCCCTTCGACGAGCTGAAGCCGGCCGTCGAGGCCGCCACCCAGAAGATCTCCGAGCAGGTCCAGATCCCGGGCTTCCGCAAGGGCAAGGTCCCCGCGCGCATCGTCGAGCAGCGCTTCGGCCGTCCGGCGATCATGCAGGAGGCCGTCAACGACGCGATGCCCGACTTCTACCAGCAGGCCGCCGCTGAGGCGGAGCTGAAGCCGGTCGGCCGCCCCGAGGTCGAGATCACCGAGATCCCGGGCCTCGACGGCAAGGACGAGGGCACCCTGGTCTTCGTCGTCGAGCAGGACGTGCGCCCCGAGATCGCCCTGCCCGACTTCTCGACCATCGAGCTCGAGATCGAGGAGCCCGTCGTCGACGACGACGCCGTCGAGGTGCGCCTGGACGAGCTGCGCGAGCGCTTCGGCACCCTCGCCGGCGTCGACCGCCCCGCCGAGGACCGCGACTTCGTGTCCCTGAACATGACCGCGACCATCGACGATGAGGAGATCGAGTCCGTCGAGGGCGTCTCCTACCAGATCGGCGAGGGCAACATGCTCGAGGGTCTGGACGAGGCTCTCATCGGCCTGTCGGCCGGCGAGTCCACCACCTTCACCTCGAAGCTGGCCGGCGGCGACCGCGCCGGCGAGGAGGCCAGCATCACCGTCTCCGCCGAGTCCGTGAAGGAGCGCGAGCTCCCCGAGGCCGACGACGAGTTCGCCGAGCTCGCCTCCGAGTTCGACACCATCGAGGAGCTCAAGGACGACCTGCGCGCCCGCGCCGCGGCCGATGCCGAGGGCAACCGCGTCGCCATCGCCCGCAACGCGCTCCTCGAGAAGCTCCTCGACGAGCTCGAGATCCCCGTCCCCGAGCAGCTCGTGGCCGACGAGATCCTGCAGCACCTCGAGAACGAGGGCAAGCAGGCCGACGACCCGCACGCCGAGGAGATCCGCGAGGACACCGAGAAGGCGATCCGCGCGCAGTTCCTGCTCGACGAGATCAACGCGACCCGCGAGGTCCAGGTCGGCCAGGGCGATCTCATGAGCTACATGAGCCAGCTCTCCGCCCAGTACGGCATCGAGCCGAACCAGCTGCTGCAGATGCTCGCCCAGTCCGGCCAGCTCGAGCAGATCTTCGGCGAGGTCCAGCGCTCGAAGGCGCTCGACGTGGCCCTGGCCGACGTCACCGTCAAGAACGCCGCGGGCGAGGTCCTCGACCTCGGCCTCGACGAGGACGTGTCCGCCGAGGACGAGACGGCTGAGGACGAGGCCTCCGACGACGAGTCCGCTGAGGCTCCCGCCGCCGAGGACGCCGAGTCCGACAAGTGACCGACGTCCCGGGCTGAGCCCCGGGGACCCGGTCGAGAAGGCCGCCGCCCCTCAGGGGGCGGCGGCCTTCTCGCTGTTCGAAGCGGGGCAGGGTCCTCGAGCGGCCTCGAGCGGGTGGAGTCTTCGCACCGTCCGAGCGGCGGACCGCTCTCCGTCCTCGTCAGCGCAGGTGCATGCTCGGCTCGTCGGCTCGTCGGCTCGTCGGCTCGTCGGCTCGTCGGCTCGTCGCACCGCAGCTCGCAGCTGGACGCGGACTGCCACCGGGCACGACGCGCCGGCGCGACGGACTCGTGGAGTCGGAGCATCACCGGCCCCGGACATGCGAGAGCGCCCGGCCTCCTGGATGAGGAGACCGGGCGCTCTGGTGCAGTCGATCGGGTCCGGGAGGGGCCGGCTCGTGGCCGTGCCTCCCGGACCCGCTGCGGGATCCGAGGATCCGGAGATCAGCGGTAGGTGACGAAGCCCAGCGGGGAGCCCCAGATCGCACGCTCGACGACCTGGCTCTTGGAGCGCGAGGCGTCGATGATCATGCCGTCGCCGACGTAGATTGCGACGTGGCCGGAGTAGACCACGATGTCGCCGGCCTGGGCCTGGGACTGCGAGATCCAGGTGCCGCCGGAGGCGATCGAGCCGGACTGGTGGGGGAGGCTGATGCCGGCCGCCTGGTAGGCGTACTGGACCAGGCCGGAGCAGTCGAAGCCGCTGAGCGAGGCGCCGGCCCAGACGTAGGGGGTGCCGATGGCCGAGCGGGCGCGGTCGACGATCGCGCTGCCGGAGCTCGTGGTCGAGGAGGAGCTCGAGCTGCTGGTCGAGGCCGCGGAAGCCACGGTGCCGCCGTTGAGGGCCGCACGGGTCTTGGGGCCGACGACGCCGTCGACCGCGAGGCCGGAGTTGCTCTGGTAGGAGCGGACCGCGGAGTTGGTCTTGGAGCCGAAGACGCCGTCGACGGCCAGGTTCGCGCCGTTCTCGTTCAGCGCCGTCTGCAGCTCGGTGACCGCGTCGCCGCGGGAGCCGAAGCGGAGCTTCGTGGAGGAGGTCAGCGAGCTCGCGGAGACCGAGGTGGCCGCGTCGGCCGCGGTGCTCACCGTGGCCGCGACGGCGGTGCTGGCCGCGGCGGTCTGGGTGGCCGTGGCGACGGCGGGGGTGGCGGTGGTGGCCGGGGCGGCCTGGGCCGAGGTGCCCGCGAAGGCGGTGCCGACCAGGACCGTGCCGAGGACCGCGGCGCCGCCGAGGCCGCGAGCGGCGCGCTGGGCGTTGGTGGCGGGGGTGATGGCGCGGCCGGGGGCGCGGTGCGAGTTGTGCTTAGCCATGAGGTGAGTGCTTTCCTTCCGACCCCGGTCGGGTCGATTCGTCCTGCGGTGGTGATGCTTCGTGAGCTGCTGACAGCAACCGTAGGAGCCCCGATCGGTGGAGTTAAGGGGCTTGGAAGAGCCGGGCAGGGGACTTGGTCGACCCTTTACGTCACGGCGACTGTTCGTGACCGGAACGCGCAGCGGCTTGACCCGAGCGGGGGACCTGGGGCACAACGGTCAAGACGTCCGGGACCGTCCGACGGGCCCCTGGACGGCGGGATCTCCGGTGTCGGGCGTCCGGGGCGGCACTCCGGTGGGGCCCGCGCGATCCTGTTCGGCGGGGATCGGAGGCGTCCGGGAGCGTCCGGTCCGCACGGTCGCGTCCGTGGCGGGCGGGGGCGGTGCAGGGCGGGAGGCGCGGCGGCCGGTTCCTCCGCGAACAGGTAGGCCCAGGGCGAACAGCGCGCCGTGGCGCCTCTCCGCCGCCTAGAGTCGTCTCATCGCCGATTCCCGCCACGAAGGAGACACCGTGACCTCCCAGAGCAACGACCACCGGCCCATGAGCGCGGCCGGCGACTCCCCGATGGGGCTGGACGACAACGTCTACCAGCGCCTGCTGCGCGAGCGCATCGTGTGGCTGGGGTCCGAGGTCCGCGACGAGAACGCCAACGCCATCTGCGCCAAGATGCTGCTGCTGGCCGCCGAGGACCCTGAGAAGGACATCTACCTGTACATCAACAGCCCCGGCGGATCGATCACCGCGGGCATGGCCATCTACGACACCATGCAGTACATCCAGCCGGACGTCGTCACGGTGGCCATGGGCATGGCCGCCTCGATGGGGCAGTTCCTGCTGTCCTCCGGCACCAAGGGCAAGCGGTTCGCGACCCCGCACACCCGCGTGCTCCTGCACCAGCCGCTCGGCGGCCTCGGCGGCACCGCCTCGGAGATCAAGATCCAGGCCGAGCTGATCCTCTCCATGAAGCAGCAGATGGCCGAGCTGACCGCGGAGCAGACGGGGAAGACGATCGAGCAGGTCACGGCGGATGCCGACCGCGACCACTGGTTCACCGCCCCCGAGGCCCTCGAGTACGGCTTCATCGACAAGATCGTCACCCGCGCGAACGACGTCACGGGCATCGGCGGGGCCGGGCACTGACCCGGCCCCGCCCCGGAACCGCCCGCCTCATCCGACACGCCTCGAGCAAGGAGACCCCGTGACCTTCGATCCCCGTCTCGCCCCCTACGCGCAGGCCGGCTACGGCCAGGCCGGCCCGATGCCGACCTCCCGCTACGTCCTGCCCCAGTACGAGGAGCGCACCGCCTACGGCTTCAAGCGCCAGGACCCGTACACCAAGCTCTTCGAGGACCGCATCATCTTCCTCGGCGTGCAGGTGGACGACGCCTCGGCCGACGACGTGATGGCCCAGCTGCTGGTCCTGGAGTCCCAGGACCCCGACCGCGACATCACGCTGTACATCAACAGCCCCGGCGGCTCCTTCACCGCGCTGACCGCCATCTACGACACGATGCAGTACATCAAGCCGGACATCACCACGGTGTGCCTCGGCCAGGCGGCCTCCGCCGCCGCCGTGCTGCTGGCCGCGGGCGCGCCCGGCAAGCGCCTGGCCCTGCCCAACGCGCGCATCCTCATCCACCAGCCCGCGATGGGCGGCCAGGGGGGCGGCGGGCAGGCGTCCGACCTCGAGATCCAGGCCAACGAGATCATGCGCATGCGCGGATGGCTCGAGGAGACCCTCGCGCACCACTCGGGCCGCAGCAAGGAGGAGATCAGCCGCGACATCGAGCGCGACAAGATCCTCACCGCCCAGGCCGCCCTCGACTACGGCCTGGTCGACCAGGTGCTCGCCTCCCGCAAGGAGGCGCGCCCGCAGCTGGGCCGCTGACGACCGACGGCGCCCCGTGCGCCCGACGCTCCGCGACGCCGGAAGGGGCTGTCCGCACGCAGGCGTCCTGCCGCGTGCCTGCGACGTGGTGAGCCCGCCCTGGGCTACCGTGGAGCGGGTCCGGGGCTGTCGACCCGCGGAGAGAGGGCCGCTCCGGCGCCCTCCCGGCAAGGAATACCACCGGTAAGGAAAGAGGACGGACATGGCTCGCATCAGCGACGGAGCCGACGTTTTCAAGTGCTCCTTCTGCGGGAAGTCGCAGAAGCAGGTGGAGCGCCTGATCTCCGGTCCGCAGGTGTACATCTGCGAAGAGTGCATCGAGCTGTGCAACGAGATCATCGCCGAGGAGATCCAGGCGGCCCAGCCCGTCGCCGAGAAGCAGGCGCCGCTGCCGACGCCGCGGGAGATCTTCGACTTCCTCGAGGAGTACGTCATCGGCCAGGAGCCGGCGAAGCGGGCTCTCGCGGTCGCGGTCTACAACCACTACAAGCGGGTGCGCGCCCAGGAGCAGGAGCAGGCGCAGGCGCTCAAGCCCGCCGGCCGCTCCGCCAAGGCCGGCGAGGCCGAAGAGATCTCCCCGGCCTCCGAGGTCGAGGTCGCCAAGTCGAACGTCATGATCGTCGGCCCCACGGGCTGCGGGAAGACGTATCTCGCGCAGACCCTGGCGAAGATGCTCGACGTGCCCTTCGCGATGGCCGATGCGACGGCGCTGACCGAGGCGGGCTACGTCGGCGAGGATGTCGAGAACATCCTCCTGAAGCTCCTCCAGGCCGCCGACTACGACGTCAAGAAGGCCGAGCGCGGCATCATCTACATCGACGAGGTCGACAAGATCGGTCGCAAGGCCGAGAACCCGTCGATCACCCGCGACGTCTCCGGCGAGGGCGTGCAGCAGGCGCTGCTGAAGATCCTCGAGGGCACGGTCGCGGCGGTGCCGCCGCAGGGCGGTCGCAAGCACCCCCATCAGGACTTCATCCAGATCGATACGACCAACGTCCTGTTCATCGTCGCCGGCGCCTTCGCCGGCATCGAGGACATCATCGGCTCCCGCATCGGCAAGCGCGGCATCGGCTTCGGCGCCGAGCTGCACACCCCGATGGAGCAGGAGCAGATCTATGCCGAGCTGCGGCCCGAGGACCTGCTGAAGTTCGGACTGATCCCCGAGTTCATCGGCCGTCTGCCGGTCATCACGAGCGTGGCGAACCTCGACCGCGATGCTCTCATCCAGATCCTCACGGAGCCGAAGAACGCCCTGATCAAGCAGTACCAGAAGATGTTCGAGCTCGACGGTGCGGAGCTCGACTTCGAGCGCAGCGCCCTCGAGGCGATCGCCGACCGCGCCATCGACCGGGGGACCGGCGCGCGCGGCCTGCGGGCGATCCTCGAGGAGGCTCTGCAGCCCGTCATGTTCGAGGTGCCCTCGCGCGGCGACATCGCCAAGGTGGTCATCACCGAGGGCGTCATCACCGCCGGCCGAGCCCCGCTCATGGTCACCGCCAAGGAGTCCGATCAGGGCTCCGCCTCCCGAGAGGACCGCACCGCCTGATGGCTGCCACCACCGACGACGTCGCCCGGGCCCGCGAGCTCCTCCTCGACGAGCGCCGCAGCATCGACAACATCGACGCCGCCCTCGTGCACCTGCTGGCCGAGCGCTTCCGCCACACGCAGCGCGTGGGCGTCCTCAAGGCCACGCACGGCCTGCCGCCGGCGGACCCGGATCGGGAGAAGCTCCAGATCGAGCGCCTGCGCTCCCTCGCCGACGAGGCCGGGCTGGATCCGACCTTCGCCGAAGCGTTCCTGCGCTTCATCGTCACCGAGGTGATCCGGCACCACGAGAGCATCCGCGACGAGAGCGCCGACGAGAGCTGACGCTCCGCCTTCCCTCCCGCCGGGCATGGGGAGTTCTCCCCATGGGCGGATCCTGCGCGTTCGCCTAGCGTTGTCCTCACGTCAGGGAACGTGGGACAGGGAAAGAGGAGCGCGGCGGTGGCAGATTTCTACGGCGGTGACACGGAGCAGATGCGCGGCCATGCGGAAGCATGCGTCCGGGGAGCGCAGCGGCTCGTCGACCTCGTGGACGCCACCTCCGCGCTCATCGAGCAGACCGAATGGGTCGGCAGCGACGCCGACGCCTTCCGGTCGGAGTGGACCGGCAGAGTGCGGGGAGCAGTCCTCTCCCGCGCCGAGGAGATCCGCCAGCACGGGGGCGAGCTGCGCGGTCACGCCGAGGAGCAGGACGATGCGTCCCGCGACGGGGACGCCGACTTCTTCGACATCGTCCGGAACCTCATCGATCCGGAGAGGTGCTGGCCGGGGATGCCGCTGGGGCCGCTCATCGGCTGGCCCGCGCCGATGCCGATCCATCCCCTCGACCTCCGCCATCTGGCCCTCGGACTCGGCGACTGGTTCTCGGGAGGCGGGGCCACGGGGGAGCAGGAGTTCTACGGCGACGCCGGATACGGCGGCCGGGGCGACGTGTACGGGAACGACCGGCCCGTCGGTGAGCAGTTCACGTGGAACCCCGATCTCCTCTCCGGTCGGGAGCTCGACACCGATCTGGGCTACGTCGACGTCCACGCGGGGGCGAACTACAGCGCGGGCGCGAACGTCACGACGGATCCCTACGGCAACATCACCGGGACCGTCGGGGCCCGCGGCAGCCTCGAGGCCGGCATCGAGGACAGCATCCGCGGCCCCTTCGGGACCGGCGTCACCGCCAGCACGAACATCGGGATGGAGGCCTACGCCGAGGCCGGCGGGACGATCGGTCCGGACGGCGCCTCGGTGGGCGCCTCCGCCGGCTCGGGAGCGTACGTCTCGCAGAACGTGACGGTCGACGGGCCGCTGGGGTCCTCGAACTCCGTCTCCCAGGACCTCTTCGTCGGCGCCGACGCCAACGCCTACGCGTACAACCACGTCACCCGCAACGACGAGGGGCAGGTCAACGGCATCACCATGGGTGCGGGGGCCAATGCCTTCGTCGGTGCGTCGGCGACGCAGACCTTCGAGTCGACCTCGCCGGGCGGCTGGTTCTCCTCCTCGACGTCGATCAGCGAGAAGGTCGGCGCGAGTGCCGGTGCGAGCGCCGGTGCCACTCTCTCCACGGATGAGGTCTCGGTCAGCGTCGGCGGATCGATCGCCGCGGAGCTCGGCTTCGGCGGCTCGACGAGCTTCGCCATCCACCCCAACGCCATCGTCGACAGCTTCACGCCGGGCGACTACGACCTCGACGACCTGGCCGGCGACTTCTCCGGGGCGATGGACACCGCCGGGGACTGGGTCCAGGACAACTGGCCCTTCTGACCGACTCTGACTGACACCGGGCGAGGGGGATCAGCCCCGCCTGCTCGGTCCGTTCACCGTCCACCATCGATGGTGGGCCTCGACGATGGCCTGCGCGGCCTGCATGTACTTCCCGTCGGCGTAGTATCCGCCGTCGCCGCTGGAGAGCCGGAGCGACCGGACGGCCACCGAGCTGCCGTCCCTGAGCAGGAGGCGCACTCCGCGCGGGGCGCCGATGCCCTCGTTCCCCAGCGGCACCTGGACCTGGTGGATCTGCGCATAGGGGACGGCGCCGCCGGCGGAGAGCGCCGTGCGCCACGCGACGCCGTCGGCCCCGACGGTCACCGTGCGGCGCCAGCCGGCGAAGGCCATCCCTCCACCGGCGATCACAGCGATCGGGCTCGCCAGCATCACCCACAGGACGGAGGCGTCGCCGGATGCGAGGGCCAGGGCGATGCCGAGCACGGGGAAGCCGAGCACGCCGAGGAGGATCAGCGCGCACCCGATGCCCAGGAACACCGTGCTGACACCGGAACGATAGGTGCGGTCGGTCATGATCTCCTCGTCGTCGGCCGGGAGCGTCGCCCCGTGCGGTGCATCGACGGCGACCGGTGCATCGACGGCGACGGGGCGGCGGTCCTGCGGGCGGCGAGCGCCGCCGGCAGGACCGCCGGGAGCCTCAGCCCTTGGTGCGGGGTGCCTTGACCGGGGGCTCGCCGAGGACGACGTCCTCGGTGCGGATGCTCTCTCCCTCGACCTCGCCCGCGACGAGCTCGAGCTGCTCGATGCGGCCGAGGGCCGTCAGGTCGCCGGAGGCGGCCTCGAGGGCGGCGATCGACGCGGCGGGCGCGACGATCCGGACCGAGAGGACCGGGGTCTTCTGCGAGACCTTCGCGTCGGACTTGATGCGTCGGACGACGATCGCGGCGTCGGCGAGGACGTCCAGGAGCGCGGCGTCCTGGCCGGCGGCGGCCTCGCGGAGACCGTCCGACGTCGGCCACGCCTGCGTGTGGACGCTGCCTCCGCGCCACCACGACCAGACCTCCTCGGTCGCGAAGACGACCACGGGGGCGAACAGGCGCAGCTGCACCTCGAGCGCGATCGCGAGCGCCGCGCGGGCGGAGGCCGCACCGGCCTCGCCGGCCGCCCCGTTGCCGTGGGCGCGCTCCTTCACCAGCTCGATGTAGTCGTCGCAGAAGGCCCAGAAGAAGGGCTCGACGATCTCGAGGGCGCGGGCGTAGTCCATGTCGTCGAAGGCGACGGTCGCCTGCTCGACCACCTCGGCCAGCCGCGCCAGCAGCGCGCGATCCAGGGGGTCGGTCACGACGGACGGATCCGCGGCGAGACGGCCCGCGGGGTCCGCGGGGGCCTCGCCGAAGCCGAGGGCGAACTTCGAGGCGTTGAGGATCTTGATCGCCAGACGGCGACCGATCTTCATCTGGCCCTCGTCGAAGGCCGTGTCGACGCCCTGGCGGGCACGGCCCGCCCAGTAGCGGACGCCGTCGGAGCCGTGCTGCTGCAGCAGGCCGATCGGGGTGACCACGTTGCCCTTGGACTTGGACATCTTCTTGCGGTCCGGGTCGAGGATCCAGCCGTTGATCGAGGCGTGCTCCCAGGGCAGCGCATCCTGCTGCAGGTGCGAGCGGACGATGGTGGAGAACAGCCAGGTGCGGATGATGTCGTGGCCCTGCGGGCGCAGGTCCATCGGATACACCTTCGCGAACAGCTCCGGGTCGGCGTTCCAACCGCCCGCGAGCTGCGGGGTCAGCGACGAGGTCGCCCACGTGTCGAGGATGTCGGGATCGGCGACGAAGCCACCGGCCTGGCCGCGCTGCTCCTCGGTGTAGCCCTCGGGCACGTCGATCGTCGGATCGATCGGCAGACGGTCGATCGCGGGGGTCAGGACCGAGTCGTAGTCCGTCTCGCCGTCGGCGCCGACGGCGTACCAGACGGGGAAGGGGACGCCGAAGAAGCGCTGGCGGGAGATCAGCCAGTCGCCGGCGAGGCCCTCGACCCAGTTGCGGTAGCGGGCCTCCATGTAGGCGGGATGCCAGGTCAGCTCGCCGCCGCGGGCGATGAGCGCGTCGCGCAGACCGCCCTCGGACTGATCGCGGCCGCCGTTGGTGAGGTACCACTGGCGGGAGGTGACGAACTCGAGCGGCTTGTCGCCGTTCTCGTAGAACTTCACCGGGTGGGTGATCGGCTCGATCTCGCCGGTGAGGTCGCCGGACTCGGTCGCCATCTCGACCACGCGCTTCTGGGCGCTGAAGACGGTCAGGCCCGCGAGCTCGGCGTAGCGAGCCGCGCCCGCCTCCGAGGTGATCCACGGGGTCTCGGCGATGAAGCGGCCGTCGCGGCCGATCACCGAGCGGGTCGGCAGCTCGAGCTCGCGCCACCAGGTGACGTCGTTCGCGTCGCCGAAGGTGCAGATCATCGCGATGCCGGCGCCCTTGTCGGGCTGCGCGAGCGGGTGCGCGAGAACGGGCACCTCGACGTCGAACAGGGGCGAGGCCACCGTGGTGCCGAAGAGGCCCTGGTAGCGCTCGTCGTCGGGATGGGCGACGAGGGCGACGCAGGCGGGCAGCAGCTCGGGGCGCGTGGTCGCGATGACGACCTTCTCGCCGGAGCCGTCGGTCCGGGTGAAGCCCAGGCGGTGGTAGGCGCCGGGGCGCTCGCGGTCCTCCTGCTCGGCCTGGGCGACGGCGGTGCGGTAGGTGACGTCCCACATCGTGGGGGCCTCCGCCTGGTACGCCTGGCCGGCCGCGAGGTTCTCGAGGAACGCGCGCTGGGAGGTCGCCCGCGAGCGGGCGTCGATGGTCTGGTAGCTGTAGTCCCAGTCGACCGACAGGCCGAGCGTGCGGAAGACCTCCTCGAAGGACTTCTCGTCGATCTCGGTGAGGCGCTCGCACAGCTCGATGAAGTTGCGGCGCGAGACCGGGACCTGGTTCGCGGTCTTCGAGGACTTGTTGTCGCCGCCCTCCTGCGGGGGCGTGAAGTCCTCGACGTAGGGGAGCGACGGGTCGCAGCGCACGCCGAAGTAGTTCTGCGCGCGGCGCTCGGTGGGCAGGCCGTTGTCGTCCCAGCCCAGCGGGTAGAAGATGTTCTTGCCGCGCATGCGCTGGTAGCGCACGATCATGTCGGCCTGCGAGTAGCCGAACACGTGGCCCACATGCAGCGATCCCGACGCCGTGGGCGGCGGGGTGTCGACGGAGAAGACCTGGTCGCGGGTGGTCTCCGGGTCGAAGGCGTAGAGCTGCTGATCGCTCCATACGCCGTCCCACTTCTCCTCGAGGCCCTCGAGGGAGGGGCGGTCGGGGATGGCGGGGTCGGTGCGCGGTGCGGTATCGGTCATGGGGGTCATTGTTCCAGGTCTGTCCCCGAGCGCAACGCGAGGGTCCCCACTGTGAGAGCACTCGCGTGCACGGGCCCCGCCCACGCCGCGCAGCACCGGGCCTCACCGGGCCGTACGGTGTCCCCATGGCTCTCGAACGCATCGCCCTGGTCTCCGACGTGCACGGCAACCTCTCCGCCTTCGAGGCCGTGCTCGCCGACATCGCGGGCCGCGGCATCGAGCGCGTGATCAGCCTCGGCGACGTGGCGGGCAAGGGGCCCCGCGGCACAGACTGCGTGCGGCTGACCCGCGAGCGCTGCGAGGAGATGGTGCGCGGGAACTGGGAGATCCTCCTGGCCGGGGACATCCCGGACCGCAGCGAGGGCATGCGCTGGTGGCGCGAGGAGCTCGACGCGGAGGCCCGCGACTGGATGCTCTCGCGGCCCGGCAGCCTCGACCTGCGCCTGTCCGGCCGCCTGGTGCGGCTCGTGCACGCCTCGCCCGTCGGGGAGTTCACCCGGGTCCTGCGGGAGCCGAGCCCGGAGCAGTTCGCGATGATGCTCGCCCCCTCGGACTTCACCGGCGGGGGAGAGCCGGCGGACGTCCTCGTCTACGGGGACATCCACGACGTGCACATCTCGACGCGGCCCGAGGGCACGATCGTGAACGTCGGCAGCGTCGGCAACCCGCTCGACGAGCCGACCCCGTCCTATGCGATCCTCGAGGGCGACCCCGCGGCGGACGGCCCCGCGCCCTTCGGCATCCAGATCGTGCGGGTGCCCTACGACATCGAGGCGGAGATCGCGGTCGCCCGTGCGCTCGGCATGCCGGAGTCCGACGCCTGGGCGATCGAGCTGCGCACGGCCGTCTACCGCGGAGCGCATGCCGAGCTGGGGCTGCGCGCGTGAGGTCCGGGGTCGCGGCGTGCGCTCACCGCACCGTCACGGCACCCGCGCGGTCCACTCCGGGGTGCTGAACTTCGTGCGGGCGAGCTCGCGGGCGGCCTCGAGCTCGGCCTCGGTGTAGGCCGAGTCGACGGTGTCGTAGCGGGCGCGGAAGAACTCGAGGAAGCCGGCGATGATCTGCTCGCGCGGCAGGCCGGTCTGGGAGCGCATCGGGTCCACGCGCTTGTTCGCGCTCCGCGTGCCCTTGTCGGACAGCTTCTCGCGGCCGATCCGCAGCACCTCGCCCATCTTGTCGGCGTCGATGTCGTAGGACATGGTCACGTGGTGCAGCAGCACGCCGCCGGCGAAGCGGCGCTGGGCGGCGCCTCCGATCTTGCCCTTCTCGGAGGCGATGTCGTTCAGCGGCACGTAGCGCGCCTTCACCCCGATCTCCGCGAGGGCGCCCATCACCCAGTCGTCGAGATAGGCGTAGGCCTGCTCGAAGGAGAGCCCCTCGACGAGCGAGGTCGGGACGATCAGCGAATAGGTGATGCAGTTGCCCTGCTCCATGAACATGGCGCCGCCCCCGGTGATGCGGCGGACCACGTCGATTCCGTGGCGGGCGGCGCCCTCGGCGTCGATCTCGTTGCGCAGCGACTGGTAGGAGCCGATCACCACGAGCGAGGAGTCCCAGTCCCAGATGCGGAACAGGGGCGGGCGGCGCCCCGCGGCCACCTCGTGGGGGAGCACCTCATCGAGGGCCACATGCAGCACGGGCGGCAGCACCACGGGTCCGATGACGTCGAAGGAGAGGTCCTCCCAGCGGGAGGCGTGGCCGAGGGCGCGGCGCACGGCGATCGCGACGGCCCGCGCGTCGAAGCCGATCATCTGCACGGGATCTGGTCGTGCCTCGAGGCGGGCGGTGATCGCCGAGGCCAGCTCGGCGGCGGAGGCGGCGGCCTCCTGGCCGACGAGCGCTGCGGAGATGTCCTCGAGCGCATCGTCGGGCTCGAGGAAGAAGTCCCCGAAGACCGAGGCGGAGGCGATGCGGCCGTCCTCGACCGCGACGTCGACGGCGACCAGCTTGCCGCCGCGGACCTTGTACTCGCCGTGCAGGGGACGGTTTTCCGCGCCGCGCGCGGCGGCCTCGTCGATGCTCATGCCCTCATCCTCGCGCATCCTCGGGCCGACGGCGGGGCCGCATCGCTCACAGCGTCGTGGGGATGGTGAGCGACCGCAGCGCCCGGTGGACCTCCCACACGAAGTCCGCGGTGGACTGCCCCTTGCGGGGAGCGATCGCATAGGTCTCCTCGGGGCGGTGCGCGGTGGCCTCCCGCGTGACCCGCGGGATGATCGCCTCCCAGCGGCTCCGGCCGCCCACCCAGATCCGGTAGAGCGTGTCGGGGTCCTCCCGGTAGACGAGGCGCAGCGCGAGCGTGCGCGAGGTCAGCGCCGGCTGCCGGCGCGCGGGGGCGAGCTCGAAGCCGTGGTCCCGCAGCAGGGCGGGGTTCAGCACCGCCCACAGCACGAGGCGCGCGTTCTCGACGCCGGGGGAGGCGGGCATCCCGATCAGCGACCCGCAGCCCGGCAGCGAGTGCAGGGCGTGGACGTCGGTGCGCCAGGCCGTGCGCCGCGAGATCACGCCGAGCAGGGCCTCGGCCTCGGCACGCTCCTCCGGCGTGGTGATCCGCCCGATGCCCAGCGGGATCGGTGCCTCGTCGGGAGCGGCCAGGCGGATCGGCGTGCCGTGGGAGACCTCGCCGAACTCGAGCGCGGTGCGGCCGCGGGAGCCGCCGACCTGCAGCAGCGCGTCCCGCTGGCCCCGCCGGGTCGAGAAGCGGGGGGCGGCGCCGTAGAGCGCACGACCGGCCTCGAGCAGCACGTCGAGGTGGGCGCGCAGCTCGGCGGCGGTGTCGGGATCGCCGAGCAGACGGCGGGGATCCACCGGGTACTGCACGACGGGCGAGGCCGCGTGCTCGCCGATCTCGGCGATGGCCTCCCACAGGTGCGCATGGCCCGCATCGGACTTCGCGAGCCGGCGGGACAGGTGCTTCCAGGTCGTCACGACGACGCGAGCCTCGCTCGGGGAGTCCGGGAGGCGCCGCAGGCTCTCCTGCTGCGCCTCGAGGTCGGCGCGGCGGACGATCGTGACCATGGTGCCGTGCGGGCAGCCGCCGAGGTTCCGGCGCAGCTGCGCGAGGTCGCTCGCGGTGAAGGGGCCGCCGACCCGCAGCGCGATCCCCAGGCGGGCGCCCTCGTCGCGGTGCCCGGACCAGGGGAGGATCTCCGCCGTCAGCGCGGGGGCGCGGCGCCGGGTGCGCGGCTCGGCGACGATCGACCCGGTGGTCGCGTCGGAGTGGACGTAGGCCCGCAGGAAGGCGTCGCGGCTGCGGGGCGCCATCAGCACGAACTCGAGCATGTGCCGCAGCAGCAGCTCGACGTACGAGTGGTCGCCGCGATGGAGATCGAGGTCGGGAGCCTGGACGGAGCGTTCGACCGCATAGGTCGTCATCTGTCCGACGCTGGCGTAGGAGCGGGCCATGATCCTCCGATCTCGTCCGGCGGGCCCGGCGGGCCCCGGGGTCCGGGGACCCGGCGCGGACGGCTCTGCGGAGCGGGCGGCGGCCGACGGCGGGACCGGTCGGACGGTCGCGCCGATGCCGCGGACGGTCGACGGCGCGCGGACGGGACCGCACGGAGGCGGGCCGTTCCGGAACCGGGTGATGGGACATTGTTCCTCATCGCGGTAAGGGAAGCCTGATCCGTCCGCTCCTCGGCGTGTCGTGACCTGCGGCGGGAGCGAGCGCGGGAGCGGGAGCGGAAGCGCGACGGAGGCTCCGGGCCCGCCGCGCGTCAGCGCCCGCGGGCGTAGATGTCGCGCACCAGATCCTCGATCGCGGGCTCCCGCAGCGCGAGGTCGCGGACCTCGGCCTGCTCGCCGATCGCCGCGAGCAGCGCGGGTGCGGTCAGGCGCGAGCCGGCGAAGCGGATGCGATGGCGGATCCCGTCGGCCTCGACCGCCGCGGCCTCGGCGCCCTCGGGCAGGCGCAGCGCGGACCGCGGAGCGGCGAGGTCGACGATCAGCTCGCGCGGGGCGCCGAGATGATCGCGGAAGGCGCCGAGCCCGCCGTCGTAGGCGACGGTGCCGGAGTTGACCACGACGATCCGGTCGCAGAGCCGCTCGACGTCGCCCATGTCGTGCGTGGTCAGGAACAGCGTGGTGCCGCGCTCGGCGCGGTCCTCGCGCAGGAAGCGCCGCAGCCCCTCCTTCGAGACCATGTCCAGGCCGATCGTCGGCTCGTCGAGGACGACGAGCGCGGGGGAGTGCAGCAGCGCGGCGGCGACCTCGCCGCGCATCCGCTGCCCCAGCGACAGCTGCCGCACCGGCCGGTCGAGGAATCCGCCCAGGTCGAGGCCGTCGACGAGCCGTCCCAGCCGGGCGTCCCGGGCGGCATCGCTCATCCGGTGCATCGCCGCGAGGATCCGGAACGAGTCGCGCAGGGGGAGGTCCCACCACAGCTGCGAGCGCTGGCCGAAGACCACGCCGATCTCGCGGGCGAGGCGACGCCGCTCGGGCACGGGCGCGCGGCCGAGGACCTGCACGGTGCCGGAGGTCGGCTGCAGGATCCCGGTCATCATCTTGATGGTCGTGGACTTGCCCGCGCCGTTGGCGCCGACGAAGCCGACGGCCTCCCCGTGCTCGACGCGCAGGCTGATGTCGTCGACCGCACGGACCTGCCGGCGCGTGCGGCGCAGACGCGACCCCTCGCTCGTCGCGCGCACGACGTAGTCGCGGCGCAGGTGCTCGAGCACGATCGCGGGGCCGGCGTCGGCCGAGGCGGGACGGGCCGAGGCGGGCTCGACGGGGCCGGCGGGGTCGGAGGGGAAGGGGGTGGCGCTCATCCGCCGGCTCCTGTGTATCGGCGGATCCCCGCGCGCCACAGCAGCGCGGCGAGGACCCAGGCGAGGACCGCTGCCGGCAGGCCCGCCCATCCCGACCACTGCGGCAGCAGGGACGGTCCGGGCAGGTCCAGCAGGACGAGGGTCGGGGCGTAGGCGACGAGCGTCGCCGGGATGACGAAGGTGAAGAACGCGCGCAGCGGGAGCGAGAGCACGGCCCCCGGGACGGTCGCGACGTAGTTCCCGCCGTAGGTGAAGGCGTTGGCGAACTCGCGTCCGTCGACGAGCCAGAACTGCATCGCCCCGGCCATCGTGAACAGGGCGCCGAACAGGGCCGCACCCGCGAGCGGGGCGAGCACCGCGAGGACCAGGCGGGCGGCCGTCGGCTCGAAGCCGCTGATCCCGAGCGCCGTCGCGTACATCCCGAGGCCCACGAGGATCCGGCCCAGCCGGCGCAGGGACAGGTCGAGGCTCGAGATCTGCAGGAGCATCGGCACCGGCCGGATCAGCAGCGTCTCCAGGCGTCCGCTGCGGATCTGCGCGGAGAGCCCGTCGATCTCCCCGAAGACGAGGTCGGCGAGGCCGAAGGCGAGCGCGCCGAGCCCGTAGACCACGGCGACCTGCGGAAGCGTCATCCCGCCGAGCGTCCCCACCTGCGCGAGGATCACCCACAGCTCGATGAACTCGGTGCCGACGATGAGCACCTGCCCCAGCAGATCGGCGAGGAAGCTGGCGCGGAAGGACGCCTGGGAGCGGATCCGCGAGCCGTACAGGGTGCGGACCATCCGCAGCGTCGAGACGGGACGGTCCGACGGCGCCGTGCCGGGACGCTCCGACGAAGCCGCGCCGGAAGGGACGGGATGCTCAGCCACCCTGCACCTCCACGGTGCGCACGCCGGCGCGCAGCATGAGGGAGGCCGCGAGCAGGAGCACGACCGCCCAGGCGGCCTGGACGCCGATGGCGCCGAGGGCCTCGGCGGGCGGGATGCGCCCGGAGATCGCGTCGATCGGCGTCTGCACCATCGAGGGGAACGGGGTGGCGCGGGCGATCGCGAGCAGCCAGTCGGGGAACCAGACGATGGGGATGAGGAACCCCGAGAGCAGGTTCATCACGGCGTTGTAGACGACGGTGAGGCCGCGGGTCTCCAGCAGCCAGAAGGCCGCGAGGTTGACCATCATGTCGGCGAGGAAGGCGACGGTGATCGCGAGCAGGATCGACACCGCGCCGAGCAGATAGGAGGCCGGGTGCTCGGGCAGGGACAGACCCGTCACGAGCGCGCCGATCACCAGCGGAGGGATGCCGCGGCCGAGGAGCAGGAAGCCGGAACGACCCAGCTTCTGGGCATAGTGGAGGCCGAGGAAGGGGACGGGGCGCAGGAGGTCGACGGCGATGTCGCCCTGATGCACCCGCTGGGAGACCTCGCGGGTGCCGAAGGCCTCGATGGGCGCCAGGAGCGCCTGCCCCAGCCACACGTAGGTCGCCGCCTGCAGGGCGGTGTAGCCGCTGAGCTCCCCGCCGGCCGTGCTGATCGCGGCGAGCATGATGGAGGCGCGGATGAGCCCGAAGACCGTGTTGGTGAACACCCCGGCGGCCGTGGCCATCCGGTAGGTCGAGTACTGCCGGAAGGATGCGGCGATGATCCTCCGGTAGGCGAGCACCCGCGCGATCCTAGTGGTCGGGGCCCCGGCCCACAAACCGAGGAGCGGACGATCCGCCGCCGTCGGGAGGGGCCCGACTATCCTGACGCGTTTCCCCGCCCCGCCCCGCCCCGCCCCGTCCCTCGACCGGAGCCCCTGATGACCTCCTCCTCATCCCCCTCGTCCCCCTCGTCGTCCCTGCCGTCGTCGTCGCCCGCGGCTGCGTCGGACGGCGCCACGCCCGCGCCCGACGCCCCGGCCCCGGCGACGGCCGGTCGGCCCCGCTTCGGCCTGCTCCCGCGGATCCTCGTGGCGATCGTGCTCGGGATCCTGCTCGGACTCGTCATGCCCGTCGCCGGGGCCCGCGTGTTCACGACCTTCAACGGCCTGTTCTCCGGATTCCTCGGATTCCTGATCCCGCTGATCATCGTCGGGCTCGTGACCCCGGCCATCGCCGAGCTCGGCCGCGGGGCAGGGAAGATGCTGGCGCTGACGACGGGCGTCGCCTACCTCTCGACGATCCTCTGCGGGTTCTTCGCGCTCGCGGTGTCGGTCCTGCTGCTGCCGCGGATGCTCGCGGGCCGGAGCGTCGGCTCCCTCGAGAGCCCCGACGACTCCGCCCTCGCGCCCTACTTCGCGATCGAGATGCCGCCGGTGTTCGACGTCATGACGGCGCTGCTGCTGGCCTTCTGCCTCGGCATCGGCCTGACGCTCGTGCGCCGGGGTGCGCTGCAGGAGTCCTTCGAGCAGCTGCGCACGATCATCGTGCGGACGATCGAGGCGGTCATCATCCCGCTGCTGCCGGTCTACATCTTCGGCATGTTCCTGGCGATGACGATGAACGGCCAGATCTGGACCGTCATCGGCACCTTCCTCGCCGTGGTGGTGCTGGTGTTCGCGATGACCGTGATCGTGCTGCTCGCGCAGTACGGCGTCGCCGGCTGGGCCGTGCACCGCAACCCCCTGAGGATGCTCGCGACGATGATGCCCGCGTACCTCACGGCCCTCGGCACGAGCTCCTCGGCGGCGACGATCCCCGTCACCGCGCAGTGCACCAAGCGCAACGGCATCCCCGGCCCGATCGCCGACTTCGTGGTCCCGCTGTGCGCGACGATCCATCTGGCCGGCTCGACCCTGAAGATCACGACCTTCTCGGTCGCGATCATGGTGATCACGGGCATGCCCCTGGACCTCCCGGTGCTGATCGGCTTCGTGCTGATGCTCGGCGTGGTGATGATCGCTGGGCCGGGGGTCCCCGGCGGGGCGATCATGGCGGCCGCCGGGGTGCTCTCCTCGATGCTCGGCTTCGGCGAGGCGGCCGTCGGCCTGATGATCGCGAGCTACATCGCGATCGACTCCTTCGGCACCGCCACCAACGTCACCGGCGACGGGGCGATCGCGGCGGTCATCTCGCGGCTGGCCCGCGGCCGGGTCAGCGGGGACCTCGAGAGCACCCGCGCCCCCGAGGTCCACGGCATCTGACGGTGCCGCAGGGCGTCCGACGGAGCGTCGCGGCGTGCCGCGGACGTAGGCTCGGGGCATGTCCCACGACTCCTCCGCCGGCGCCCCCGCCGCACGCCTCGATGCCCCGTCCTCCCAGCTCACCGCCGTCGTCACCGGCGCCTCCTCCGGCATCGGCCGGGCGACCGCCGCACGGCTCGCCGCCGACGGCTGGCGGGTCCTCGCCGTCGCCCGCCGCGAGGATCGCCTCGCCGAGCTCGCCATGGAGACCGGCTGCGAGGTCCTCGGCGTCGACGTCACCTCCGATGCGTCGGTCGCCGGGCTCGTCGCCCGCTGCGCCGAGCTCTTCGGGGAGGAGCTGAACGCCGTCGTCCATGTCGCGGGCGGGGCCCTCGGCGTCGAGCCCGCGGCCGAGGCCGACCTCGACAAGTGGCAGGGCATGTATGACATCAACGTGCTCGGCGCCGTGCGCGTCACCCGGGCGCTGCTGCCGGCGCTGCGCGCCTCGGGCCGCGGCGACCTGCTCTTCGTCACCTCCGTCGCAGGGCATGAGGCCTACCCGGGCGGCTCCGGCTACAACGCCGCGAAGGCGGGCGAGCACATGCTCGCGTCCGCGCTCCGCCTCGAGCTCAACGGCGAACCGGTGCGCGTCATCGAGATCGCCCCGGGGATGGTCCGCACCGAGGAGTTCTCCCTGGTCCGGCTTGGCGACCAGGGGGCGGCCGACGCCGTCTACGACGGCGTGGAGAACCCGCTGACGGCCGAGGACTGCGCCGACGTCATCTCCTATGCGCTCAACGCGCCCCATCACGTCAACCTCGACCTCGTGACCGTGCGTCCGCTCGCGCAGGCCGCCGCCCACCGCGTCGCCCGCCACCAGGGGCTCTGATGGTCTTCGGGGCCGGCGGTCCCGGGATGGGCGGCCCCGGCGGGCACGGGGGCCCCGGGATGGGCGGCCCCCGAGGAGGCGGCGGAGGCGGCGGCGCGGGCCGGGACGAGCTCCGGCTCGCGCCGGGGCAGAAGGCCGACGTGCGGCGCGTGATGGGCCTGTTCGCGCCGTACCGCGGCACGCTGCTCGGCGTCCTGGTGCTGATCGCGCTCGGCGCGGCCGCGGGTGTCGTCTCGCCCTTCCTGATCCGCGAGATCGTCGATGTCGCGCTGCCCGACCAGCGGACCGACCTGCTGGCCTGGTCCGTCGGCGGCCTCATCGCCGTGACCGTGATCGCGAGCATCCTCGGGGTCACCCAGTCGATGCTCTCCACGCGCGTCGGGCAGGCCGTCATGCACGACCTGCGGGTCGCGGTCTACGGGCATCTGCAGCGGATGGGCCTGGGCTTCTTCACCCGCACCCGCACGGGCGAGATCCAGTCGCGGATCTTCTCCGACATCGGCTCGATGCAGGCTGTGGTCACCTCCGTGATGACGCAGATCGTCTCCTCCGTCGCGGGGATCCTCATGGCGCTGGTCGCGATGATCGTGCTGGACTGGCGGCTGACGCTGTTCTCGCTCATCGCCATGCCCTTCGCCGTGTGGATGAACCGCCGGGTCGGCCGACGCCGGCGCGTCATCGTCAAGCAGCGCCAGGAGAAGGCCGCGGACCTCTCCGCCGGGATCCAGGAGTCGCTCTCGGTCTCGGGGATCCTGCTGGGCCTGACCATGGGGCGCACCCGCACGCTCACCGACGCCTTCGACGCGGAGTCCCGCGAGCTCGCCGCCCTCGAGGTGCGCTCGGAGATGGCGGGGCGCTGGCACATGGCCCTGTTCTCCACCCTCATGGCGATCTTCCCGGCGCTGACCTACTTCCTCGGCGGTCTGCTGCTGTTCGGCGGCAGCGGCGTCACGATCGGCACCCTGGTCGCCTTCGTCTCCCTCCAGAGCGGCCTGTTCCCGCAGGTCAACGGCCTGCTGCGGGTCATGACCCAGGTGAACGCCTCGCTCGCCCTGTTCACCCGGGTCTTCGAGTACCTCGATGCTCCGATCACCGTCCAGGATGCGCCCGACGCGATCGCCCTGGAGGCGACGACGGTCCGCGGCGAGGTCCGCTTCGAGGGCGTCGACTTCACCTATCCCGGGGCCGAGTCCCCGTCCCTGCAGGGCCTCGACCTCGTGATCCCCGCGGGGACGCACACGGCCCTGGTGGGGACGACGGGGTCGGGCAAGACCAGCACCGGCTACCTCATGGCGCGCCTGTACGAGCCGAGCGCCGGACGGATCACCCTGGACGGCCACGACCTGCGCACGATCACGCGAGAGTCCCTCGCCGACTCCCTCGGCGTCGTCACCCAGGAGACCTACCTGCTGCATGCGACGATCGCCGAGAACCTCCGCTTCGCGCGTCCCGGCGCGAGCGACGAGGAGCTCGAGCGGGCCTGCCGGATCGCGCAGATCCACGAGCACATCGCCGCCCTGCCCGACGGCTACGGGACGATCGTGGGGGAGCGCGGCTACCGCTTCTCCGGAGGCGAGAAGCAGCGCCTGGCCCTCGCCCGGACGATCCTGCGGGATCCACCGGTGCTGCTGCTCGACGAGGCGACCTCCGCCCTCGACGTCGCGACCGAGCGGGCCATGTCCGGGGCGCTGGACGCCGTCGCCCGGGGACGCACGACCGTCTCGATCGCGCACCGCCTCTCGACGATCTGCGACGCCGACCAGATCGTCGTGCTCTCCCGCGGCCGCATCGTCGAGCGCGGCACCTACGACGAGCTCGTCGCGCGCGGCGGCGCCTTCGCCGAGCTCGCCGCGCAGGACGCCCGCGAACGGGCCGACGCACCGCGCGGGGCCGCCGACGTCGCGTCCGATCCGGCCGACGTCGGGTCCGGTCCGGCCGACGTCGGGTCCGGTCCGGCCGACGTCGGACTCAGATCATCCGGCGGTCGCGCGCCCAGCGCATGAGCTCGCGCCGGTCCGAGAGCTGCAGCTTGCGCAGCACGCTGGAGACATGGCTCTCGACGGTCCGATCGGAGATGAACAGGCTCGCCGCGGCCTCGCGATAGGTGTAGCCGCGGGCGATCAGCGTCATGACCTCCTGCTCCCGCGGGGAGAGCAGGTCGAGGTCCGAGGGCGAGGCCGGGACCGAGGTGCGGAAGGCGTCGAGGACGAAGCCCGCGAGCCGCGGCGAGAAGACCGCATCGCCGTCCGCGACGCGGCGCAGCGAGGAGGCGAGCTCCTCGGCGGTGATCGACTTGGTGACGTAGCCGCGGGCGCCTGCGCGGATCACGGCGAGCACGTCCTCCTCGGCGTCGGAGACCGACAGGGCGAGGCATCGCACGGGCGCGCCCCCGGCGGTGGTGAGCCCGTCGAGGGCCCGGGCGACCTCGGCGCCGCCGCCTCCCGCGCCGCCGGGGAGGTGCACGTCCAGCAGGACCACCTCGGGCAGGGCCGCGCGGGCCGCGGCGATCGCCGAGGGGACGTCGTGCGCCTGGCCGACGACGGCGATGCCGGCGTCGGCGCGCGCGATCTCCCCGGCGACGCCCGCCGCGAAGATCCGGTGGTCGTCGACCACGAGCACCCGTACGGCGGTCGGCGTGCCGTCGGCCGGGGGCACGGTCGTGGGCGCGGCTGCGGCCGAGGTCGTCGTTGAGCCCGAGCCCGCGCCCGCGTCGTCGGCGGCGCTCATGCGGCGGTCCTCGGGAGGGACAGCGCGACCTCGGTGCCGCCGCCGGGCGCGGGCCGCACGTGCGCGGTGCCGCCGGCGCGCTGCATGCGGCCGATGATCGACTCGCGCACGCCGAGCCGGTCGGCGGGGACCGCGTCGAGGTCGAAGCCGGGGCCGCGGTCGCGGACGAAGGCCTGGATCTCCTGCGGCCGGACGTCGACGAACACGTCCACCTCCTCGCGGCCGTGGCGGCAGGCGTTCACCGTCGCCTCCCGCAGCGCGCCCAGCAGGGGACGCATCCGTTCCGCAAGGGGTGCGTCGCCGACGACGACCGTGCTGATCTGCGCGGCATGATCATCCTCGACCTCCTCGGTGAGGGCCTCGACCGCCGTGCGGAGGTCGGTGTGCGCGGCATTCTCGTCGACGCCGTCGCGGTAGAGCCAGCGGCGCAGCTCGCGCTCCTGGATCCGTGCGAGACGACGCGCCTCGTCGGCGTCGATGCCGGGCCGCTGCAGCACGGCGAGCGTCTGGAGCACGGAGTCGTGCAGGTGGGCGATGGTCTCGCGGTGGTGGGCCATGACCGCCCGCTGGGCGCTCTCCTCGCGGATCCCGCGCCAGAGGCGTCGGCCCCAGGGGACCAGCAGGATCGCCAGCAGGCCCGTCGTCGCGAGCACCGCGAGCAGGAGCAGGATCGCCGCCGCGCCGCCGACGATCATCGCGGCGAGCGCCAGCGCGCCGAGCACCAGCGCGCTCAGCGCCGCGCCGAGGGCGAGCAGCGCGCCGACGGGCGCCCCCGCGGGCAGACCGGACCAGCGGGCGCGGTCGAGGTCTCCGAGCGGCATCAGCCCGAAGGCGACCGCGGCGGCCATGAACGCCAGCCCCGCGGCCAAGCTCGCCGCGCCCTGCACGAAGAAGGCGTCGGGCAGCGCCACGCCGCGGGCCACGGCGAGGAGATCGACGCCGGCGGTGAGCAGGAGCAGCAGCGCGCCCGTGCCGACCGCGGTCGCCAGCCCGAGCCAGCGCAGCCCGGCCGGCAGCGCGCGAGACCGATCCGGCCGACCGGACGCGTCGGCGGTGGGACGGGACATGCGGTCCGACCGTCCGGCGGGCATGCCGCGGACCGCGGCGACGTTCTCGCGCAGCGCGTCCTCCCGCTGCCGGGCCGCGTCGTCGGGGAGCGCCCACCACAGGGCGAGATAGCCGAGCACGGCAGGAGCGGCGAGCAGGAGCAGGGCGCGGAGGAGGCCCCAGCGCGCATGGACGTCGACCAGCTGGAGCAGCGCGGGCGGGATCAGCAGCACCGGCAGGGCGACCATGACCCGCACGGCGAGCGGCCGCACGCCGAGCTGCCGCGCGAGCACCTCGCAGACCCCCGCGAGCAGGGCGCGGTCGTGCCGACGCGTCCACGCGGACACGGGAGGGCTGAGCACGGCGGGGAGGGCGGGCGAGACGGTCATGACCAGCATTCTGCCGTGCCGCCGCGGTGCCGGACCCTGCCGCGGGGGCGGTTCCGGGACGCACCCGGGGAACGATCCGGGATCTCTCCGGGGACTCCCAGGGATGTCGCCGGACGCGACCGCGGCGACGACGCGGAAGGATGGTCCCATGACCACGACGAACCATGACGACCGCGAGCCCGACCCGGAGGGCGTCCGCTCCAGTCCGGCGGGCGGCGCCCCGACCGCCGTCGACGACGATCTCGCCGAGCGGATGCTGCGTGCGGCGGTCCTCCCCGCAGGATCGCGGACCCCGGCCGACCGCGTGGCGCAGGGGGCACCGATGCGCCGTCCCGGGGACCGCGTCATCGCCGGCGTCTGCGCGGCCATCGCCCGGCCGCTCGGCCTGCCGCCCGCGCTGATCCGCCTGATCGCGGTGCTGCTGGGACTCGTCGGCCTCGGGCTGCCGCTCTACCTCCTCGCTGCGCTGCTGCTGCCGCGCGAGACGATCGAGGCCGAGGCCCTTCCCGTCGTGCCCGCCGGAGCGCCCGCCGTGCCTGCGGGAGAGCCCGCCGCGCCTGCGGGAGCGCCCGCCGTCGCGCGCCCCGTCGCGCCTCCCGTCGTGGTCCGGCGGATCGGGACGCCGTGGAGCGATCTCCGGGAGGGCCGGGTCCGCACGACGGATGCGCTCGTGCTGCTGGCGCTGATCCCCGTGGGGCTGCTGAGCCTGTGGTGGATCGTCGTCGAGGCCCTCCACCTCCGCGGGTTCCTGGGCGTCCTGCTCGGGCTCGCCGTGGTCCTGTGCGTCGTCGCCGTGATCGCCGCGCATCGCGGGGCGGAGGCGCGACGCGCCTTCGTGCTCGTCCAGCTCGCCCGCCGCGCCGGCATCGCCGACGACGAGCAGCTCGGCCGTTTCCTCCTCGAGCAGCGTCGACGCGCCCCCTGGGCCTGGGCGCATCTCGCCGCGGGCGATGCGCGCGCCGCGCTCGAGACAGCCGATGTCGGGCCCGATGACGGCGCGCCCGCCGACAGCGGTCCTGCCGGGGCGGTCGCCGCCGCGATGCAGGCGGCCTCCGCCGGGCCCGCCGCTGCGGTCGCCGCCGCGATGCAGCAGGCCCCCACCTCGGCGGTCTCGGGGGCTCCGGCCTTCCCATCGGCCTCGCGACCCGTGCGGCCGGTCCGCCGTCGGCCCCGCGTCCCGCGCGCGACGCCGCGCACGCTGCTCGCGGTCATCGCCGGGATGCTCCTGGCCCTCGCGCTCACGGTGCTGGTGCTGAACCTGGATCCTTCCCTGCTGCCCGGGCTCTCCGACGCGCAGATCGCCCCGCAGGCGGGACGGCTGGCCGCGGGCTTCGCGGCCGCGGCCGTCGTCGCCGGCGTCGCACTGGTCGTGCTGGGCCTGCGGGGCCGACGCAGCGTCGCCCTCGCCCTGGTCGGGATCATCGCCCTCGCCGATGCGGGCATGGGCGCAGCCTGGGTCCGCCTGACCTGGGATCCCGTCGCCGAACCGTACGTGATCGACGCGTCCGCCCTCGACTACGGGTCCTATCTCGACTGTCCGAGCACCGCGGAGTACTGGTCGCGGCCGATCGTGATCGACTTCAGCGGGATCACCGCCGAGCGCGCCGAGGAGCTGCGCGCCCAGCGTCCCGCCGACGAGGAGGGCGCGCTGCCGATCGCGGTGAGCTGCACGCCGCTGGTCGGCGACGTGGAGATCCGTCTGCCCGAGGACGAGGACCTGGTCAGCATCACGATGGCCACGGGGCAGTCCTGGTTCGAGCGCAACGCCTGGTATGAGGACGACCCGGTGGCGCAGGTGTACGGGAGCATGATGGCCGGCCGGGTGACCCTGGTCAGCGCCGACGGGACGACGGAGGAGCAGGGATGAGCACGACGCACGGGACCGCGAGCACGACCGCACCGCAGATCGCGCAGACGGCGCAGACAGCGCCGACGGCGGAGACCGCCCCTGCGGCCCCGGGCCGGTCCGGAGCCGCGGCGGAGGTCCTGCCCCGACGGCGCGTCGGCACCGTCGCCATGGGGCTGCTGATCCTGCTCGGTGTCGTGGTCGCCGGCGCCGCCGTCCTCCCGCAGCCCCGGCTCGACGGCTGGATCCTCGGGGTGATCGGCGTGATCGGCCTCTCCCTGATCCTCCTGATCGTCGCCGTCCTCCCGCGCGGCCGCCGCGCCCCGGACGAGGACGTCGCGGAAGGGCCGGACGACGCGATCGAGGCCGACGACGCGATCGGCGCCGATGACTCGCTCGGGCCCGATGAGGCGGCGGCGGAGACCGCCGACGGATCCGCCGCGGACGAGCAGGTGAGCGGGCCGACGGCCTAGGCGGCAGGGGCCCGACTACGACGAAAGGATGACGCGCGGTCACCCTCCGGCAGGATGCTCGAGGGGCGCGCCGACGGGATCATGGAGACCATGGACGACGGAGCGCCGCACCCCGCAGCGCACCGCAGGACCGAGTCCGGGGCCGCAGCGCCTCGGACCGCACGGGAAGGACGCACGAGGATGACCACGTCGACGCTCGGCCACGACCCTCGCACCGCGGAGGTCCGCCCGGCTCCTGCCCGCTCCCTCGGCACCCGCGACGCCCACGGAGTCGGCGCCTCGGCCGCCGGCACCGGCCGCTCCGCGCTCGGACGCCCCTTCCTGTTCTCCGTGATGCTCGCGATCGCCGCCGCGATGGCGCTGGGGCTCCTGATCGTCGGCCCGACCCTGTCGGTGCCCGTCGCCGTCGGCTCCGCCAGCGTCGTGATGGTCCTCGTCCTCGCCGCCTGGATCGTGGCCGGTCCGAAGCTCTGAACGGCCTGAAGCTCTGAACGGCCGGGCCGACGGTCAGCTCGCGGTTCCGCCTCGTCGGCCCCGACGCCGATCGGCGACCGCGCGCCGCGTCCGCGCGAGCGCATCGACGGCATCGCCGTGACGGCGCTGGGCGACCGCCACGAACAGGATGTCCACGAGCGTCAGCTGCGCCAGGCGCGAGGCCGTCGCCCCGGAGCGGAACGGCGACTCCTGGGCCGACGTCAGCAGCGGGATGTCGCACCCCTCCACGATCGGGCTGTCGGGCGCATCGGTGACCGCGATCGTCGCGGCCCCGCCCTCGCGCGCGATCCGCAGCGCATCCAGGACATCGAGGGTGTCGCCGCCGTGGGAGATCCCGACGGCGACGTCGCCCGGTGCGAGGAGGGCCGCGGCCGGCAGCCCGTCGTGCGCGCTCCCGTAGGCCGCGGCCCAGAGCCCGATCCGCGCGAGCTTCTGCTGGAGGTCGGCCGCGGCGATCCCCGAGGCGCCGACCCCGAGCACGGCGATCCGGTGCGCCCCCGCGACGAGGTCGGCGGCGCGCGCGAGGGCGTCGAGATCGAGGCGGCGGGCGGTCTCCGTGACGGCGAGAGCGTCCGCATAGGCGATCTTCGCGACCACCTGCTCGAGAGGATCGTCGGGATCGATATCGCGGTTCAGGTGCAGGAACTCCTCGCGCTCGGTCTCCCCGGCCTCCCGTCCGTGGGCATAGGCGAGGTCCGTGCGCAGCGCCGCGCGCAGCTCCCGATACCCGCTGTGGCCGAGATCGCGGGCGAGGCGCACCACGGAGGCGGGCGAGGCCTCCGCGGCCTCGGCGAGCTGCGCGATCGACAGCTCGACGCCCGCGGCCGGGTCCGCCAGGAGGACGTCGGCGATCCGGCGCAGCGCCCCGGACAAGGAGCCCCGGGCCGACCGCAGCGCGGTCAGCGCGCCCTCGGCGCCCTCGCGTGCAGACGGCTCCGCCGAGCTCGGCACGGCGACGTTCAACGCTCGTCGTCCCGTCGGGCAGGCGCGTCCGACGGGCCCGTCTGCGCGTCCGTCGGCGGGGCCAGCCGCTCCGCCGTCGGCCCCTCCGCCGTCGGCCCCAGGGAGGCGACGGCGCTGCGGATGCCGGCCGGATCGCCGACGCGACCGGGACCCGGCGGGAAGCGATCCGCGGCCTGCCGCGATGCTGCGGCGCCCGCGCCCGAGAGCACGTCGATCAGCGCGACGCGCACCTCGCCGTCCGCCGCGGCCAGCGCCGCCTCGGCCGCCTTGCGGGAGCAGCCGCTGGCCTGCACGAGCATGCGGACGGTCCGCGCGACCAGCTTCTCGTTGCCGGCGCGGACGCCGACCATGAGGTTCGAATAGGTCCGCCCGATCCGCACCATCACAGCGGTGGACAGGGCGTTCAGCAGCATCTTCTGCGCGGACCCGGCCTTCATCCGCGTCGACCCGGTGACGGCCTCCGGTCCGACGTCCGCCAGCAGCGCGTGATCCGCGAGGTGCGCGAGCGGTGCCTGCGGGTTCGCCGCGATCAGGGCCGTCACCAGGCCGTCCGCGCGCGCTGCGGCGAGGGCGCCGGCGACATAGGGCGTGCGCCCGGACGCCGCCAGACCGATGACGACGTCCCCGGGACGGCAGTGCTCGGCGACGATCGCGGCGCCCGCCGCCTCCGAGTCCTCGGCGCCCTCGCCGGCCACGAGCAGGGCCGCGGCGCCTCCGGCGAGATGCGCCCGGACCATGCCCGGATCGACGCCGAAGGTGGGAGGGAGCTCCGCGGCATCGAGCACGCCGAGCCGTCCCGAGGTCCCCGCGCCCACGTAATGGACGGTCCCGCCGTCGGCGATCGCCGCGACGCAGGCCTCGACCAGGCCGGCGAGCTCGTCCGTCAGCGCCCGCACGGCCGAGAGCACATGCCGGTCCTCGTCCAGGAGGCGGCCGACCAGCTCCGCGGCGCGGAGCATGTCGAGATCCGCGGTCGCGGGATTGCGCTCCTCGGTCGGGGAGCGCAGGTCCAGCAGGTCGCGCCAGGTGGTCATCGAGACCGTCCTCCTCCGACGGGGCGGCGGGTGCTGCGGGTGCAGCGCATGCGGCGGATGGAACGGAATTCCATCATGAGCGGCGCAGAAAAAGTTAGCATGATCCGCATGCCGACATCCGCAGCGCCGCCGCCGGCGGGACCGACGCCCCCCTCAGGAGGGTCGCCGCCTCCGCGCGTCCTGCTGCTGGGCGGGGACGTCGGCGCCACCCGCTGCCGCCTGCGCCTGCACGAACCGCCGCCGGACGCTGCGATCGTCGGCCCCGGGCGGACCCTGGCCCGCGCCGAAGGACCCGGCTACAACCCGAACTCCACCCACCGCAGCGGCTTCCTCCCGGTCGCCGACGCTCTCCGCGAGATCCTCGAGGGCGTGCGCGGCACGGAGCCCTTCCGCGTGATCGCCGTGCTGGGGATCGCCGGTGCCGGCCCTGCGCACCATGCGGAGGTGCAGTCGCTCGTCCGCGGTGCGCTCGCCGAGCTCGGGATCGACCGCGAGGACGTGCGCGTGGTCGACGACCGGACGACGGCCTTCGCCGCCGGGGCCGCGGGCGGGGACGGGCTGCTGCTGATGGCCGGCACGGGCGCCGCGGCGGTCCGCTTCGAGGACCATCGCCCCGTCACGCGCTGCGACGGCATGGGCTGGCTGCTCGGGGACACAGGATCCGCGGTGTGGATGGGGCGTGAGGTCCTGCGGGCCGTCGCTGCGGACCTCGACCGGCGCGGGCCGTCGACGGCCCTGACGCCGCTGCTGCTGGATCATCTCGGGATCGGCGCGGCCGATCCGCGACAGCCGCTGATCGCCGCCGTGCGCGGTCTCGACCCTGCGCAGTGGGGCACCTTCGCGCCGATCGCTCAGCGCGTCCCCGCGGACCCGACCGCGAGCGGGATCCTGCGGGAGGCCGCCGACGCGCTCATCGCCGCCGTCGACGCGGTGCGGGGCGATCCGGCGCGCGGGGAGCGGTCGGCGGGGGAGCCGGTGCGCGGCGCCAGCGGGCCGGTGGTGCTGACCGGGTCCGTGCTCGAGCACAATCCGGAGGTGTCGCGGAGAGTGCGCACGGCGCTCGCGGAACGGGGCCTCGCCGTGCTGCCGGCGCGCTCGCCGGTGGAGGGGGCCCTGCGGATCGCCCGCCGGGACCAGCTGCTTCGCAGGGGCGATGACGGAGGAGGGGACGGCGGCGGCCGCCCCCGGGAGGATCAGACGTCGATCTCGATCTCGCCGACCCCGCGGGACACGCAGGTCGTCATCTGAGTCTCGTGCTCGTCGTCCATGAGGAACTCGTCCATGTGCTCGACCTCGCCGGAGACCAGCGGCACGACGCAGGTGCCGCACACGCCGCCCTCGCACGAATAGTCCATCGAGACGCCGGCATCGAGCAGCGCCTGCAGGAGGGACTGGCCTTCTTCGACCTCGACGGTGATGCCGGACTTCAGGCACTTGGCGGTGAAGGGCTCTCCGAACAGCGACATGCTCGCTCCTCATGGGAAGTGACGACGGGCCGGACCGGGGGATTCCCGCGGCGGCGGTCCGTCCAGGATCTCATGAGCGGAACGGGACCTTCGGGTGACGACGGTCTCCCTCGAGGTCGTCGGGGAGCGTCCCGTGCGGGATCGGGAGCTCCGCGGGGAGCGTCAGGCGTCCTCGCGGCTGCGCTCGGATGCGGTCGACGTCGTCGTCGAGACCGTGCTCGTCTCGTACTGGATCTGGCTGTGACCTGCAGCGGAGGTGGTGGAGGAGGGCTGCAGCGCGAGTGCTGCGGGACCGAAGGAGAGGACCAGCAGCGCGGCTGCCCCGAAAGTGGCCGCCGCGGGGCGGATCGGCATCCGGTGAGAGCTGTGTCGCGTCGTCGCGCCGTCATCGTTCGTCATCGAGACCTCCTGGAGAGTCCGGTGCCGCAGCCGGGGTGCCCCGGCGGGGCTCCGTTGCGGTCGACGTCCGATACCCATGGAAGAGCGCCCGCCTGTGCATCCTCTGTGCGCGCGGGACCAGGTCCCTGTGAAGGGGGCGCGGAAGCCATGACGGGGGATCGGCCGCGGTCTACGCTCGAGCCACCAGCCCATGCCGGGCCACCACAGGAGGACCCCGTGTCGGACACCGCCCATTCCGCCCTCGCCGCGCTCCCGCGCCTCGAGCATCCCGACGGCTCGCCCGTGCGCGTCCTCGTCGTGGAGGACGAGCCGACGATCGCCGACCTGCTGCGCTTCCCCCTGCAGATGATCGGCTGGGACGTCGCGATCAGCGGCGACGGGCTCGAGGCCGTGCGCGTCGCCCGCGAGACCAGGCCCGACGTGCTGGTCCTGGACCGCATGCTGCCCGGCCTCGACGGCGTCGAGGTGCTCCGCCGCATCCGTGCGCTGCACCCGGAGATCCCCGCCCTGATGCTGACCGCCATGGATGCGCCGTCGGACCGCATCGGCGGCCTCGCGGCCGGGGCCGACGACTACGTGACCAAACCCTTCACGATCGAGGAGGTGCTGCTGCGGCTGCACCGCCTCGTGCAGCGCTCGGGCGTCGTCGCGCAGGGGAGCAATGAGCTCGTCGTCGGCGACCTCGTGATGAACCTCGATACGCATGAGGTCACCCGCCGCGGCGACGAGATCCCGCTGACGGCGACCCAGTACCAGCTGCTGCAGTACCTGATGGAGAACCCCCAGCGGGTGCTCTCGAAGGCGCAGATCCTCGAGGCCGTGTGGAACTACGACTTCGGCGGGCAGGCGAACATCGTCGAGCTGTACATCTCCTACCTGCGCAAGCGGATCGATGTCGGCCGCGAGCCGATGATCCACACGGTCCGCGGGGCCGGCTACGTGCTCAAGCCCGCCGGATGAGCACCCCGGGCGAGGCGACGGCCGCGACCGCCGACGACGGCGCCGCGTTCGCGGGCGGGCGCGGAGACGGGCGCGGGCAGGGGCCGCGTCGGCTCAGCATGCGCACGACCCTCGTCGCCCTGCTGATCGCGACCGTCGCGGTGGTGTGCCTCGCGGTCGCCGTCGTCACCCATGCCTCCGTCCGCACCCAGCTGCATGCGGAGCTCGACGACCAGCTCGACCGGGCCGCCGACCGTGCCGTCTCGCGCGAGCAGTTCCTCGATGCGCTCGGCGGCCCGTCCGATCAGCCGGTCCAGGGCGACGGGACGACGGCGGGCGACGGCGGGCTGCCCTCCGACCCCTCCGCGGGGGAGCAGCCGCCCGACAGCGGCGAGTACGAGCTGACCGCCGTGGTCGAGGACGGCGTGGTCACCTCCGCCTCCTGGCGCGACCAGCACGGCGAGCAGCAGATCCTCGGCGCCGAGGACCGCGCCGTGCTGCAGTCCGCCCTCGATGAGGGCGAGGGCTCGGCCACCGTGCAGCTGTCGATCGGCTCCTACCGGGTGCTGACCCGCGAGATCGACAGCAGCGAGGCGAACGGCGGGACGGGGTCCGGGAGCACAGAATCCGGAAGCGCAGGGATCGATGCCGACCAGGACGTCGTCATGACGGGCCTGCCGCTGGCCACCGTCGCCCAGACGCTCCTGCGGCTGGACCTGACGCTGCTGATCGCGGGCATCGCCGCGGTGCTCGTCACGGGGCTGGCCGGCTCCTTCATCGTCCGGCGCACCCTGCGCCCGCTCGAGGAGGTCGCGCGCCTGGCCTCGGACGTCGCGAGCACACCGCTCGACCACGGCTCCGTGAACCTCGCCGAGCGCGTCTCGGCCCGGGACTCGGTGCCGGGGACCGAGGTGGGCGAGGTCGGCCGCGCCCTCAACCACCTCCTCGACAACGTCGAGAGCGCCATCGACACCCGCCATCGCAGCGAGGAGCGGATGCGGCGATTCATCGCCGATGCCAGCCACGAGCTGCGCACCCCGCTCACGGCGATCCGCGGATACTCCGAGATCCTGCGGCTCACCGAGCCCCTGAGCGCGCAGGGCCTGCAGTCCGTCTCCCGGCTCGACGCGCAGTCCCAGCGGATGACCTCGCTCGTGGAGGACCTGCTGCTGCTCACGCGGCTCGACGACGGCGCGCCCCGGGCCGAGGAGGACATCGACCTCGGGGAGACCGTCCTGGAGTCCGTGATGGACGCCCGGGCGACCGCCCGCGAGCATCGCTGGGACGTGCAGGTGCCCGACGAGCCGGTGATCGTCCGCGGCGATCCGCGGCAGCTCGCGCAGGTCGTCGTGAACCTGCTGTCCAACGCCCGCAAGCACACGCCGACGGGGACGCACGTGACGGTGCGCCTGACGAAGGCGGAGCACGGGGCGGTCCTGACCGTCCGGGACGACGGGCCGGGCATCGACCCCGAGCTGCTCCCGGACGTCTTCTCGCGCTTCACCCGCGCCGACCGGGCCCGCTCGGGCAAGGAGGGGACGACCGGCCTCGGGCTCTCCATCGTGCGCGCGATCGCCCTCGCCCACGGCGGCGACGTGGTCGTCGAGTCCGTGCCCGGGCGCACCGTGTTCACCCTGTCTCTTCCGCTCGCGGAGGGATGACGGCGCCCCGGGCCCCGCGTACACTGGCGCGCATCGGCATCGACCCGGCCATCACCGGCGAGCCGCGGGAAGAACAGCCCACCGCCCGTTGTGCGAACGACAGGGGAGGAGCCCAGTAGAACCCGCCGGGACCAGCCCGTCACAGCTGAGGAACGAGGGGACGCCCCCGCACCGGTCCGTCCGGGGCGAGGTCGCCAACCGAGGTGGTACCGCGCCGCCGGCTCTGCGCCGGGAGCGTCCTCGGACAGCACCGCTGCCGTCCGCGCCCGTCGCACCCGTTCCGCCTCGGAGGTTGTCCCATGGTCTACCCGGTCTCCGGAGACCCCCTCGTCCCCTCGCCGAACCTGCCCGCCCTGGAGAACGCGATCCAGGAGTTCTGGCGCACCGACGACACCTTCCGGGCGTCGATCGCCCGCCGTGAGGACGCCGAGGAGTACGTCTTCTACGACGGCCCGCCCTTCGCCAACGGCCTGCCCCACTACGGGCACCTGCTCACCGGCTTCGTCAAGGACGTCGTGCCGCGCTTCCGCACGATGGACGGCTACAAGGTCGACCGTCGCTTCGGCTGGGACACCCACGGCCTGCCCGCCGAGCTCGAGGCCATGCGGGAGCTCGGGATGACCGAGAAGGCCGAGATCGAGGAGATGGGCGTCCAGGCGTTCAACAACGCCGCCCGAGCCTCGGTGCTGAAGTACACGAAGGAGTGGGAGGAGTACGTCACCCGCCAGGGCCGCTGGGTCGACTTCGAGAACGACTACAAGACCCTCGACGTCTCCTTCATGGAGTCCGTGCTGTGGGCCTTCAAGACGCTCTGGGACAAGGGCCGCGCCTACGAGGGCTACTACGTGCTCCCGTACTGCTGGAACGACCAGACGCCGCTGAGCTCCCATGAGCTGCGCATGGACGACGACGTCTACCAGGATCGCCAGGACCAGACCGTCACCGTCACCTTCCCGTTCGTCGGCGAGAAGGCCGAGGAGCTGGGGCTCGCGGGCGTCAAGGCCCTCGCCTGGACGACGACCCCGTGGACGCTGCCCACGAACTTCTCCCTCGCCGTCGGGCCCGAGCTCGAGTACGCGGTCGTCCCCGCCGGGCCGCTCGGCGCGGCCGACGGCACCGCCGCCGGCGCCGGCCGGTACCTCATGGCCGCGGCCCTCCTCGGCTCCCACGCCAAGGAGCTCGGCTACGCGAGCGCCGAGGACGTGCTCGCCGCCGTCGACGAGCGCAGCTACCGCGGCGCCGAGCTCGAGCACGTCGCCTACGAGCCGCTCTGGACGGTCTACTCCGAGGACCGCGAGCGCTGGGGCACCGAGAACGCCTGGATCGTCACCGTCGCCGACTACGTCTCCACCGACGACGGCACCGGCGTGGTCCACCAGGCCACCGCCTACGGCGAGGTCGACCAGCAGGTCAACGCCGAGTACGGCATCCCCGTCATCGTCTCCGTCGACGACGGCGCCCAGTTCCTCGACTACTTCCGCGGCACCGCCCTCGACGAGATCGCCGGACTGCAGGTGTTCGAGGCGAACCGCCCGATCATCCGCATCCTCCAGCGCGAGGGCCGCCTCCTGCGCGAGCAGTCCTACGTGCACTCCTACCCGCACTGCTGGCGCTGCCGGAAGCCGCTCATCTACAAGGCCGTCAGCTCCTGGTACGTGAAGGTCGCCGATCAGCGCGAGCGGATGCTCGAGCTGAACGAGCAGATCGACTGGGTCCCCGGCAACGTCAAGCACGGCCAGTTCGGCAAGTGGCTCGAGGGCGCCCGCGACTGGGCGATCTCCCGCAACCGCTACTTCGGCTCTCCCATCCCGGTGTGGAAGAGCGACGACCCCAACCACCCGCGGATCGACGTGTACGGGTCCCTCGCGGAGCTCGAGGAGGCCTTCGGCACCCTCCCGCGCGACGAGCACGGCGAGGTCAACCTCCACCGCCCCTACATCGACGAGCTCACCCGCCCGAACCCGGACGACCCGACGGGCCGCTCCACCATGCGTCGCATCACCGACGTCTTCGACGTCTGGTTCGACTCCGGGTCGATGCCCTTCGCGCAGGTGCACTACCCCTTCGAGAACCACGACTGGTTCGAGTCGCACAACCCGGCGGACTTCATCGTGGAGTACATCGGCCAGACCCGCGGCTGGTTCTACATGATGCACGTGCTCTCGACGGCGCTCTTCGACCGCCCCGCGTTCACCTCCGTCATCTGCCACGGCATCGTCCTCGGCGAGGACGGGCAGAAGATGAGCAAGTCCCTGCGCAACTACCCCGATGTGCGCGAGATGTTCGACAAGTACGGGGCCGACGCGATGCGCTGGTTCCTCATGGGCTCCCCGATCCTGCGCGGCGGCAACCTCGTGGTCGACGAGCCCAAGATCCGCGATGCGACGCGCCAGGTGGTGCTGCCGCTGTGGAACGTCTGGTACTTCCTGGGCCTGTACGCGAACGCGGCGGGGCCGAAGGACGCCGACGGGACGCCGACCGGCTACCGGGGCCGCACCCGCCACGACTCGACCGATGTCATGGACCGCTACCTCCTCGCCCGCACCGGCGAGCTCGTGCGCTCCGTGCGCGAGTCGATGACCGCGCTCGCGATCGCCGACGCCTCCGAGCAGGTCGAGGACTACCTGGACATGCTCACGAACTGGTACGTGCGCCGTTCCCGCGACCGCTTCTGGGAGGGGGACGAGCAGGCCATCGACACGCTCTCCACCTGCCTGGAGACGGTGTGCCGCGTGATCGCCCCGCTGCTGCCGATGGTCGCTGAGCGGATCTGGAAGGAGCTCACGGGCGAGCGCTCCGTGCACCTGACGGACTGGCCCGACGCCGATCTCTTCCCGGTGGACGACGCGCTCGTCGCCCAGATGGACGACGTCCGCGCGATCGCGAGCGCCGGCAACGCGCTGCGCAAGAAGGAGGGCCTGCGGGCCCGTCTGCCGCTCGCCGAGCTCACCGTCGTGCATGCGGATCCCTCCTCCCTCGAGGACTTCGCGGCGATCATCGCCGACGAGCTCAACGTCAAGGCCGTGCGGCTGCTCGACGTCGCGAGCGAGGAGGCCCAGGGCATGGGTGTCGAGCAGCGCCTCAGCGTGAACGCCCGCGCCGCGGGCCCGCGCCTGGGCAAGCAGGTGCAGGTCGTCATCAAGGGCTCGAAGACCGGCGACTGGTCTGTCGCCGACGACGGCACCGTCACCTCCGGCGGCATCGATCTGGTCGAGGGCGAGTACTCCCTCGACCTGGTCGCGGGCGACTCCGCCGCCCTGGAGGGGCGCGCCGTGGGCGTGCTCCGCGGCGGCGACTTCGTCGTGCTGGACACGCGCGTGACGCCCGAGCTCGAGGCGGAGGGCGCCGCGCGCGACGTCGTCCGCGCGATCCAGGCCGCGCGCCGCGAGGCGGGGCTGGACATCTCCGACCGGATCCTGCTGACCGTCGACGGGGACGAGGCGGTCACCGCCGCCGTCGCCGCTCATCGCGACCTCGTCGCGGGAGAGGTGCTCGCCGTCGGCCTCGAGGTCCCGGCCGCACCCGCCGAGGGAGCGCATGTCGCGAGCGAGAAGGTCGCCGTCGGCGCGGTCACCGTCTCGGTCCGACGGGCCTGAGCCGCCGCACTCGTCCCCATCCGCGCCCCCGTCCGGGACCGCACCGCGCCTGCGGTCCCGGACGGGGGCGCGATGCGCCTCTCCGCCCGTCGCCGCTCCGGTCGCGCTGCTCCGGTCGCGCCGCTCCGCCGGCCGCGATCACGCGGCGGGCCCCCGGCCGACGGTGACCACCTGCGAGCGGGTCACGGTCGTGCCCTCCCCGAGGAACACCCCGGTGAGCTCGTCCTGGAACGCCGAGAGGGTCGGATCCTCGGCGGTGCTGCGGGCGAGCGAGCCGGCATAGCCGCCGTCGGCCTCGTCATCGGGACCCGTCGAATCGTGGTTCGCCTGCAGGACGTCGAACGGATCCGCGGAGCGGACCGGATAGCCCTCGAGCTCCACCTCATGGCGGTTCGGGGCCTCCAGCGTCCCGCCGTCGAGCTGCAGGCCGCCCAGGTCGAGGGTCGGGATCAGATCCCCGGCGATGCCGTCGGCACCGATCTCGGCCCCGTGATGGACGTTCACCGCCACGGTGCTCGACTGCGCCGGCGCCACCGTCTGGACGGGAGATCCCATCGACAGGACCGCCCGCACGTCGTAGGTGCCCTCCGCGCCGGTGGATCTGTTCACGCTCGGATCCGCGGCCAGCTGATGGGCGATGATCCCGCCCTGCGAATGCCCGACGAGGAGGACCTCCGCGCCGGCGGGGATCCCGGCCGCGTCCATCGCGGCGAGGACGTCCTCCGTCGCGGCGGTGCGCTGCCCGGCCACCAGACGGAGGTTCGAGGCCCAGTCCCGGGAGTTGCCCTGCTCGCCGTACGACCCGGGCACATCGGTGATCCCGGCGCCCTCGGTGGGCGGCACCTGCACGATGTAGACGGGGTCCCCGCCCTCCGCCCCCTGCACCTCCTGGATGCCGATCCTGCCGGCATCGAGCGGGAGCTGCCCGTCGTTCGGGATGCGGAGCGCATCGTTGGCCAGGACCAGGTCCTGGAGGGTGCGCGGGCCGGGCACCGGACGCTCGTCGACCTCGATGGCCGTGACGATGCCGCCGGGGCGATCGTCGAGCAGGGGAGTGTCCTCGCCGGTGACGGCCTCGTAGACGCCCACGCCCGCGGAGCCCCCGGCGAGCAGGGCCGCCGCGGCGATCTCCGCGACCGTCGGCACGCGCTCGCCGGTGACCCAGTCCTCGAGGATCCCGCCGAAGCGGTCGACGTCCCGCTGGAACTGGGCGATACCGTCGGAGTTCGAGCCGAGGGCATCGACCCCGTCCTCCAGCAGATCGATCCCCGAGTCCACGCTCCAGCCGATGGCATCGGAGAGCGCTCCGGTCAGCGAGGAGAAGCCGCTCTCGAGCGGTGCCTCGCCCGATAGGTCGGCCGACGGCCTGCCGGACGGCTGCCCCGGCGGCGCCCCGAGGCCGCCGGAGGCATCCGTCGCCTGCTCTCGGGGGGACTCGGCGGCGGAGGCCTCATCCTGCTGGTCCGCCTCGGCGAGCGCCTCCTCGCCCATCGCCGCGATCCCCTCCGACAGCAGGGCGAGACCGCGTCCGCCCTGCTCGGCCCAGCGGTCGCGGAAGCTCTCCGCATCGTCGCCCGACCAGGGCACGGTGCGGGCCGCCGTCTCGAGATCGCCGCGCAGGGCGTCGAGCCGGGTCGAGGCCGTCCGGAGCCGTTCGGCGGAGTCACGGACGGCGTCAGGGTCCATGCCCAGGAATCCGGTCATCGAGGACCCTCCGCGGAAGGGGCGGAAGAGGGGGTGGAGGAGGGCGCGGAGGGGCAGGCGGCGGCGAAGCGGAGGCCTTCCTGCACGATCGGCAGCAGCGTGCCGAGCACGTCGCCGTCGGGCACGGGACGGACGGCGGGCGCGGGAGCACCGGCGTCGAGCCGGTAGAGGCTCTCGCCGCCGCGCACCCATAGCCGCGAGAACGATGCGGAGGGCGGTGCCGCAGCTGCGGTCGCAGGCGCACCCGCCCCCGCGGTCGGCTCGGCCCGGCGCCCGGGGGAGTGCAGGACCAGCGAGAGGCTCAGCCGAGGGGCGTCAGGGTCGAGGGCGGCGCGCAGGCGGGGGTCGAGGTCCGCGATCGCGGAGAACGCCTCCTCGGGGGAACTACCGGCGCGCAGCGCGTGGCGGGCCTGCTCGGCCTGCTCGGCCGTCGGCCGGATCGTTGCGGCCGCGCGATCCACGGTGAGGAGCGGGGCGTCCAGGTGCAGACCGGTGCCGTCGAGCAGATCGGCGAGCGCCGGGGCGATCGTGTCGAGGTCGCCGGTGGTCCAGCGGGACGGGCGGTCGTCGTGCGAAGACTCCAGGGAGACGGCGTCCGGGGTCAGCGAGATCCGCAGGCGGCGGGTGGAGCCCTGATGGGCGACGGTCGCGATCAGCAGCGCCGGGGCGCAGAGGTGGCGGGCGAGCAGGGCCGACTCCGCCTCGTCGCACGGGACGTCGGAACCGCCGGCGGGATCATCGGGGCCGACGGCGGGATGATCGGGGCCGAAGGCGGTGTCGCCGTGGTCGGGGCCGTCGGCCCCGGCCAGCGCCCGGTAGACGGGGTTGATGTCCCGACGGGGGTCGCGGCGGCGTGCGCTCCAGCGCATCGCCTCCTCGACGCGAGCGGTCACCTGCGGCATGGTCCCCTCCGTTCCGGCGGCACGGGCGCCCCGCCTCGCATCGAACCTAGGGTCGCGGGCCGACGGCCGGAGGCCGGCGCGACGGACTGTGGACCGAGGGGCATTGGGGAGGAGCGAGCCTCCGGTCACGGTCGGATGCCCGTCCCAGCCCCCGCTCGTACACTGGACCGGCCCCTTCCGCCTCTCCTCCCAGGAGCTGATGTGCCCCGTCCGTCGTCCCGTCCGTCTCGTCCGGTCATGTCGCCGGAGCTGCGCGAGGTCTATGCCGCGCTGCTCGAGCGCGCCCCCGAGAACAGGATCGAACCGGATCTCTCCCGCATCCGCCGTGTGATGGAGCTGATGGGCGATCCTCAGCGCTCCTACCGCTCCATCCGCATCGCCGGGACGAACGGCAAGACCACCACGGCCCGCATCCTCGAGCGGATCCTCCGGGAGGCCGGTCTGCGCACGGGCCGCACCACGAGCCCGCATCTGCGCAGCCCTGCTGAGCGGATCGCGATCGACGGCGTGCCGATCGACGATGCCGGATTCGTGCAGGCCTACGAGGACGTGCTGCCGTTCGCGCAGATCGTCGACGAGGAGTCCCTCGCGCAGGGCGGGCCGCGGCTGACCTTCTTCGAGTACCTCACCGCGATGGCCTTCCAGGCCTTCGCGACCGCACCCGTGGACGTCGCCGTGGTCGAGACGGGTCTCGGCGGGACCTGGGACGCGACCGGAGCGGTCGATCCCGACGTCGCCGTGATCACCCCCATCGGCCTGGATCATCAGGAGTACCTGGGCGACACGATCGACCTGATCGCGGGCGAGAAGGCCGGGATCCTCACCGCCGGCGCGACCGCGATCATCGCCGCCCAGCCCGAGGGCGATGCCCTGGACGTCCTGCGCGAGCGCGTCGAGGAGCTCGGCGCGGAGGCCGCCTTCGAGGGCGAGCAGATCGGCGTGATCGCCCGCACGCCCGGCGTCGGCGGGCAGCTGCTGACGCTCCAGGGCGTCGCGGGGCGCTACGAGGAGGTGTTCCTGTCTCTGCTCGGCGAGCATCAGGCCTCCAACGCGCTGCTGGCCGTCGCGGCGGCCGAGGCGCTGCTGGGCGGGGGCACCCCGCTCGACGGCGAGATGCTCTCGTCGGCCCTCGCCACGGTGACCTCGCCGGGGCGCGCCGAGGTGGTGCGGCAGTCGCCGACGGTCCTCGTCGACGCGGCGCACAATCCCGCCGGCGCCGAGACCCTCGTCGGGACCGTCCGCGAGAACTTCCGCTTCACCCGCACCGTCGGCCTCGTCGGCATCCTGCAGGAGAAGGAGGCCGAGCAGATCCTCGCGGTCCTCGAGCCGCTCCTGGACTCGGTGGTCATCACGGCGTCCTCGTCGCCGCGGGCGATCCCCGCGGATGAGCTCGCGGACATCGCCCGCGATGTCTTCGACGACGAGGACCGGGTGCTCGAGATCGGGTCGCTGCCCGATGCGATCCAGGCCGCGGTCGACCTCTCCGAGGCCGGCGGGGACCAGTTCGGCGGCGTCGTCGTGGCCGGTTCGGTGACCCTCGCCGCCGAGGTGCGCGAGCTGCTGGGCGCGCCCGACGACGGGGAGGACCGATGAAGGGCCTGCTGGACTCCCTCGTCCCCTCCCAGCGCGCCCACGGCGCGCAGCGGATGGTCGCGGCGACCATCCTGGTCGTGCAGGCGTTCGTGGCGTTCTTCGCCGTGCTCGTCGCCCATCAGCTCGACCCCGACGACCGCGTGCTGAACTGGGTCTGGGGTCTGAGCGCGGCGGCGGCCCTGGTGCTCTGCTCGGGCCTGCTGCGCCGTCGTGCCTGGCCCTATCTGCTGGGCTTCGTGCTGCAGATCCCCGTGCTGATGCTGGGGCTGGTCGTCCCCGCGATGTATGTCATCGGCGGCGCGTTCCTGGTGCTCTACGTCTACGGCGTGCTCACCTTCCATCGCCTCGACGCCGAGAAGGACGAGATCGATCGCCGCGTCCTCGCGGGCGAGGTCGACGTCGTGCCGCACGGCCCGGACCGGGAACCGACGACCGAGCGCTGACCGCGGACCGTCGAGCGCTCCGACGGTCCGCGGTCGGAGCATGGCGCCGCGCTGGGTACAGTGGGGCCCATGACCGCACAGCGCACCCTGGTCCTGCTCAAGCCCGATGCCGTGCAGCGCGGCCTGCGCGGGGAGATCATCCGCCGCCTGGAGACGAAGGGCTACGAGATCGTCGCCCTCGCCCAGCGCACGGCCACTGCCGAGGAGCTCGCCGCCCACTACGCCGAGCACGAGGGCAAGCCCTTCTACCCCGGCCTCGTCGAGTACATGGGCGCTGGCCCGCTCGTGGCGATCGTCGCCGAGGGCGACAGCGTCATCGCGGGCTTCCGCTCCCTCGCCGGCGCCACGAACCCCACCCAGGCCGCTCCCGGCACGATCCGCGGCGACCTGGCCCGCGAGTGGGACCTGCCCGTGATCCAGAACCTCGTCCACGGCTCCGACTCCGAGGAGTCCGCCGCGCGCGAGATCGCGATCTGGTTCCCCGAGCTCGGCTGATCCGCCGACGCTCCCACGACGAGCGGGGCGGAGCGGCGCGACGGCGCTGAGACCTCCATCCCACCCCTGACCGGCCCTCTGCATTCACAGCGGAGGGCCGGTCCTTGCGTGCACAATGGGGGGCATGTCGTCCCTGACGCTCGTGACCCTCGTCTTCCTGCTCGTCGCCGTCGTGGTGGCGCTCGGGATCGTCGTCGCGGTCGCGCTGCCGAACCTGCGCGCCGGGCGCACGCCGGGCCGGCCGCAGGGCCATGTGCAGCAGGGGCCCGTCCGTGCGCCGAGGGGCCACAGCTCCCGCACCGGGCAGCGTCCCGCCCCGCCGACGACCGAGGACTGACGCCGTCGTCGGCCCGTCGTCGGATCGTGGCCGGCGCTGTCGCCGGAGCGGTCGTCCGCGGCGGCGCGGCCGGTCGGGCCCCGATTCCGCCGCGCCCCCTAGACTGGCGCACGTCCTGCCGCACCGACGGCGTCCCCGACCGCGGAGGTGACCCGTGGATCCCAATGACATCCTCTCCCTGATCGCCGGAGGGGGAGGCGTCGTCCTCATCCTCGGTGCCGGCGCCTGGGCCTTCCTGCGCGGACGCGGGAAGGGGTCCTCGCAGGGCGAGGGCGAGGAGTCGCGGGGGAGCACGGGGGAGGCCGGCTCCACGGCGCCGACCGCCACCGCGGTCAAGGACCGGCCTGCCGCCCCCACCTGGGCCGACACCCTCTCCGCCGCCGAACCACCGACGGAGACGCCGTCGGCGCCCTCGGTCGAGGAGCCGGTCGAGGGCCAGGCCGAGGAGCCGGCCGAGGAGTCGGCCGAGCAGGAGACCCCCTCCGTCGGCGCCCCCGCTGCGACGGAGACCACCTCTGCGACGGAGACCTCCTCTGCGACGGAGGCCGACGCCGCAGCGGAGGGCGAGACCGAGAGCGCCGCCGCGACCACCGATGCGGCACCGTCGTCGGCCGAGGCCCCCAGCGCGCCGATCGCGGATGCCGATGCACCCGCGGCGGAGCCGACCCCACCTGCCCCGGAGCCGTCGGCTCCGGCGGAGGCGCCGGTGGAGCCCGCTCGCACGGTCGACCGGCCCGAGGCGCCCGAGAACCGCATGATGCGCCTACGCGAGCGGCTCTCCCGCTCCGGCGCCCTCGGGCGCGGGATCCTCACGCTGCTCACCCGTTCGAGCATCGACGAGGACACCTGGGACGAGATCGAGGAGACGCTGCTCCTGGCCGACCTCGGCCCCGATGCGACCGATGAGCTCCTCGAGAGCCTGCGCCGTCGCATGCAGGTGCTCGGCAACGATGACGCCGGTGCAGTCCGTGAGGCCCTGCGCGACGAGCTCCTGACCCTGGTCGATCCCTCGCTGGACCGCCGCGTCGCCGCCACCGCCCGCACCGCGGAGGACGGGACGCGCGTCCCCTCGGTCGTCCTCATGGTCGGCGTGAACGGCACCGGCAAGACCACGACCGTCGGCAAGCTCGCGCGCGTGCTCGTCGCTGCGGACCGCAGCGTCGTGCTGGGCGCCGCCGACACCTTCCGCGCCGCCGCCGCCGAGCAGCTCGCCACCTGGGGCTCCCGGGTCGGCGTGGACACCGTGCGCTCGGACCGCGACGGCGCCGATCCCGCGGCCGTCGCCTTCGACGCCGTCAAGGAGGGCATCGAGCAGGGGGTCGACGTCGTCATCGTCGACACCGCCGGCCGCCTCCAGAACAAGAAGGGCCTCATGGACGAGCTCGGCAAGGTCCGCCGGGTCGCCGAGAAGGGACTGCACGGGGAGGGCGTCGCGGAGGTCCTGCTCGTCATCGACGCGACCACCGGGCAGAACGGCATGCAGCAGGCGCGCGTGTTCTCCGAGGCCGTCGACGTCACCGGCATCGTGCTCACCAAGCTCGACGGCACGGCCAAGGGCGGCATCGTCGTCAACGTCCAGCGCGAGCTGGGCGTCCCCGTCAAGATGGTCGGCCTCGGCGAGGGCATGGACGATCTCGCGCCCTTCGACCCCCACGGGTTCGTCGACGCCCTGCTGGGCGACTGACGGCCCCGACGGGCGACCGGCGGATCCGCCGGTCGCCCGTCTCCGCGCCCGCTCGTCGGCCGACGAGCGGGACCCCGCGTGCACGACGCGCCGCCTCCTCCGGGAGGCGGCGCGTCGTGCGTCCCCGGGGCCTCCGCCGTTCCACGGAGCGACGAATGCGGTCACGGAAAGATCACGGGAGCCCCTCGGGATAGTCGTGGGGCGACGCCGGAAACACCATGTTCTCCATCGACCGATTGGGTCGACCGAGTCGCGCGGTGCGCCGCCGGCTCGCCACCACTCATCCTGGAGCCGACATGGAGTTCACCCTGGACACAGGGGCGACCGCCTGGATTCTCGCCAGTGCCGCCCTCGTGCTGCTCATGACCCCCGGCCTGTCCCTCTTCTACGGAGGGATGGTGCGGGCCCGCACCGTTCTGAACATGATGCTGATGTCGTTCATGGCCATGGCGGTCGTCGCCGTCGCCTGGGTCTTCGGCGGATACTCGATCGCCTTCGGCAGCGATGTCGGCGGCCTCTTCGGCAGCCCGCTGGAGTTCTTCGGGCTCTCCGGGACCGACGAGCAGTCGATCCTCGCCGGCAGCGGCGTGCCCTTCTTCGTCGCCGCCGGGTTCCAGATGACCTTCGCGATCATCTCCACCGCGCTCATCTCCGGCGCGATCGCCGACCGCGTCAAGCTCGGCTCCTGGATGGTCTTCGCCCTGGTGTGGGTGCTGGTCGTGTACGCACCGCTCGCCCACATGGTGTGGGGCGGCGGCCTGCTGGGCGGCGATGGGATCTTCGCCTCGATCGCCGAGCCCGTCGACTTCGCCGGCGGCACCGTGGTCCACATCAACGCCGGCGTCGCCGGCCTCGTCCTCGCCCTCGTGGTCGGCGCCCGCAAGGGCTTCGGCAAGGAGCCGATGAAGCCCCACAACCTGCCGCTGGTGATGCTGGGCGCGGCGCTGCTGTGGTTCGGATGGTTCGGCTTCAACGCGGGATCCGCCGGCACGGCCGACGGCACCGCGGGCCTCGCCTGGGTCAACACGACGGTGGCCACCGCGGGCGCCATGCTCGGCTGGGCCCTCGTGGAGAAGATCCGCGACCGGCATGTCACCTCCCTCGGCGCGGCCTCCGGCGTCGTCGCGGGCCTCGTGGCCATCACCCCGGCCGCCGCGGCGCTGAACCCGGTCACCTCGATCGTGCTTGGCCTGATCGCCGGCGCGCTGTGCGCCCTGGCCGTCGGCCTGAAGTACCGCTTCGGCATCGACGACTCGCTGGACGTCGTGGGCGTCCACCTCGTCGGCGGTCTCGTCGGCACCGTCCTGATCGGCGTGCTGGCCGACGACGGCGGCCTGATCTTCGGCGGCGGCGTCTCCCTGCTGATCGTCCAGATCCTGGTGGCGCTCTCCGCGGTCGTCTTCTCCGGAGTCCTCACGCTGGTCATCGCCCTGGCGATCAAGTACACGCTGGGCTGGAGGATCCCCGAGGGCGACGAGGTCGCCGGGATCGACATCACCCACCACGCCGAGTCCGGATACGATCTCGGCGGAGCCCTCGCCGCTCGCCGCGATCGGGCCGTCCGCATCGACACCGCCCCGGTCACGACCGCCCCTGCGGCCGACGACCCCCAGACCGTCACCGCAGGAGACGCCCGATGAAGCTCATCACCGCCATCGTCCAGCCCCACGCCCTGCAGGCCGTCACCGACGCGCTGCGCGAGTACGGCGTCAGCGGGATCACCATCACCGAGGTCGCCGGGTACGGCCGCCAGGGCGGCCACACCGAGGTCTACCGCGGCGCCGAGTACACGATCGACACGATCCCGAAGGTCAAGGTCGAGGTCCTCGCCGACGACCACGACGAGAAGGACATCGTCGACCTGATCGTCGCCTCCTCCCGCAGCGGCCGGATCGGGGACGGCAAGGTCTGGACCACGGAGGTGGGGACCGTCGTCCGCGTCCGCACCGGTGAAAAGGGGACGGATGCACTCTGAGGATCTCCCCGGCCGCCGGCTGACCCAGGTCCTCGACGCCGGCTTCGCGGATACCACCGCCGGCCCCCAGCGCAGGCTCGAGCAGTCCGCTCTCGTCGACGAGTGGCTGACCGGGCTCTGGCAGGGGGCCGGCGCCCCCGCGACCGGGGCGGCCCTCGCCGCCATCGGATCCCTCGGTCGGCGCACCCTCGGTCCGGGCAGCGACCTGGACCTGGTGCTGCTGATCGACCCCGGGCAGCTCGGCCCCGAGGAGTCCGCGCGTCTCGCCAGCGCCGTCTGGTATCCGATCTGGGACTCGGGCACCTCCCTCGACCACTCGGTGCGCAGCCCCCTCGAATGCGAGAAGGTCGCGCGGGACGACCTGCGGGCGGCGATCTCCCTGCTGGACCTCCGCCTCGTGGTGGGGGACCAGGAGCTCGTGGACGACGCCTCCGCCCGGGTGCGCGCCCAATGGCGGCGGGAGGCCCGCCTCCGCATCAACGACGTCGTCGAGCTCGCCGAGGACCGCAGCACCCGCTACGGACAGCTCGCCCACTCCATCGAGCCGAACCTGAAGTCGGACCGCGGAGGGCTCCGCGACATCACCGTGATCCGAGCGATCGCCGAGAGCTGGCTCGCCGATCACGACCACGCCGTCATCGATCACGCCGCGCACGTCCTCGCCGATGCGCGCGACGCGCTGCAGGCCGTCACCGGCAAGTCCGGCACGCGGCTGGGGCGCGCCGACCAGGACGCCGTCGCCGCCCTCACCGGTCACGCGACCGCCGACGACCACCTCGCGGTGCTCGCCGAGGCCGCCCGCGCGGTCACCTGGGAGATGCACCGCACGATCCGTGCCGCCCAGGCGGCGGTCGCCCCCGGCGGCACGTCGACCTACGGCACGGGCGCGAACCGCCGCCCGGCGATCTCCCGCGTCGGCCACGGCGTGCTGGTGCAGGCGGGCGAGGTGTCCGTCGACCCTCGCGACCCCGATCCGCTGCGCGACCTCTCCGCGGTGCGGCATGCCGCCACCACCGGGCTCCCGCTCGCCGATGCGACGCTCGCCCGCCTCGCGGAGGCGCCGATCCGGCCCTTCACGCCCGCCCAGCGCGACGTCTTCGTCGACGCCCTCGCCGGCGAGCACATCGCCGACGCCTACGAGGCCCTCGACGTGAAGCGGATCTTCGGCCGCTGGGTGCCCGGATGGGCGGCGGTGCGCAACCGCCCCCAGCGCTCGGCCGTGCACCGCTTCACGGTCGACCGTCACCAGATCGAGGCGGTCCGCGAGGTCCAGCGCTTCCTGCCGCACGTCGGCCGGCCCGACCTCCTCCTGGTCACGGCTCTCGTGCACGACCTCGGCAAGCGCGCCGACGCCCGGGACCACGCCCGCGAGGGCGCGCCCCTCGCGCGAGCCGCCGCCCTCCATCTCGGCTTCGACGAGACCGACGCCGAGATCGTCGCGACGCTCGTGCAGGAGCATCTCGCGCTCGTCGGCCTCGCCACCGGGCGCGACCTCGCCGACCCCGCCACCCTGCAGGACCTGCTGCGGGCGGTGAAGGGCGATCCGACGATCCTCGAGCTGCTGCGCGCGCTGACGGAGGCCGACGCCATCGCCGCCGGCCCGGCGGCCTGGTCCAGCTGGCGCTCCTCGCTCGTCGACCATCTCACCGATCTCGCCCGTGACGCCCTCAGCGGCAACGCTCCCGCGCCGCGCGTGATGCTGACGCCGCAGCGCTCCGTGCAGGAGGCCGTGGTCGCCGCGGTGCGCAGGAGCGACAGCGCGCAGGTGCTCTACCCGGCGCCGACCGAGGACGAGCCCATCTCGCAGATCTGCCTGGGCGCGCCCGACGGCTCCGGCGTCTTCGCCGCCATGGCCCGCGTCCTCGCCCGGCAGCGGATCGACGTGCGCAGCGCCGTCGTCCTGACCATGGACGGCATCGCCGTGAACACCTGGTGGGTCGCGGGCCGGCACGAGGACCTCCCGCATCCCTCGGCGCTGCGCACAGCGCTCGACCGCGAGCTCAAGCACCGGGACCGGGCCGACGCCCGTGTGCTCGAGCTCCCGCCCGCCCCGCCGCCCCGCACCACCGAGGACACCCCCGTGGTCACGCTCCTGCCCGGAGCGTCCTCGGAGGCCACGGTCGTGCAGGTCAACGCCCGGAACCGGCCGAGCCTGCTGGCGGACGTCGCCGAGACGATCACCCAGCACCGGCTCGAGGTCCGCAGCGCGCACGTGATGACGCTCGGCCAGCGCGCCATCGACGTGCTCTACCTGACGGATCAGAAGGGACGGGAGCTCGACGCCCCGGCCGTCGGCCGCATCATCTCCGCCCTCATGGACGCCGCCGCGACCTGAGCCGGGCGGGCACGGCCCGTGCAGTGCCCGGCGGGCCGTGCCGTGCCGGGCGCGGCGGCCCGTGCCGTGCCGGGCGCGGCGGGCCGTGCGGGCCGTGCGGGGCGCGGCGGGCGTGGCCGGTCTCTCGCGGCCGGTCCGCGGGCCGCCGCGCCGCGGCCACTACACTGGGGCGGTCCGCACGACCTAGGGGAAGCTCTTCGTGTTCAACAACCTCTCCGATCGCATCACCGCCTCCCTCAAGGGGCTGCGCGGTCACGGCCGCCTCTCCGAGGCGGACGTCGACAAGACCATCCGCGAGATCCGGCGCGCCCTGCTCGACGCCGACGTCGCGGTGCCGGTCGTCCGCGAGTTCACCGGCAAGGTGCGCGAGCGCGCCCTGGGCGAGGAGGTCTCGAAGGCGCTCAACCCCGCCCAGCAGGTCGTCAAGATCGTCCACGACGAGCTGGTCGAGGTCCTCGGCGGCGCCACCGGCGAGCTGACCTGGGCCAAGCACCCGCCGACGGTCATCATGCTCGCGGGCCTCCAGGGCGCCGGCAAGACCACCCTCGCCGGCAAGCTCGCGCACTGGATGAAGTCCGAGGGCCACACCCCGCTGCTGGTCGCCGCCGACCTCCAGCGCCCCAACGCCGTGACCCAGCTGCAGATCGTCGGCGACCGCGCCGGCGTGCCGGTGTTCGCCCCGGAGCCCGGCAACGGCGTCGGCAACCCCGTCCTCGTCGCCATGAACGGCGTGTCCACCGCGCAGTTCCAGCAGCATGACGTGGTCATCGTCGACACCGCCGGTCGCCTCGGCATCGACGAGGAGATGATGCAGCAGGCGCGGGACATCCGCGACGCCGTCAACCCCCACGAGACGCTGTTCGTCGTCGACGCGATGATCGGCCAGGATGCGGCGCGCGTCGCCGAGGCCTTCCGCGACGGCGTCGGCTTCACCGGCGTGGTCCTGTCCAAGCTCGACGGCGACGCCCGCGGCGGTGCCGCGCTGTCGATCACCGGTGTGACCCAGCGTCCGATCCTGTTCGCCTCCACCGGCGAGAACCTCGACGACTTCGAGCGCTTCCACCCGGACCGCATGGCCAACCGCATCCTCGACATGGGCGACGTGCTCACCCTGATCGAGCAGGCGGAGAAGGCGTTCGACCAGAAGGAGGCCGAGAAGGCCGCCGCGAAGCTGGCCGCCGGCGAGGACTTCACCCTCGACGACTTCCTCACCCAGATGCAGCAGCTCAAGAACATGGGCAGCATCAAGAAGATGCTCGGCATGCTGCCGAACATGGGGCAGTACCGCGAGCAGCTCGAGAGCTTCGACGAGAAGGAGATCGGGAAGGTCGAGGCGATCATCCGCTCGATGACCCCCGAGGAGCGCGCGAACCCCAAGGTCATCAACGGCTCCCGGCGCGGCCGCATCGCCCGCGGCTCCGGCACCACCGTCCAGCAGGTCAACCAGCTGCTCGAGCGCTTCAAGCAGGCGCAGCAGATGATGAAGCAGATGGGCCGCGGCATGGCCGGCGGCGGCATGCCGGGGATGCCCGGCGGCCCCGGCATGGGCATGGGCAAGAAGTCGCGCGGACGGATGGCCGCGCAGCCCAAGGGCAAGAAGGCCAAGTCGAAGAACCCCGCCAAGGCCGCCCGCGAGGCCGCCGAGGCCCAGCGCAGGGCCGCGGCCGGCGGCGACGCCCAGGGCGGATCCGCCTTCGGCGGCGGTGCCTCCGGCGGAGCGGGCGCGGCCGGAGCAGCCGGCATGCCCGACCTCTCCGACTTCGACCCGAGCCAGCTCCCGCCGGACATGCAGAAGCTCTTCGGCGGCAAGTGAGCCGACGGGCGGGTCGGTGAGCCGGCGGACGCCCCGGCTCGTCGTCGGCCGCCGCGCCTTCGCGCTCCTGCGCCCCGTGCTCGCACGGGCGGTCTAGGCTCGGCGCATGAGCCCGTCCGTGGTCCCCGCCCCTGCCTCCGCCGTCGTGCATCCGGTGCTCCACCTGCGCGGCCCGATCCTCCTCGGACCCGAACAGGAGGCCTCCGAGGCCTGGGCGATCGGGGGCAGGATCCGCCTCGACCGGCCCGACGACGCCGAGCTGCGGGCCGCGACCGCGGCGGCGGGCGAGAGCGAGGTGCGGGAGATCGACGGCTTCGTCGTGCCGGGCCTCGCGGATCTCCACTGCCATGTCGGCATCAGCGACGAGGGGACGGGGACGGATCTCGCGACCGCTCGCGCCCAGGCGCTCGTCGACCGCGACACCGGCGTCCTCCTGATCCGCGACGCCGGGTCGATCATCGATACCGCGCCGTTGCAGGCGCAGGACGATCTGCCGCGGCTGATCCGCTGCGGCCGCCATCTGGCGCGCACCCGCCGCTACCTGATCGGGTACGCCGACGAGCTCGAGCCCGAGGACCTGGCGTCGGCCGTCGCCCGGGAGGCGCGGCGCGGGGACGGCTGGGTGAAGCTCGTCGGGGACTGGATCGACCGTGCGGCGGGCGACCTGACGCCGTGCTGGGACGGCGAGGACTTCGCCGTCGCGGCGCGCGCCGCGCACGAGGCGGGGGCGCGGATCACCACCCACACCTTCGACGAGGAGACGATCCCGCTCGTGCTGGACGCCGGCTTCGACTGCCTCGAGCATGCGACGGGCCTGACCGACGAGACGATCCGTCGGGTCGCCGATGCCGGGGTGCCGGTGGTGACGACGCTGGTGAACGTCGGCGAGTTCGAGGCGTATGCGAGCCAGGGGGAGCGGAAGTTCCCGCGCTATGCGGAGCACATGCGTCGACTGCGATCCGGTCGCTACGACCGGATCCGGGACGCGCACGAGGCCGGGGTGGAGCTGCTGGTGGGCACCGATGCCGGGGGAGTGCTCGGGCACGGCATCATCCATGACGAGCTCGACGAGCTGGCTGCGGCCGGGCTCGACGGCACGGCGATCCTGCAGGCCGCCGCCTGGGGGCCGCGCCGCTTCCTCGGAGCGTCCGCGCTGGAGGACGGGGCACCCGCCGATCTGCTGGTGGTGCCGCGCGACCCGCGCGCGGATCATCGGGCGCTGCGCGAGCGCACCCATGTGGTGCTGGGCGGCCGCATCGTCGCCTGAGCGCACCAGGCAGCGCCCGGACACTGCCACGGACAGCGCCCCGGACGCGGCTCGCCGGGCATGTGCGTGGCGGCACACCGGTCCCGGGTGGCTCCGGGCGCGGGGGTACTGGCATAATCGTCCCCTGTATGCGCCTCGGTCGGCCCTCTACCCGCCGTGGCGCGGCACCCCGAGCACCGTCAGCGCCCGCATGACCCCACAGGCTGCGGCGGGACTCACCGGAACATCCTGAAGGAGAGTCCACACACGTGGCTGTCAAGATCCGTCTGAAGCGCATGGGCAAGATCCGTGCACCGTACTACCGCATCGTCGTGGCCGACTCGCGCACCAAGCGCGACGGTGCCGTGATCGAGGAGATCGGCATCTACCACCCGACCGAGAACCCCTCTCGGATCGAGGTCAAGGGCGATCGTGCGCAGTACTGGCTCGGCGTCGGCGCCCAGCCGACCGAGCAGGTCGCCGCGATCCTCAAGGTCACCGGCGACTGGCAGCAGTTCAAGGGCGAGGCCGACGCGGCCGGCTCCCTGAAGACCGCTGACGCCCCGAAGTCCGCCGAGGAGCTCATCGCCGCCGCCGACAAGGCCGCCGCCGAGTCCCGCGAGGGCGCGAAGAAGGCCAAGGACGCCGCCGCAGTGGAGGCGGGCTCCGAGGAGGCCGCCGCCGAGGGCGAGAGCACCGAGGACGCCGAGGCCGCGACCGTCGACGAGGCCTGAGATGAGCGCGCGCGCCGAAGCACTCGATCACCTCGTCCGCGGGATCGTCGATCACCCGGACGAGGTCCGCGTGAGCGAGAAGTCCACCCGTCGCGGTCCGCTGCTCGAGGTCCGGGTCAGCCCCGCCGACCTCGGCCGCGTCATCGGCCGGTCGGGTCGCACCGCCCGTGCCCTGCGCACGGTCACGGCGGCGCTGTCCGATGAGGACATCCGCGTGGACATCGTCGACGTCGACCGTCGCTGAGGTGCGCATCGCCTCTTCCGGGAGCGGCACCGCCGGCATGCGCCGGTGGTGCCGCTCCCGCTCTATGCCGACGCTGCGGGGTGCGGCCGTGGTCGGCCTCGCCGCGATGCTCCTCGCCGGATGCGCGGAGCTCGGGCTGCCTGTCGGCGGATCCTCCGACGGGGGTGCCGGCACCGACGCCGGGACCTCCGGGGGCGCCTCTGCGGAGGTCACGGCCGACGCTGTCGATCCTGCTCTGGCGGCGGCCTGCACCGACTTCTGGGGAGACCCCGATTATCGGGATCCGCTGTCCCGCACGGTCCTCGATCGTGCGGCGACGGCTCCCGAGGCGGGTCCGGACGATCCCTTCTTCTACGCGATGACGGCCGACGACATCGACGCCGCCTTCGCGGACGCCCCGGAGGAGGCGGTCGCCGCGTCCGCCGTGCTCGCGGACTGGTTCCGCACCGAGCCGGAGCGCGGCGCGGAGGCGGACTCGGCCGCCTTCGTCACCGCCTGGGAGGGCGTCGCGGGGGCCTGCGCGGGCTCGTCGGCGGCGGCGACCTGGGCGGCCGGTCTCGGCGAGGACGGCACGAAGCCCGGTGCGCTCGTCTGCGCGGAGGTCTTCGACACCCCCAGCACGCTCACGGTCTTCGCGAACGCCAACGTGCTGACCTCGAACATGTTCAAGCTCGTCGGGCTCAGCCCGCGCGAGGTCCCGTCCGACAGGATGGACGACGTGCGCGCGACCTCCGACCTGCTCGCGACCGAGATCGCCGCGGTCGACGACGAGGGGATCCGCGCCGCCCTCGAGGAGGTGCGCGCCCCGTTCACGGCCGCGCTCGACGGCGACACCTGGTCGGAGGGGCTCCAGAGCCCGCTGGACCAGCTCGGCTCCGCATGCGGGGCCATCGGATACGACACCCCCGGGACCGGTGAGATGGGCTCGGACGACGAGACGGACGACGGAGGTCTGGTATGAGCACCCGCGAGGTGGTCGTGGCGACGATCGGCAGGGCCCACGGGCTGAAGGGGGAGCTGTCGCTGCGCCTGCGCACCGACATCCCCGAGGAGCGGCTCCAGGAGGGCGTGCGCTTCGAGATCGAGGTCCCTGCAGGGCCCGGCGGCGCCGCCCGCCCCCAGACCCTCACGATCGTGTCGACCCGCATCCAGCAGGATCGCTGGTATGTGCGCTTCGCGGAGGTCGGCGGACGCTCCGAGGCCGAAGCCCTGCGCGGTCAGGACCTCGTGCTGGAGGTCGATGAGGCGGAGGAGGCCGAGGAGGATCCCGACGCCTGGTACCCCTCGCAGCTGAAGGGCCTGACGGTCGTGCACGTCGAGGACCGTCGCGAGCTGGGCACGGTCGTCGGCGTCGAGCATTATCCGGCGCAGGACCTGCTGGTCGTCCGCACCGGAGACCGCCGTCGGGTCCAGCTCCCGCTCGTCGAGCAGCTGGTCCCCGAGGTCGATCTCGAGGCCGGGATCGTCGTCGCCGACCCTCCGGGCGGTCTCTTCGATGCGCTCGCGGAGGACGCCGACGGCTCCGCTGACGGCAGCTCCGCCGACGGCAGCTCCGCCGACGGCAGTGCCGCCGGGCAGGGCTGATCCGGTGCGCATCGACGTCCTCACCCTGTTCCCCGACTATCTCGCCCCGCTCGAGCTGTCGCTCATCGGCAAGGCCCGACGCGAGGGGATCGTGGATCTGCGGGTCCATGACCTGCGGGACTACACCCACGACCGTCATCGCACGGTCGACGACACCCCGCTCGGCGGGGGCGCCGGGATGGTGATGAAGCCCGAGCCGTGGGCGGAGGCCTTCGCCGACGTGCGTCGTGCGGGCCGTGAGGAGCTCGGCCCCGAGGCGCAGCCCCTGGTCGTCTTCCCCAATCCGGCCGGTACACCGTTCGCGCAGGCCACCGCCCAGGAATGGGCCGGACGCGACTGGATCGTCTTCGCCTGCGGACGGTACGAGGGCATCGACGAGCGGGTCTACGAGCATCTTGCGGACGAGGGCTTCGAGATCGCCCTCGCCTCGCTCGGAGACTACGTCCTCAACGGCGGGGAGGTCGCGGTCCTCGCGATCACCGAGGCGGTCGTGCGGCTGATCCCGGGGGTCGTCGGGAACGCCGAGTCGCTCGTCGAGGAGTCCCATTCCGACGGGCTGCTCGAATACCCGCTGTACACGCGGCCCGCGGCCTGGACCGATCCGGCGGGGACCCTGCGGGAGGCGCCGGCGATCCTGCTCTCGGGGGACCACGGGCGGATCGCCGCCTGGCGGCGCGAGCAGTCGCTGCAGCGGACCCGCGAGCGTCGGCCGGACCTGCTGGGCCCCGCGGGCGCCGAGGACTGAGCCGGTCCGGCCGGGGGCGTCGGCCCCAGCGTGACGCAGCAGACACCCGGACGTCGTGCTGACCAGCATCGTCATCGCGCGCAGTGCTTGCTGTGGCGGGGGAGCTGCTGGCAGAATGGACCCTTGTGCGCACCGTGCGTCCCTCTGCCTCAGGGGAGGGTCGCGGTATGCGGTCGGGCAGGTCCGTGGCGATGGGAGTCGCCGCCAGAGGCCCAGCACACCGGCACGAGGAGTCCTCACGATCCTCGCCGGATCGACGGTTCATGACGGATGCCCTCGGGCATCCAGCGAACGAGGCCGTCCGACCTGAGGCGGAGGCTGGAGACAGAACATGCAGAAGTTCGACGAGCTCACCAAGTCGCAGCTGCGCGAGGACCTACCCGCGTTCCGCGCCGGCGACAACGTCAAGGTCCACGTGAAGGTCATCGAGGGCAACCGCTCGCGTGTCCAGATCTTCCAGGGCTACGTCATCGGCCGTCAGGGCCATGGCATCGGCGAGACCTTCCGGGTCCGCAAGATCTCCTTCGGCGTCGGCGTGGAGCGCGTGTTCCCCGTGCACGCCCCGACGGTCGAGAAGATCGAGGTCGTCACCCGCGGTGACGTCCGTCGCGCGAAGCTGTACTACCTGCGCGGCCTGACCGGCAAGAAGGCTCGCATCAAGGAGAAGCGCGACTTCAGCTGATCCCAGCGCAGATGGGTGATCCCGGGATGACTCCCGTGACAGCACCTGCACGGCGGCGGCCCCCCTTCGTGGTGGTCGCCGCCGTCTGCGTCGTGCTGCTGCTGGTGTCGGCCTTCGCCGTCCGGCACTACGTCGTGCAGCCCTTCCGCGTCCCGTCCTCGTCGATGGCGCCGACGCTCCAGCAGGGCGACATCATCCTCGCCGACCGGTCGGATCGCGGGACCGCGGAACGCGGACAGATCGTCGTCTTCGACGGATCGGGCTACTTCGGGTCCTCCGACGACGGCGCTGCGACCGGGCGCTTCTGGGTCAAGCGGGTGATCGCGATCGGCGGGGACTCCGTCAGCTGCTGCACCGACGACGGTCGGATCGCCGTGAACGGCGAGCCGATCGATGAGCCGTACCTCCCAGAGGGGACGGCTCCCAGCGAGGACGAGTTCGACCTCGAGGTCCCCGAGGGGCGCATGTTCGTCCTCGGCGACAACCGCTCCGACTCCACCGACTCGCGCAACCTGCTCGGTCGTCCCGGGGGCGGGATGATCCCGGTCTCGCGGGTCGTCGGCTCCGTCGACCGCATCGTGTGGCCCCTCTCGCGCGGGACGTTGATGTGATGATCAGGCACTTCCCGATAGGATCGCGGCGATGAACGAGTCCGACGAACCCCGAGGCCACGCGTCCCCCGACGAGGGGAGCGGGCGATTCCCCGGCGACCCCGCCGACGAGCATGCCGAGGGCGGCGAGCGCGTCGGGTCCGGCGCGCACGCCGGCGCCGAGGCCGACGAGGGCCCGGAGGGCGACGAGCGTCCGGAGGGCGACGAGGCCGACGAGCGCGCGGCGCATCGCGCCGGAGGCTCGCGCCGCATGCCGCTGTGGATGGACACCGCGGTCACCATGGTGATCGCCCTCGTCATCGCCGTGCTGGTGAAGACCTTCCTGATCCAGCCCTTCTACATCCCGTCCGCGTCGATGAGCCCCACGCTCGTGGTCAACGACAAGATCGTCGTCTCCAAGCTGACGCCCGGCGTCTTCGACCTCCAGCGGGGCGATGTCATCGTCTTCGAGGATCCGGACGACTGGCTCCAGATCGAGACCACGACCGACACCGGAGTGCGCAACCGTCTGCTGACCGTCCTCAGCCTCATCGGGCTCGCCCCGGATCCCTCCCAGAACCATCTCGTCAAGCGGCTCATCGGGCTGCCCGGCGATCACGTGGTGTGCGAGGAGCGGGGGGCGCAGCTCGAGGTGAACGGCGTCGTGATCGACGAGCCGTACATCAACCAGGAGACGCCGGCCTGCCAGTACGCCTTCGACGTGACGGTGCCCGACGACTCCGTGTGGGTCCTCGGCGACAACCGCTTCGCCTCGGCCGACTCCAGCTACCACGAGTACCAGGAGGGCGGGGGAGCAGGCTTCGTCCCGGTCGACGACGTGACGGGCCGTGCCGTCTTCGTGTTCTGGCCGGCGAGCAACTGGTCCGGTCTCGGCGAGGGCCACGCCGCCTTCGACGACGTCCCCGACCCCGCATGAGCGTCGCCGTGCCGACCCTCGAGGTCGAGCGCGAGCTCGCTCGGCGCTGCGGACCGGGCCGTCGGATCGTCGTCGGCGTCGACGAGGTCGGTCGCGGGGCCCTCGCCGGACCCGTCGCGGTCGGTGCCGTCGCGATCGCGATCGACGACGGCGACTGCGTCCCGCTGCCCGAGGGGGTGCGCGACTCCAAGCGTCTGAGCCCGAAGCGCCGTGCGGCCCTCGTCGAGCCCATCCGCGAGAGCGCCCTCGCCCATGCCATCGGCTGGTCGACGGCCGCGGAGATCGACGAGATCGGCATCATGGGCGCGCTCACGGCCGCGGCCGTCCGAGCGGTCGAGGGGCTCGGCGTGCAGGCCGACGCGATCCTGCTGGACGGCGATGTGGACGTGCTGTCGCCGGCGCTCGCAGCCACCGGGGCGAGCGTCCCCGAGGTGGCGCTGCGGGTCGCCGCCGACCGCGACTGCCAGACCGTCGCGGCCGCGAGCATCCTCGCCAAGGTCGCCCGCGACACGCTCCTCGTCGAGCTCGACGCGGAGGCGCCCGACTACGCCTGGGCGAGCAACAAGGGCTATGGCTCGGCCGCCCATCGCGAGGCCATCGACCGCCTCGGACCGCACCGCGAGCATCGACGCAGCTGGAACCTCGGCCGCTCCCGCCCCGCGAGCCCGGGACCCGTTCCGGAGATCGGCACCGCTGTCCCGGCACCCGGCCCCGCTGGCGTACTGTGGGATGACCAGTGGCCCCTGCAGCAGGAGGAGGAGCGTCGGTGAGCAGCCAGGACCTCGAGAACTTCGAATCCGACCTCGAGCTTCAGCTCTTCCGCGAGTACCGCGACGTCGTGCGCACCTTCACCTACGTGGTGGAGACCGAGCGCCGCTTCTATCTCGCCAACCAGGTGGACCTGCAGGTCCGCTCCGCGGGCGGAGAAGTGTTCTACGAGCTGAACCTCGCGGATGTGTGGGTGTGGGACATCTACCGCTCGAACCGCTTCGTGCGGTCGGTGCGCGTCGTGACGTTCAAGGACGTCAATGTCGAGGAGCTCAGCAAGGACGACATCTCGCTCCTGTGACGGAAGCCCCGGCGACGGAGGCTCCTGCGACGGAGGCTCCTGCGACAGCAGGCTCCGCGAGGGAGGGCTCTGCGGCATCGGGTCCCCGTCGGCCGCGCGAGCACTCCTCCCCAATGCCCCGTCATCCCCAGGAACGGGGTCGGCGATGCGCGGACCCCGCCCGTTCAGCACGCTGGGGCCATGAACAGCGCACCCGCCTCCGCCGCCCGTCCTCCGCTCCGTCCCCCGTCCGGCGGGTCGACCACCGCGCCGTCGGCCCCGGGCATCGTCCCGGATGCACCGGTCCCGGTCCATGGACTCACGCCCGCTGAGCTCGGGCGCGCCGGCGAGGAGATCGTCGCCCGACGCCTCACCGCCCAGGGATGGACCGTCGTCGAGAGGAACCTCCGCCTCGGAGCGGGCGAGCTCGACATCGTCGCCCTCGACGCCGGGACCCTCGTCTTCATCGAGGTGAAGACCCGGCGCAGCTTCGTCACCGGAGTCCCGCAGGCGGCCGTCACCGCGCACAAGCTGCGGCGGCTGCGCCGTCTCGTCGGCCAGTACCTGATGGAGCGCGCGACCCCGCATCGGGATGTGCGCATCGACGTCGTGGCGGTGCTCGCCCATCCCGACGGCAGCGTCGTCCTCGAGCATCTGCGGGCGGTGGGCTGATGGGACACGCACGCACCCTGTCGATGTCCCTCAGCGGGATCGACGGCACGCTGGTCGAGGTGGAGGCGGACGTCGCCTCCGGCCTGCCCGCCTTCGTGATCGTCGGACTGCCGGACTCCTCGATGCTGCAGGCGCGCGAGCGGGTCCGCGCAGCCCTGTCGCGGAGCGGACTGGGCGTCGCGCCGCGACGCCTGACCATCAACCTGACCCCTGCCTGGCACCCGAAGCACGGCTCCGGCTTCGACCTCGCCATGGCCGTCGCGATCGCCGACGCCCAGGGCGAGCTGCCCGGCCGCGGTCAGCGCCGCACGCTCCACCTGGGGGAGCTCGGGCTCGACGGTCGGGTGCGCCCGATCCCCGGTGTCCTCGCCGCTCTCGTCGCCGCACGCGAGCAGGGGATCGAGCAGGCCGTCGTCCCGCTCGAGAACATGGCCGAAGCGCGCCTCGTGGACGGGATCTCCGTCCACGGAGCGGGCCATCTGCGCCATGTCCTGCACCGCTGGGGCGCCGCCGTCGACCCCGACGGTGCGGTCGACGGCGGGGCCGACGGCTCCGGTGGGCTCGATGCCGGCGCCGACACCGACGGCGGAACGTCGGCCGACGGTGGAGCCCGGCCTCAGCACGCCGCCCACGGCCCGATCGCCCCGGGGCGTCCCGTCCTCACCCCCGACTTCCGGGACGTCGTCGGGCAGCGCATCGCCCGGCGCGCCGCCGAGATCGCCGCCGCCGGGGCCCACCACCTGCTCATGACCGGGCCTCCCGGAGCGGGGAAGACCATGATCGCCTCCCGCCTCCCCGGGCTCCTTCCCGATCTCGATGCCGACGAGGCGCTCGCCGTCTCCGCGATCCATTCCCTCTCCGGGCGCTTCGACCCCGGCGACGGGCTGCTGCGCCGGCCGCCGTACGAGGCCCCGCACCATACGGCGAGCACTGCGGCGATGGTCGGCGGCGGCAGCGGGATCGCCCGTCCGGGAGCGATCTCCCGTGCGCATGCCGGAGTGCTCTTCCTCGACGAGGCACCGGAGTTCTCCGCACGCGTGCTCGAAGCGCTGCGGGAGCCGCTCGAGACCGGTGACATCACCCTGCACCGCCAGCGGCACGTGTCGCGCTACCCGGCCCGCTTCCAGCTCGTGATGGCCGCCAATCCGTGCCCGTGCGGGATGAGCTACGGCCGGGGCGACGCCTGCCGGTGCACGCCCCAGCAGCAGCGCCGCTATCGCAGCCGGCTCTCCGGTCCGGTCCGCGATCGCATCGACATGCATGTGGATGTCCCGCCGGCCGACGTGCTCCGCGTCGGCACGGAGGAGGGCGAGTCGACGGCCGCGATCGCGCGGCGGGTCGCATGCGCCCGGGATCGTCAGCGGGAGCGCTTCGCAGACCTGCCCTGGCGGCTGAACTCGCAGATCCCCGCGCCGGAGCTGCACCGGCGCTTCGCCCCCGAGCCCGCCGAGAAGCGGCTCCTGGACCGCCGGATCTCCCAGGGGGCGATCTCCCTGCGGGGCTACGACCGGGTCGTCCGCATCGCCTGGACCATCGCGGACCTCGCCGGCGAGGACCGGCCCGGGGAACCGCATGTCGGCGAGGCCCTCCACCTGCGCGGAGAGGACATCCGATGAGCCCGATCGACGATCCCGAGGGGCGGGCGCGCATCACCTGGTCCCTGATCGCCGAGCCGTCCGATGCGATGGCCCTGCTGCTGAGGCAGGCCTTCGGCCCGGCCGAGGCCCTGCGCCTCGCCGAGGTGTCCGACGGCGCCGACCTGCTGCATGCCCTCCACGGTGCGCTGCCCACGGATCCATCACGGCCCGCCGGGACCCCGCTCACGACGGCGCAGGACGCCATCGGCCGGTGGCGACGCCGCCTCGCCCGCATCGACGTCGACGACACCCTCGCCGAGGCCGCACGGCGCGGGATCCGTCCGGTGGTGCCGGGCGACGACGAATGGCCGGCCTGCATCGACGATCTGCGGGAGTCCGCACCCCACTGCCTCTGGGTCCTCGGCGCCGCGCGCCTCGACGAGGTGGCCCGGACGCGTCGGGTCGCTCTCGTCGGCTCCCGCGCCTCGACCGGGTACGGGGACGACATCGCCAGCTCCTTCGGCGCGGCCTTCGCCGCCGACGGGGGGACCGTCGTCTCCGGCGGCGCCTACGGCATCGACGCCTCCGCGCATCGCGGAGCGCTGGCCGTGGGAGGACCGACGATCGCCGTCCTCGCGGGCGGGCTCGACAGCCTCTACCCCCGCGGGAACGAGCGCATGCTGCGCTCGATCGCCGAGCGCCACCTGCTCGTGGCGGAGGCGCCGCCGGGGACCGCGCCCACGCGGTGGAGGTTCCTCTCCCGGAACCGGCTGATCGCCGCGCTGTCCGAGGCGGTGGTCGTGGTCGAAGCCTCCTGGCGCTCGGGAGCGCTGTCGACAGCACGGCACGCCGACCAGCTGTCGCGCCCGGTCGGTGCCGTGCCCGGCCCGATCGGGGCGGCGGCGAGCGCGGGAGCGCACCGTCTGATCCGCGAGCGCGGGGCCGTGCTCATCACCGCGCCCGAAGAGGTCGTCGACCTCCTGCCCCGCGGAGCCGCCGCCGGGCAGAGCGGATTCGCCGTCCAGGACGAGCTGGACCTGCTCTCGCCCTCGGACCGTCGGGTCCTGGATGCCGTGCCGCCTCGCTCGGCGATCGCCCGCGAGCGCCTGGCCGACGAGATCGGCTTCACCGCGCTCCAGGTCGACGCGGCGCTCGGCAGGCTCGATCTGCTCGGGCTCGTGACGGTCAGCGGAGAGCAGGTCCGCAGGCCGCGCGACCGCTGAGCTCCCGGACGGGGCGGTCGCATCCGCAGCGGCCGTGCTCGTCGCCGCCTCCGGGGCTCGGCAGCGCGGATGCGGGAGACTGGGGCGATGACGCCGACGAACGGATCACCGGCCGGTGCCCCGCAGGGGGCCGGAGAGATCGACCGGGAGCAGGCGGAGGTCCTCGATGCCTTCGTCGCCCACCTGAGCCTCGAACGCGGCCGCTCCGAGCACACGGTCCGCGCCTATCTGCGCGAGGCCGAGGGCCTGCTGCTGCACCTGCGGGACGTCGAGCGCGCGGATCTCGCCGAGCTCGACGTCGCCGCACTGCGATCGTGGCTGGCGGCGCGTGCGGAGACCGGCGCCACCGCGAGCACGCTCGCCCGGTCGGCGGCCGCGGCGCGGACCTTCACCGCATGGCTCGCCGCCACGGGCCGGATCCCCCACGACGTGGGCGGGCGGCTGCGCGTGCCGAAGCGGGGCCGCCATCTCCCGACGGTCCTCTCCGTCGAGCAGGCCGCCGTCCTGATGGACGAGGCGGAGAACGCGGAACCGAGGAGCGCGACGCCGGGGACGGCGACGACGGGGACACCGGGTGGCCGGGAGCCCGCGGACGGGACCCGCGAGCCGGATGCGCCCGCCGAGGACCCGATCGGCTGGGCGGTCGCCCTGCGCGACGCTGCGGTGCTGGAGCTCCTGTACTCCTCGGGTCTGCGGGTCTCGGAGCTGGTCGCCCTCGACCGCTCGGGCATCGACCGCTCCCAGCGCACCGTCCGCGTGCGCGGCAAGGGGGACAAGGAGCGGATCGTCCCGGTGGGCGTTCCGGCGCTCGAGGCGATCCTCCGCTGGGAGAGGGACGGGCGTCCGGTGCTTCTGGAGCGGGGCGGAGGGCGCGCCGGCTCGGCGCTGTTCCTGGGCGTGCGCGGCGGGCGCCTCGGAGACCGAGCCGTGCGGACCCTCGTGGATGAGCACGCAGCGGCGTCCGGCGTCGGTCGCAGCATCAGTCCCCACACGCTGCGCCACAGCGCGGCGACGCACCTCGTCGAGGGCGGCGCGGACCTGCGGAGCGTGCAGGACTTCCTCGGGCATTCGTCGCTCGCGACCACCCAGATCTACACGCACGTGAGCGCCGAGCGTCTCCGCAGCACCGTCGAGCAGGCGCATCCGCGAGCATGAGGCGGTTCCACCGACGTGACCCGACGAGATCCGACCAGACCAGTCGTGATCTCTCGCTCTCCGGTGCTCGCTCTCGGCCGGTCGTCGGATCAGGCGCCCTCCCATCGCAGCAGGATGCTCGGTCCGCGCGCTCCGAGCAGCGGCAGCGGATCGATGTAGGCCTTCTCGCCGCGGCGCGCTCCGAGGTGGAGGCAGGGGGCGGCGCCGCAGTGGGCGCCGGCCTCCTGGATCGTGCCGATCCGCTGTCCCGCGGCGACGCGGTCACCTGCGACGACCTCCGCGTCGACGGGCTCGTAGGTCGACAGCAGTCCGTCGGCGTGCATGATCGAGACGACGCCGCGCCCGGCGACCTCGCCGCTGAAGCGCACGACGCCACCCTCGACCGCACGCACCTCCGCCCCGGGGGAGGTCGCGATGTCGATCCCGCGATGACCGGGGCCATAGGGATCCTCGGGCGCGTCGAAGGCCTGCAGGACGGGGTGCGCAGGGCCGACGGGCCAGAGCCAGCGGGCGCCGTCGGCCCCTGCCCCCGGCGGTGCGAGCAGTCCGGAGCCGACCAGCAGCGCGAGCAGGAGCGCGAGGAGGCGCGGGATCGAACGGGACGGTGCGGCGGACGCGCGGGAGCGAGCGGGGTGCGAGGGCGATGCCGAGCGGTTCATGCAGGCCATCCCATGCCCATCGAGCCGAGCTGTCGCGCGTCGGCGGAGGATTGTGGACAGAGCCCGTTGGGGAGGAACATCGGAGATCGGCTCGGATCCGGCCGGCTCGGATCGGATCTGACCTGACCGGACCGGATCGGACCGGCGCCAGGGCCCGTCGGCGTCAGCGCGGCACGTGACGCACGACGCGCTGGACCGAGTCCGGAGGTCGGATAGACTCGTGCCAGCATCCGGTCCGTCCGGATGACTTCGCGTGCCCATCGGGTCGCGTCGTCCAGCGGTCCTCGCGGCCCCGCCCTGTGCGGAGTCCTCGGGGCGGGCGGCGTCCCGGGCACCAGGCCCCGCACCGTCCGGTGTCGGGGGACAACCGAGAACGAGGTCCTGCGCGAGGACCGCGGACGCCCACGGGTGCACCGCGCGAGCCCAGGACCGGAACAGGACCCACCATGGCAGTCGTGACCATGCGCCAGCTCCTCGAGAGCGGTGTCCACTTCGGGCACCAGACCCGTCGCTGGAACCCGAAGATGCGTCGCTTCATCTTCACCGAGCGCAACGGCATCTACATCGTCGACCTCATGCAGACCCTGTCGTACATCGACAAGGCCTACGACTTCGTGAAGCAGACGGTCGCCCACGGCGGCACCGTGCTGTTCGTCGGCACCAAGAAGCAGGCTCAGGAGTCCATCCAGGAGCAGGCGACCCGCGTGGGCATGCCCTACGTCAACCAGCGCTGGCTGGGCGGCATGCTGACCAACCTCCAGACGGTCTCGCAGCGCGTGAACCGCCTGAAGGAGCTCGAGCAGATCGACTTCGACGATGTGGCCTCCTCGGGCCGCACCAAGAAGGAGCTGCTCATGATGCGCCGCGAGAAGGACAAGCTCGAGAAGACCCTCGGCGGCATCCGCGACATGTCCAAGGCCCCCTCCGCCGTGTGGGTCGTGGACACCAACAAGGAGCACCTGGCCGTCGACGAGGCCCAGAAGCTCAGCATCCCGGTCGTCGCGATCCTCGACACCAACTGCGACCCCGACGAGGTCGCCTACCCCATCCCCGGCAACGATGACGCGATCCGCTCCGTCACGCTGCTCACCCGCGTGATCGCCGACGCCGTGGCCGCGGGCCTGCAGGAGCGCCACGCGAAGAGCACCGGCGGCGAGAAGAACGTCTCCGCCGTCGACGCCGAGCCGCTGGCCGAGTGGGAGCGCGAGCTCCTCGCTCAGTCCGAGGTCCAGCAGCAGGACGCGCCCGCCGAGGAGTCCGTGGCCGCCGAGGCCGCGACCGAGGCGCCCGCCGAGGAGTCCACCGAGGCCGCGGCCGAGGAGACCACCACCGAGGCTCCGGCCGCCGAGTGATCCGCCGGGCCCGGGGCCGACGTCCGCGTCGGTCCCGGGCCCTCCCACGGACGGCCCCGCCGTCCGTCCCTGCACGTACGCAGCTCCCACAAGGAAGAGGAACATGGCCAACTACACGGCAGCCGACATCAAGGAGATCCGCGAGGCCACCGGCGCGGGCATGCTCGACGTCAAGAAGGCGCTCGACGAGGCTGAGGGCGACAAGGCCAAGGCCGTCGAGATCATCCGCGTCAAGGGTCTGAAGGGCATCGCCAAGCGCGAGGGCCGCACCGCCTCCGAGGGCCTGGTGGCCTTCGACATCCGCGACACCGAGGGCGGCCAGACCGGCACCCTGGTCGAGATCAACTCCGAGACCGACTTCGTCGCCAAGAACGAGAAGTTCGTCGCCCTGGGCGACGAGGCCGTCGCGGCCGCCGTCGAGTCCGGCGCCTCCGAGCCGGCCGAGCTGGCGGCGACGCCCTTCGGCGAGGCGCTCACCAACGCCGGCGCCACGATGGGCGAGAAGATCGAGGTCCGTCGCATCGGTCGCGTGAGCGGCGAGGTCGTGTCCGCGTACATGCACCGCACGAACAAGGACCTGCCCCCGCAGGTCGGCGTGCTGGTCGCCACCGATGCGGCCGGCGCCGAGGTCGCTCGCGACATCGCGATGCACATCGCCGCGTACTCCCCGGCCTACCTCACCCGTGAGGACGTCCCGGCCGAGACCGTCGAGAACGAGCGTCGCATCGCCGAGGAGACCGCGAAGAACGAGGGCAAGCCCGAGAAGGCCCTGCCCAAGATCGTCGAGGGTCGCCTCAACGGCTTCTTCAAGGAGAACGTCCTGCTGGACCAGGCGTTCGCGAAGGACCCGAAGCAGAGCGTCGGCAAGGTCGTCGAGGCCGCCGGCGGCAAGGTCGTCGGCTTCGTCCGCTTCCGCGTCGGCAACTGATCGACCGGCGGGGAGCGTCCTCGGGCGCTCCCCGTACCGTCCGCGCGTGAGCGTGGACACCGCACTGCGGCCCCGCACCATCGGTGCGGGGCCGCACCGGTATCATCGCCGGTGACCTCGACCGGAAGGACCCCCATGACCCAGGCGACCATCACTTCGCAGATCCCGGTTCTCCCCAAGAAGGAGGGCGGTCGTCGGGTTCTCCTGAAGCTCTCCGGCGAGGCCTTCGGCGGCGGCGCCGTGGGCGTCGACCCCGATGTCGTGTCCCGCGTGGCCGGCGAGATCGCCGAGGCCGTGGCGCGGGGCGTCGAGTGCGCCATCGTCGTCGGCGGCGGCAACTTCTTCCGCGGGGCCGAGCTCTCCCAGCGCGGCATGGACCGTCGTCGCGCCGACTACATGGGCATGCTCGGCACCGTCATGAACTGCCTCGCCCTGCAGGACTTCCTCGAGCAGAAGGGCGTGTCCACGCGCGTCCAGACCGCCATCACCATGGGCCAGGTCGCCGAGCCGTACCTCCCGCTGCGCGCGGTCCGCCATCTCGAGAAGGGGCGCGTGGTCATCTTCGGCGCCGGCGCCGGCATGCCCTACTTCTCGACCGACACCGTCGCCGTCCAGCGCGCGCTCGAGATCGGCTGCCAGGAGGTGCTGATGGCGAAGAACGGCGTCGACGGCGTCTACACGGCCGATCCGCGCGTCGATCCCGATGCGCAGAAGCTCGATGCGATCACGTACGCCGAGGCCCTCCAGCGCAACCTCCGCGTGGTCGATGCGACCGCGTTCAGCCTCTGCATGGACAACGCCCAGCCGATGATGGTGTTCGGCCTGGACGATCCCGGGAACATCACCCGCGCCATGGTCGGCGAGCGCATCGGCACGCTCGTCACCGGCGCCTGAGAGCCCGTCTGCGCCCCTCGCCCGACTCCGCCCCGCGCGGAGCGGGCGAGGGGCGCGTCCGGCGGGAACAGCCCGCCTCCGCCCTCGTCGCCGATCGTGCGCGACAATGGGGCGGACCGATCCTCGATCGCATCCGCGATCAGACCTTCGATACGAGGAGCACCCGACCATGAGCGACGACATCCCCAGCATCCTGAAGGACGCCGAGTCCAAGATGGGCAAGTCCATCGAGGTGACCAAGGACGAGTTCTCCGCGATCCGGACCGGCCGTGCGAGCGCCGCGATGTTCGAGGGGATCACCGTCGAGTACTACGGTGCGCCGACCCCGCTGATCCAGCTGGCCTCCCTCCAGTTCCCCGAGGCCCGCACGGTCCTCGTCACCCCCTTCGACAAGACCGCGACGACCGCCGTCGAGACCGCGCTGCGCGAGTCGGATCTGGGCGTGAACCCCACCAACAACGGCGACAACCTGCGCGTGGTGCTCCCGGCCCTCACCGAGGAGCGTCGTCGCGACTACGTCAAGCTCGCCAAGAACAAGGCGGAGGACGGCAAGGTCGCGATCCGCGCCTCGCGCGGCACCGCCAAGAAGTCGATCGAGAAGCTGGTCAAGGACAAGGAGATCGGCGAGGACGAGGGCACGCGCGCGGAGAAGGAGCTCGAGGCCCTCACCAAGCGCCACATCGATCTGGTCGACGAGGCGCTCAGCGCCAAGGAGACCGAGCTCGAGACGATCTGACCGGGTCGACCGGCAGCCTCTCGTGACCTCCTCGTCGCCCCCGCCGTATTCGCCCTCCGCCCCGGCCACCTTCGGGGCGGCGCTCGGCGTGCCCGATCCGGCCCCGCGCCGCGGCGCGGGCGGCCAGGGGGCCGACGGCGGGGGAGCGGGCGGCCGACGATCGGGCGGCCGACGATCGGGCGTTCGGCGATCGGACGGTCGAGGACCGGGCGGCGGAGAGGCGACGCCGTCCCCGCCCGAGGAGGTCGCCGCGACCGCGCAGAAGCGTGGACCGGGTCGCAACCTCCCGGCGGCGATCGGCGTCGGCGCAGGACTGATCATCCTCCTGCTGGGATCGCTCCTGGTGGTCCCCGTGCTGTTCCCCGTCGTGGTCGGCGCGGCGATGGTGCTGGGCGTCTTCGAAGCCGCTCGCGCGCTGTCCGAGGGCGGGCTGCGGATCCCGCCGGTCCCGCTCCTGGTCGGAAGCATCGGCATGGTGGTCTCCACCGTGGTGCTCGGCGCGGAGGGCCTGCTCATCGCGACGGCCGCGGCCGTGTGCGTGCTGATCCTGTGGCGGGTCACCGAGTCGATGGGGCTGACCGCGCTGCGGGACGTCGCCGGCGGCGTCTTCACGCTCGCCTGGGTCCCCTTCCTCGGCTGCTTCACGCTGCTGCTGTTCGCCCAGCCGTCCGGGCCGCAGCTCGTGCTGCTGGCGGTGCTGACGCCGGCCGGGAACGACATCGGCGGCTACATCGCGGGCGTGCTCTTCGGCAAGCATCCGATGGCCCCGGGGATCAGCCCCAAGAAGAGCTGGGAGGGCTTCGTCGGCTCGCTGCTGATGGGCGTCGGCGTCGCGGTCGCGATCTCCACCCTGCTGCTGCAGGAGGCCTGGTGGCTGGGCGTCGTCGTCGGCGTCGTCCTCGTGATCGTCTCCACCTGCGGCGACCTCGCCGAGTCCCTGCTCAAGCGCGACCTGGGCATCAAGGACATGGGCACCCTGCTGCCCGGTCACGGCGGCGTGCTGGATCGGATCGACTCGATCCTCCTCGCCGCCCCCACCACGTTCATCCTCCTGGAGCTGCTGCTGCCATGACCACCTCGTCCACCCCGACCGGCAACCCGGACCTCTCGCGGGAAGCGATCCCCGGACAGAAGATCGCACTGGCGCCCGGCCAGCTGCAGCTGCGTCCCACGCGCCGCGGCAAGGCGCCGTCGCATCTGGCCGACCTCACCCTCGCCGAGAGGATCGAGGCGGTGCAGGAGATGGGGCTGCCGGCGTTCCGCGCCAAGCAGCTCTCCAAGCACTACTTCGAGCACTACACGACGGAGCCCGACGACCTCACGGACATCCCGAAGGATCGTCGTGAGGAGCTCGTCGAGCGCTTCTTCCCGACGCTGCTGACGCAGGTCTCGCGCCAGAGCGCCGACCACGGCGCGACGCAGAAGTTCCTGTGGAAGCTGTTCGACGGCTCGCTCGTGGAGTCCGTCCTCATGCGCTACAGCGATCGCGTGACCCTCTGCATCTCCTCGGAGGCCGGCTGCGGGATGAACTGCCCCTTCTGCGCGACCGGGCAGATGGGCCTGACGCGGAACCTCTCGACCGCCGAGATCCTCGAGCAGGTGCGGGTGGCCAACCGGCTCCTGTCCATGGGGCAGCTCCCGGGCGGTCCCGGCCGCGTCTCCAACATCGTCTTCATGGGGATGGGGGAGCCGCTGGCCAACTACCGTCCCGTCGCCACCACCTGCCGGCGCCTGAACGCGCCCGCTCCCGAGGGCTTCGGGATGGGCGCCCGTCACATCACCGTCTCGACCGTCGGCCTCGCGCCCGCGGTCCGCAAGCTCACCGCGGAGAAGATCCCGGTGACCCTCGCCGTCTCGCTCCACGCCCCGGACGACGCGCTGCGCGACGAGCTCGTCCCGATCAACACGCGCTTCGACATCGACGAGATCCTCGACGCGGCCTGGAAGTACTTCGAGACCACCGGCCGACGGGTCAGCATCGAGTACGCGCTCATCCGCGACATCAACGATCAGGCGCACCGGGCGCAGCTGCTCGCGGACCGGCTCATCGCGCAGGGCGGAGCGCACTGGGTGCACGTCAACCCGATCCCGCTGAACCCGGTGAAGGGCTCGAAGTGGACCGCCTCCGATCCGATGGTCGAGAAGCGCTTCGTGGAGATCCTGCGCGAGAACGGCATCTCCGCGACGATCCGCGACACGCGCGGCTCGGACATCGACGGCGCCTGCGGCCAGCTCGCCGCCGAGGTCATCGAGACCGACGCGCACCGCGCGGACCGCGAGGCGCGGGTGGCCCGCGTCGAGGCCGTCGCCGCGACCGCCGCCGAGTGACCCCGCACCGACAGGCCGGAGGAGGATCCGTAGACGTCCGCTTCCCGACGACGCGCTTCAGCGAGGCGTACGACATGTCGGATGTCGACGAGTTCCTGGCGCGCTGCGAGCAGGCGCTCGAGACGGGGGACGGCTCCGTCACCCCCGAGGACGTGCGCAGCGCCCGCTTCCGGGTGAGCCGCTTCGGGACCGGGTACGACCAGGCGGCGGTCGACGAGTTCCTCGACGGCGTCCTCGTGCCGCGCCTCGCGGCCGCCGGCCCGTCGGCCGACCCCGCGACGTCCGACCCTGCGCCGTCCGACGCCGCAGGCGCGGCCGAGGCGCCGGCCGACGGCGGGGCGGTCCGCTCCGCGGGGAGCCCCGTGGGGGCCGATGGTCGCGACGGGCATCCCGCCGAGAGCAGGCCCGGCCTGTTCGCGAGGATCTTCGGCCGCTCCCGCTGATCGCGGGGGCGCCCCAGCCCGTCATCGGAGAGCACCCGCGCCTCCCAGCCAGCCCCGTCCCGCGCCGCTACAGTGGGACACCGACAGCACCGAGGAAGGATCCACAGGTGAGCACATCGTTCGAACGGGTCTCCCGTTTCAGCGTCGGGTACGACATGGGCGAGGTCGACGCCTTTCTCTCCCGCGCGCGCACGGCGTACGAGGGCCGCGAGCCCGGTTTCGACGGGGCGGACATCACCTCCGCGAGCTTCGGCACGGAGCGGGGCGGCTACGACATGCGCGTGGTCGACGAGGCGCTGGACCGCCTGTCCGACGCCTTCGCCCTGCAGGCCCGCGACGATGCGATCGCGGAGCAGGGGGAGTCGGCCTGGATCGCCGCGCTCACCGAGCGGGCGGAGATGCTCAAGGAGCGCCTCGAGCGTCCCTCGGGGGAGCGCTTCGCGCCCGCCGGGCACGGCGAGCCCGCCTACGACCGAGCGGACGTCGACGCCCTGTGCGACCAGCTGGTCGCCTACTTCACCGAGGGCCTGCCCATGAGCGTGGACGACGTCCGCCGCGCCGCCTTCCGCCGCCGTCGCGGCGCCGAGGGGTATCGCGAGTCCGTCGTCGACGTCTACCTGGACCACGTCGCGGACGTGATGGCCTCCGTCCCGTGACCGGTCCCGCCCCGTCCTCGCGGCGGATCGTCCTGCTGGGCTCGACCGGCTCGATCGGCGCGCAGACCCTCGACGTCCTCGCCCGCTATCCCGGGATCGGCACGCTGCACGGCCTCGCCGTCGGCGGCTCCCGTCCTGAGGCGGTCGCGCAGCAGGTCCTCGCGCACCGTCCCGAGCAGGTCGTCGTCGCCGAGGCCGAGCGCGCCGAGGACGTCGCGCGCGCGGTCTCCGCGGCCTGCAACGCCGAGGGCGTCGCCGTCCCCCGGATCGAGGCCGGCCCCGAGGCGGTGATCGCCCTCGCCGGGTCCCTCGGCGCCGGGGACGCGGTCCTCAACGCGATCACGGGCTCCGTCGGCCTGCTGCCGACGCTCGCCGTGCTCGCCAGCGGCGCCCGCCTCGCGCTCGCGAACAAGGAGTCCCTCGTCGTGGGCGGCGAGCTCGTCACCCGGGCCGCATCCCCGGGCCAGATCCTCCCCGTGGACTCCGAGCACACGGCGATCGCGCAGGCGATCGCCGGGGTCCGCCACGACCAGATCGACCGTCTCGTGGTCACCGCCTCCGGCGGGCCGTTCCGCGGGCGGAGCCGCGAACAGCTCGCCGCCGTGACGCCCGAGCAGGCCCTCGCGCACCCCACCTGGGCGATGGGCCCCGTGATCACCACCAACTCGGCGACGCTCGTGAACAAGGCGCTCGAGGTCATCGAGGCCTGCTTCCAGTTCGACCTGCCCGAGGACCGCGTCGACGTCGTCGTGCACCCGCAGTCGATCGTGCACTCGATGGCCACGCTCGTCGACGGCTCGACGATCGCGCAGGCGAGCCCGCCCGACATGCGCCATGCGATCGGGTGGGCCCTCGCCCATCCCGAGAAGCTGCCGCGGCTGGCGGCCCCGCTGGACTTCACCGCGGCCCAGAGCTGGACCTTCGAGCCCGCGGACGAGGACACCTTCCCGGCGATCCGCATCGCCCGCGCGGCGCACCGCGAGGGCGGGGGAGCGATGGCCGCCTACAACGCCGCCAACGAGGAGGCGGTCGACGCCTTCCTCGCCGGTCGGCTCCCCTTCCTCGGGATCGTCGAGCTCGTGCGTTCCGTGCTCGAGCTGCCCGACCGTCCCCGCGCGCGCGTCGAGGACGGCGTGCCCGGCGTGCTCGGGGTCGAGGACTGGGCCCGTCGCACCGCCCGACGGATGATCGACGAGGCCGCGGCGGGCGGCGTCCGGTGACGGCGCTCCTGTTCGCCCTCGGCATCCTCGTGGTGGCCGCGGGCCTCGCGCTGTCGATCGCGCTGCACGAGATCGGCCACCTGCTCCCGGCGAAGCTGTTCGGCGTGAAGGTCACCCAGTACATGATCGGCTTCGGGCCGACGGTCTGGTCCCGGCGCCGCGGCGAGACCGAGTACGGCGTCAAGGCGATCCCGCTGGGCGGGTACATCCGCATGATCGGCATGTACCCGCCGCACAAGGGGGAGCCGGAGGGCGCCGTCCGCGAGGACTCCACCGGCTTCTTCCAGCAGATGGCGGACGAGGCGAAGGAGTACGAGTCCTCGCAGTACGACCCCGCGGACCGCGACCGCACCTTCGTCGCGCTGAGCGTGCTGAAGAAGCTCGCGGTGATGCTCGGCGGGCCGACGATGAACCTGCTCATCGCGATCGTGCTGATCACGGTGCTCGCCTGCGGCTTCGGGATGACGGAGGTGACGCCCCGGGTCCAGGCGGTCTCCGAGTGCGTGGTCCCCGTCGACGCCGCCGACGACACCACCTGCGAGGGCCGCGAGGAGGCGCCGGCGCTGGCCGCCGGCATCGAGCCCGGGGACGTGCTGCTCGAGATCGGCGGGCACGACATCAGCACCTGGGACGACGTCACCGCCGCGGTCCGCGCCTCGGGCGGCGAGACCATCGACGTGGTCGTCGAGCGCGACGGCCAGGAGCTGACGCTGCAGGCGACCCCGATCATCGACGCCCGCCCCGTCTACGGGGAGGACGGCTCCGCGCTGCTCGACGAGGACGGCGCCTACATCACCGAGGACGTCGGCTTCCTCGGCGTCTCGGGCACCCCCGCGCTCGTGCGCCAGTCGCCGACGGCGGTGCCATCGCTGGTGTGGGACGCCTTCTCCCGCACCGGGCAGGTCATCGTGACCCTGCCCGTGCGGCTGTACGACGTCGCGCAGGCGGCCTTCGGCTCCGCCGAGCGCGACCCGGAGGGCCCCGTCGGCGTCGTCGGCGTCTCGCGGCTCGCCGGGGAGATCGCCTCCGCCGACCAGCCCGGCTTCGCGCTGAAGGAGAAGGCGGCGACGCTGATCTCGATGCTGGCCTCGCTGAACATGGCGCTGTTCGTGTTCAACCTGGTGCCGCTGCTGCCGCTCGACGGCGGGCACGTGCTCGGGGCGCTGATCGAGGGGGTGCGGCGGATGATCGCCCGGCTCCGCGGACGCCCCGATCCGGGGCCGGTGGACATCTCCCGCATGCTGCCGCTGACCAACGCCGTCGCCCTCGTCTTCGTGGCGATGACGATCCTGCTGGTCTACGCGGACATCGTCCGTCCCATCACCCTCTTCTGAGCCGGGGCTGCGGCGGTGCCGCATCGGCGCCGCCGCATCGCCGCACCGGCGCATCGGCGCTCGGACCGACGCCGACGGCCGGGCATGTGCCGCGCGCCACGTCGGGCGTGCAGGAGAGGTGGAGATGACCGACGTCGCCTCCCGGACGGGCCGCGACGCGTCCATAATGGAGCGGTGACTTCCGTGAGCCTCGGCATCCCCTCCGTCAAGACGCCTCCGCCGGTCCTCGCCCCCCGGCGGAAGACCCGCAAGGTCAAGCTCGGCGACATCTTCGTGGGCGGCGACGCGCCGATCACGGTCCAGTCGATGACGACGACCCCCACGCACGACATCAACGCGACCCTCCAGCAGATCGCCGAGCTCACCGCCGCGGGCTGCGACATCGTGCGCGTGGCCTGCCCGCGCCAGGAGGACGCCGACGCGCTCGTCGCGATCGCGGCGAAGTCCCCGATCCCGGTGATCGCCGACATCCACTTCCAGCCCAAGTACGTCTTCGCGGCGATCGAGGCCGGCTGCGCGGGGGTCCGCGTGAACCCGGGCAACATCCGTCGCTTCGACGACCAGATCAAGGACATCGCGAAGGCCGCGAAGGACCACGGCACCGCGCTGCGCATCGGCGTGAACGCCGGCAGCATCGACCAGCGCATGATGAAGGGCGACCGCGTGACGCCGGAGGCGCTCGTCGCCTCGGCCGTGTGGGAGGCCTCGCTGTTCGAGGAGCACGACTTCCACGACTTCGGCATCTCGGTCAAGCACAACGACCCGGTGATCATGGTCGAGGCGTACCGTCAGCTCTCCGAGAAGGGGGACTGGCCGCTGCACCTCGGCGTCACCGAGGCCGGGCCGGCCTTCCAGGGGACCATCAAGTCCTCCGTCGCCTTCGGCATCCTGCTGGGCGAGGGCATCGGCGACACGATCCGCGTGTCCCTCTCGGCCCCGCCGGTCGAGGAGGTCAAGGTCGGCAACCAGATCCTGCAGTCGCTGAACCTCAAGCCCCGCAAGCTCGACATCGTCTCCTGCCCCTCCTGCGGCCGCGCCCAGGTGGATGTCTACACCCTGGCGGAGAAGGTCACCGAGGGGCTCAAGCACCTCGAGGTGCCGCTGCGCGTCGCCGTCATGGGCTGCGTCGTCAACGGCCCCGGCGAGGCGCGTGAGGCCGATCTCGGCGTCGCCTCCGGCAACGGCAAGGGCCAGATCTTCGTCAAGGGCGAGGTCATCAAGACGGTCATGGAGGACGAGATCGTCGCGACCCTCGTCGCCGAGGCCACCCGCATCGCGGCCGAGATGGGCGACGACGCCACGGCGGGCGCCCCGTCCGTCGCCGTCGGCTGATCCCGCCGTGTTCCGGCGGTCCTCCAGGGTCCGACCGATCCGCGGCGGCGGCGTCGATGCCGCGCTCGCGCTCGCGCTGCGGGATCCCGCCGGCAACGCGCTGTCCGGTTCGCGGCTGCGTGAGCTGCGCGCCACGGGGAGCGCGGGGGCGGAGTTCTCGGCGATCGGGGACGAGCTCACGCCCTCGGGGGTGCTCTGGCACGGCGTGAACATCTCGCCGATCGGCGCCTCGGAGGAGGCGCTGGCCGAGTTCGGTCGCCATCTCGCGCAGCGGCCGCGGAGATCGAGCTCGATCGTCGGCCCGAGCCATGAGGTCCGACCACTGTGGGCGGCGATGGACGGCGCCTGGGAGGCCGCGGTGCGCGAGTACCGCTGGAGCCAGCCCCTGCTGCTCGCCGACGAGGAGCTGCCCGATCTCGGCGACGTCGGCCTGCGGCCGGCACGGCCCGGCGAGGAGCCGATGGTGTTCCCGGCGGCGGTCGCGATGTTCCGCGAGGAGGTCGGGATCGATCCCGTCCGCGGCGACGGCGGCCGCGCCTACTCGTCCCGCGTCGCGGACCTCGTGCGCAGCGGGCGCAGCTACATCGTGGTCGAGCGCGGGCAGGTGCTCTTCAAGGCCGACGTCGGGGCCGTCTTCGGATCGGTCGCACAGGTCCACGGCGTGTGGGTGCGCCCCGCCTATCGCGGCCGCGGACTGGCACGGGCGGCCATGGCGCAGCTCGTCGAGCAGGTCCGTCGTGACCACGCCCCGAAGGTCTCGCTCTACGTGAATGACTTCAACGAGCCGGCGCGCCGCGCCTACGCCGCCGCCGGCTTCCAGCGCATCGGCGAGCTCGCGACCATCCTCTTCTGACGCGACTCCTCCGACCCGCGACGGGTCGCGTCCGACAGGCCGCGTCCGACGGGTCGCGTCCGACGGGCGGCGTCCGACGCGCGGGGCGTGAGGTCAGGACAGGGCGTCGATCGCCAGCAGCACGTTCGCGGCGGTCCAGGAGAGCGGGGCGACGGCCGCGGGGGAGCCGTCGTGGAGGACCTTCTCCGGCAGCGAGCCCGCCTGCGTGCGATGGTCGGCCAGCCAGCCGAGCAGGTCCTGGGACTCGGTCCGGTGTCCGGCGCGGGCGAGGCTGAGGGCGAGCAGGCTGGTCGACGGTGTCCAGCTGATGCCGTCGTCCTTCCAGGAGGCGCCGGGGGCGATGCCGCCGGCCGGACGTGCGAGCTCGGTGCGCAGGGCCAGCAGGTCAGCGGCCGGGACGAGTCCCGCGATGCCGAGGGCATCGGGCAGCGCTCGTGCGGAGTCGGCTCCGCCTCCCGAGCGGTAGCGCTGCCAGCCGCCCTCCCCGAAGGTGCCGTCGGCCAGCAGCGCGAAGGCCTCGGCCGGCTCCCGGCAGGCGTCCTCGTCGGAGAGGTCCGCCACGGCGCGCAGCCCGGCGAGCGTCGCGATCATCGTCTCGAGGGTGACGCTGCGCTCGGCGACCTCCCAGTAGTCGGGGGAGACGGGCGGGAGGTGCGTCCCGGCGCCGGTCGCCTCGATCAGCAGGGCGGAGGAGTCCTCGATGAGCGCGCTCAGGCGCTCGCGCGCCGTCTCCGACGCATCGCCGGTCAGGACGGACAGGACCTCGGCGACGGCCCACAGCACGAGGCCGGTGCCGTCGACCTGCTGGGGGCGGGCGTCGGGCGCGCGACCGGTCGCCAGGGAGTAGCGGGCCTCGAACCAGGTCCGAGGGCGCTGCCACGACTGCAGGTGCTCGAGCGCATCGAGCGCGGGCGCGACATGGCCCGTGCGGGCGAGGGCGACGGCGCAGAAGGCCGCGTCGCGGGGCCACACGTACCGCCAGTTCGAGGACCAGCCGGCGACGGGGGCGGCGAGGCCGTCGCAGAGGGACCACAGATCCCAGAGCGCGCTCTCGGCGAGATCCTGCAGCGCGTCGGGCACCCGGCCCAGCCAGGGAGCGGCCTCGGCGTGGAACGCGGCGGCGCGCATCGCGGGCGGGGAGTCCTCGGGCGTGCCGGCGAGCAGGCGGGTGCCGGGGAGGAGCAGCCCGTCCCCTTCCGGACCGGGGGCGATGAGCACGCGGCGGGAATCCGCGTCCAGGGCGACCGTCCGGGAGGAGAGCGGGATCTCGGCGACGGGGAGCGCGGTCGTCCGCGACGCCCCGTGCCGCAGGCCGGCGGCGAGCAGACCGGAGGCGCCGACGACGCCGATGCCGCCCAGGAGGAGACGCCGTCCCGGCAGATGCTCCCGCTCGATGCCCATCGTCCCCCCTTCCCCGCTCCTCGGACCGGCCGCTCGGCCCGCCCCTCGGGCCGTGCGGTGCGCGCTCCGAGGTCTCCCCGGAGGCGGGTCCACCCTAGGGGAGGCGCTCAGGCGTCGTCGTCGGCATCGGGGGCTATCCCGGCCTGCGCGGCGAGAGAGGCGATGGTCGCGGCCAGGTCGAGGTCCCGGGAGGTGATGCCGCCCACGTCGTGGCTGGTGAGGGTGACGGTCACACTCGGATAGGTGAGGAGCACATCAGGATGGTGGCCGGCCTCCTCGGCGGCCGCGCCGATGCGCTCGACCAGGGCGAGGCCCGTGGCGAAGTCGCCGGTGCGGTAGCGGGCGGTCAGCACGGGGGTGGAGGCGCGGAAGCCGGCGGGTGCGGCCGCCGACGCCTGCGCGGCGTCGAGGATGCGGGTGTCGTCGTCCATGGAGCCAGCCTGCCACCGCGCGCGCCCGCGCGCACCACCCGCGGGCACTAGCATGGGGCGGGGTCCGGCGTGTGCGCCGGACCTGTTCCTCACGTCCGAAAGGTCCCTCCATGATCCGTCTGTCCTCCTCGTTCGTCCGCACTCTGCGCGAGGACCCGTCGGATGCCGAGGTCGCGAGCCACAAGCTGCTGGTGCGCGCCGGCTACATCCGTCGCTCCGGCCCGGGCGTGTACACGTGGCTCCCGCTGGGGCTCAAGGTGCTCCGCAAGGTCGAGGCGATCGTGCGCGAGGAGCAGGAGGCGATCGGCGCGCAGGAGCTGCTGTTCTCGGCTCTCCAGCCCCGCGAGCCCTACGAGGCCACCGGGCGCTGGGAGGAGTACGGCCCCACGCTGTTCCGCCTGCAGGACCGCAAGGGCACCGATCACCTCCTCGCGCCCACGCATGAGGAGATGTTCGCGCTCGCGGTGAAGGACCTCTTCTCCTCGTACAAGGATCTGCCGATCATGCTGTTCCAGATCCAGCACAAGTTCCGCGACGAGGCGCGGCCCCGCGGCGGCATCCTGCGCACCCGCGAGTTCGTCATGAAGGACGCCTACTCCTTCGACATCGACGATGCGGGCCTCGACGTCTCCTACGATCGTCAGCGCCGCGCCTACCAGCGCACCTTCGATCGTCTCGGACTGCCCGTCGTCATCTGCCAGGCGGATGCCGGCGCGATGGGCGGCTCCCGCTCCGAGGAGTTCCTCCACCCCACGCCCGTCGGCGAGGACACCTTCGTGGTCTCCGACGGCGGCTACGCCGCGAACGTGGAGGCCGTCGTCACCGCGGGCCCGGAGCCGCTGAGCGCCGAGCAGATCGCCGCGCTGCCCGCCGCCCACATCGAGGAGACCCCCGGCGCCTCCACCATCGCCGCGCTCGTGGAGTTCTCCGAGGGAGCGTTCCCCGGCGGCGGCTATGTCGCCGAGGACGGCTCCTGGACCCGCTACGAGATGCTCAAGCACCTCGTCTACCTGCTGACGAACCCCGACGGCACCACCGAGCCGCTGGTCATCGCGATCCCCGGCGACCGCGAGGTCGACGAGAAGCGCCTCGAGGCCGCCGTCGCGCCCGCCGTCGCCGCGCCCTTCGCGGAGGAGGACTTCGCGCGCCACCCCGTGCTTGCGAAGGGCTACATCGGCCCCGAGGGCCTCGGGCTGGAGGCGCCCTCGAAGATCCGCTACCTGGTGGACCCCCGCGTGACCCCCGGCTCCCGCTGGGTGGCCGGCGCCGGCGTCGCCGGCAAGCACGTCTACGATCTCGTCGCCGGCCGCGACTTCACGGCCGACGGGACGATCGAGGCCGCCGAGGTCCACGACGGGGACGCGGCGCCCGACGGCTCGGGCCCGCTGCGACTGACCCGCGGCATGGAGATGGGCCACATCTTCCAGCTCGGCCGCAAGTACGCCGAGGCCCTCGACGTGAAGGTCCTCGACGAGAACGGCAAGGCGACCACCGTCACGATGGGCTCCTACGGCATCGGCGTGACCCGTGCGATCGCCGCGATCGCCGAGCTGCATCACGATGACAAGGGCCTCGCCTGGCCGCGCTCCGTCGCGCCGATGGACGTGCACGTGCTCGCGACCGGCAAGGACCCGGCGATCTTCGAGGCCGCCGAGCAGCTAGCCGAGCAGCTCGAGGCGGCCGGGTTCGACGTGATCTACGACGATCGGCCGAAGACCTCCCCGGGCGTGAAGTTCAAGGACGCCGAGCTGCTGGGCATGCCGGCCTCCGTGGTCGTCGGCCGCGGTCTCGCCGACGGTGTCGTCGAGGTCCGCGACCGGGCGACGGGCGAGGTCGTCGAGGTCGCGCCCGACGGCGTCCTCGCGCAGATCCGCGCCTTCGCCGAGGCCGCCGGGGCCTGAGCCGCGGCCGGGGGCTGGAGCTCGGCCGCGGCCTCGAGCTCGGCCGGGGCCCGACCCTCGGCCGACCCTCGGCCGACTCTCGGCCCGGGCCTCAGCCCGCGGGCTGGTCCTCGACGGTGAGCGAGGGGACGGGGTCGAGGCTGCGACCGAGCCCGGCGAGGGTCGACGCCTCGGCGAGGGCATAGGGGATGGAGGTCGACCGCCGGGCGAAGGGCGCCGCGCCGGTCAGCGCCAGGTGGGAGACCAGCAGGGCGCTCGACACCTGGACGGGGAGGCCCGCGGCCGTGGCCTCGTCGAGCTCGCCCCCCGGCAGCGCGTAGACGGCCTGGCGGTCGACGACCTCGATCTCGTCCTCCGCGGCGATCTCCCCGAGCACCTCGGCGCGGGCCCGGTGGGCCTCGCTGAGCGTCGTGTGCGCGGTGCGCTGGTCGCCCGAGGTCCGTGCCGAGAGCACCTCGTGGACGTAGCCCGCATACCACTCCTGCTCCTGCGCGTCGATGAGGGCGAGCTCGTAGTCGCTCGCCGCGCCGATCGACGGCGGATCCTGCTCGGGCACCGTGCGGGTGGGGACGATGTCCTCGGCCGCCGGGATCGCGGTGCCGACGGCGGAGCCGGAGACGGAGACCAGGCGGTCGGCGGCGAACTGCATGTGCGCGGTGATCGCGGCGACCGGCCGCGAGAGCGATCCGGAGACCTGCCGGGCGGCGTCGACGCCGAGATCCCGCATCGCGATCAGCGCGGTGAGGAGCCCGTCGACGTCCGTCGGGGCTTCGGCCGACGGGGCCGTCGAGGCATCCGCCGATGCCTCCGCCTCGCCGGCGGACGCGTCCCCGCCGTCGGCCGCCGACGCGGACTCGCTCGCCGCCTCCTGCTCCGCCTCGAGCTGCGCGCCGGTGAGGAGGGCCGTCCGCTGGACGGGCAGCGCCTCGGCCAGCTCGGAGAGCGCCGCGGCGAGCAGCTCGGGGTCCGTGCCGTCGGGGACCGCGGACGGATCGGCGGCGTCGGCGGCATCGGTGAGCGCGGCGACGCCGAGGATCAGCAGGTCCAGCTGGGCGAGGAGATCCGGGCGATAGAGATCGTCGATGCCCGCCGGCGGCGGGGTGTAGGTCGCCGGCTGACCCAGCTCGATCGGTCCGCAGGCGCTCAGGGCGGGGGACAGGGCGAGGCCCCCCAGCAGGAGCGGGACGGCCTGCAGGAGGCGTCGTCGGCCCGGCCGACGGGCGGGCGAGGGCGGAGCGGGACGGGCGGGGGAGACGAAGGGCACGGGAGGATTCTCGCACCCGCCCACGTCGGGGGAGCGAAAGCGGGGCGAGACCCTTATCCTTGATCCAGTCCCCGCCGCCGGTGCGGTCGCGCGGGATCAGGAACCCATACGCAGGAGGAGGTGAGCGAACGATGAGCACCGTCGATCCCCACCCGGCCCTGCAGGAGGCCGCCCGGCGCGTCCTCGACGAGCACGGGCTCGTCCTCGAGGAGGTCGTCGTCCGCGGACGGTCCGGTGTCCCCGAGGTCCGGATCATCGTGGATCTGCCGGAGGACGCCAGGGGCGCCGTCGACATGGACACCGTCGCGGCCGCGGCCCGGAGGCTGAACGAGCTGATCGACGAGGACGAGTCGCTGCTGGGCCCAGGCCCCTCGCTCGTCGAGGTGACCACGCCGGGCGTCGACCGGTCGCTCACCGCCCCTCGGCACTTCCGTCGGAACCGCGGGCGCCTGCTCGAGCTGGAGCTCACGAGCGGAGCCGTCCACCGCGCGCGCCTGCTGGAGGTCTCCGCCGACGACGCGCTGACCCTGCGCCCGGAGCCGGGCCGCGACGACCGCGGCCGTCCGGTGAAGCTCCCGAAGGACGCCCCCGCCCGTCTCGAGGTCCCCTTCGCGGACGTCGAGAGGGCGCGCGTCCAGATCGAGTTCGACCCGCCCGCCGACCTCGAGCAGCTGCTCGGGGAGTCGGCACGCCCCACTGCTGAGGAGAGCTGACATGGACATCGACATGGGAGCCCTGCGCGCCCTCGAGCGCGAGCGCGACATCCGCCTGCCCGTGCTGCTGGACGCCATCCGCTCGGCGCTGCACGCCGCCTACCTGCACACGGATCATCCGGTGCGGGACTCCGAGGTGATCATCGACGAGAAGACCGGCGAGGTCGCCGTCATGGCCCGCGAGCTCGACGCCGACGGCAACGTCGTCGAGGAGTGGGACGACACCCCCGAGAACTTCGGGCGGGTCGCGGCCTCGACCGCCCGTCAGGTGATCTTCCAGCGCATCCGCGATCTGGAGGACGAGGCGGTCCTGGGCGAGTACGCCGACCGCGCCGAGGACATCGTCTCGGGCATCATCCAGCAGGGCCGCGATCCGCGCATGGTCTTCGTCGACCTCGGCGGCGTCGAGGCCGTGCTCCCGCCCCATGAGCGCGTGCCGGGGGAGGACTACTCGCACGGCAAGCGCCTGCGCGCCTACGTCACCGAGGCCCGTCGCGGACCCAAGGGGCCGCAGATCACGCTCTCGCGCTCGCACCCGAACCTGGTGCGCCGCCTGTTCGCGCTCGAGGTCCCCGAGGTTGCCGACGGCACCGTCGAGATCTCCGGCCTGGCGCGCGAGGCCGGCCACCGCACCAAGATGGCCGTGCGCGCGACCGTCCCGGGGGTCAACCCCAAGGGCGCGTGCATCGGCCCGATGGGCGCCCGCGTCCGCGCGGTCATGAACGAGCTGTCCGGCGAGAAGATCGACATCGTCGACTACGACGAGGACCCCGCCGCCTACGTCGCCAACGCGCTGTCGCCCGCCCGGGTGACGAGCGTGGTCGTGATCGACGAGGTCGGTCGCGCCGTCCGCGCGACCGTCCCGGCCGCGCAGTTCTCGCTGGCGATCGGCAAGGACGGGCAGAACGCCCGCCTCGCGGCGAAGCTGACCGGATGGAAGATCGACATCCGGCCCGACGACGCCCCGGAGCCGGACGCCGGCGCGGAGTCCGCCGGCGCCTGAGGCGCTCCCCGCGGCCTCGTCGACGTCGAACGGACACCGCATCGACGCCGCACCGACGCCGCACCGGGGCGCACCGGGGCGCACCGCGCACCGGTGTGGCGCAGACCTCTCCGGTTCCCGGCCGCGGACCTCGTTCCGCTACACTGGGGAGGCTGTTCGTCCAGCGTGGAGGTCGCCCGACCGGGGGTGCCTGCATGCGGGCGGGAGCTCGGAACGGAGGCGTGGACAGGTGAACGATCCTGCGCCCCGCCGCCCCGAGCGCACGTGCGTCGGCTGCCGTCAGGCCGCCCCGCGCGATCAGCTGATGCGTCTGGTCCGGGAGTCCGCTCCCGACGGAGGCACGCCTCGCGTCCGGCTCGATCCTCGACGATCGGCCCCGGGCCGCGGAGCCTGGCTCCATCCCGATGCGTCATGCCTCGACCTCGCCCTGCGGCGGGGCGGCCTCGCCCGCTCGTTCAGGGGCGCGGTCGACACCGGACCGCTGATCCGGGACCTCGAGGCCTTCGAGCCCACCATCCAGTGGAACAGGTAGAAGACCCCATGGACATCCGATGAGTACTCGAGCATGAGCACCCTCTGGAACTAATGGTCCGCGCCCTCTTGTCGGCCGGACCGAGACAGGAGAAATGTGGCTAAGGTCCGCGTCCACGAGCTCGCCAAGGAGCTCGGACAGCCCAGCAAGGTCGTCCTGCAGAAGCTGCAGGACATGGGCGAGTTCGTCCGTTCCGCTTCGTCGACCATCGAAGCACCCGTCGCACGTCGGCTCCGCGGGGAGTTCCCCGCCGCCGGTGGCGACTCCGCCGCCAAGCCCGCCCCCGCTGCGAAGCCGGGCGGTGCGCCCAAGCCGGGCGGCGCCCCCAAGCCGGGATCGCCCGCCGCGGCGAAGCCCGCTCAGAAGCCTGCCCCGGCGCCCGCCCCAGAGGCTGCTGCCTCCGCGGCGCCCGCGGCGGCGCCCGCCCCTGCTCCGGCCCAGAAGCCCGCTCCGGCGGCTCCCGCGGCCTCGCAGAAGCCTGCTCCGGCGGCTCCCTCCGCTCCGACCCCCGGCCCGAAGGCGGCGGCCCCGAAGCCGGGTGCCGCACGCCCCGAGCCGGCCGCTCCCGAGCGTCCCGCCTCCCGTGCTCCCAAGCCGGGCGGCGAGCGTCCTGCGCCGCGACCGGGCGGTGCCCGTCCGGGCAACAACCCCTTCGCGACCTCGCAGGGCATGCCGCGTCCCGGCAGCCCGCGTCCCAAGCAGGGCGGTCGCGGCCCTCGCGAGGGCGGCGCCCCGCGTCCCGGCAACAACCCCTTCGCGACCTCGCAGGGCATGCCGCGTCCGGGCGGTCCCCGTCCCGCGCCGCAGCGCGACGCCCAGGGCGCCCCGCGTCCCGGCGGCCGTGACGGCGCCCCCCGTCCGGGCGGTCCCCGTCCCGGTGGTCCGCGTCCCGGTGCTCCCACGCCCGGCATCATGCGCCAGCACTCCCACGGCGGTCTCGCCGACGCCCGCCCCGGCGGCGGCGGCGAGCGCGGTCGCGGCGGGCGTCCCGGCGCGGGCGGTCGTCCCGGCGCGCCCGGCGGCGGTCCCGGTGGCGGTGGCGGCGGTCCCCGCGGCGGTCGCGGCGGTCGCGGCGCCACCCAGGGCGCCTTCGGTCGCGGCGGCAAGCCCGCGCGCTCGCGCAAGTCGAAGCGTACGAAGCGCCAGGAGTACGAGCAGATGCACGCTCCCGCTCCGGGCGGCGTGCAGATCCCTCGCGGTGACGGCGAGACGCACATCCGGCTGCGTCGCGGCGCCTCGCTGACGGACTTCGCGGATCGCATCGACGTCAACCCGGCGTCGCTGATCACCGTGCTGTTCGCGATGGGCGAGATGGCCACGGCCACCCAGTCCCTCGACGAGGACACCTTCCACCTGCTCGGGGAGGAGCTCGGCTACAAGATCGAGATCGTCTCCCCGGAGGACGAGGAGCGCGAGCTCCTCGAGCAGTTCGACATCGACCTCGATGCCGAGCTCGCCGACGAGGACGACGCCGATCGTCTGCCGCGTCCGCCGGTCGTCACGGTCATGGGCCATGTCGACCACGGCAAGACCCGACTGCTGGACACCATCCGGAAGTCCAAGGTCGGCGCGGGCGAGGCCGGCGGCATCACCCAGCACATCGGTGCGTACCAGGTCCAGGTGGAGCACGAGGGCGCGGAGCGCGCCATCACCTTCATCGACACCCCGGGTCACGAGGCCTTCACGGCCATGCGTGCCCGCGGCGCCCAGGTGACGGACATCGCGATCCTCGTGGTCGCGGCCGACGACGGCGTGATGCCCCAGACGATCGAGGCGCTCAACCACGCCCAGGCGGCGAACGTGCCGATCGTGGTCGCGGTCAACAAGGTCGACAAGCCCGAGGCGAACCCCGCGAAGATCCGCCAGCAGCTCACCGAGTACAACCTGGTGGCCGAGGAGTACGGCGGCGACACCATGTTCGTCGACGTGTCCGCTCGCGAGAACCTGAACATCGATGCGCTCCTCGAGGCCGTCCTGCTCACCGCGGACGCCTCGCTGGACCTGCGGGCCAACCCCGACAAGGACGCGCGCGGCGTGTCCATCGAGGCCAACCTGGACCGCGGTCGCGGCCCGGTGGCCACGGTGCTGATCCAGCAGGGCACCCTGCACGTCGGCGATGCGATCGTCTGCGGCGCCGGCCATGGCCGCGTCCGCGCGATGCTCGACGAGAACGGCGACGCGGTGGAGGCGGCGGGCCCGTCCCGTCCCGTCCAGGTGCTCGGTCTGACCTCGGTGCCCGGCGCCGGCGACTCGCTCCTGGTTGCCCAGGACGAGCGCACCGCCCGCCAGATCGCCGAGAAGCGCGAGGCCGCCAAGCGCGCCGCGTCGCTGTCGAGGGCCCGCAAGCGGATCTCCCTCGAGGACATCACCAAGCACATGGCCGACGGCAAGGTGGAGACCCTCAACCTCATCCTCAAGGGCGACGCGGCCGGTGCCGTCGAGGCCCTGGAGGAGTCCCTGCTGGGCATCGAGGTCGGCGACGAGGTGCAGCTGCGCATCATCGATCGCGGCGTCGGCGCCATCACGATGAACAACATCAACCTGGCCGTCGCCTCGGATGCCATCATCATCGGCTACAACGTGCGCGCCGAGGGCCAGAACGCGGAGTACGCCGACCGCGAGGGCGTGGAGATCAAGTACTACTCGGTCATCTACAACGCCATCGACGAGGTCGAGGCGGCCCTCAAGGGCATGCTCAAGCCGGAGTACGAGGAGGTCGAGCTCGGTTCGGCGGAGATCCGCGAGATCTTCCGCTCCTCCAAGTTCGGCAACATCGCCGGTTCGATCGTGCGCGGCGGCATCATCAAGCGCGGCGCCAAGGCGCGCATCACGCGCAACGGCGTCGTGGTCTCCGAGAACGTCGAGGTGTCCGGCCTGCGACGGTTCAAGGACGATGTCACCGAGGTCCGCGAGGGCTACGAGTGCGGCATCAACCTGGGCTCCTACAACGATCTGCAGCTCGGCGACGTCATCACGACGTACGAGATGCAGGAGAAGCCCCGCATCTGATCACCCTCGGTCCGGGCGCCGCGCGAGCGGCGCCCGGACCTCGTGAACGGGAAGCGAGACGATCATGGGCCGACGGGTGCTGGTGCTGCGAGCCCCGTCGGCCAATCGCGTCTACGCCGAGGCCGCCGGCCGGCTCGTGCTCACCGAGGCCCGCTGGGTCCTGGGGGCACGGATCGCCGGCGGTCTCGCCGTGCGCGAACGCATCGTCGGCGGCATGGATGCTCTCGAGATCGAGCTCCCGACGGCCGACGGTCCCGACGCGACCGGCCCCGAGGCGGCGGGCGCGCTCGACGAGCGCACCCTGCGGCTCCTCGGCAGCCTCTCGGGAACGCTCGGCGTGCTCGAGATCGTCGACGGCGGAGACGTCGCGGACGAGCTCCTGCGGCCCCTGGACCCACCGGTGCCGCTGCGGCATCCGAGCGATCTGGAGACGATCCTCAAGTACCCGGGCAAGACCAACGAGCAGTTCACCGCGCTGATGATCAACCTGGGCGCGGCGCTCAGCACTCGTCGCGACGCCCTCTTCGACGGGACCCTGCGCCTGCTCGATCCGATGTGCGGGCGCGGCACCACCCTGAACCGGGCGCTGCGCCTGGGGCTCAGCCCCGTCGGCGCGGAGATCGACCGCAAGGACGTCGAGGCGTACCGCACCTTCCTGTCCACCTGGCTGCGCAGCCATCGCTACAAGCACACCGTCGACGCCGGGCGGCTGGCCGTGCGCGGCACGGTCCTCGGCACCCGGGTCGACGTCGAGCTCGCCGAGGATCGGCAGGCCCAGCGCGACGGACGGTCGCAGACCCTGACGCTGCTCGGCTGCGATACGCGCGAGCTCGGGGGCCTGCTTCCGGATCGTTCGATCGACGTCATCGTCGCGGACCTCCCGTACGGGGTCCAGCACGGCGGACGGGGCGGCTCCGGGTGGAGCCGGTCCCCGCTCGAGGTGCTCGCCGAGGCCGCACCGCCCTGGCGTCGGCTCCTGCGCGACGGCGGCGCCATGGTGCTCGCGGTGAACCGGCATACGCTGGCCCACGACGACGCGAGCGCGGTCCTCGCCGATGCCGGTCTCCGCGTCGTCAGCCCCGACGGCGCCTTCCGCCACCGCGTCGACCAGTCCATCGACCGCGACATCCTGCTCGCGGTCCCCGCCGACCACCCCCGTCTCGAGGAGCTCACCGCCCTCGGCACCGACTCCGAGAGGATCCGCTGATGAGCGACAACCCCCGTTCCCGCCGTCTGGCCAACCGCATCCGCCAGATCGTGGCGACGATGCTCGACACCCGTGTGAAGGACCCGCGCCTGGGGACCGTCACCATCACCGATGTCCGCGTGACCGGCGATCTCCAGCACGCGACCGTGTTCTACACGGTCTTCGGCAGCGATGAGGAGCGCGAGGGCACCGCTGCGGCCCTCCGCAGCGCCACCGGTCTCCTGCGCAGCGAGGTCGGCAAGCAGACCGGCGTGCGCCTGACCCCGTCCCTGGAGTTCGTGCTCGACGCGATCCCGGAGAACGCCCGGGCGATCGACGACCTCCTGGTCATGGCTCGCCATCGCGATGCCGAGCTGGCTCGCACGAAGGAGGGCGCGTCCTTCGCGGGCGAGGCCGATCCGTACCGGGTCCCGCACGACGAGCACGTCGAGGACGATGATCTCGACGACGATTACGATCTCGACGGCGATCGCGACGACGCCGAGAGCCCCGACGGGGCGGGCGAGGATGCATCGCCGGAGGCGGCCGACGAGGACCCGCGCGCGTGAGCACCCTGCACGGAGGGCGGCGGGATCCCGCCGCCCCCGCGCCGCACGGCATCCTGCTCGTCGACAAGGCCGCCGGACGCACGAGCCACGACGTCGTCGCCCGTGTCCGGTGGCTGCTCGGCACGAAGAAGGTCGGCCATGCGGGAACCCTCGACCCGATGGCCACGGGCCTGCTCGTGCTCGGCGTCGGCCAGGGGACGAGGCTCCTCACGCAGCTGGTGGGGCTCGACAAGGTCTACGCTGCGACGATCCGCCTCGGGCTCGCGACGACGACCGATGACGCCGAGGGCGAGCCCCTCGGCGAGCCCGTCGACGCCACCGACCTGACCGCACGAGCGATCGAGGAGGGGATCGATGCGCTCCGGGGGGACATCCAGCAGGTGCCCTCGACGGTGAGTGCGATCAAGATCGACGGCAAGCGCGCCTATGCGCGAGCACGTGCGGGGGAGGACGTCGAGCTCGCCCCCCGACCCGTGACGATCCGCCGCTTCGAGACCACCGCGCTGCGCGCCGTCGGCCCCTTCGTCGACATCGACGTGGTGGTCGCCTGCACCTCGGGCACCTATGTGCGCGCCCTCGCGCGCGACCTCGGACGGGCGCTCGGCGTCGGCGGCCACCTCACCGCGCTGCGTCGCACGGAGGTCGGGCCGTTCCAGGTGGAGGATGCCGCCCTCGTCCCGGGACGCGGGGAGGGCGATGACGTCGAGCTGCCGCTCGCGGGACTGGGCGCGACGGCCGCGCGCGTGCTCGCCGGGATCCTCGTGGACGACGCCGGCGCCGCCGACCTCGCCCATGGCAAGCGGATCTCCCGAGCGTCGGCGACCGGCCCCGTGGAGCCCGCGCATCCGGTGCCCCGGGCGAAGGACGGCGGGGAGCGGCCCGTCGCGGCCCTGGACCGCCAGGGCCGGCTGTGCGCCCTCGTGCACCGGGAGCGGACCGCCTGGGCGCCCGACGTCGTGATCCCGCCCGACGCACGCAGCTGATGACGACGCGCACCGCGCACGACGGCTGACGGGAACGGACGGCTCTCGACGGAACGGACGGGACCCGACGGGACGGACAGGGAGAGGGCCTCACCGGTATGCACCGGTGAGGCCCTCTCTCAGATCGTCATCGCGCGCCGGGCGCTGGACGTTCCCGAAGGTCTCAGTAATGGACCTCGACGCGGGTGCCGATCGACGCCCAGTTGTACAGCCACTTGGCGTCGGACACGGACATGTTGATGCATCCGTGGGAGCCGGAGTAGCCGAAGGAGGAGCGCCAGGGCGCCCCGTGGAAGGCGTAGCCGCGGTAGAAGTACTGCACCCAGGGGACGTCCTCGGTGTAGTAGTAGCGCGGGTCGTCCTCGGAGATCTTGCCGGCGTTCGTCATGTCCTGCATGTCGTACCGCAGGTAGATCTCGTAGCTGCCGGTGACGGTCTCGTAGCCGGACTTCCCGTCGACCATCGAGCGGGGCCCGAACACGGCGGTGGTGCCGACATAGGCGGTGACCGTCTTCGCGGTGAGGTCGACGTCGATCCACTTCTCGCCCGTGGCCGTGGCCGCGTCGGAGCTCTCGCCGGCCTCGGTGACCTCGGTGGGCTCCGTCTGCTTCGGCGCGTCGATCTGGTCGACGGTCGCGGCGACGGCCTGGGATTCGAAGGCGGTCTCGAGCGGCGTGGCGTCGGTCAGGGAGGCGATGATCTGGTCCGCGACCGCGTCGCCGTTGGTGACCTCGACGCCGTCCTGCTTCTCGGAGACGACCTTGACGACCGTGCCGTCCTCGTCGACCTGCTCGATCCCGTTCTTGGGATCGTGGTTGCGCTTCTCCACCCGCTCGGCGACCCAGGCCCGGATCGCATCCTCGTCGACGGAGACGACCAGGGACTCGCCGGCCTCGTCGGGGGCGACCGACAGCCACGAGCTGCGGCGATCGGCATCGATCTCGAGTATCTCGCCGTCGGGATCCGTGATCTGCATGTCCTGCGTGAGCAGGGCGTCGACGGAGTCGACGGCGGACTGCGCATCGGCGGTCGTGATGGAGGGGGAGATGTCCTCGAAGGGCTGGTCGACCGAGAAGTCCTCGAGCGCGCCGGCCTGGGCCGTCACGGTCTCGACGAACTGCGTCGGGTCCACGCCCTGGCCGTCGGAGCCCTCGACGACGGACCAGGTGCCCGTCTCCTCGTCGTAGGCGACGGAGGCGTCGACCGGGACCGTCCGGTCATCGGGCACGAGGCTCTTCGCGAAGGTCGCGACGGCCGCCTCGTCGACGGTGACGACCGGGGTGATGGCCCGCTCGCCCGACCAGGTGGAGGCGAGCACTGCGCCGACCCCGTCCTCGCCGTCGAGAGCGGCGGCGGCCGTGGCCGCGCCGTCGACGGTCACGCCGAGATCGGCGAGGGAGACCTCCTGGGAGTTCCCCCCGGCGGTCACGGTGACGGTGACGTCGGCCCCCCGCTCGTCGACGAGCTGCGCGATCTCCTCCGGCGTCCTGCCGCTGACGTCCTGCCCCAGCACCGTGGTGCCCGGGAGCGCCTTGCCGTCGAACTGCTTGGCGTACGCCAGGGCGCCGCCGGTGAGCAGGATCGCGAGGACCGCGAGGATCGCGACGATCACGAGCGCCGCCCGGCGGCGGCCAGCGGGGCGGGTGCCGCCCGCTGCGGCCGTATCGGTCACGTTCGTCATGGTGTCGTTCCGTTCCTGGCGGCCAGCGCGTCGACCTCGCGGATGCGAGGTGCGGACAGGGTCCTTCCCGGGTGCCGCCGTCCCGCCAACGATACCGGAATGTGGTATTCGCGCACGCTGACGACCCCTCCGATGTTCGTCACAACTCGGGCACATCCGGGCGCAAGGGACAGGAGTCCTGGACCGTCGCGAGGGCGTCCGGACGCCGTGCGGACTCCGGGAGGGATTCGCGGGAGGGACTCGGGAGGGCTCCGGGCGGGCTCCGTGCGGCGTCGGGGGCTACAGTGTTCCCCGGCGTCCGGACGTAGAGTCCGGACGCGCTGCATCCGCATCACGTCCGTCGCGCCCGCCGCGACGGGGACCGCCCTCCGCAACGCGCCGGGCGCGACCAGCACCCGGAAGGACCCTGCCGCCCGTGAGCCGCACCCCGATCTGGCATTCCCTGCAGGAGGTGCCCGGCGACCTCGGTCCGACGGCGGTGTCCATCGGCAACTACGACGGGGTCCACCGCGGGCATCGCTACGTGCTCTCGCAGCTCGCCCGGCATGCCGAGGCCCGCTCGCTGACGCCGGTCGCCCTCACCTTCTGGCCCCACCCGCGCCATGTGATGGTCGAGCCCGGCGTGCCGCCGCTGCTCACCGGGCACGAGGATCGCGACCGCCTGCTGCTGCTCGCCGGCATGGGCGGCGTCCTCGACATCGACTTCACGCGCGAGTTCGCCCAGTACTCGCCGGAGGACTTCGTGCGCGTCTTCCTCGTCGAGGGCCTGGGCGCGAAGTGCGTGGTGCTCGGGGAGGACGCCCTGTTCGGCCGCGCCAACGCCGGGAACATCGGGACCATGCGCGAGCTCGGGGCGATCTACGGATTCGACGTCGTCACGGTCGCGGACCTCGGTCCGTCGGGCGAGGGCAGCGGACGGATCTCCTCCTCGGCGATCCGCACGGCGCTGCTGGCGGGGGACGTGGCCGACGCCGCGGGCATGCTCGGCCGGCTCCACACCGTCACCGACGTGGTCCATCGCGGGCACCAGCGAGGTCGCGAGCTCGGGTTCCCGACCGCGAACCTGGGGCCGGCGCCGCAGGGCCTGATCCCGGCCGACGGCGTCTACGCGGGCTATCTCACCGTCGTCGAGCAGGATCCGTCCCACCGGGGCACCGCGCCGCTCGCGGGCGTCCCGGCGAGCATCTCCATCGGCACGAACCCGACCTTCACGGCTGCGGGCGCTCCCCGTCGGACGGTCGAGGCCTATGTGCACGACGACCACACGCTCGACCTCTACGGCGACACGGTCCGCCTGGAGTTCGTGGACTTCCAGCGGCCGACGCTGAAGTTCGACTCGCTCGAGAGCCTGGTCGAGCAGATGCAGGCCGACGTCGAGGTGACCCGCCGCACTCTCGCCGAGAGCGCCTCCCAGTCCTCGTCGGACGACTGATACGCTGGTCGGTGCCGTCCATTCGGCCGCGGAGAGCTCTCCGTGCACACCGCGGATCCGCGCCCTCTCGGGACGGGTCCGCGATGCGCGAGAGCTCGTCCAGAGAGCCCGGGGGAGCAGCCCCCGGCGCGCCGCGCAACGACCAGAGGAGAGCCATGGCCTTCGATACCGCTACCAAGCAGGAGATCATCAAGGAGTACGGGACCAGCGAGGGCGACACCGGCTCGCCCGAGGTCCAGATCGCGCTCCTGAGCCACCGCATCAACTACCTGACCGAGCACCTCAAGACCCACAAGCACGACCACCACACCCGTCGTGGTCTGATGCTCATGGTCGGTCAGCGCAAGCGCCTTCTGCAGTACCTGCAGCGGGTCGACATCGAGCGCTACCGTTCGCTGATCAAGCGACTCGGCATCCGCCGGTGACGAACGCCGCCGCCCGCCCCTCGGGGCGGGCGGCGGTTCCCTGTTCCGCCCCGGCGGGACGACGACGCCCCGCCCCTCGACCAGGTTCGGTCCTCGGCAGTGACCTGCCCTCCGCCCCGGCCCTCCCCGGCCGGTTCGGAGCGCGCGTGACTGGCGATGGCCGCACCGGCGGGGGCATCCCTGTCACAAAGGAGAACCTCATGGCCATGGAAGGCCCTGACATCACCGCGACCACCGCTGTCATCGACAACGGCTCCTTCGGCCGTCGCGAGATCCGCTTCGAGACCGGTCGGCTGGCCCAGCAGGCCGCCGGCGCCGTCGCCGTCTACCTCGACGACGACACGATGGTCTTCTCCGCGACCGCGGTCTCGAACCGTCCCAAGGACCAGTTCGACTTCTTCCCGCTGACGGTCGACGTCGAGGAGCGCATGTACGCCGCGGGCCGCATCCCCGGCTCGTTCTTCCGCCGCGAGGGGCGCCCGGGCACGGACGCGATCCTCGCCGCCCGCCTCACCGACCGCCCGCTGCGTCCGGCCTTCGTGAAGGGCCTGCGCAACGAGGTCCAGGTCGTCCTGACGGTCATGTCCTGCGGTCCCGACGACGCGTACGACGTGGTCGGCATCAACGGCGCCTCCGCCTCGACGCAGATCTCCGGCCTGCCCTTCTCGGGCCCGATCGGCGCCGTGCGCATCGCGCTCATGCCGACCGCCCAGGGCGGCCAGTGGGTCGCGTTCCCGACCTTCACGCAGCTGGACGAGGCCGTCTTCTCGATGGTCGTCGCCGGCCGCATCGTCGAGGACGACGTCGCGATCATGATGGTCGAGGCCGAGGCCACCGACAACTCCTGGACGCTGATCAAGGAGCAGGGCGCGATCGCTCCCACCGAGGAGATCGTCGCCGAGGGCCTCGAGGCCTCCAAGGTCTTCATCCGCTCCCTCTGCGAGGCGCAGGCCGAGCTCGCCGCGACCGCCGCCAAGCCGGTCCGCGAGTTCCCGCTGTTCCTCGACTACCAGGACGACTCCTTCGAGATCGTCGCGGGCGCCGCGACCGACCGCCTCGCCGAGGTCATGTCGATCGCCGCGAAGCAGGAGCGCGAGGAGCGCACGGAGGAGCTGCTGGCCGAGATCGTCGCCGAGCTCGGCGGCGAGGGCAAGCCGCTCGAGGGCCGCGAGAAGGAGATCTCGGGAGCCTTCCGCGCGCTGACCAAGAAGGTCGTGCGCCAGAAGGTCCTCACCGACGGCGTCCGCATCGACGGCCGCGGCCTGCGCGACATCCGTGCGCTGTCCGCCGAGGTCGAGGTCCTTCCGCGCGTGCACGGCTCCGCCCTCTTCCAGCGCGGCGAGACCCAGATCCTGGGCGTCACCACGCTGAACATGCTCAAGATGGAGCAGCAGATCGACTCGCTCTCGCCGGTCGACCACAAGCGCTACATCCACCACTACAACTTCCCGCCGTATTCCACCGGCGAGACCGGCCGCGTGGGCTCCCCGAAGCGCCGCGAGATCGGCCACGGCATGCTCGCCGAGCGCGCCCTGGTGCCGGTCCTGCCGACGCGCGAGGAGTTCCCCTACGCCATCCGCCAGGTGTCCGAGGCGCTCGGCTCCAACGGCTCGACGTCGATGGGCTCCGTGTGCGCCTCGACGCTCGCGCTGCTCAACGCGGGCGTGCCGCTGCGCGCTCCCGTCGCGGGCATCGCCATGGGCCTGATCTCGGACTCCGTGGACGGCGAGACCCGCTATGCGGCGCTCACCGACATCCTCGGCGCCGAGGACGCCTTCGGCGACATGGACTTCAAGGTCGCCGGCACCTCCGAGTTCGTCACCGCGATCCAGCTCGACACCAAGCTCGACGGCATCCCCGCCTCGGTCCTGGCCTCGGCGCTGTCGCAGGCCCGCGAGGCCCGCCTCGCGATCCTGGACGTCCTCACGCAGGCGATCGACGTGCCCGACGAGATGAGCCCGAACGCCCCGCGCGTCATCGCGGTGACCATCCCCGTCGACAAGATCGGCGCGGTCATCGGCCCGAAGGGCCAGATGATCAACCAGATCCAGGACGACACGGGCGCGGACATCACGATCGAGGACGACGGCACCGTGTACATCGGCGCGACCGACGGCCCGTCCGCGGAGGCCGCCCGTGCGGCCGTCAATGCGATCGCGAACCCGATGGTCCCCGAGGTCGGCGAGCGCTACCTCGGCACCGTCGTGCGCGTGGTCGACTTCGGCGCCTTCGTGTCCCTGACCCCCGGCAAGGACGGTCTGCTGCACGTCACCCAGCTGCGCAAGCTCAACGGCGGCAAGCGGGTCGACAGCGTCGAGGACGTCGTGAAGGTCGGTCAGAAGATCGAGGTCGAGATCCGCGAGATCGACGCCCGCGGCAAGATCAGCCTCGCCGTGCCCGAGGACGACGAGGAGGCCCCCGCGGCCGAGGAGTCGACCGAGGGCGAGTGACCTCGTCGCGGGCTCCTGAGGCCCGCGGCGGCAGCGCGTCCTGCGCACCGCGACCAGCGCCCCGGCGGGCGGCATCCTGCGATGCCCCCGCCGGGGCGCTCTCGCGTCCGGAGTCCGGAGCGGCCCGCCGACGGGATGGGCGCTGGCTAGACTGTCCCCGCTCGGGGTGGGCGGCGATCCGGCCCGTCTCCACCGGGCTCGATGCTCATGCGGCGCGAGACCAGTCCGCCCGCCCCGCCGAGGACCCGTGAGGACGCTATGAACGATCGACCGCTCGGCAGCCGCTACGTGCTCGGGGAGCGCATGGGCTCCGGGGGCATGGGCGACGTCTTCCGCGCGCGGACCCTCGAGGGCGACGAGGTCGCCGTCAAGATCCTCCGCTCGCAGCTGACGGAGGATCGGGAGCTGGTGCCGCGCTTCGTCGGCGAGCGCACGGCGATGCTCGCGGTCCGGAGCCCGCATGTGGTGAAGGTGCTCGACATGGTGGTCGAGGGCAGCACCCTGGCGATCGTGATGGAGCTCGTGCGCGGGCGGGATCTCGCGGTCGTGCGACGGACCGTCGGCACCCTTCCCGCCGGCGAGGTCGCGCGCCTCGGCGGAGCGATCGCCCGCGGGATGCAGGCGGTGCATGCGGCGGGGATCGTCCACCGGGATCTGAAGCCCGCGAACATCCTGCTGGACGAGACGGTGTCGCCCCCGCGCCCTGCGGTCGCCGACTTCGGCGTCGCGCGCATCTGCGAGGACGGCGAGGACAACAGCCTCACCGTGCAGGCGGGGACCAGCGCCTACATGTCGCCGGAGCAGATCCGCGGGCGCGGCATCACCCCGGCCTCGGACGTCTACTCGCTCGGCGTGCTCCTCTACGAGGTGCTGTGCGGCACCGTCCCCTTCCGCGGCGGCGTCCTGGACGTGATGCGGATGCATCAGGAGATGGCGCCCGGTCGGCCCGAGGGCCTGCACGACGGGCTCTGGCACCTCCTGGACGCGATGATGGCCAAGGACCCTGCACGGCGTCCCACCATGGCCGAGACCGAGGCGGAGCTGACCCGCCTCCTGCCCGCCCTGGCCCCGGTTCCGGCGCTGCGGCCGCTGACGGCGCCGCCGGCCCCGGTGCCGCTCGCGGCCGTCGGACCCGATGCGGATGCCACGCGCGTGCGCGACGATGAGGCGGCGGCCGCCGCCCGGGCCGCCGCAGCGGCGGCGGGTGCCGGGACAGCCGGGGGCGGGGCGCTGGGCGCCACGGGGCCGACGGCGCCGCTCCCGCCCGAGCCGCCGACGGGACGGCGCGGCCGCTGGAAGCTCGTGGCCGCGGCCCTGGTGGTCGTCGTGGCCCTGGTGGGCATCGGCGGAGGCTACGCCTATCTGCGTCTGACCTCCGACGGGGATGCCGCGTTCGCGAGCGGCTCCGCATCCGAGGGGACGACCGATCCGGAGTCCTCGGAGGCCGGCACGGAGCCCGTCGCGGAGACCGCTGCGACGTCGGCGGAGGAGACCTCGGAGGCGGCGCAGGCCGCGACGACCTCCGCCTCGCCGAGCGCCGAGGAGGTCGCGACGATGCCCGACCTCGTGGGGCAGAACGAGGCCCGCGCCCGGCAGGCGCTGCCGGACGACGTGGAGGTCGTCGTGGAGGAGGAGCTGACGGAGGACGGCACCCAGGCCGGACGGGTGCAGAGCACCGTCCCCGAGGCCGGGGAGGCGATCGGCGACGAGGTGACGCTCACCGTCGCCCGCGCCCAGTCCTCGATGCCGCTCTCCGCCGCCGCGCAGATCGACCTCGCCGACTGGGGCAAGGAGGGCGACTTCGAGACCGTCACGATGAACGGGACCCCGTACGGCGACTCCCTGGTCATCGAGAACCGGTACTACAGCGATGACAGCCCGGAGGCGGCGTTCAACCTCGCGCGGCGCTTCGACACCTTCACCTTCACGCTCGGACGCGCGGACACCGATCCGTCCGGGCAGGACGCGCGGACCGTCGAGATCTACCTGGACGACGTCAAGTACGACGCGTACGCCGTGCCGGACCTGGGGAAGACGCTGGACGTGTCGATCCCCGTCGAGGACGTGCTGCGGCTGAAGATCGTCGTCGTCTCCGAGAGCGATGACGTGAGCTTCACGCTGGGCAAGGCGACCCTCTTCGGCTCCCGCGAGAACATCGAGAAGGCCCGCCAGGAGGCCGAGGGCTCCTGAGGCCCTGCGGCGCTGCGTCCCCGCGGCCCTGCGGCCCTGCACAGCGGTTCCGCCGGTGACGAAACGCGCGGCCGGGGCCGCACGGCCGTGGAACAATCGATCGATGCCTCTCGACCTCTCCTACGACGATCCTGTCTCCGATGTGCTGCTCGACCCCGCCGCCGGGGTGCGGCGCAGCGTGCTGCCCGGAGGCGTCCGCCTGCTGACCCAGGTCGACCGCAGCGTGCGCAGCGCGACCCTCGGCCTGTGGCTCCCGGTCGGCTCGCGCGATGAGCGGCCCGAGCACGCCGGATCCACCCACTTCCTCGAGCACCTGCTGTTCAAGGGGACGCAGCGACGGTCCGCGATGGACATCGCTGCGGCCTTCGACGAGGTCGGCGGCGATTCCAACGCCGTCACCGCGAAGGAGCACACGCTCTACTACGGCCGGGTGCGCTCGGCCGACGTGCCCATGGCGATCGACGTCCTGACGGACATGATCACGGCGAGCCGCCTCGAGGAGGAGGCGCTCGTGACCGAGCGCGAGGTCATCCTCGAGGAGCTCGCCATGGCGGAGGACGATCCCGGGGACATCGGCTACGAGACCTTCCTGGCCGACGTCCTGGGGCCGGACACGGCGATCGGCCGTCCCGTCGGCGGCACCGTGGAGACCGTGTCCGCGCTGGGGATCGAGCAGGTGCGCGCCCACTTCCAGGAGCACTATCGCCCCGACAACCTGCTGGTGACCGCCGTCGGCGACATCGACCACGACGAGCTGGCCCGGCTCCTGCTGGAGGGGCTCGCCCGCGGCGGCTGGTCCCTCGAACCGGGGGCGCTGCCCGCGCGCCGTTCGCGCGCGGCGCACGCCGGGATCGGGGCTCGCGCGGCGGTGGACGGCGCGTCGGCCGCGGCGATCGTCCCGCACCGGCTCACGCGGCCGGCGGAGCAGAACCACATCTACCTCGGCGGCACCGGCCTGAGCGCCGTGAGCGGGGACCGCCACGTGCTGTCCGTGCTCATGTCGATCCTCGGCGGCGGCATGTCCTCGCGCCTGTTCCAGAACGTCCGCGAGAAGCGGGGCCTGGCGTACTCGGTGTACTCGTTCAGCGCGGCCTACCGCGACGCGGGCCTGTTCGGCATGTACGCGGCCTGTCGGCCCTCGCGCACCGACGAGGTCGTCGGCCTGCTCGCGCAGGAGCTCATGACGATGGGGGAGGAGGGCGTCGACGCGGACGAGATGCGTCGTGCGCTCGGCCAGATCACGGGCTCCTTCGCGCTGGGCCTCGAGGACACCTCCAGCCGGATGGGACGCTTCGGCACGATCGAGCTCGTCCACGGGAGATACTCGAGCGTCGACGAGACCCTCGCGCGCATCGCCGCGGTGACGCCCGACGAGGTCCGCGAGCTCGCCGCCCGTCTCTCCTCCTCCTTCTCCACGCGGGTCGACGTCGGCCCCGACGCCTGATGCACCGCCCGATGCATCGGCCGACGCATCGCCCGCCGGACGACCAGCACGCCTTCTCCGCGACCGACCGCCGACCACTCCAGAACCAGGAGCAACCATGAGCCAGTCCTCGCCCTCCGCCGCCTCCTCCGCCGCCCACCCCTCCCCCCTCAAGGTCGCCGTGATCGGCGCCGGCGGCCGCATGGGCTCGCAGGCCTGCGCGGCCGTCGAGGCCGCCGAGGATCTCGAGCTGGTGGCCCGCATCGGCCGCGGCGACGACCTCTCCGCCGTGGTCGACGCCGGTGCGCAGGTCGCGGTCGACCTCACGGTCCCCGCGGTCACCCGCGACAACGTGGCCTTCCTCGTCGACCACGGGATCCACGCCGTCGTCGGCACCACGGGCTGGGACGAGGAGGGCCTGACAGCACTGAGGGAGCAGCTGGCCGGCGCAGCGGGCGTCGGCGTCCTCATCGCTCCGAACTTCGCGATCGGGGCGGTGCTGGCGATGCGCTTCGCCGAGATCGCCGCGCGCTACTACGAGAGCGCCGAGATCATCGAGATGCATCACCCGGACAAGCTCGACGCCCCCTCGGGGACCGCCGCCCACACCGCGGCGGCGATCGCGCGCGGCCGGGCCGCCGGCGGGCTCGGTCCGGTGCCCGATGCGACCGAGAAGGATCCGCTGGGCGCCCGCGGCGCCGTCGTCGACGGCGTGCACGTGCACGCCGTCCGGCAGCGGGGGCTGGTCGCCCACGAGGTCGTGCAGTTCGGCGGCGTCGGCGAGCAGTTCGTCCTGCGTCACGACTCCTTCGACCGCATCAGCTTCATGCCGGGCGTGCTGCTGGGGGTCCGCGAGGTCGCGTCCCATCCGGGCCTGACGATCGGGCTCGACGGCTACATGGACCTGGGCTGAGGCGCGGTCGCATGCGCCAGAGGATCCTCGTCCTGGTCCTGCTGCTGATCACCGCGGCCTACGCGTGGGGCCTCGGCTGGATCGCCTGGGGCTTCTCCCGGGCGGGTGGCCTCATCGGCTGGGGCCTCGCGGCGGCGGTCGCCGCGCTGCTGATCCTGACCGTCTGGGTCACCTGGCGGGAGGTCCTGTTCGGCATCGCGGCCGGTCGACTGGCGAGGATCTACCGGCCGGATGCGCCGTCGGCCGCCGCCGACGGCGCGGGACCCGCGGCCGCGGAGCCGAAGGCCGCGGAGCGCGCCGAGTTCGAGGCGGCGAGAGCAGCGATCGAGGACGGGCGCGAAGGGGACTGGCAGGCGTGGTTCCGACTGGCCCTCGCCTATGACGCGCTGCGCGATCGGCGGAACGCGAGGATGGCGACCCGGCGGGCGATCGACGTCTCCCGGAGCTGAGAGCGAGGGGGCGAGGCGCAGACAGCCCGACCGTCGACGGCCGGGCTCGTCGACGGCCGGGCTCGTCGTCGGCCGCCTCGGGGCTCAGCCCCAGCCGAGGGCTCTCAGCCCGGCGGCGACCGCTGCCGCGGCGAGGACGACGACGAGGAACGGCGCCCGGGCGAGCAGCAGCAGCGCGGCGACGACGAGGCCCGCCAGCCGGGCGTCGAGGGCGATGGTCTGCCCAGAGGTCGCGCCCTGGACGGCGACCAGCGCGCCCAGCAGCACGATCGGCAGGAACGTGGTGATGCGGGCGATCCGCGGTCGTTCGAGCACATCGGGAGGCATCTGGTAGCCGATCCACTTCTGCACGAAGGATCCTGCCGAGGCGGCGATCACGGCGATCCACAGCAGGCTCATGGGGTCGTCTCCTCGTGTCGGGGGAGCCGGGGGAGGAGCCCGGCCAGGACGGCGACCAGCGCCGCGGCCAGCACGGGCAGGCCCGGGGGCAGGACCGGGGTGGCGATCAGTGCGACGAAGGCGGCGGCGACGGCGATCGCGACGGCATCGGCTCTCCGCAGCCGGGGCCACAGCAGCGCGAGGAAGGCGGCTGCGGCGGCCGCGTCCAGGCCCCAGGCGCCGGGATCGGCGATGTGCTGGCCGGCCAGGGCGCCGATCACGGTGAACAGGTTCCAGAAGATGTAGACGCCGATCCCCGCGGACCAGAACCCGGCGCGCCGTCCCTCGGTCGTCGTGCCGGAGGCGGCATTGGCGGCGGACTCGTCGATGGTCAGCTGCGCGCGGACCGCACCGCGCCAGCCGCCCCGGGGCAGCACGGGGGCGAGGGTCAGCCCGTAGAGGGTGTTGCGCACGCCCAGCAGCAGTGCGGCGGCCGCGGCGCCGAGAGCGCCGCCGCCCCCTCCGATGACGCCGACGAAGGCGAATTGGCTGCCGCCGGTGAACATGAGGGCGGACAGCACGACGGCCTGCCACAGATCGAGCCCCGAGGCCGTGGCGAGGGCGCCGAAGGAGATGCCGTAGAGACCGGTCGCGATGCCGATCGAGAGGCCGGTGCGCCGGAGCCGGCGCACCTCGTCGTCGGGTGCGGAGGACGGCCCGGAGGACGGCGCGGAGGACGATGACGAGGAGGGCACGGGGGAGGGCCCTGGTGCGGACGCGGACGGGCCGCCCGGTCGGGGTGGAGCGGGGGTCATGATGCATCCCACTGTACGGTCACCAGGGCCGATGCGGGAACGGCGGGGCCTGCGGGGAATGTGAGACCGTAAGGGCATGACGCCGAACGAGGTCCCTTCGGACACCCTGCCGATGCGCACGCGTGCGCTGCTCCTCGACATGGACGGGACCCTGGTGGACTCCGGCCCCGCGGTCGAGCGCTGCTGGAACGCCCTGCTCCGCGAGCTGGGCACCGACCTGACCTTCGGCCACGAGATGCACGGTCGGCCCGCGCGGCAGATCCTCGCCGAGGCGGTCCCGTCGCTCGACGAGGAGGGCCTGGAGCAGGCGCATCGTCGCATCGTCGAGCTCGAGCTCGCGGACGTCGCAGGGATCGTGACCCTGCCGGGCACGCAGCGGCTCCTCGAGGAGCTCGATCGTGCATCCGAGGTGCTGGGCCGGGAGACGTGGACGATCGTCACCTCCTGCACCCGCCCCCTCTTCGAGGCGCGCTGGGCGCGGACGGGCCTGCGGATGCCCGCGGGCGTCGTCACCGCCGACCAGGTGACGCGCGGCAAGCCCGATCCGGAGGCGTACCGGCTGGGCGCCGAGCGTCTGGGCCTCTCGCCGGAGCAGTGCCTGGTCGTCGAGGACTCCGTCGGCGGTCTGCAGGCCGGCGTCGCCGCCGGCAGCCGCACGATCGCCGTGACGTCCACCACTCCGGCCTCGATGCTCTCCCCGCTCGCGGACGCGCTGCTGACGTCGCTGGACGACGTGCAGGTGTCCGTCGACGGCGAGGACCTCGTCCTCGCCCGCCGCGGCGGCTGAGCCCCGCGCCGTCGGCCGCCCCCGGACGCCCCGTCCCGTCCCGGGAGCGCCTCCACCGTTGATAGGCTCGGGCGGCCGATCCCGGCGTCCCCGGATCGGAGCCGTCCCCTTCGAAAGGACTCGCCCATGTGCGGTATCTCCGGCAGCTATGGCTTCGGCGCCGAAACCGAGGGCATCGCCCGTCGGATGAACGACGCACTGGCCCATCGTGGCCCGGACGGCGAGGGGATCGCCGTCGTCGGCTCCGCGGGCCTCGCGCACCGTCGCCTGTCGATCATCGACCGCGAGCACGGCGCCCAGCCGATGACCACGGACGACGGCCGCTACACGATCGTGTACAACGGCGAGGTCTACAACTATCTCGACCTGCGCACCGAGCTCGAGTCCCTGGGGCATGCCTTCCACACGGTCTCCGACACCGAGGTGCTGCTGCACGCCCACGCCGAGTGGGGGAGCGCCGCCTACGACCGCTTCAACGGCATGTTCGCCTTCGCCGTCCACGACGCCGAGACGGACACCCTGACGATCGCCCGCGATCACTTCGGCATCAAGCCGCTGTACTACCGGATCGACGAGGAGACCGGCCAGGTCCTCTTCGGCTCCGAGATCCGGGCGCTGGTGGCCTCCGAGCGCTTCACGCCGGCGCCCGACGATCGCGCCGTCTACCGCTACCTGAAGTTCCGCGTCCAGGACGACGACGAGCAGACCTTCTTCGCGGGCGTGCGCCGCCTCATGCCGGGCCAGGTCCTCGTCATCGGCCCGGAGGGCACGGAGATCTCCTCCTTCACGCGCCTGCAGGAGGAGCTGCGCGAGATCGCCGCGCGCCCCGGCCGGGCGCTCACCCCCGCGGTCGTGGACGAGTACCGCGAGCGCTTCCAGGAGTCCGTGCGCCTCCGCCTCCAGTCCGAGGTCCCCGTCGGCACCTCGCTCTCGGGCGGGCTGGACTCCTCCGCGGTCGCCGCCGTCATCGCCCGTCATCTCCGCGAGCAGCCGGATGACGACAGCTTCGGCGCCGTCGGCACCCGCCAGAACACCTTCTCGGCGGTGTTCCCGAACTCCCGCAACGACGAAGAGGCCTACGTCGACGCGCTCCTGGACGACTACCAGGGCCAGATCACCGCCCACAAGATCCACCCGAATCCGGACGCCTTCCTCGAGGACCTCGTCGACTTCGTGCGCACGCAGGAGGAGCCGATCATCTCGACCGGCCCCTACGCCCAGTACGCGGTGATGCGGGAGGCCAGCAAGCACGTGACCGTCCTGCTCGACGGCCAGGGCGCCGACGAGATGATGGCCGGCTACAACCCGTACTTCTACGTGTACCTGCGCCAGCTGCGCCGCCAGAAGCGCTTCACGGAGCTCGCGAGCGAGGTCGCCGGCTCGCGCGACATCCTCCGCAAGCTCGCCAAGGTCAAGTACTCCGGGCGCGCCTCGGTGCCGATGGAGGCGCTGCTGGACAACGCCTTCGTCTCCGCGCATGCGGGGGAGAAGGTCTCCAGCGTGCAGGACGACCTCAAGGAGCGGCTGCTCGAGGACACGTTCCGCTCCTCGCTGCCCTCGCTGCTGCGCTACGAGGACAAGAACACGATGCGCTTCAGCATCGAGGGGCGCGTGCCCTTCGTCGACAAGGAGCTGCTGAAGTTCCTGTTCTCGCTCGACGAGGCCGCGATCATCCACGACGGCTGGAACAAGCGGATCCTGCGCGAGTCCATGGACGGGATCCTCCCCGACATGATCTCCAAGCGCCGCAACAAGATCGGCTTCACGACGCCGGAGAGCGAGTGGTTCCGCCGCCTCGCGCCGTCACTGCTGGAGATCTTCCGCTCCGACACCTTCGCCGCGCGCCCCTACTTCGACGCGCGCAGCGTGGTGGCCCTGTTCGAGGACTACGTCGAGAACCCCGACAACCACGGGACGCTGATGTTCTGGCGTCTGCTGAACGTCGAGCTGTGGATGCGCGAGTTCTTCGACCCGCACGGCACCGGGCTGCGCCCGGGCGCCGCTGCGACGATCGCCGCGGCGGGTGCTGCGGCGGAGGCCGACGGCGCCTCCGCCCTCGCGGCCGACGGGACCGACGCCGCCGACGGAGCGGCCGACGAGGACGCCGCCAAGAGCGACTACGTCGCCAACCCCGGCAAGGAGCTCGACCTCGTCTCTCCCGTCGACGGGCGCAGCTGGCGGCGCTTCCCGCTGCAGACCCCGCTCGTCGGCCGCGGCGACGACCTCGAGGCGATCGTCCGCGAGCGCGTCGAGGCCTTCGCCGCCTCCCTCCCGGAGGACGCGATTCCGGCCGGCGCGAGCTGGCACTACGTGATCAGCGAGAAGATCGTCGCGATCACGCAGGGGCGCTCCTGGTTCACCTGGGAGATCCAGCCGCGCCGCTCGGCGAAGATCCTCAGCCGCTTCGTGACCCGCACGCCGGCCGGCATCGGGCTGGGCGACCCGACCACCATGGAGCTGGCCATCCGCGAGGTCGGCCTGCCGCGCGTGGTCGCGGCCTCCGCGGCGGGCGCCGCCGGCAAGGTCGTGGGCAAGAAGGGCCTGTTCTACGAGGTCGTGGGCGCGAACGTGCGCGCGATCGACGGACCGACGCCGTACTCGGCCTTCCCCTCGAACGTCTCGGCGAAGCTCCCCCCGAAGGACCCGGACGAGGTGGCCGCCCGGCTGTCGGCCGCGATCCGCGGAGCCGACATCCCCGCGGCGCTGCGCGACGCCTTCGTCGGCACCGTCGTCATGGACGCGAACGACATCGGCCGCAACGTGCTGGGCTCGGACGTGAGCACTCCCGATGACGTGCTCGAGGGCACCTTCGCGGACAACCCGCTGGGCCAGGGCCGCCAGCGCACCCCGATGGCCGTGCTCGTGGACCTCGGTCCGGCGTCGCGGTCGTGAAGCGCGCCGGCGCTCGACTACTCTCAGGGGTCGGGAGCCGGCACGGCAGCGGACCGACCCCCGCCGTCGGCGCGCACGGCCGCGGTGCCGACGACGGGCGCCCTGCCCGGTGACCTCGAAACTTCCCAGGAGGAGTCCATGACCAGCCCGTACACGAGTGCTGTGCGTCCCTTCGGCGCTGTGGGGACCGCGATGGTCACGCCGCTGACGGAGGACGCCTCCGGCATCGACCTCGCGGCCTCGGCCGCGCTCGCCGTCCACCTCGTCGAGCACGGCAACGACCTCCTGGTCCTCTCGGGCACCACGGGCGAGGCGCCGACCGTCTCCCTCGACGAGAAGATCGCGCTGGTCTGCACGGTCCGCGAGGCCGTCGGGCAGGACGTGACCCTGGTGGCGGGCGTCGGCACCTACGACACTGCGCGGACCGTCGAGCTCGCCCGCGCCCATGCGGACCTCCCGATCGACGGCCTGCTCGTGGTCACCCCCTACTACTCGAAGCCGTCGCAGGCGGGGATCCTCGCGCACCTGCGCACGGTCGCCGACGCGACGGACCTGCCGGTGATGCTCTACGACATCCCCGGCCGCACCGGCGTGCCGCTCTCCGAGGACACGATCCTGCGGATCGCCGAGCACGAGCGGGTGCTCGCGGTGAAGGACGCCAAGGGCGATCTGCTGCAGTCCACGCGGATCATGTCCGCGACGGACCTCGCCTACTACTGCGGCGAGGACGCGCTGAACCTGCCCTGGCTCGCCCTCGGCGCCGCCGGACTGGTCTCGGTCGTCGGGCATGTCGCCGGCGATCTCGAGAAGGAGATGCTGGACGCGGTGGACCGCGGGGACCTCGCGACCGCCCGCGCCGCCAACGCGCGCCTCGCACCGCTGGTCGACGCCGTCATGGGCGGCCTCCCCGGCGCCGTCGCGGCGAAGGCCGCGCTCTACCTCCAGGGCGTCCTCCCGCACGCCGCGGTCCGTGCTCCGCAGCTCGCCGCCGACGACGAGCAGCTGCGCGCTCTCGCCGACGCGCTCGCCGTCGCAGAGGGCGTGCCCGCCCTGGATCCCTCCCGGAGGCCCTGATGAGCTCCGTGTTCTCCGAGCATCGCAGTGAGGCGCCGGCCCTCGAGCCGGGCACGCTGCGGATCGTCCCGCTGGGCGGGCTCGGGGACGTCGGCCGCAACATGACGGTCTTCGAGATCGACGGGCGCCTGCTGGTCGTCGACTGCGGCGTGCTGTTCCCCGAGGACGCGCAGCCCGGGGTGGACCTCATCCTCCCGGACTTCGATCTGATCGCCGACCGCCTCGACGACATCGCCGCGATCGTCCTCACCCATGGGCACGAGGACCACATCGGAGCGGTGCCCTACCTGCTGCGCATGAAGCCGGACATCCCGCTCGTCGGCAGCCAGCTGACCCTCGCCTTCGTCGAGGCGAAGCTGCGCGAGCACCGCATCCGGCCGTTCACCCTCGCCGTCGCCGAGGGGCAGAAGGAGTCCTTCGGCCCCTTCGACTGCGAGTTCGTGGCGGTCAACCATTCGATCCCCGACGCGCTCGCGGTCCACATCTCGACCGCGGGCGGCACCGTGCTGCACACGGGCGACTTCAAGATGGATCAGCTCCCGCTGGACGGGCGCATCACGGACCTGCGCGCCTTCGCCCGCCTCGGCGAGGCCGGGGTGGATCTGTTCATGACGGACTCCACCAACGCGGAGGTCCCCGGCTTCACCGTCGGCGAGCAGGAGATCGGGCCCGTCCTCGACGGCATCTTCGCCCGTGCGCGGAAGCGGATCGTCGTGGCGTCCTTCTCCAGCCACGTCCACCGGGTGCAGCAGGTGCTCGACGCCGCGGCCGCGCACGGCCGCCAGGTCGCCTTCGTCGGCCGCTCGATGGTGCGCAACATGACCATCGCCGCCGACATGGGCTATCTGCACGTGCCCGACGGCGTCCTCGTGGACGTCAAGCATCTCGACGACCTGCCCGACGAGCGGGTGGTGCTCATGTGCACCGGCAGCCAGGGGGAGCCCATGGCGGCCCTCGGCCGGATCGCCAACCGCGACCACCGCGTCAGCGTGGGACCGGGCGATGTCGTCATCCTCGCCTCCTCGCTCATCCCCGGGAACGAGAACGCGGTGTTCCGCGTCGTCAACGGGCTCCTGGCGCTCGGCGCCGAGGTGATCCACAAGGGCACCGCGAAGGTCCACACCTCCGGTCACGCGAGCGCCGGAGAGCTGCTGTACTGCTACAACATCGTGCGGCCCCGCAATGTCATGCCGATCCACGGCGAGATCCGCCACCTCATCGCCAACGGGCGCATCGCCGAGGCGACCGGCGTCCCGGCCGAGCGGGTGGTCCTCGCCCGCGACGGCCAGGTGGTCGATCTGAAGGACGGCGAGGCCCGTGTCGTCGGGGAGATCCCCAACGGCTACGTCTACGTGGACGGATCGAGCGTCGGCGAGATCTCGGAGGCCGATCTGAAGGATCGCCGCATCCTCGGCGATGAGGGGTTCATCTCCCTCTTCGCGGTCGTGAACTCCGAGACGGGCGCGCTCATCGCGGGTCCGGAGATCCATGCCCGCGGCGTCGCGGAGGACGACGCGGTCTTCGAGAGGATCCGTCCGGAGATCGTCAAGGCTCTCGAGCAGGCGGTCGCGGACCAGTCCAACCGCCGCGACACCTACCAGCTGCAGCAGGTCATGCGCCGGGTCATCGGCCGCTATGCGTCCCAGCGGCTGCGTCGCCGACCGATGATCATCCCCGTCGTGATCGAGGTCTGAGCGGCTCCTGCGCCGCCTCGCCTCCCGGGCCCGTCGGCCCGGGGCGGTACATTGGTGCCCATGGCGACACGTACGTCTTCCCCCGCACGTGCGTCGAAAGGCTCGTCTCGGAGCGCGTCCGCCGGAACCTCCCGCACGACCGGCTCCGCGGCCGACGACCCCTCGACGCTCCCACTCCCGGTGCGCGCAGTGCGCTCCGGCTATCTGGCGATCGCCCGGATGGTCGGCGGCCTGGTGCGCTCGATCGGCGTCGCCCGCTGGGAGGTCGCACCCGAGCTGAGGCGCGACGGCTACGCCCTGTTCCTGCTCCTGATCGGCGTGCTCGTCGCGATCGTCGAGTGGTGGCAGGCGACGGCGGGCGTGCTCGGCGCGGTCCACACGGTGGTCGCCGGCACCTTCGGCCTCGCCTCGATGGTGATCCCGCTGCTCGCCGCCGGGTGGGCGATGCGGATGTTCCGTCGTCCCGACCAGGTGCACGCCAACACGCGCATCGCGATCGGCATCGCCCTGTTGCTGACGGCGATCTCGGCGATCTCCTCGGTGTCGGCGAAGCTCCCGGCCCCCGCCGACGGCATCGACGCGCTCGCTCGCGGCGGCGGAGTGCTCGGCTACTTCGCCTCGGCGCCGCTCGTCGCGCTGCTGCCGCCGGTCGCCGTGGTGGTGATCCACTCGCTGGTCATCGTCTTCGGGATCCTCGTGCTGACGGCGACCCCGGTCGAGTCCATCCCCTCGCGCCTGCAGGCGCTGTACCGGGTCATGGTCGGCCACAGCGAGGAGGAGGACGCCGAGCGCGTCGCCTTCGGCCTGTCTCCGCGGCGTCGCGACCCCGCCCTGCACGAGCAGGCGACCACGGCGCAGCCCGCCCGCTCCCGCCGCCGCAGCCGCAAGGAGAAGGAGGCGGAGCTGCTCGAGGCCGAGCGCGACCACGACGGCTTCGGCTACGCCGGCGACGAGGCCTTCGAGCAGGGCGTCGACGACGAGGCGGTCGGAGCGAAGGCGCCGCGCAAGCGTCGCACCCGGAAGAAGGCCGACGTCGCAGCCCCGGGGACCGACGAGCCGACGGTGGCCCTCAGCGCGATCGACGACGAGAACCAGCGGGCGAAGACCTTCCCCGGCGGCGACGACGCCCCCGCGGCGGCGGCCTCCGCCCCGGCCCCGACGGCGCCGATGCCCGCGGGGAAGGGTGCCGCGAAGCCCGCGCGCCCGGGACGGACGACGGCGATCCCCTCGGCGTCGGTCCCCGCCGCCGAGCCGGAGGAGGACGCCGAGCTGATCCTCCCGCCCATGGGGGACCTGCCCCGCGCGGGCGAGCAGCTGGAGCTCGCCGGGGACATCGTCTACACCCTCCCGGAGTCGTCCTACCTGCTGGAGGGGCCGCCGGCGAAGTCCCGCTCCGAGGCCAACGACCGCGTCGTCGAGGCGCTCGGCGAGGTCTTCGAGCAGTTCAAGGTCAACGCCGAGGTCGTCGGCTTCTCCCGCGGCCCGACGGTGACCCGCTACGAGGTGGAGCTGGCCCCGGGCACCAAGGTCGAGAAGGTCACGGCGCTCGACAAGAACATCGCCTACGCCGTCGCCTCCGCCGACGTGCGCATCCTCTCGCCGATCCCCGGCAAGAAGGCCATCGGCATCGAGATCCCCAACGTCGACCGCGAGACCGTCGCGCTCGGCGACGTGCTGCGCAGCTCCGTCGCCCGCCGCAACGAGCACCCGATGGTGATGGGCGTCGGCAAGGACGTCGAGGGCGGCTACGTCGTCGCGAACCTCGCCAAGATGCCGCACCTGCTCGTCGCGGGCGCCACCGGCGCCGGCAAGTCGAGCTTCGTGAACTCGATGATCACCTCGATCCTGATGCGCGCCACCCCCGAGGAGGTGCGCATGGTGCTGGTCGACCCCAAGCGCGTGGAGCTCACGATCTACGAGGGCATCCCGCATCTGATCACGCCGATCATCACGAACCCGAAGAAGGCCGCCGAGGCCCTCGAGTGGGTCGTGCGCGAGATGGACTCCCGCTACGACGACCTCGCGGCCTTCGGGTACAAGCACATCGACGACTTCAACAAGGCCGTGCGCGCCGGAGAGGTGACCCCGCCGCCCGGCAGCGAGCGGCGCATCGCCCCGTACCCGTACCTGCTGGTCGTCGTCGACGAGCTCGCGGACCTCATGATGGTCGCCCCGCGCGACGTCGAGGCCTCGATCCAGCGCATCACGCAGCTGGCCCGTGCCGCCGGCATCCATCTGATCCTCGCGACGCAGCGCCCGTCGGTGGACGTCGTCACCGGCATCATCAAGGCCAACGTGCCCAGCCGCCTCGCCTTCGCGACCTCCTCCCTGCAGGACTCGCGGGTCATCCTCGACTCGCCCGGCGCGGAGAAGCTCATCGGCCAGGGCGACGCCCTGTTCCATCCGATGGGCAAGGCCAAGCCGATGCGCGTCCAGGGCGCCTGGGTCAACGAGTCGGAGATCCACAAGGTCGTCGACCACGTCAAGCAGCAGATGAAGCCGACGTACCGCGAGGACGTCACCGTCGCCGCCGCCAAGAAGCAGATCGACGACGACATCGGCGACGATCTCGACGTGCTGCTGCGCGCGGCCGAGCTCGTGGTCACCACGCAGTTCGGCTCGACCTCGATGCTCCAGCGCAAGCTCCGCGTGGGCTTCGCGAAGGCCGGGCGCCTGATGGATCTGCTCGAGTCCCGGGAGATCGTCGGCCCCTCCGAGGGGTCGAAGGCCCGCGACGTGCTGGTGGGTCCCGACGACCTCGCCGGTGCGCTCGCCCGCATCCGCGGCGAGGACGTCCCCGCGACGCCCGCGTCCGGCGGGGGAGCCTCCGCCGACGGGGCCCCGACGGGCGCGTCGGACCCCGACGGCCTCGGCGCCGGGGACGACGACCGCTACAGCGGGGACCCGCTCTCGCACGACGATCCCGAGATCGCCACCGACTACTACGACGACGCCGACTCCGACGAGGACGGCGAGGACGCCTGGCAGCTGACCGGTCGCTGACCGGGCCTGCCCCCCAGCACGGATCCCGCGCGGAGCGCGCGGACGACGAAGGAGACCGAGGAGAGGCATGAACGCCCCCCATGACACGCAGGCCGCACCGCCGGTGCCGCTGTGGAACATCGCGAACATCCTGACGATGGCGCGCTGCGTCATGGTGCCCGTGTTCATCGTGGTCGCCGCGATGTACCCGGAGTCCGAGGGCGGCCGCCTCGTCGTCGCCGCGATCTTCGTGGTCGCCATGATCACGGACTTCCTCGACGGCTACCTGGCCCGCAGCCGCAACCTCATCACCGACTTCGGCAAGATCGTCGACCCGATCGCCGACAAGGCCATCACCGGCGCCGCCTTCATCATGCTCTCGGTGTGGGACTACATCCCCTGGTGGATGACGATCCTGATCCTCGTGCGCGAGTTCGGCATCACGATCATGCGCTTCACGATCCTCAAGTACGGGGCGCTCCCGGCGAACATGGCGGGCAAGGCGAAGACGATGATGCAGTCGATCGCGATCACCTTCTGCCTGATCCCCTTCGAGCTGTGGTGGTCGCCGGCGCGCTGGATCGGCGTCGGCCTCGTGACGATCGCCTTCATCCTGACGATCTGGTCGGGCCTCGTGAACCTCAAGGACGGTCTGCGTCTGCGCCGCGAGGCGCTCGCCGCCGGCGCGGATGCCTGATCGGATGCTCGAAGGGATGCCCGACCGGATGCCCGATCGGATGGTCGCGGACCCAGCTGAGGTCGTCGCGGCCGCTCGCGAGCGCGGATGGATGCTCGCGACCGCCGAGTCCCTGACGGCGGGAGCCGTCGTCGCGCGCCTCGTGGACGTCCCGGGTGCGAGCGCCGCCGTCGCCGGCGGCGCCGCCTGCTACTCCTACGCGGCCAAGCACCGGGTGCTCGGCGTGGACGCCGACGAGCTCGAGCGCACGGGCGCGGTGACCTCCTCCGTCGCCGAGGCGATGGCGCGCGGCGCCCTCGCCCTCTATGACGCGGACCTCGCGGTCTCCACCACCGGCGTGGCGGGCCCCGGACCGGACGAGCGCGGCGTCCCCGAGGGGACGGTCTGGATCGGCCTGGCACGGCGGGGCGGGGCGGTCCGCTCCCGCCGGCTGTCCCTCGCCGGCTCGCGCGAGCAGGTGCGCGCGAGCGCCGTCGACGCCGCCGTCCGCGAGCTCCTCGCCGCCCTGCGCGCCGACGCCCCGAGCGCGCTCTAGGGCTGGCTGCCCGGACCGGTCGGGGCCCCGCTCGCCTCCCGCGGCGGACAACGGATCACGAACATGTCGCGCATGTGAACGGTTCCCAGGAGTCGTGGGTCACGTCCCACTACACTGCGGGGAACACTCGCGGCCCCATCCGCGTTGTGACCGCTGTGATGATGCCGATGAACAGTCACCGACCGGTGCTGAGCGTGAACCACCAGAGGAAGGGAGGCAAGGCCATGGTCCTGTTCCGACAGGAGCTGGGGGACGTCCTCCGTGATGCGCGCCGTACTCAGGGGCGCACGCTGAGGCAGGTGTCTTCCGATGCCCGGGTGTCCCTGGGCTATCTCAGCGAGATCGAGCGAGGCCAGAAGGAAGCCTCCAGCGAGCTGCTGCTGTCCGTCACCGAGGCGCTGGGCCTTCCGCTGTCCTACGTCCTGCGGGAGGTCTCCGACCGGATCGCCCTGGTCGAGGGCGTGTCGGTGCCCGACACGATCCCCGAGGGCCTCGCCGATGGCGCGGGCCCGCTGGTGGGCGCGCGCTGATATGCGCAGGAGCGAGTTCGCGGAGCTGGCCGACCACGTGTTCGGCCCGGCTCTCGCCCTCGCCCACCGGCGCGACCTCGTGCTCGAGGAGCTCGGCGGCCTGACGGCCGACCAGGCCCTCGAGCACGGGCGCCCGGTGCGCAGCATCTGGGTCGCCCTGTGCGATGCCATGGACGTGCCCGAGAGCTCCCGCTGGGAGATCCCCGCCGAGCTGCGCCGCCGCTGACCGGTGCGCCGCGACACGCCGCGATGACGCGACGATCGCCGATGTTCGAACGCCTGTTCGGGTATGCTCGTCGTCGACGGGCTCCGTCCATCACTGCTCCTCCCCAATGCTCGGTCATGCACAGCGGCCGCGGCGGAGGAACGGATGTCGGTCGGGCCGCCTACTGTGGCCGCAAGGTCAACTCGTCGGCCGCACCGGCCACCTGGAAGGAACGAACCCCATGGCTAAGAATCCCCCGAAGGAGCGCGCCAGCTCCCTCGACGCCGCACTCGCCCAGATCGATCGCCAGTTCGGCAAGGGGTCGATCATGCGCCTCGGGGACGATACGCGTCCCCCGATCGAGGTCATCCCCACGGGCTCCGTCGCCCTGGACGCGGCCCTCGGCATCGGCGGTCTGCCGCGCGGGCGCATCATCGAGATCTACGGTCCGGAGTCCTCGGGCAAGACGACGGTCGCGCTGCATGCGGTGGCCAACGCCCAGCGCAACGGCGGCATCGCCGCGTTCATCGATGCCGAGCACGCCCTGGACCCCGAGTACGCCAAGAAGCTCGGCGTGGACACGGATGCCCTGCTGGTCTCCCAGCCCGACACCGGTGAGCAGGCGCTCGAGATCACCGACATGCTGATCCGCTCGGGCGCCCTCGACATCGTCGTCATCGACTCCGTGGCCGCGCTGGTCCCGAAGGCCGAGATCGAGGGCGAGATGGGCGACTCCCACGTCGGCCTCCAGGCGCGCCTCATGTCGCAGGCCCTGCGCAAGCTGACCGGTGCGCTCTCGGCGTCGGGCACCACGGCGATCTTCATCAACCAGCTGCGCGAGAAGATCGGCGTGTTCTTCGGCAGCCCCGAGACCACGACCGGCGGCAAGGCGCTGAAGTTCTACGCCTCGGTGCGCATGGACATCCGTCGCATCGAGACGCTGAAGGCCGGCTCCGACTCCGTCGGCAACCGCACTCGCGTCAAGGTCGTCAAGAACAAGATGGCTCCGCCCTTCAAGCAGGCCGAGTTCGACATCCTGTACGGCGAGGGGATCTCCCGCGAGGGCGGCCTGATCGACCTCGGCGTCGAGCACGGCGTGATCCGCAAGTCGGGCGCCTGGTTCACCTACGAGGGCGATCAGCTGGGGCAGGGCAAGGAGAACGCCCGCCAGTTCCTCAAGGACAACACGGATCTCGCCGCCGAGATCGAGGAGAAGATCCTGCGCACCCTCGGGGTGGGCAAGTACGCCGCCGAGCAGGCCGCCCCGGAGGGAGAGGACGTCCTCGAGGACGATCTCCTCGACGAGGACGTGCCGGCCGCGATCTGATCCGTGATCGCTGACGACGACCTCGGCCACGGCGCCCGCTCTCCTCGGAGCGCGGGCGCCGTGCCCGTGCATGAGCTCCCGCGCGCGGCGCTGCTCGAGCATCTCGAGCGCTCCGCGCAGCAGATCGTGGAGCGCGCTCCCTCGCGCCCGGACCCGGCGGTCGCGGAGCGCGAGAAGGCCGTCGTCCACGAATGCCGCTATCTGATGCGGCTCCTCGCGAACCGGCAGCGGTCCGCAGGGGAGATGCGTCAGGCCCTGCGGCGCCGCGAGGTCCCTGCCGACATCGCTCACGAGGTCATGGCGCGGATCGACCGCTCCGGCCTGATCGACGATCCCGCGTTCGCGGGGGAGTGGGTGCGTCAGCGGCGCCGGCTCCGCTCCCTCTCGGACGAGGCCCTGCGCCGCGAGCTCGAGCAGCGCGAGGTCGCCGACGACGTCATCGCCGAGGCGCTCGCGGTCGACGAGGACGGCGACGACGGCGAGGAGAGCCGATGCCGGGAGCTGGTCCGATCGCGGTTGCGCGACCGGGATCGCGAGCAGCTGCGCGATGACCGCGACGGCTCCCACCGTCGTCGGCTCTCGCGGCGCCTGGATGCGATGCTCACGCGCAAGGGCTATCCGGGTAGCCTCGCGGTCCGCGTCATCTCCAGCGAGCTGCGCGACGCCGCCCGCGGCGACTGATCCGGCGCTCGAGCCGACGGCTGAGCCGGCGAGCTCCGTCGCTCTGCTGCGGCGGTCGCCCGGCCCGCGGTTGACGCCCGGTCTGCGGCCGCCGCCCGGCCCGCGACCGTCGCCTCAGTCCGCGACCGGCGGTGTGCCGACGACGCGTGCCGCGCGCCGATGCCCGCTCCGCCGCTGGAGGCGCACCGCGACACGGGACAGCGTGATGTTCAGCGTGATGTAGACGGCGGCGCCGACGGTCAGCAGCGGCAGCAGGTAGTCGGCGTTGGTGAGCGCGTCGGCGACGCGGCTGATGGAGCGCAGCAGCTCCGCATAGCTGACGATGTAGCCGAGCGAGGAGTCCTTCACGAGCACGACGCCCTGCGCGATCAGCGATGGGAGCATCATGCGGACCGCCTGCGGCAGCTGGATGTCGCGATAGATCAGGAACGGTCCCATGCCCACGGACTCGGCGGCCTCCGTCTGGCCCTTGGGCAGGGCAGCGATGCCGGCACGGAGGATCTCGGCGAACACGGCGCCGTTGTAGATCACGAGGCCGAACACGACGGCGGTCAGGGCCGTGGATCCGGGGAGCATGAGGATCGCGAAGAACATCATGAGCACGACGGGCAGCCCGCGGAAGATCTCGATCAGCGCGGTCGTCGTCCAGCGCACGGCCCGGTAGGGCGAGGCGCGCAGCGACACCAGCAGCACGGCGAGCAGCGCGGCCAGCGGCAGCGAGATCACCGCCGCGAGGAGCGTGTTCCCGAGGCCGCGGAACACCGCCGCCCAGACGTGCTTGGTCTCGTAGCCGGCGAAGTTCGGCGGGACGTCGACCAGCACCATCCAGCGATCGTCGAAGACGCCGTTGAGGTGCAGCCGGTAGGCGATGCCGCCGGCGACGCCGAGGATGACGACGCCCAGCACCACCGAGATGATCCGCTCGCGACGCTTCTCCTCGGGGCCGGCGACGTCGTAGAGGACGGGTCCGCTGGTGCTCATCGGGCGAACGCCACCTTCCGCTCGAGGCGCCCCGCGACCTGGCCCAGCGGGATGCAGATGATCAGATAGCACAGGGCGACGCCGAGCAGGATGCCCAGCACGTCGCCCGAATGCACGTTGGTGAGCCGTCGGGACATGGCGAACAGCTCGAAGACGCTGAAGGCGCCGGCGACCGAGGTGTTCTTCACCAGAGCGATGAACACGTTGATCAGCGGCGGCACCGCCGTGCGGAACGCCTGGGGGAGCACGACGATCGTGAGGTTCTGGCGGAACGACATGCCGAGGGAGCGGGCCGCCTCGGCCTGCCCGATCGCGACGGAGTTGATGCCCGAGCGTACGGCCTCGGCGACGAAGGCAGAGGTGTAGCAGCTCAGGGCGATGATCGCTGCGAGCTTGTAGTCGAAGATGAAGCCCATCGACGGGGTCACGAAGACGTAGAAGAAGAAGACGATCGTCAGCGGGGTGTTGCGCAGGAACTCGGTGTACGCGACGGCGACGGCACGCAGCGGGGCGTAGGGGGAGACGCGCATCGCCGCGATCAGCGTCCCGCCGACGAGCGCGATGATGCCGGAGACCACGGCCAGCGTCAGCGTGGTCGTGAAGGCGCTCCAGAGCATCTCGTGCTCGAGGAGGAGGCTTCCCATGGGCTGCTCCTGAGGTGTGGTCGGTCGGTGCGGGCGGGATGCGCCGGGCGGGCGGGATGCGCCGGACGGGCGCGCCCCGCCCGACCGGGATCAGTAGCGGTCGATCGCCGGGGGATCCGGCGTGGGCAGCACGACACCAGCCGTGGACTCCCAGGCCGCGGCCCAGCTGCCGTCGTCGTACGCCGCCTGGAGGGTGTCGTTGACGAAGGCGCGGAAGTCGTCGTCGCCCTTCGCGAGGCCGATCCCGTAGGGCTCCTCCGTGAAGGTCTCCCCGTCGTTGACCAGCTTCAGGCTCTCCTCGTCGGCGGCGACGAAGCCCGCCAGGATGACGTTGTCGGTGGTGACCGCGTCGACCTGGCCGTTCTTCAGCGCTGTCACGCAGTTGGAGTAGGTGTCGAAGGTCTGCAGCGTGGCCTCCGGGTGGTTGTCCGTCATGTACTGCGCGGGCGTCGAGCCCTCCACCGAGGCGACCGTCTTGCCGTCGAGGGAGTCCTCGCCGGTGATGTCCTCGTTGTCGATGAGGACCATGAGCGCCTGGCCTGCGATGTAGTAGGGGCCGGCGAAGTCGACGACCTCCTTGCGGGTGTCGTTGATGGTGTAGGTCGCCACGACGATGTCGACGTTGCCGTTCTCGATGAACGGCTCGCGGTTGGCCGAGACGGTCTCGGTCCACTCGATGTCGTCGGCCGCGATGCCGAGGGCGCCGGCGATGATCTTGCCGATCTCGACGTCGAAGCCGGCGGGCTTGCCGTCGGGCCCGGCCTGGCCGAAGAGCGGCTGGTCGAACTTGGTGCCGATGGTGATGCTGCCGGCCGCGGCGAGGGTTGCCATGGTCGAGCCCTCGGCGAACTCCGAGGCGTCGACGCTGGCGACCTCGGGCTCGTCGTCGCTCTCGCCTCCGCAGGCGGGGAGGGCGAGGGCGGCGACGGATCCGGCGGTGCCGGTGAGGAAGAGGCGGCGGTTCAGGGACATGGTGAACTCCTTCGTCGGAAGCTGTCGGTGGGAAGCTGTCGGTCGGTCGATGGAGCGGTCGGGACGGTCGGGTCGTGCTCGAGCGGGTCAGTGGTGGAGGATCTTCGAGAGGAAGTCCTTCGCCCGATCCGTCTGCGGGGAGGTGAAGAACTCCTCGGGGCTGCGGGTCTCGAGGATCCGGCCGGCGTCCATGAAGACGACGCGGTCGGCGGTGCGGCGGGCGAAGCCCATCTCGTGCGTGACCACGATCATCGTCATGCCCTCGTGGGCCAGATCCGTCATGACCTGGATGACCTCGTTGATCATCTCGGGGTCGAGGGCGGAGGTCGGCTCGTCGAAGAGCATCACCTTCGGCGCCATCGCGAGCGACCGGGCGATGGCGACGCGCTGCTGCTGACCACCGGAGAGCTGGGCGGGCAGCTTCTGCGCCTGGTCGGCGACGCCGACGCGCTCCAGCAGCTCCATCGCCTTCGCCTCCGCCTGCTTCCGCGGCACCTTCTTGACCTTGATGGGGGCGACGGTCACGTTCTCCAGGACGGTCTTGTGGGCGAAGAGGTTGAAGGACTGGAACACCATCCCGACCTCGGCGCGCAGATGGGCGAGGCCCGACCCCGAGGACGGCAGCAGGACCCCGTCGATGCGGATCTCGCCCTCGTCGATCGTCTCGAGGCGGTTGATCGTCCGGCACAGGGTCGACTTCCCCGAGCCCGACGGCCCCAGCACGACCACGACCTCGCCGTGGGCGACCTCGAGATCGACGTCCCGGAGCACGTGCAGATCCCCGAAGTGCTTCTGCACTCCGGACAGGGACACGAGGGGGCGTGCGGAGGGATCGGCACCCGGCGAGGTCTGCGACATGAACGGCACGCTATCGGATGTGATGGCCATCACGAGCGGGTTCGTCGCCGGTCGTCATATCTTCGTGATCCGCGAGGGCCGGACGTGAGATCGATCGACACCTCTCCGGGAGGCTGCTGCGGAGCGGTGCGCGCGCAGTCGGCGCCGTACCCTGGAGGCACTATGCCGACCACCACCGCCCCGTCCCCCCGCGGCACCTACCAGGTGCGCACCTTCGGGTGCCAGATGAACGTCCACGACTCCGAGCGCCTGACCGGACTGCTCGAGGAGGCCGGCTATACGGCCGCGCCCGAGGGCGCCGACGCCCGCAGGGGCGAGGTCGACGTCGTCGTGTTCAACACCTGCGCGGTGCGGGAGAACGCGGACAAGAAGCTCTACGGCACCCTCGGCGGCCTCCGTCCCGCCAAGGACGCGAACCCGGGCATGCAGATCGCCGTCGGCGGCTGCCTCGCGCAGAAGGACCGCTCGACGATCGTCGAGCGGGCGCCGTGGGTGGATGTCGTCTTCGGGACCCACAACATCGGCTCGCTCCCGGTGCTGCTGGACCGCTCGCGCCACAACGCGGAGGCGCAGGTCGAGATCCTCGAGTCGCTCGAGGTGTTCCCCTCCACCCTGCCGACCCGGCGCGAGTCCTCCTATGCCGCCTGGGTCTCCATCTCGGTGGGCTGCAACAACACGTGCACCTTCTGCATCGTCCCGTCGCTGCGCGGCAAGGAGAAGGACCGTCGGCCCGGTGACGTGCTCGCCGAGGTGCGCGACGTCGTGGAGCAGGGCGCCATCGAGGTGACGCTGCTGGGGCAGAACGTGAACTCCTACGGCGTGGAGTTCGGCGATCGCGGAGCCTTCGCGAAGCTGCTGCGATCCTGCGGCGACATCGACGGCCTCGAGCGCGTGCGCTTCACGAGCCCGCACCCGGCGATGTTCACCGACGACGTGATCGACGCGATGGCCGAGACCCCGAACGTCATGCCGCAGCTGCACATGCCGCTGCAGTCCGGCTCCGACGACGTCCTGCGCCGGATGAAGCGCTCCTACCGCGGGAAGAGGTTCCTGGGCATCCTCGAGCGCGTGCGCGAGCGCATCCCCGGCGCCGCGATCACCACGGACATCATCGTCGGCTTCCCCGGCGAGACCGAGGACGACTTCCAGCGCACCCTCGAGGTCGTCGAGGCCTCCCGCTTCTCGAGCGCCTACACCTTCCAGTACTCGATCCGTCCCGGCACCCCGGCCGCGACCATGGAGGACCAGATCCCCAAGGAGGTCGTCCAGGAGCGGTACGAGCGTCTGACCGCTCTGCAGGACCGCATCGCCTTCGAGGAGAACCGTCGGCTCGAGGGCTCCGTCGTCGAGGTCCTCGTCGCCGAGAACGAGGGGGAGCGGGACCGCGAGACCCAGCGCCTCTCCGGCCGGTCCCGCGACCATCGGCTGGTGCACCTGGCTCTTCCCCCGGACCTGCCGGAAGCACGGCGTCCCCGCCCCGGTGATCTCGTCACCGCCACGGTGACGCGCGCGGCGCCCCACTATCTGATCGCCGACAGCGCCCTGGCCGCGCCCGCGGACCGGCTCGCGCCCGAGCAGTTCTCCGTGCGCCGCACGCGCTCGGGGGACGCCTGGGAGGCCGGTGTCCAGGGCCTCACCGCCGGGGGCGGATGCGGCACGGGTGCGGGGAGCGGCCCCGCGCAGGGCCCGGTCGTGCTCGGGATCCCGTCCCTGCGCCGCGCCTGAGGCCCGGGGACGCGGACGGCCGGCACCCTGCAGGGTGCCGGCCGTCGCTCATCCCGGGCGGGGAGCGCGCGGCGCGCCCCGCAGGAGGGTCAGCTGTCGAGGTCCTCGAGCTCGTTGCCGAGCCGTTCCTCGAGGCTGTGGAAGAAGGCGATCACGGTGCTCAGACCGCATGAGATCGCGCTGTCGAGCTGGCTGTCGAGGGCTCCGGCGCGGAAGTCCGCGGAGAGCTCGCCGTAGACGCCGAGCAGGCCCTCGGCCTCGCGGCGCACATACACCTTGGGCCAGATGCGGTTCATGTTCCACTCGTTGCAGAGCTTGATCATCTGCACCTTGCGGGAGAAGTCCACGCTGTGGCTCCAGCGACCGCGGGTCTGCAGGATCCCGTGGTCCTCGCCGCTGAGCATGAACTGGAAGCGGTAGTCGTCGAACCGGGCCCGGAGGATCTCCGGGTGCGCCTCGTCCTCGACGTACGCGTAGCCGTGCCGGGTGAGGCACTCCTCCACGCGCGTCATCGACAGCGGCTCGAGACCTTCGGTCGAGTCCATGATGAGCGGGGACTCGTTCGCAGCAGGCACGTGCAACCTCGACTGGTCAGTAGGGATTCGGTCCGGCCCGTGGGGCCGCCGCTCACCCTACTCCGTTCCCGTGGGAAGTCGACCCCGCGCGTGTCGTGATCCCTGCGACCCGAGCCTGGTCAGGGTGCAGGGACAGGGGAAGGGAGCGGGACCGGGCGATAGGGTGCGGCGCATGAGCACCGAGCCGGGACCGCCGCTGATCGCCGTCGTCGGCGCCACCGCGACCGGCAAGTCCGACCTCGCGATCGCCCTCGCTCTGCGCCTGGAGGGCGAGGTCGTCAACGCGGACGCCCTGCAGCTCTACCGGGGCATGGACATCGGGACCGCGAAGGTGCCTCTCGCCGAACGGCAGGGCGTGCCGCACCACCTCCTGGACGTGCTGGAGGTGACCGAGGAGGCCTCCGTCTCCGCCTTCCAGCGGGAGGCCCGCGAGACGATCGCGGCGATCCGCGGACGCGGGCGCGTCCCGATCCTGGTCGGCGGCTCCGGCCTGTACATCCGCGCAGTCCTGGACGACATCGCGTTCCCCCCGACCGACGCCGCGGTCCGCGCCCGCTTCGAGGCGCGCGCGGAGGAGATCGGCGGCGAGGCGCTCCATGCCGAGCTCGCGGCCCGGGATCCCGGCGCCGCCGCCGTCATCGGCGCCCATGACGTGCGACGCATCGTCCGCGCGCTCGAGGTCGGAGAGCTCACCGGCCAGCCGTTCGCGGCCTTCCTGCCCCGCCCCGTGCTCCACGACCCGTCGACGATCCAGATCGGCCTGGGGCTGGACCGCGAGACCCTCCACGAGCGCATCGGCCGACGGATCCGGACGATGGTCGCCGACGGCCTCCTCGACGAGACCCGCGTCCTGCGCGAGCGGGGCCTGGACCGCGGCAGGACCGCCCGTCGGGCGATCGGCTACGAGCAGGCGCTCGCGGTGCTCGACGGCACGATGGGCTGCGAGGAGGCGATCGAGTCCACAGCGGCGGGCACCCGGCGCCTCGTGCGCAAGCAGGACACGTGGTTCCGACGCGACGAGCGCGTGCGCTGGATCGACGCGCGCCGCGAGGACGAGGGCGGCGGGCTCGACCGGCAGGTCGCGTCGGCCCTAGGCTTCCTCCCATGACCTCCGCATCATCCTCCGCCGCCCTCGAGCCCGCCGGCCGTCGGCTGCGCTTCACCACGGGGCACGGCACCCGCAACGACTTCGTGATCCTCGACGACCCCGCCGGAGAGCTGGAGCTCGACGAGGAGCTCGTGCGCGCGCTCGCGGATCGTCGCGGGGGGATCGGCGGCGACGGCGTCATCCGCGCCGTCCGCACCGCGGCGGCGGGCGTCGACGCCCCGGCGGACGCCCCCGAGTGGTTCATGGACTACCGCAACGGCGACGGCTCCATCGCCGAGATGTGCGGCAACGGAGTGCGCGTCTTCGCCGCCCATCTCCGTCGGGCCGGCCATGTCGCTGCGGACTCCTACCGGATCTGGACCCGTGCCGGCGTCCGTTCGATCGAGATCCTCGCCGGACCCGAGAGCACGCCCGCCTCGTCGCGGGGGGCTCTCGGCTGGACCGTGCGCGTGGGGATGGGCGTGGCCGGGCTGGGCGCCGACGACCTCGCCGGGCGACCGCGCACGGTCGCCGTCGCCGGAGAGGCCGGGGCGGGGATGCTCCTCGAGGGGACCGACGTCGACATGGGGAACCCGCATGTCGTCGCCTTCCTGCCCGAGGGCGCGGAGCTCGCGGACGTCGATCTCGAGCACCGTCCGGTGCTGGATCCGGAACCGGTCGACGGCGCGAACATCGAGCTCGTCGTCGTGCGCGGGGAGCGCCACGTCGCGATGCGGGTGCACGAGCGCGGGGTGGGGGAGACCGAGTCCTGCGGGACCGGCGTCGCCGCCGTCGCGGTCGCCTCCGCGCTGCGCGCCGGGGACGACTCCCGCCTGCCCTGGCGCGTCGACGTGCCGGGCGGCGCCCTCGAGGTCGGGTGGCGCGAGGACGGCGAGGTGACCCTCACCGGTCCCGCCGAGCTCGTCGCCGACGGCGAGCTGCTGGTCTGACGGAGCTCAGTCCCCCGGGATCGTCCCGGTCTCGGGACCGATCTCGATGATCCGGAAGCCCTTGGCGCTGGCGACCTTCCCCACCGGGCGCGCAGGCAGGCGCTCGCCGAGCCAGCGGGCCAGCGGATCCGCGCCGAGGTTCTTCCCCACGACCAGAGCCGCGGTGCCCGCGGGCGCGAGCCGCGCGGTCCAGCGCAGCAGGAGCGCATGGAGCTCCTCCTTGCCGATGCGGATCGGCGGGTTCGACCAGATGACGTCCAGCCGCAGGTCCTCGGGGACCTCCTCGGGCGCGACCACCCGGACGTTGCCGAGACCGAGGCGCTGAGCGTTCTCGGCGGTCAGCGCGCGAGCGCGCTCGCTGACGTCCACCGCCCACACCTCCGCATCCGGGTGCAGCAGCGCCGCGGTCAGCGCGATCGGGCCCCAGCCGCAGCCGAGGTCGAGGATGCGCGCGCCGGCGGGCACCTCGTGGAGCTCGTCGAGGCGTCCCAGCAGCACCGCCGTGGCCTTGTCCAGGCCGCGGCCCGAGAACACCGAGGTGCTCGAGACGAGGTCGCGCTCGACGCCGGCGAGGGTCGCGCGCAGCGGGCGGCGGACGTCGTCGGTGTCGGGGACCGGGGTGAAGTAGTGCTGTTCCACCGCGCCAGGATACGGACCCGCCCGGCGCCGGCGCGCCGTGCGCGGCCCTCCGGGATGCGCCCAGCGAGAAATCGCTCGACCCTCTCGCGCGGGCGTGGGACTCTGGATGCCACGCACCCCCGACCATGAGGAGAACCCCACCCGTGCCCATCGCCTTCCATCCCGATCCCGAACCCGACACCGACGTCGAGGAGAGCAGCCCGGTCCCGACCGGCGCCGCAGGGGTCGAGGAGCCCGCCACGGCAGAGCGGAGCGGCGAGCAGGGGAGCACGGACTCCCCGCGCCGCGATCGGCTGACCGACCGGATCCTGGCCCGCGGCGACGCCTCCGTCTCCGCCGTCACCTACGCCTCCGATGCGGACGGCGAGCAGCTCGATCTCGCCGACCGCCGTGCGCTCCGCCGCGTGAGCGGCCTGTCCACCGAGCTCGAGGACGTCACCGAGGTCGAGTACCGCCAGCTGCGCCTCGAACGGGTCGTGCTCGCGGGGCTCTACACCTCCGGGAACGTCGAGGAGGCCGAGAACAGCCTCCGGGAGCTCGCGGCGCTCGCCGAGACCGCCGGCTCCGAGGTGCTCGACGGCATGCTGCAGCGGCGCGCGCACCCCGACCCCGCGACCTTCCTCGGCCGTGGCAAGGCGCAGGAGCTCGCGGAGGTCGTCGCCGAGGTCGGCGCCGACACGGTCATCGCCGACGGCGAGCTCGCCCCCGGCCAGCGCCGCGCGCTCGAGGACGTCGTCAAGGTCAAGGTCATCGACCGGACCGCGCTGATCCTCGACATCTTCGCCCAGCACGCGAAGTCCCGCGAGGGCAAGGCCCAGGTGGAGCTCGCGCAGCTCGAGTACCTGCTGCCGCGCCTGCGCGGCTGGGGCGAGTCGATGTCCCGTCAGGCGGGCGGTCAGGTGGGCGGCGCCGGGGCCGGCATGGGCTCGCGCGGTCCTGGCGAGACGAAGATCGAGCTGGACCGGCGGCGCATCCGCGACCGCATGGCCAAGCTCCGCCGCGAGATCAAGGCGATGGCCCCGGGCCGCGAGGCGCAGCGCGCCGACCGTCGGCGCAACCGGATCCCGTCGGTCGCGATCGCCGGCTACACCAACGCGGGGAAGTCCTCGCTGCTGAACCGCCTCACGGGCGCCGGCGTGCTGGTCGAGAACGCCCTGTTCGCGACCCTGGACCCGACCGTCCGTCGCTCCCACACGCCCGACGGCCGCGAGTTCACCTACGCGGACACCGTCGGCTTCGTCCGCCATCTGCCCACGCAGCTGGTGGAGGCCTTCCGCTCGACCCTCGAGGAGGTCGGCGGCTCGGACCTGCTGCTCCATGTGGTCGACGTCTCCCACCCGGACCCCGAGGGGCAGATCCGCGCCGTCCGCACGGTGCTGGGCGAGCTCGAGGGCTTCGACGTCCCCGAGATCGTCGTCCTGAACAAGGCCGATCTGGCCTCGCCGGAGACGATCGCCCGCATCCGCAGCCAGGTGGAGGAGTCCGCCGTGGTGTCCGCGCGCAGCGGCCAGGGCATCGAGGAGCTGCGCGAGCTCATCGCCGAGCGGCTCCCGCGGCCCGACGTCGAGGTCGACCTGGTCGTCCCCTACTCCCGCGGCGACCTCGTCTCCCGGGTGCACACCTCCGGCGAGGTCCTCGCCGAGGAGCACCTGGCGGAGGGCACGCACCTGCATGCCCGGGTCGACGAGGCGCTCGCCGCCGAGCTGCGCGGCGCCGCGTGACCGAGGGCGCCTTCCCGGGAGCGCGTCCCGGGAAGGCGGGCCGCGGTCCGACGGCTACCCTGGATCGGTGACTCCCGCCGCCGCCCCGACCGCTTCGACCGCGGAGCTCGACGCCCTCATGGAGGCGGCTGTCGCCGCCGTCGGAGGCAGCCCTCGCGAGGGCCAGAGCGCCATGGCGCGGGCCGTGGGCACGGCGATGGAGGGCAGCCGGCACCTGCTCGTGCAGGCCGGCACCGGCACCGGCAAGTCCCTCGCCTATCTCGTGCCCGCCCTGCATCACGCGGTCACGACGGGCCGGCCCGTCGTCGTCTCCACCGCGACGATCGCGCTGCAGACGCAGATCGTGCGCAAGGACCTCCCGCGACTCGTCGAGGCGCTGGCCGAGCATCTGCCGCGGACCCCCACCTTCGCGCTCCTCAAGGGGCGCGCGAACTACCTGTGCCGCCACAAGCTCGATGGCGGCTACCCGCTCGACCTGGATGCCGGAGCGCTGTTCGCCGAGGTCCGCGTCGACCCCTCCCAGGGCGGCGGCACGGAGAAGCTGGGGGAGCAGGTGCGACGCCTGCGGGACTGGGCGGAGGACACCGAGACCGGGGACCGCGACAGCCTCGAGTCCGCCGTCTCCGACCGTGCCTGGCGCCAGGTGTCCGTCACCGGGAACCAGTGCCTGGGCAGCACCTGCCCGATGGTCGAGGACTGCTTCGCCGAGCGCAGCCGCGAGCTGGCCCGGGAGGTCGATCTGATCGTCACGAACCATGCGCTGCTGGCGATCGACGCCTTCGACGGCCACGGGATCATCCCCGACCATGACGTGGTCGTCTTCGACGAGGCGCACGATCTGGTCTCCCGGGTCACCGGAGCGGTCACCGAGGCGCTGGTTCCCGGCATGGTGCGAGGCGTCGTGCGGGACCTGCGCTCGCTGGGCGTCGCGGCCACCGCCCTCGACGACGCCGGCGAGGAGCTCAAGGAGTCCCTCGACCAGATGGCCGACGGGCGCGTGATCGGCGAGCTCCCGCCGCGGCTGGGCGATGCGATCACCCAGCTGCGGGTCCAGGCCCGCACGGCCCATTCCGATGCCAAGGAGGCGGGGGAGGACGGATCCGTCGCCACCGCCGGGGCGCGCAAGGCCGTGCGCGCCTCGCTGCAGGAGATCATCGACGTCTGCGAGCGCCTCGCGGCGCCCGACGAGGACGACGTCGTCTCGGTCTCGCGCTCGCAGGCGACCGGTCGCTCCAGCATCCAGGTCGCGCCGATGAGCGTCGCCGGCGCGATGCGCGGTGCGATCCTCGAGGACCGCACCGCGGTGCTGACCTCCGCGACCCTCGCCCTCGGCGGGCGCTTCGAACCGCCTGCCGGAGAGGTCGGTCTCGCGCGCGCCGGACGGACCGCGGTGGACGAGCTGCCGGCGTCGGCGGACCGCGGCGCGTGGGCCGGACTGGACGTCGGCAGCCCCTTCGACTACCCGCGCCAGGGGATCCTCTACGTGGCGCGGCATCTGCCGGCGCCCGGTCGCGACGGCCCGGCGCTCGCGATGCTCGACCATCTCACCGAGCTGATCGACGCCTCCCACGGCGGCGCGCTGTGCCTGTTCTCCTCGCGACGCGGAGCGGAGCTCGCCGCCGAGCATGTGCGCGGGCGCCTGTCCCTGCCGATCGGCGTCCAGGGCGAGGACTCGATGGCGAACCTCGTGCGGGACTTCCGCGAGGACGAGGACTCGAGCCTGTTCGGCACGCTCACCCTGTGGCAGGGGGTCGATGTACCCGGTCCCGCCTGCCGCCTCGTGACGATCGACCGCATCCCGTTCCCGCGGCCCGACGACCCGCTGACCTCCGCGCGCCAGGAGCGGATCTCGGAGCGCGGGGGCAACGGGTTCATGGGCGTGTCGGCGCAGCATGCGGCCCTCCTGCTCGCGCAGGGCGCCGGGCGCCTCATCCGCTCGCAGGACGATCGCGGGATGGTCGCCGTCCTCGACGCGCGCCTCGCGACCGCCCGCTACGCCGGCTACCTGCGGGCGGCGATGCCGCCCCTGTGGTCCACCACGGATCCTGACGTCGCGCTCGGCGCCCTCCGCCGGCTCAGCGGGACGGGCGCCTGAGGCCGGGCGCGCGCCGGATCAGACGGAGCTCAGACGGAGCGCAGGACCGCCACGACCTTGCCGAGGATCTCCGCGTGGTCGCCCAGGATGGGGGCGAACGAGGGGTTGTGCGGCATGAGCCAGACGTGGCCGTCCCGCTGGGCGAAGGTCTTCACGGTGGCTTCGCCGTCGATCATCGCGGCGACGATCTCGCCCTTCTCCGCGGTCTGCTGACTGCGCACGACGACCCAGTCGCCGTCGCAGATCGCCGCATCGATCATCGACTCGCCGACGACCTGCAGGAGGAACAGGTCGCCGTCGCCGACCAGGCGGGACGGCAGGGTGAAGACGTCCTCCACCTGCTCCTCGGCCATGATCGGGACGCCCGCGGCGATGCGGCCGACGAGCGGGACCGCGACCGAGGGCCCGCCGGGCGCGGGCTCGGGGAGCCCCTGGACGATCTGCGGCGCGGCCGGCGGCAGGTCCTCCTCGGCGGCCTCCGCGGGGAGCACCACCTCCATCGCGCGCGGCCGCTTTGGGTCCCGCCGCAGCAGGCCCTTGCGCTCGAGCGCCTGCAGCTGATGGGAGACCGAGGACGACGAGGTGAGGCCGACGGCGTCGCCGATCTCGCGCATGGTCGGGGGGTATCCGCGGCTCGCGATCGAGTCCTGGATCGTCTCGAGGACGAGCCGCTGGCGCGGGGTGAGGGAGGCGAGGGGCGAGGGGGAGTCCGAGGCGCCGGCCCGCGATCCCCCCGCACCGCCGACGACCTTGAGTCTCGGCTCCTGGCGGCGTCGGGTGCTCGGGGTCATCGTGAGGGCCTCCCTGGCTTCGTCTGTCGGACCTGCGCGGTTCCGTGGTCCGTGTTCCCAGGGTAGGCGGGAGCGACCGGATCGCCAAACATGTGTTCGAGGTGGGTCTTGCGTGTCGCTGCGGCCTGACCTACGCTCGCACAAAGGTTCGATCGAACAGGAGTTCGGAAATGCAGACGCACATGACCATCCCGACGCCCGTCGGGACCGCTGCGCAGCAGGCGCGGATCATCGCCCTTCCCGTTCGCCGCGAGGCGACGAGCACCTTCGCCGAGCAGACGGAGGCGTCGTCGGCCCCGCAGGCTCGTGCGCATGTTCGACTGGAGATCACGGCCCGGGGGCGGACGGTCGTCACCGTCCTCGCCTTCCTGCTCGGGCTGCTCGTCGCGACGCTGCTCATCCTCGTCCTGGACGTGCCGAGCGCCCTCGCCGGCCAGGAGGCGGGGGAGGGGGAGGTCGTCACCGTCGCGCAGGGCGACACCCTCTGGGGCTATGCCGAGGAGTTCGCCCCCGAGGGCGTGAGCGCGCAGGAGTACATCGCCGAGGTGCGGACCCTGAACCATCTCCCCACCGGCCGGGTCACCGCCGGACAGTCCATCGTGCTCCCCTCCGCGGAGTCGCTCGGGGACTGATCGTCGATGCCGAGCAGGTGCCGCTATCACATCCCTCGGCCGCCCGGGGGAACGCCCGGTATCCTTGGGGGATGCACTGCCCCTTCTGCCGCCATCCCGACTCGCGCGTCGTCGACTCCCGCACGTCCGACGACGGGTCGATGATCAAGCGGCGCCGTCAGTGCCCGAACTGCTCGCGTCGCTTCTCGACGGCCGAGACCGCCTCGCTCTCCGTGATCAAGCGATCCGGTGTGAGCGAGCCGTTCAGCCGTGCCAAGGTGATCTCCGGGGTGCGCAAGGCCTGCCAGGGGCGGCCGGTGAGCGATGACCAGCTCGCCGTCCTCGCTCAGCGCGTCGAAGAGGACATCCGTGCGAGCGGACAGGCCGAGATCGAGGCCCACGGGGTGGGGCTGGCGATCCTCCAGCCGCTCCAGGAGCTCGATCTCGTCGCCTACCTGCGCTTCGCGAGCGTCTACCAGTCCTTCGAGTCCCTCGAGGACTTCGAGGCGGCGATCAGCAGGCTGCGCGCCGAGGGTGCCGAGCTGTCCTCCTGAGCGTGTCGTCCATGCAGGTCATGCCCTCGCACCGAGCACCTTCGCCGAGAGTGTGATCGACTTCTCACCTTCACCGCATCAGGAGGTTCGGAACGTCGGACCTGTGCGTAAGATGTTCGACGTGCGCCGCTGAGGTGCACGCCGGATCGGCGGTCGTGGAGGGGAAGCCACGGCCGCCGATCCTCGTTCCCGGTCAGGCGCCCTCGACGGCGACGTCGGCCCTCTCGGCCGCACCCTCCGGCAGCGGCCGGGCATGCACGAGCCCCAGATGGGTCGTCGGGCGCGTCATCGCGACGTAGAGGTCGCCGGCGCCGTGCTCCTCGACCAGCTCGGCCGGCTCGACGACGACCACCGCATCGAACTCCAGCCCCTTGGCGTCCTTCGCCGTCATCACGGAGATCTCGTCGTCGACCCCCGAGGAGCCCGCGCCGACCGCGGCGGCTCCGGTGGCGTCCTGGAGCGCGAGCACCTGGCTCGCGATCCGGTGCGGCGCGACGATTACGGCGATGCGGCCGATGCTCTGCCCGTGCAGCTCGGCGACCTCCGCGGCGGCGGACGACTCGAGCTGCTCGGCGCGGACGGGCGTGATCCGCGCGTCGCGATCGCCGATGCGCACCGAGGTGACCGTGGTGACGGGGAGCCGGTGCGCGCGCGCCATGCCGAGCGCATGCCCCATGATGCGTGCAGGAGTGCGGTAGTTGACCGTCAGGCGCTCGACCTGGAGGCGGTCCTGGATGTGGGGTGCGAGGGCGGCCTCCCAGGAGTCGGTGCCGGCCGCGGAGGACGTCTGCGCGACATCCCCGACGACGGTGAAGGACTTCGTCGGGCACCGGCGCATGAGGGCCCTCCAGCTCATGGGGGAGTGCTCCTGCGCCTCGTCGACGACGACGTGGCCGTAGGTCCAGGAGCGCTCGGAGGCGGCGCGCTCCGCCAGCGTGCGTCCGTCGCGGACGCGGTTGACCTGGTCGGCGAGGTCCTCGGCGCGGACCATGCCGGAGGTGTCGAAGCTCTCGAGCACCTTGCGGGCGTAGTCGACGTCGGCCTCCCGGCGCTCGGCGGCGTCCCGGGCGCGTGCCTCCTCCGGGGCGGAGTCCTCGCCCAGGATCTCGGCGACCTCGTCCAGCAGGGGGACGTCCTCGACGGTCCAGGGGGCGTCCTTGGACCGGACCAGCAGGTCCACGCGGTCGGCGAGCGAGCGCGGAGCGGCGGCGCGCAGCCGGTCCCGGCGCGAGAGCAGGATCCGCAGGAACCCCTGCGGGGTGTACGGGAGCCAGGCGAGGTTGAGCTCGCGGCGGACGTCGGGATCATGACGGAGATCCGCGAGGATGTCCGGTCGGTCCTCGGGTACGACGGTGCGACCGGCGGCCTTCAGCGCCGCTTCGTAGCGCTCGGCGAGACGGTTCAGGGCGGAGCGGACGAACACGGCGCGGGCGGAGTTGTGGGGCTTGTGCGTGGAGCGCGCATCGCGGCGGGCGGAGCGCACGTCCTCGCGCGTCAGCACGATGTCGGTGCCGTCGATGCGGAGACGGACATCGCGCGCGGGCACGCGCTGACGCTGCTTGACGGCCCGCGTGAGCAGCTCGGCCATCGCGGCGTCCCCCTTGACGCGGGCGACGGCGTCGTCGTCGTGCTCGGTCGTCTCGACCCCGGGGAACAGGGTGCCCGGCGTCATCATGACGACCCCGGATTCGCCGAGGCTCGGCAGCACGCGCTCGATGTAGCGCAGGAAGCCCTGGGTGGGCGCCATGATCAGGACGCCGGTGTGCTCGAGGCGGCGGCGGTGCGTGTAGAGGAGGTAGGCGGCGCGATGGAGGGCGACGGCGGTCTTGCCCGTGCCGGGGCCGCCCTGCACGACGAGCACGCCCCGGTTCTCGGAGCGGATGATGCGGTCCTGCTCGCCCTGTATGGTCGCGACGATGTCGCCCATGCGGCCGGTGCGCTGGCCCGAGACGGCCGCGAGCAGCGCGCCCTCGCCCTGGAGGACGACGTCGTGCCCCTCGTCCAGCACCGTCGGGTCCAGCACGTCGTCCTCGAGGCCGACGACGGTGCGGCCGCGGCTGATGAGGTGGCGCCGCAGCCGCACCCCCTGCGGGTCGGTCGAGGTGGCCTGGTAGAAGGCGGCGGCGGCCGGCGCGCGCCAGTCCACCAGCAGCTGCTCCCGCTCCGGCGTGAACAGTCCGATGCGGCCGATGTAGCGCTGCGCGCCCTCGTCGGTGTCCAGGCGCCCGAAGACCACGGCCCGGCTGACCGAGCGGAGAAGGGCGAGGCGGTCCTCGTAGAGGGCCATGAACGAGTCGCGCTCGGAGCGGTTCTGGTGCGTCGAGGCGTGCTGCGAGGCCTGGATGGCGTCGAGGTTGCCCTCGACCTGGAGGATGAGCTCGTCGAGGCGCGCGTACAGGCGATCCGCGTACGACTGCTCGCGACCGAGCTCCCTGGTGAACTGCTGTTCAGCGGCGTCCACGGACATGCTTCCCCTCACGGTCTCCACGGGTGCGCCGCCGCCCCGGGAGAGCCCGGTCCGGCGGAGCGCGGTCGTCCATTATGGTGGATGCGCCTGGGTGCGTGTGCCATCCGGGGTGCCGCGAGGGAGGAGACGCCGATGCGGGATCCGCGCGATCTCTACGCCTTCGAGGACTCGGAGGTGCTCGCCGCCGTGCCGCGCGGAGGGCTGACCCTGGTCCATGCCCTGCCGGGGATGGTCGATGCCGGCGGTGCCTGCCGCATCGCGGCGACCTATCTGCGCGACGAGCTGCGCCATGTGCGCCTGGTGAGCTTCGATGCCGACGAGCTGCTGGACTACCGCGGATCGCGGCCGCAGGCCCGGTTCGACGGCATCAGCTACACCGCCGTGGACGTGCCCGAGGTGACGCTCTCGCTCATGTACGACGAGTCCGACCGGCCCTTCCTGTTCCTCGACGGGCCCGAGCCCGATCTGCAGTGGCGCCGCTTCACGCAGGCGATCATCGATCTCGTCGAGTTCTTCGACGTCGATCGCGTCGTGGGCATGCAGGCGGTGCCCATGGCCGTGCCCCACACCCGGCCCATCGGGCTGTTCGCCCATGCCAACGATCCGTCGATGCTGGCCGCGGCGGATGTCGACCGGGTCCAGGACCTGCGCTCGGAGTCCGACGGCGAGGAGGACGAGACCGACATCGCGATCCCCGCGGCCTTCGGAGCGCTCCTCGAGCTCGAGCTCGGGCGGGCCGGGCACCCGGCGATGGGGTATGCCGCGCAGATCCCGCACTACCTGACGCGCACCGACTTCCCGGCGGGCGCGCTCGCGCTGCTGCGGCGCGTCAGCGGGGCGACGGGACTGGACCTCCCGCTGGTCGACCTCGGCGACCTCACGGAGGCGGCCTCCGCGGCGATCGAGTCGACCCTCCTGCACAACGCCGAGGTCCGCCAGATCGTCACCGCGCTCGAGCAGCAGTACGACGCGATGCGGGAGGGGGACGACTCCCCGCTCGCGACCACGATGGATCTGCCCACGGCGGAGGAGCTCGGCGATCGCTTCGAGCGCTTCCTCGCGGACCACGACGGTCGCGGGCCCGACTCCGCGCTGGGGACGGACGACCTCGGCTGACGACCCGCGGATCGTGGCCGACGGATCGGGGTCGAGGCGACCGGGACGGGGCCGAGGCGACCGGGACGGGGCCGCGGCCGACGAGGATGGGGCCGCGGCCGACGCGGCGGGGCCGAGGAGGTCGGGACGTGTGCCGGGGCATCGGTCGCCCTCGCCGCGGCGGCATGCCGACAATGCCCGATTCGTCCCGGTGTTCGTTACGGCTTCGTGACCGCTGATGCCGTTCGGCAGTGTGAACGGGGCCACGGTCGTGCCAGAATGGGGACGTTGCGGTGATGCAGGTCCAGCAGGACAGTCCGTCGTCGGTACCCCGACACCAGGACGGCACCAGCCTGATGCCACCCGTTCACGGGGGACGGCTTCACGCGGCACCAGGTCGCACGGGCGACCGATGATGGACGACACAGGAAGTGACAGGTATGGCACAGGGCTCGGTCAAGTGGTTCAACTCCGAGAAGGGCTTCGGCTTCATCGAGATCGACGGGGGCGGCGCTGACGTCTTCGTCCACCACAGCAAGATCGACATGGACGGTTACCGCTCCCTCGATGAGGGTCAGCGCGTGGAGTTCGAGGTCACCCAGGGGGAGAAGGGTCCGCAGGCCGAGCAGGTCCGCCCTCTCTGAGTTCCTCTGGGATCACAGACGACGACGGGCAGGTCACGGAGCGCAAGCTCCTGACCTGCCCGTCTTCTCTTCTCAACGGTCCTGGATGACCCGTCCGCCGCGTCGGATCTGCTCCACCTGCGCCTCGCGGGCCAGGCGCACCGAGACGGCGTCGGAGCGCAGTGCCCGGTCGATGCCGTCCGGCAGGGGCTGGGAGGACGCGAGGAGCACGCAGTTGCCGCGCCGCTTGCCGGTGAGGTGAGCGGGCTCGGCGATCACGCCCACATGCGCGAACGACTCCGAGAGCGTGGCCAGCTCGTCGGCCAGCAGACGGGTGCCGGGCGGGGCGGCGCAGTTGGCCAGATAGATGCCGCCGTCGACGAGGACCCGAGCGGCATTCCGCGCGGCTGACGCGCTGATGAGCGCATGCGGAGTGGTGTCGCCGGCGAAGACGTCCCGGACGAGGACGTCGAAGCGATCCTCCCGCCATTCCGCGAGGGCGGCCGCGGCATCGCCGACGCGGATGCGCAGCTGCGGCGATCGGGGAAGGTCGAACCATTCGCGCACCTGCTCCGCCAGCAGCGCGTCGAGCTCGACCACCGTCTGCCGGGAGCGGGGCCAGCGCGAGGCGAGCGCTCGCGGCAGCGAGCAGCCCGCGCCGCCCAGGTGGGCGATCTGCGCGGGGCCGGCCTCGGTCCCCTCGGGCGAGGCATCGAGATGCCGTTCGATGACCAGCAGCATCCAGCGCATGTACTCGAACACCAGGTGCTCGGGGTCGGGATGCAGGTGCGAGGACGGCACGCCGTTGACCTGGAGCAGCACCGACCCGTCGGTCTCTGTGCTGAGCTCGGCGGTGCCCGTCGAGATCGGGATCGGGCGGTCGAGGGGACCGAGGCGTGCGAAGGGCGCGCTGCGATGGCGCTCACGGCGGGACATCCGACCACTCTAGATCCCCGCTCCGCCCTCCTTCTCTGCCGGCTCCCTGTGCCTCCATCCGTTCCATCCTGACGCCTGCTCCTCGCCGATGCCTGCTCCTCCCCAACGTCCGCTCGTCCACACCGGGAAGAGGCGTCGTCCCGCCTGTCGGCCCCACCGCATAGCGTCGGCCTCAGCCCGAACGGGTGACGGGGAGCGGCCGGACAGCCGCCCACGAGAGCGATCCGAGGTGAGGGGGAGCGATGGTCAGGGACATCGAACGGAGCGGACGAGGGGCAGGGGCGTCCGCGGGGCTCGGCACCCGCGCCGTCCTGGCGCACTTCGACGCCGATCAGGTCGACCTCCACCGTGCGCGCACGCTCCTGGCCGAGGGCGAGGCGCTCCTCGAGCAGGACCCGCGCGAGGCCTTCGAGCTGATCCATCGCGCGGCGCTCCGCGGAGCCGGGGTCCTCGTCGCCCGAGCGAACCGGCGCCGGCGTCGACGGCTGCCGTTGAACGTCTGGACCGCCCTCGCCCGGATCGACACCGAGGGCAGGGAGCGCGCGGCGGAGCTCGCTCCGTTGGTCGCCGAGAGGGCCCGGCTGGACCATGATCCGCTCGCGCAGCCGGAGCCCGTGCTGCTGGGCGACCATCTCGACGGCACCCGTGCGCACCTGCGGCGCGTGGGGGAGATCCTCCTGGACGACCTCCCGATGGAGATCACCGCGCTCGCCGGATGAACCGCGCCGCCGCTCTCCTGCTCCTCCGTGGCTCCTTGGCTCCTTGGCTCCGCGGCTGCGTGGCCCCGGATCTCGATCGGGCTGTCGGAGGCCGCCGGTAGAGTGCGCCCATGGCCGTGGACGGGGACTCGAGACCGGGAGCGGAGTCGCCCGGCATCCTTCATCTCGACATGGACGCCTTCTTCGCGTCGATCGAGATCCGCGATGATCCGTCCCTCGTCGGGCTCCCGGTGGTCGTCGGCGGCGCCGGAGCACGGGGCGTCGTCGCCGCGGCGAGCTATCCGGCGCGGGAGCGGGGGATTCGTTCGGCGATGCCGATGGCGACCGCGCGCAGGCTGGCACCGGATCTCGTGATCCTGCCGCCGCGCATCGATCTCTACCGTTCCGTCTCGACGCAGGTGATGGCGATCCTGCGGGACGTCGTCGCGGACATCGAGCAGATCAGCGTCGACGAGGCGTTCCTCGACGTCCGCGGGGCGTGGAGGCTGTTCGGCGAGCCCGAGGAGATCGGCGGCCTCCTGCGCGGGAGGATCCGCACCGAGCTGGGCCTGCCCAGCTCGGTGGGCGGCTCGGTCTCGCGCGCGGTCGCGAAGATCGCCTCCGCGCGTGCGAAGCCCGACGGGATGCTGGTCGTCCCCGCTGAGGGGACCGCGGCATTCCTCGCGCCGCTGCCGGTGGCGGTCGTCTCGGGCATCGGCCCGAAGGCGCAGGAAGGCCTCGCGAGGATCGGCGTGCGCACGGTGGGGCAGCTCCGCGAGGTCCCGCCGGCGACGCTCGCGCGGGTGCTCGGCCCGCGCACGCCGGAGATCCTCCGCATCGCCGACGGCTCCGATCGCACAGGGCTCGGGCGCGAGGTCAAGGACAGGTCGCTCGGCACGGAGCGCACATGGGACGAGGACCTCGTCGACGCCGACGAGATTCGACGCCGGATCACCGCGATGGCCGACGACGTGGCGCGGCAGCTGCGCCGCACCGGGCAGGTCGCGCGCACCGTCGTGCTGAAGCTGCGCGCACCTGATGGCACCACCCGCACCCGGTCGAGCACGCTCGAGCAGCCGACGGCCAGCGGCGAGCGGCTGCGTGAGCAGGTCGTCGCCCTCTGGGAGCGCGAGCGGCCGCGGATGCCGAGGGTGCGGCTCGTCGGCGTGCGGGCACAGCATCTCTCCTCCGTCCAGGGTGCTCCGGTCCAGGCCGAGCTGACCGGACGGGCGGGTGGATGGAGCGATCTGGAGTCCGCGATGGACCGGGCTCTGGAGCGCTTCGGCGGGGGGAGCCTCTCGCGCGGGTCGACGCTCGGGAGCGGTGGCGGACGTCCTGGCCACGAGGCAGATGCGGCGGACCGGAGTCCCGATCGGTGACGCGTCCTACGGACTGTTACCACAATTCGGAGAACCGCTCTAGACTGGTGTCACCGCCGAGGACGGCACACCGCCAGGACATCTCGGCGGTGGCGGCCGGACCGGGCGTCAGGACGGGGACAAGGAGCGGGACAATGCCGCTGTCTGAGCATGAGCAGAAGATGCTCGATGAGATGGAGCGCCAGCTCTTCGCGGAGGATCCGCGGCTCGCGCGAGCCTTCGCGCCGCGCCGCACGAGCAGTCGCAGCGGGCGCCGGGTCGTCATCGGGCTGGGCGGAGTGGTCCTCGGCCTCGTGATCCTGGTCCTCGCGGTCTCCCTGCCGGCCGTCTGGCTCGGCGTGATCGCGTTCCTGGGGATGCTGGCCGGCGCCGTCTACGCCGTGACCGCCCCGTCCGCCTCCGGGGATTCCGGAGCCGACGGCCCGGGATCGGGCGGGAGCGGCGCGAAGCCCGCCGCGCCGAACGATGGCGGGAACTTCATGCGTCGCATGGAGGAGCGCTGGGACAAGCGCGCCGGCGACGACCGCTGAGCGCATCGCTTCGCCGCACTTCCCCCGGCTGTCGCCCCGCGCTGACCGCTGTGCGCCGCCCGTCGCGCACTGACCGCCCCCGCGCTGATCGTCGCGCGCTGAGCGAGGCGGCCCTGAACCGCCTCGCGATGCCCCGAGGTCGGATCGAGCGTCCCTGAGCCGAGCTGTGCGGCGACGCGCTGTGCCGCCATGACCCGTGCTGTGCAGAGGTGACCCGCGCTGCGCCGACGCGACCCGCGCCGAGCAGACCTGAATCGTCCTGAGCGGATCGATGCGGACGACGCCCCGTGCCCGAGAGGGCCGGGGCGTCCTCATGCTCGATGCCCCTGGTGCTCGATGCCCCGCCCTCGTCGTAGGCGATGACGACGTTCTTCCCTCTGCACGGATCCGTTATCCGTCAATGCGCATATCCATGCGCGAAATCGCCGTCGGCATGCTGCCGGGATCAGAGATCTCCCAGGATCTCCACTTCGCCCCACGCCTCTCCTCCACTTCGCCCCACGCGACCCCTCCGTGCGGACAGCGCGCGTCGGCACCCGTATGACCAGGGGAGTCGTCGTCCGGGTGGGGGAGGGTGCAGCGCATCCGGGCGAGGCTGACAGGTCGGCGCCACGCCGATGCGGGGAATGCGGGGAATGCTCCCCCACTTCCACCCCACCGTTATGACCTGCGGATTCACGGGGGGACCGGAGCGATTCGGCGCATGCGGTAGCGGAAGGTGGGGGACAGTGGGGTAAAGTGGAGCGCGTTGGGAGGAGAGGGTTTCCCGTCGCGAGTCACCGGTCGTGGGAGGTGGTCGAGGTGTTCCTCGGCACCTACACGCCCAAGCTCGACGACAAGGGCCGCCTGATCTTCCCGGCGAAGTTCCGCGACGTCCTCGCCGAAGGACTGGTGATGACCCGGGGGCAGGAGCACTGCATCGCGGTGTATCCGATCTCCGAGTTCCACCAGAAGCTCTCCGAGGCCCGTCGGGCGCCCACCACCGATCAGCGGACGCGCGACTACCTGCGCGTGCTGCTCTCCGGAGCGGAGGACGTCGTCCCGGACAAGCAGGGCCGCATCACCATCCCGCCCTCGCTGCGCAAGTACGCGGGGCTGGAGCGGGAGACCGCGGTGATCGGGGCCCTGGACCGGCTCGAGATCTGGTCGCTCCCGGCCTGGGAGACCTACCTCGAGCAGAAGGAGGAGGACTTCGCGCAGACGGCGGAAGAGGTGGTCCCCGGACTCTTCTGAGGCCGTCGCGACGGACGCTCCGTCCTGTGAGACCTCTCGTCGTTCCCGCCCCGACGCAACTTCCCCGGTGGCGGGTCGGGAACGACGGGGAATCTGGCAGGACGGCCCCGCGCAGGATGAGGGATGCCGTCACCACCGCCCACATGAACAATCCGCAGCACGACCACGGGAGGGGTGCCATGGAACAGCCCCACGACAGCGCACCGGCGCAGGACCGTCACGTCCCCGTCCTCCTGGACGAGTGCGTCCGGCTGCTCCTGCCCGCGCTCCAGCACGAGGGCGCCGTCCACGTCGATGCGACGCTCGGCATGGCCGGGCATGCGGTCGCCGTGCTGGACGCGGCCCCGCAGGCCCGCCTCGTCGGCATCGACCGCGACCCGCAGGCGCTCGAGCTCGCCCGGGAGCGGATCGCACGGGCCGGGCATGCCGAGCGCGCGACCCTCGTGCACGCCACCTACGACGAGATCCCCGCGGTGCTCGCCGATCTCGGCCTGCCCGGGGCCGACGGCGTCATCATGGACCTGGGCCTGTCGAGCTTCCAGATCGACACCCCCGAGCGCGGCTTCTCCTACGCCGCGGACGCACCGCTCGACATGCGCATGGACCCCTCGTCCGACGGACCGACGGCGGCCGACCTCCTGCGGGATCTCCCGGAGGCGGAGATCGCCCGGATCCTGCGCGACCTCGGGGACGAGCGATTCGCCAAGCGCATCGCGCGCCGCGTGGTCGAGCAGCGCGAGCAGGCGCCGCTGACCCGCAGCGGAGAGCTCGTCGAGCTGCTCGAGCGCGCCATCCCCGCCGCCTCGAAGGCGAGCGGGGGCCACCCCGCGAAGCGCACCTTCCAGGCCCTGCGCATCGCCGTCAACGCCGAGCTGGAGATCCTGACCCGCGCGATCGACGGTGCGCTGGACTCCCTCCTCCTCGACGGTCGCATCGTCGTGGAGTCCTACCACTCCGGCGAGGACAAGCTGGTCAAGACCGCCTTCGGGCGTCGGACCCGCTCGTCGGCCCCTCCGGGGCTCCCCGTGGAGCTCGAGGAGCACAAGCCCACCTTCATCCCGCTCGTCCGGGGCGCCCTGCAGGCGGACCCGAGCGAGCGCGAGCACAACCCCCGTGCGGCGAGCGTCCGTCTCCGAGCGCTCGCCCGCACCCGCATCGCCGAGGGAGGCCACTGACATGGCCAGCACGTCCGCCGTCCGCGCGGCCGCCGTCCGTCCGGTCCGCGCACCCAAGCCCGGGGAGCGCGGCGCGGCATCGACCGCCCCCGCGCCGCGGCTGACCGTCCTCTCGGCACCGCGCACCGGGGGCGGCACGCTGCCCTTCACGCTGCTGTGCACGCTGATCGTCGCCGCGACGCTCGCGGCGCTGCTGTACCTGAACATCGAGATGTCGAACACCAGCTACGAGATCACCCGCCTCGAGGCCCAGTCGAAGCGCCTCACCCAGGAGGAGCAGGCGCTCGCCGAGACCAATGAGCGCCTCGGGACTCCGCAGGAGCTCGAGCGCCAGGCCCGCGAGCTGGGCATGGTCCCGGTGACGGACCCCGCCTACATCGACCTCGACACCGGGGAGGTGCTCGGAGAGACCGCCCCGATCGAGGGCACGGCCGCCGCCGGGGACGCGACGACCGACTCGGTCCCCGTCGCCGAGATCTACGATGCGCCGACCACGTACAACGGCATGGGCAACGAGGGGGACTGAGCGATGGCCACGCGTCGGACCGGTCGTGGCGGATCGGCGCCGCAGCGTTCCTCGGGCGCCCGGCCCGGGCGGCCCTCCTCGCGCGCTCGCACCACGACGGTGGTGCGCCCGCGCATCCCGCGCGCTCGCGTGGGACGCCCTGCGGTCCGCCACCGCTTCGTCATCAGCATGGTCCTGGTGGCGGTGCTCCTGATTGCGGGCCGGCTCATCTGGGTCCAGGGCCTGGATGCCAGCGCCCGCGCTGAGGCCGCCGTCGCGCAGCGCACCGTCACGCGCACCATCCCCGCGCTGCGCGGGGACATCACCGATCGCAACGGGGCGGTCCTCGCCAGCTCGGTCGAGAGGTACGACCTCTGGGTCAACCAGATCCAGGTCGTGACCTACAAGCAGAACGCCAAGGAGGGGCCGACGGGCATCGAGGCGGCCGCCGAGGAGCTCGCACCGGTCCTGGGATGGACCGTCGCCGACACCGTCGAGGCGCTCACCGGGGACCGCGGCTTCGTCTATCTGGAGAAGAACGTCGAGCCGGCGGTCCGCAACGCGATCATCGCGCTGGGCATCCCCGGGATCGGCTCCGATCGCGTCGCCGACCGGATCTATCCCGCGGGCGAGGTCGGCGGGAACATCCTGGGCTTCGTCGGCACCGACGGGACGGCGCTCGCCGGCGCGGAGATCGCCTATGACGACCTCCTGGCCGGCACCGACGGCGAGACCAGCTACGAGCGCGGTGCCGGCGGGCAGATCATCCCGACCGGCAAGCGCACGACCACCGCCGCCGTCGACGGCAGCGACCTGGTCCTCACCATCGATCGCGACCTGCAGTGGAAGGCCCAGGAGATCCTCGAGGACACGGTCGCCGAATGGGGTGCGACCGGCGGCAGCGCCGTCGTGTACAACGCGCGCACCGGGGAGGTCCTCGCCCTCGCCGACAACCCCACCTACGACCCCAACGACTATGCGTCGGCCGATCCCGAGGATCTCGGCAACCGGTCGATCTCCAACGTCTTCGAGCCGGGATCCACCGGGAAGCTGTTCACGATGGCGGCGGCGCTCGAGGAGGGCACCGCCACGGTGGACAGCCAGTACTCGATCCCCTACGAGAAGTACTTCGACGGGCAGCGGATCAAGGACTCGCACTACCACGCCGACGAGCAGCTCACCCTCGCGGGCGTCCTCAAGGAGTCCTCGAACGTCGGCACCGTCCAGATCGCCAAGACGATGTCCGACCAGACCCGCTACGACTACCTCACCGCCTTCGGCCTGGGCTCGCCCACCGGCATCGGCCTGCCCGGCGAGAGCGCCGGCATCCTGCGCGAGCCCGATCAGTGGGACGGCCGCACGGCGCTGACGACCTCCTTCGGGCAGGGCTACGCGGTCACCGCGCTGCAGATGGTCGCCGCCGTCGGCGCCTTCGCGAACGACGGCGTGCGGATCGAGCCGACGATCGTCAAGGGCGTGCGCGAGGACGACGGCACCATCCGCTCGCTCGGAGAGCCCGAGCAGACGCGCGCGGTATCCTCCGAGACCGCGGAGACGATCCTGCACCTGATGGACAACGACATCGTCGACGGCGAGTCGGTCGCGAGCGTGAGCGGCTACGCCGTCGGAGGCAAGTCGGGGACCGCGCAGGTCACCGGCGGCACCTACACCGCATCGTTCATCGGCATGGCGCCGATCGACGATCCGGAGCTCGTCGTCGGCGTGTACCTGTTCGGTCTGGACAGCTTCATCTCGGGCACCACCGCGGCGGCCCCCGCCTTCTCGGACCTGATGGCGTTCTCCCTCCAGAACCAGGGGATCGCGCCGACGGGCGTCGAGGGCCGCGAGCTGGAGAACACCTGGTGAGCTCCGGCGACGAGGCCCCGTACGACCGCACGACCCCGCATGACCCCTCGATCCTGCACGACATCCCGATCCCACCCCCGGAAGGCCCCGTGGACGACAGCATCGCCGACAGCGCGCCCGAGAACGAGCTCGAGAACGAGCTGGAGAGCGGGCCCGTGCTCGAGCCCGCACGGCCGCGGACCGCGCCCTCGATGGACGTCGCGGATCTCGCCCGCGCCCTCGGAGCGGATCCCGCCGACGGCCCGGAGGGCTCGGCAGGCGTCCTCCTGCACGGGATCGTCCTGGACTCCCGCGCGGTGCGTCCCGGCGACCTGTGGTGCGCCCTCCCCGGTGCGCGCGCCCACGGGGCCGAGTTCGCCGAGCAGGCCGCGGCGCTCGGAGCGGCGGCCGCGCTGACCGACGCCGCAGGGGCCGAGCGCTGCCGCGCCGCGGGGCTGCCCGCCGTCGTCGTCGCCGACGCGCGGGAGGCCACCGCGCGCGCCGCGGCCGCGCTCCTCGGCCGACCGGCGGAGAAGCTCCGGACCATCGGCGTGACCGGCACCAACGGCAAGACCTCGGTCTCTACGATCGTGACCGCGGCGCTCCAGCATCTGGGTCGGTCGGCCGGGGTCGTCGGGACCTCGGGAACCGTCTACCGGGGAGCCGACGGCGCCGAGCATCGCATCGGCACTGTCCGCACCACGCCGGAGGCGCCCGAGCTGCACGGCCTGCTCGCCCGCATGCTCGAGGACGGCGTCGAGATCGTCTCGATGGAGATCTCCTCGCATGCGATGGTCCTGCACCGGGCCGACGAGGTCGTCCTGGACGTCGCCTGCTTCACCAACCTCACGCAGGACCACCTGGACTTCCATCCGACGATGGAGGAGTACTTCGCCGCCAAGGCGTCCCTCTTCGCGCCCGAGCACGCCCGCCGCGGCATCGTCTGCGTCGACGACGCCTGGGGGCGCCGCCTCGCGCAGGAGGCCACGATCCCCGTGACCACCTACTCCACGACCGGGGTCGACGCGGACCATCGCGCCCGCGACCTCCGCGCCGACGGCTTCGGCAGCGTCTTCGAGGTCGACGGGCCCGAGGGGACGCGCACCCTGCGGGCGGCGCTCCCGGGCCGGCACTACGTCGCCAACGCCCTCGCCGCGACGCTGCTGCTCGAGGCCATCGGGGTCTCCGGGCCCGCGGCCGACGAGGCGGTCGGCAGCGCCGGCACGGTCCCCGGCCGGATGGAGCTCGTCGTGGCGGAGGGCATCCGCGGGGTCGTCGACTACTCTCACACGCCCGATGCCCTCGAGCAGGCGCTGACGACCCTGCGGTCGGTGCCGGGGACCCGCCGCATCGTCACCGTGATGGGCGCCGGCGGCGATCGCGACCGCGGCAAGCGCCCGATCATGGGCGAGGTCGCCGCGCGGCTCTCGGACGTGGTGGTCGTCACCGACGATAACCCCCGTTCGGAGGACCCCGGAGTCATCCGTCGTGAGATTCTTAGCGGTGTACCAGCGGATACGTCCGCGCAGGTCCACGAGGTGGGCGGGCGCGGCGAGGCGATCGAGCTGGCTGCAGGGATCGTCGAGGTGGGCGACATCCTGCTCGTGGCGGGGAAGGGCGCGGAGACCGGTCAGCAGATCGGCGGTATCGTCCACCCGTTCGATGATCGCCTCCGACTGCGCGACGCCCTCGCGCACCGGGGACCCGCGCATGACCGAATCGACGGAGGACGCTGAGCATGCTGCAGACCACGGCACAGGAGATCGCCGACGTCACCGGCGGTCGACTGGTCGGCGGAGCCGACGGGGACGAGATCGTCTCCGGCGCCGCCCGCATCGACTCCCGGGGCGTCGCGCCGGGGGATCTGTTCGCGGCCTTCGTCGGCGAGCGCACCGACGGGCACGAGCACGTCCCCGCCGCCGTCGAGGCCGGGGCGACCCTGGCCCTCGTCTCGCGCGAGATCGAGCAGCCCGCCGTCCTCGTGGAGGACGTGCGCGAGGCCCTCTCCGCGCTCGCCCGAGCGCAGCTGGAGCGCGCGCGCGCCGAGAACCCCGAGCTGGTGGTCCTCGCGGTCACCGGCAGCGCCGGGAAGACCGGCGCCAAGGACCTCCTGGGGCTCGTGCTCTCCGACGCCGGGCCGACGGTCGCGCCCGCCGGCAGCTTCAACAACGAGCTCGGCCTGCCTCTGACCGTGCTCTCGATCGATGGGAGCACGCGCTTCCTCGTCCTCGAGATGGGCGCCCGCGGCATCGGCCACATCGCGCACCTGACCGCGATCGCGCGACCCGACATCTCCCTCGTGCTGAACGTGGGCACCGCGCACCTCGGGGAGTTCGGGAGCGTCGAGGCGATCGCCCAGGCCAAGGGCGAGCTCGTCGACGCCCTGCAGCCCGGCGGCCGTGCCCTCCTGAACGTCGAGGACCCGCTGGTCGCGGCGATGGCCGCGCGCAGCGCCGCCCCCGTGACCTCCTGGGGCCTGAACACCGGCGAGATCCACGGCCAGGATGTCGCGCTGGACGACGAGGCCCGCGTGAGCGTCGACCTCGTGGTCCCCGAGGGCGTGGTGCGTCTGGACGGCTCCGCCGTCCCGGCGGGCACCTTCCCGGTGCGGCCGGATCTGCTCGGCGAGCATCAGGCCGCCAACGCGATCGCGGCGCTCGCCGCGGCCGTCGTCGCGGGCGCCGATCCGGCGCGCGCCGCGGTCGCGCTCGAGGGCGCGCGCCTGGCCTCGGGCCAGCGCATGCAGGCCCGCCGCGCCGGCGGCGTGCTCGTCATCGACGACGCCTACAACGCGAATCCGGACTCCATGCGCCAGGCGCTCAAGACCCTCGCCCACCTCGGGCGCGCCCATCGCACGGTCGCGGTCCTCGGCGAGATGCTCGAGCTCGGCGACGACTCCGTGCGCCTGCACGACGAGATCGGGCGGCTCGCCGTCCGTCTGAACATCTCGCAGCTGTACGTCGTCGGCGACGGGGCCGCCCCGATCCACCACGGTGCGAGCCTCGAGGGGAGCTTCGGCGGCGAGTCCGAGTACCTCGACACCGTCTCCGAGGCGCTCGGTGCGCTCCAGCGCACGCTCGAGCCCGGGGACGTGGTCCTGCTGAAGTCCTCGCGGGACGCGGGGCTGCGGCGGATCGCCGAACCGCTCCTGGCGCATCTCGCGAAGCGGGAGCAGGGCCAGCAGGATGAGCAGGACCAGCAGGACCAGCAGGGGCAGGCAGTGCGGACAGGGCAGTCGGGGCAGGAGCCCGCGGAAGGGGAGGAGCGGGCATGATCGGCATCATCATCGCCGGAGCGGGGGCGCTGCTGCTCTCGATCCTGGGCACGCCGCTGTTCATCAAGGTGCTCGTCAAGCGGGGCTACGGGCAGTTCATCCGTGATGACGGTCCCACCTCGCACGCCACGAAGCGCGGCACGCCGACCATGGGCGGCGTCGCGATCATCCTGTCCACCCTCGCGGCCTACTTCCTGACCCACCTGGTGCTGCTGACCCCGCCCAGCGCCACCGTCATGCTGGTGCTCTTCCTGATGGTGGGTCTCGGCGTCGTCGGCTTCCTCGACGACTACATCAAGATCTCGCGCCAGCGCAGCCTGGGCCTGCGTCCCCGGGCGAAGCTGATCGGGCAGTTCCTCGTCGCGACGGTGTTCGCGGTGCTCGCCCTGCTGTTCCGCGACGAGAACGGCAACACGCCGGCGAGCATGCAGATCTCGTTCGTCCGCGACATCCCCTGGCTGAACCTCGCCTTCGCAGGCACGGTCGTCGGCTTCATCCTCTTCGCGATCTGGGCGAACTTCCTGGTCGCGGCCTGGTCCAACGGCGTGAACCTGACCGACGGCCTCGACGGCCTCGCGAGCGGCGCGACGATCCTGTTCACCGGCGCCTACCTGCTCATCAGCTTCTGGCAGTGGCGCCAGGTGTGCAACGTCGACCTCGAGTCCGGCGGCCTCGTGCACTGCTACAGCGCTCGCGATCCGTTGGACACGGCGGTGCTCTGCGCGGCGATCATCGGCGCCTGCGTCGGGTTCCTGTGGTGGAACACCTCCCCGGCGAAGATCTTCATGGGCGACACCGGCTCGCTCGCCCTCGGCGGCGCCATCGCCGGTCTGACCATCGTCACCCGCACGGAGATCCTCGGCGCGATCATCGGCGGCCTGTTCGTGACGATCGCGCTGTCGGTCATCATCCAGGTCACGAGCTTCAAGACCACCGGCAAGCGCGTCTTCCGGATGGCTCCGCTCCAGCACCACTTCGAGCTGAAGGGCTGGAACGAGGTCACCATCGTGGTCCGGTTCTGGATCGTCGCGGGCCTGCTCGCCGGCGTCGGCCTCGGCATCTTCTACCTCGACGCGCTGCCGGGGATCTCCTGATGAGCGCCGACGAGATGGCGGCGCCCGGCGCCGAGGAGCGTCCCTGGCCCGGCCTGGACGTCGACGGGCTGCGGATCCTCGTCGCCGGCTTCGGCGTCTCCGGCTACGCGGTCGCCGATCAGACGATGCAGCGCGGCGCCCGCGTGCTCGTCGTCGACGGCAAGGACGCCCCCGAGCTGCGTGAGCGCGCGCAGATCCTCGAGGTGCTCGGCGTCGAGGTCCGTCTGGGTGCCGAGCACGTCGGCGCGCTGCCCGCTGATCGGGAGCTCGACCTGGTCGTGACCTCGCCCGGCTGGCGGCCGGATCAGCCCCTGCTCGCGGCCGCCGCCGCCGCGGGGATCCCCGTGTGGAGCGAGATCGAGCTCGCGCGGCGCATGCAGCCGGCCGACGGCCCGGCCTGGCTCGCGATCACCGGGACCAACGGCAAGACCACGACGGTCACGATGCTCGAGGCGATCCTGCAGGCCGCCGGCCTGCGGGCGGTCGCCTGCGGCAACGTCGGCCTGCCGGTCATCGAGGCCGCGCTCGACCCCGAGGGCTTCGACGTCCTCGCGCTCGAGCTCTCCAGCTTCCAGCTGCACTGGACCGAGCATCTGGACTGCGAGTCCGCCGCGGTGCTGAACATCAGCGACGACCACCTCGACTGGCACGGCGGGCCCGCGGAGTACGCGGCCGCCAAGGGCCGCATCTTCGAGGGCGTCGAGCGCGCCTGCGTCTACACGGTGGCCGACGAGGCCACCCGGCATCTCGTCGAGGAGGCCGACGTCCGCGAGGGCGCGCGCGCCATCGGCATCACCCTCGGCGCCCCCGGTCCGTCCGAGCTCGGCGTCGTCGACGGCCTGCTGGTGGACCGCGCCTTCCTCGCCGAGCGCCGCACCCATGCCGCCGAGCTCGCCTCCCTCGAGGACCTCGCGCACCTCGGCGCCCGGGGAGCGCCCCCGCACATCGTCGCCGACGCGCTCGCGGCCGCGGCGCTCGCCCGCGCCCACGGCGTCGACCCCGTCGCCGTGCGCGACGGACTGCGGGCCTACCGCCTCGGCGGGCACCGGGCGGAGCTGATCGCCCGCATCGACGACGTCGCCTATGTCGACGACACCAAGGCGACCAACCCGGCGGCCGCCCGCGCCTCCCTCGCCGCCGCCGAGAGCGTCGTCTGGATCGCCGGCGGGGACGTGAAGGGCGCCGACGTCGACGCGCTCGTCGCCGCGACCGCCGCTCGCCTGCGCGGCGCCGTGCTGCTGGGGGAGGACGCCGCCCCCTTCCTCGACGCGCTCGCGCGACACGCTCCCGAGGTCCCCGTCGTACGCATCGATCCGGGCGACACTGACGACGTCGCCGGTCGCACCCGGCTGATGGAGGACGCGGTCGCGCATGCGCACCGCCTGGCCTCCCCGGGCGATGTGGTGCTGCTGGCGCCCGCTGCGGCGTCCATCGACCAGTTCCGCGACTACGCGGAGCGGGGTGACCTGTTCGCGGCGGCCGTGTCCCGCCTGCCAGGGGAGCGTCCATGACGTCGAAGGACTCCCGCCGCCGCACCGGCGACGGGTCCTCGCGCCCTGCGAAGAGCGCCGGGAGCGCGAAGAGGTCTGCGAGCGAGAAGAGCGCCACGAGCTCCACCGGCAGCACCGCGCGCAGCGGCACCACCACCCGCACCCCCTCGTCGGCGCGAGCGGAGAAGCCGCTCGGCAACATCGGATCGCGCGTGCGATCCGGCGTCGGCAGCTGGCTGCAGTCCCCGGCGCTCGACTTCTACGGACTGATCGTGGTCGGCGCGCTCCTCATCGGCGTCGGACTCGTGATGGTGCTGTCCGCGACCTCCGTCAAGAACATCTCCCAGGGCGGCTCGGGCTTCGACGGCCTGGCGCGCCAGGGCACCTTCGCCGCCATCGGCCTGGGCCTGCTCCTGGTCGCCGCGCTCCTGCCGCCCGGCTTCTACCGGCGCGCGGCCTGGCCGCTGCTCTTCCTGGGTCTGGCGCTCGCGAGCCTCGTGCACACCCCGCTCGGCTACGAGACCGACGGCAACCGCAACTGGATCCGCATCGGCGAGCAGACCTTCCAGCCCTCGGAGTTCCTCAAGCTCGCCCTCGCGGTCTGGCTCGGCGCCGTGCTCGCCGTGAAGCGGCCGCTCCTGCACCGCCCCTTCCATCTGATCGTGCCGATCGTGCCCGGCGTGATCGCAGCGATCGGGCTCGTGGCCGTCGGCCACGATCTCGGCACCGCCTTGGTCATGTGCATGCTCGTCGCCGGTGCGCTGTGGGTGGGCGGCGTCCCGCGGCGCTGGTTCATGGCGGCCGGGGGAGTCGGCGTCGTGGCCGTGACGGTGATGACCGTGACCAGCTCCAACCGCATGGCCCGCATCGACAACTGGATCCACGGGACCTGCGCGGGCGACAGCTGCTACCAGTCGAACCAGGGGCTCATGGGGCTCGCCGAGGGCGGCTGGTGGGGCATCGGGCTGGGGGAGTCCCGGCAGAAGTGGGGACGCCTGCCCGCCGCCGAGGACGACTACATCTTCGCGATCATCGGCGAGGAGCTCGGCCTCTTCGGCACCCTCGGCGTGCTCCTGCTGTTCACGGCGCTCGCGCTGATCATGTTCCGGATGATCGCCCGGATCGACGACGGCTTCATGCAGATCGCCACGGCGGGGATCAGCTGCTGGCTGCTCGGCCAGGCGTTCATGAACATGATGGTCGTGACCGGCCTGATGCCCGTGATCGGTCTCCCGCTGCCGTTCATCTCCTCGGGCGGGTCCGCGCTGCTCGCGTCGATGACTGCGCTCGGCGTGCTGCTGTCCTTCGCCCGCCGCGAGCCCGGTGCTCCCGAGGCGATCTCCGCCGGCATGCGCTCGGTCCGCCGCTCGATCAGCGTGCTCCCGGCCCCGAAGGAGCGGGCCCCGCGCCCGGCCGCGGAGTCCGGGCGCCGCACCGCCTCGGGGAAGAGCACGCGGAAGACGTCGGGCCGGTCCGCGAGCACGACGGCGACCGCCGCCGTCTCGCGCGCCGCAGGGGCGCCCGCTCGCAGCGCCGGCTCGAGGTCCCGCTCCTCCTCCGGATCCCGCTCCTCGTCCGGGTCCCGGTCCTCCACCGGCACCCGCTCCACCGGCAGCACCCGCTCGACGTCGGCGTCCTCGCGAGGACGCGGCACCTCCTCGTCCACCACCCGTCGCACCTCCGGAAAGAAGCGTCGATGAGCTCTCCTCGCGTCCTCCTGGCAGGAGGTGGCAGCGCGGGGCACGTCTCGCCCCTGCTCGCCACCGCCGCCCGCATCACCGCCCAGACCCCCGAGGCGGAGGTGCTCGTCCTCGGCACCGCCGACGGTCTCGAGGCGGACCTCGTCCCCGCCGCGGGCTATGAGCTGATCACGATCGAGAAGGTGCCCTTCCCGCGGCGCCCGAACGGCGCGGCCGTGCGCTTCCCGGCACGGTTCACCGGGAGCCTCCGCGAGGTCCGCGGGATCCTCCGCGAGCGCCGCATCGACGTCGTCGCGGGCTTCGGCGGCTACGTCTGCCCTCCCGCGTACCTGATGGCCGCGCGCGAGGGGATCCCGCTCGTCGTGCACGAGGCCAACCGTCGGCCCGGCCTCGCCAACCGCCTGGGCGCCCGCCGCGCCGCGGCGGTCCTGACCGCCTTCGACGGCTCGAGCCTCCCGGGCGCCCGCCGCATCGGCATGCCCATGCGCGAGGGCATCGCGCAGCTGGACCGCGGGGCGCGGTGCGCGAAGGCGAGGGAGGCCCTCGGCCTGGCCCCCGACCTTCCGACGCTCCTGGTCACCGGCGGGTCGCTGGGGGCGCAGCGCCTGAACGAGGCCCTCGCCGCGGCCGCGGACGAGATCATCGCCGCGGGAGCGCAGATCCTCCACGTCACCGGGCGGGGCAAGGCCGAGGGCCTGGTCGACCGGCCCGGATACCGCGTCGTCGAGTACGTCCGCGCGATGGAGGACGCGTACGCGGCCGCGGATCTCGCGGTGACGCGGTCCGGCGCCGGGACCGTCTGCGAGCTCACGGCGGTGGGCCTGCCCGCCGTGCTCGTCCCGCTGCCGATCGGGAACGGCGAGCAGGCGCTGAACGGCCAGGACGTCGTCGCCGCGGGCGGCGCGCTCATGATCGAGGACGCCGCGCTCGACGCCGCGCAGCTCACCGGCACTGTGCTCCCGCTGCTGCTGGACGCCGAGCGCCTGCAGGCCATGTCCGCGGCCGCCACGGCCTTCGGCATCACCGATGCCGCCGAGGTCCTCGCCGGGATCGTGACGGGCGCCGCACGCCGCGCCTGAGGGGCGTCGGGGGTGCGGGCGGCTACCGTGGGGCCATGAGCTCCACGGTCTCCCCGCGCCCCCGGCACCGCACGATCCTCGCCCCCGGGCCCGTGGTGACCAGGGCGGACTGGCCGACGGACCGCGAGGTCCGCTCCGTGCACGTGATCCGCATCGGCGGCGCCGGCATGTCCGCCGTCGGTCGGCTCGCCCTCGAGGCGGGGCTCGCCGTGAGCGGCTCCGACTCGCAGGACGGCCAGTTCATCGCCCCGCTGCGGGAGGCGGGCGCCCGCATCGGCATCGGCTTCTCCGCCGACCTGATCGCCGCCGACTGCGACCTCGTGATCGTCTCGACGGCCGTGCGCGCCGACAACCCCGAGGTCATCGCCGCCCACGAGCGCGGCATCCCGGTCATCCACCGGGCGGCGGGCCTCGCGGGGCTCCTGGGGGACAGGCCCCTGCTGGCGGTCGCCGGCACGCACGGGAAGACCTCCACCACCGGCATGGCGGTCATGACGCTGCGCGGCGCAGGCGAGGACCCGGCCTGGGCGCTGGGCGCGGCCGTCCCCGACCTCGGGCGGAACGCCGGCTTCGGGGCGCTGGCCCCTGTCCATGAGCCGGCCGACGGAGACGCTGCGGGTCCGGCCGTCGGCACGTCGGCCGAGGGCCGCGCGACCGGTGTCGCGGTCGTCGAGGCCGATGAGTCCGACGGGTCCTTCCTCGCCTTCCGTCCGACGGCGCTCGTGGTCACCAACCTCGAGGCCGACCACCTGGACTTCCACGGCGACGCGGAGACGCTCACCGCGGCCTTCGACGCCGCCGCGGGGCGCATCGTCCCCGGCGGCGCGCTCGTGGTCTGCGCCGACGATGCGGGCGCCCGCGCCCTGGGCCGCCGCGTGGCCGCCTCCGGCACCGCCGTGGTCTCCTACGGCACGGCCGACGACGCCGACTGGCGCGTGCTCGAGGAGATCGCGGGTCCGGCCTCGACGGCGGTGCGCGTCGCCGCGCCCGACGGGGAGATCGCGCTGTCGCTGTCCGTCGCTGGCCATCACAACGTCCTCAACGCCGTCGGCGCCCTCGCCGCGGCGAGCATCCTCGTCCCCGACGCCGATCGCACGCGGCTGGCTGCGGGCCTCGGCCGCTTCACCGGGGCATCGCGCCGCTTCGAGGTGGCCGGAGAGGTGCGCGGCGTGACCGTCGTCGACGACTACGCCCACCATCCGCGCGAGGTCGAGGCCACGCTGGCCGCGGCGCGCGGCATCGTCGACGGCCGGGGGAGCGGGCGCGTGCTCGCGGTCTTCCAGCCCCATCTCTTCTCCCGCACCCGCACGTTCGCCGCCGAGTTCGCGCGCGCCCTCTCCGCGGCCGACCGCGCCTGGGTGCTGCCCGTCTACGCGGCCCGTGAGGATCCGGACCCGCAGGTCGACGCCACGACGATCGCCGACCACGATCGTGCCGGGACTCTCGTGCCGCTCGTCGCCGCCCAGGGCGGGGCCGGGGAGCTCGCGAGGATCCTCGCCGCCGAGGCCGCCGAGGGCGACCTCGTGCTGATGCTCGGCGCCGGGGACATCGTCGAGATGACGCCCGCCGTGCTGGACGCGCTCGGAGCGGAGCCCGAGGACGCCTGATGGCCCGACGCCCCGTCGCTCCGCGCAGCACCCCTCCCCGCCGGCCGGCTGCCCCGGCGCGCCCCGCCGCGCCCGCTGCCTCGGACGGCCCGGCCGCGTCGGCCCGATCTGCTGCGTCGGACGGAACCGGCGCGTCGGCCGGAACCGGCGCGTCGGCCGGGTCTCCCGCGTCGGCGCGATCTGCCGCGCCGGCCCGGCCCAGGGCGTCGACCCGGTCGGCAGGGTCGGCAGGGTCGGCTCCGTCGGCACGGTCCGCGCCGTCCGCGCCCTCCGCCCGCTCGGCGGCTTCTCCCTCCGCCCGCTCGGCTCCCTCCGCCCGCTCGGCGCCTTCCGCTCGCTCGGCCGCGTCGCCGACGTCTGCCACTCCGGCGCCGACCTCGGCCGCTCCGGCGCCGGTGCGGCGCGGGACCGCTGCGGTGCGTCCGGCCGCCGCGCCGTCGGCGGCGACCCCGGGCCGACGCTCGGTCGGCGCTCCGGCGCGGGGTGCGACGCACCGCGGGGCAGGGACGTCCTCCGCGAGCGCGGCGGAGCCGCGGCTGGGAGTGGTCCGGTCGATCTCCGCCAAGCGGCCCTGGCGGCGTCGGCGCCGGACGATCATCGCCTCGATCCTCGTCTCGGTGCTGGTGCTCGCGGGGGCTGCGAGCACCCTGCTGTGGCTGCCCGCCCTCAAGGTCCACGACGTGAGCGTCGCCGGGACCGGGTACGTGGACGCCGCGAGCGTCTCCGCCGCGGCGGATCCGGCGCTCGGGACGAGCCTCGCCCTCGTCGACACCGGGAGCATCGTCGCCGCCGTCGAGGAGATCCCCGGGGTGGAGTCCGCGGTCGTCGAGCGGAGCTGGCCGGACGGCCTGGCGATCACGGTCACCGAGCGCACGGCCCGGGCCGTGATCACCCGCCAGGACGGCAGCACCGCCGTCGTCGACGGCACGGGCACGGAGCTCCCGTCCGCGGCGGCGGACGGGCAGACCCTCGTGCCCCTCGCCGTCGGGGCCGACTCGCAGGATCCCGACGGCGCCTCCGCGGCGATGATCGCGGTCGTCGACGGGATGCCGGAGTCCCTGCGCGGGGGGATCACCGCGATGACGGCGTCGAGCCGGAGCGACGTCTCCTTCACCCTCGCCCTCGAGGGGGAGGAGCAGAAGACGGTCGTCTGGGGCGACGCCGAGGACGCGGAGCTCAAGGCGAAGGTCGTCCAGGCGCTCCTGGACCAGCCGGGCACCGTCATCGACGTCTCCTCGCCGGTCGCCCCCGTCACGCGCTGAGGTCGCGTCCGCGTCCGAGGACGAGGATGAGCTCGAGGTCTGCGGCAGCGCGTCCGGAGGTTCCCGGGGACCGCGGCAGTGCGTTCGGCGGCATCGGGGCACGACACGCGGGGCAGGTGTTTGCACGTCGTTGCGCTGGTCCCTAGCGTCAAGGGGGAGGAGAGGCGCCCCGGAATCACACCCTCGAGCTGAGGTTGAGACATCCGGAGTCCCGCCGCACGCGGCGGTCCGGCCCCTCTCGGCAGGCGAACGACAAGAGCAAGGACCTAACGTGGCCGGAACCCAGATCTCCCTCGCAGTCATCAAGGTCGTCGGTGTCGGCGGAGGCGGTGTCAACGCCGTCAACCGCATGATCGAGTCCGGCCTCAAGGGGGTCGAGTTCATCGCGGTGAACACCGATGCGCAGGCCCTGCTCATGTCCGATGCGGATGTCAAGCTCGACGTGGGCAAGGAGATCACCCGTGGCCTCGGCGCCGGCGCCGATCCCGAGGTCGGCAAGAAGGCCGCCGAGGACCACGCCGAGGAGATCGAGGAGGTCCTGCGCGGGGCCGACATGGTCTTCGTGACGGCGGGCGAGGGCGGCGGCACCGGCACCGGCGGCGCCCCCGTGGTCGCCAAGATCGCCCGGAGCCTCGGCGCGCTGACGATCGGCGTGGTGACGCGCCCCTTCACCTTCGAGGGCCGTCGCCGCTCGACCCAGGCCGAGTCGGGCATCGCCGCCCTGCAGGCCGAGGTCGACACCCTGATCGTGATCCCCAACGACCGTCTGCTCTCCATCGCGGACAAGCAGGTCTCGATGCTCGACGCCTTCAAGAGCGCGGACCAGGTCCTGCTCTCCGGCGTCCAGGGCATCACCGACCTCATCACCACCCCGGGCCTCATCAACCTGGACTTCGCCGACGTCAAGTCCGTCATGCAGGGCGCGGGCAGCGCGCTCATGGGCATCGGCTCCGCGCGCGGCGACGACCGTGCGCTCCAGGCCGCCGAGCTCGCCGTCTCCAGTCCTCTGCTCGAGGCCTCGATCGACGGCGCCTACGGCGTGCTGCTCTCCATCCAGGGCGGCAGCGACCTGGGCCTGTACGAGGTCTCCGAGGCGGCCCGCCTGGTGCAGGAGGCCGCGCATCCCGACGCGAACATCATCTTCGGCTCCGTCATCGACGACGCCCTGGGCGACGAGGTCCGCGTGACCGTCATCGCCGCGGGCTTCGAGGCCGGCGGCCCGACGCCGCGCCCGGACATCGCCCAGGCGCCGCTGCGCCAGTCTCCCCGTCAGGACTCGGCCCCCGCGCCGCGCCCGGCGGTCACGGACTCCCGTCCGACGGCCGGCGCGTTCCCCTCGCACGGCGCCGCGGCGACCCCGGGGACGTGGGGCGCCCCGCAGCAGACCTTCGCCCCGTCCCGCGCCTCGGCCGAGCCCGTCGTCGAGCCGGAGCCCGTCGACCCGGCCGAGTCCGAGGACGCGGTGCAGGTCTCGCCGGCCCCCGCCCCGGAGCCCGTGCGCCCGCCCCGCATCGAGGAGCCCCCGACGGACGATGACGACCTCGACCTCCCCTCGTTCCTGAAGTGACGCTCGGGCTCGCCGCCGCGCGATCCGACCTCCCGGGGGCGGTCGCGCTCTTCACCGGTCGCTCCGGAGGCGAGGGGCGGGGTGAGTTCGGCGCGCTGAACCTCGCCCGCCATGTCGGTGACGACGAGGCCGCCGTCGAGGCCAATCGGTCCCTGCTCGCCGAGGAGCTCGGCCGCCCGCTCGTCTTCGTCGACCAGGTCCACTCGGCCGAGGTCCATGTGCTTCCCGAGGACGGGCCGATCCCCGTGGCGACCGCCGATGCGATGGTCACCCGCCGCCGCGATGTCGCGCTGGCGATCATGGTCGCCGACTGCCTCCCCGTCCTCCTGGTCGATCCCGTCGCCGGGGTGATCGGCGCCGCCCACGCGGGTCGGCGAGGGCTGCTGGACGGGATCCTCGGGGCGACGGTCGACGCGATGGTCGGCCTCGGCGCGGAGCGCGCTCGGATCGCCGCCGCCGTCGGACCGGCGATCTGCGCGGCCTGCTACGAGGTGCCCGCGGAGATGCGCGCCGAGGCGGAGCGCCGGCTCGCCGCGACCGCGGGCGTCTCCCGCGACGGGACCCCGGCCATCGATCTGCGCGCCGGTGCGGTCGAGGCGCTGTGCGCGGCGGGGATCCCTGCCGCGGCGATCGACGCCGATCATGCGTGCACGCGCGAGGACGAGCGCTTCTACTCCTACCGTCGGCAGGCCGTGACCGGTCGCTTCGCCGGAATCGTCGCCCTGGCATGAGGGCGTCGGCATCCCCGCGGCCCCGGAGGGGGCCCTCCTGCGCCCCTCGGGGCGCGCCCCTCCGCCGACGATCGCGGTGCGCAGTGGCGCGACTCACGCGCGGCGCTTCTGGATTTTGGCGTCCTATGACGGTAGGACACGCCGAGATTGCTCCCGTTCGCGCTCGGATATGTGCTGTACGTTCTGGGTCAGGGCCTTCGCGCACTCCCCGTGCCTTCCCCAGGGCCCTGCATGTGTGACAGAAGCGACAGACTGGGAGATCTGCGATGGGAACCTGGCGAAACGCCATGGTGGCGCTCGGCCTCGCCAATGAGGTCGACGACGAGTACTACGAGGACGAACGGGAGCTCCGCGAGGAGCCGCCGCTCGCTGCTCGGCGCACCGAGCGGGTCCCGGAGCCCGCTCCTGAACGGGAGGCCCAGGTGACCCCGATCCGACAGCGATCCCAGGTCATGTCCGTCGCCCCGGCTGTGGAGGAGTCGATGCACCGCATCACGACGATCCACCCGAGGTCCTACAACGATGCGAAGGCCATCGGCGAGTCGTTCCGCGACGGGATCCCCGTCATCGTGAACCTCTCCGACATGCAGGACGGCGACGCCAAGCGCATGGTCGACTTCTCCGCAGGCCTGGTGTTCGGCCTGCGCGGCACCATCGAGCGCGTCACCTCCAAGGTCTTCCTGCTCTCTCCGGAGTTCGTCCAGGTGGACGGCGACAACTCTCCGGAAGAGGACAGCTTCTACAACCAGAGCTGAGTGCTGGATGCAGATCATCGCCGGAGTGCTCTATCTCGCGCTCCTGCTGTACATCATCGTGCTGATCGCGCGCCTGGTGCTGGAGTGGATCCGCTCCTATGCGCGCGAATTCCGTCCGACGGGGCTCGTCCTCGTCCTCTTCGAAGTCGTGTACTCCCTGACCGATCCTCCCGTGAAGGGGCTGCGCCGGGTCATCCCGCCGGTGCGCCTCGGCGCGGTCTCCCTCGACCTGAGCCTGATGATCCTGCTGGTCATCGGCTGGATCCTGCTCGGCATCCTCGGTGGGCTCGCGGTCTGACCGGAGAACCCGGCCGCCCGACCGCCTGGTCGTGCAACAATTCAGATACCCTGTGCGACAGCGCTCCGCCGGCGCTGCTCGACTCCAGACTGACGAGAAGGTGACCCATGGCTCTGATGCCCGATGATCTGCTGAACAAGCGGTTCACCCCGGTGCGGTTCTCCGAGGGCTACGACATGGACGAGGTGGACAACTACCTCGACAACGACATTCTGCCGCGCCTGCAGGAGCTCATCGACGAGAACAATCGTCTGACCGATGAGCTCGAGCGGTCCCAGAACCGTGTCGCCCAGCTCGAGCGCGAGGCCGAGGAGGCCCGCAACGCCGAGCCCCCGGCCGCTGCGGCCGCCGAGCCGGTCGTCGAGGAGGCGCCTCCTGTCGAGGAGCCCGTCGTCGAGGCCGCTCCGGAGCCGGAGCCGGCCCCCGAGCCCGTCGCCGCGCCCGCTGCCGCCGCTCCTGCGGACGACCAGTCCGCCGCGGGCATCATCGCCCTGGCCAACCGCCTGCACGACGAGTACGTCAAGGCCGGCGAGGACGAGCGCGACCGCCTCATCACCGAGGCCAATGACGAGCACCAGCGCATCGTCGGCGAGGCCGAGGAGAAGTCCCGCTCGACCCTCGAGGCCCTCGAGGAGTCGAAGGCGGCCCTCGAGAAGTCGATCGACAAGCTGCGCACCTTCGAGCGCGATTACCGCAGCCGTCTGCGCAACTACCTCGAGAACCAGCTCCGCGACCTCGACACCACCGAGACGCAGGACAAGCAGGCGAACTTCGGTCTGTGAGCGAGTCCGTCAGCACGCCGGCGAGCGCCGGGCCCGAGGGGTCCGGCGCTCGCCGGCGTCTCAGCCTGGGCGCGGTGATCGCGATGCTCGCGATCATCGCCGCCCTCATCCTGGTCCTCGACCAGGTCACCAAGAACTGGGCCGAGGCGAACCTCGAGGAGCTGGTGCCGCAGCCGCTGCTCGGGGACGTCCTCAGCCTCACCCTGCTGTACAACTCGGGCGCGGCCTGGGGGATGGGCTCCGGGGCGACGCCGATCGTGACCGTGCTGCAGATGCTCATCGCCGTGGGCGCCGTCGTCTTCACCGTCAAGGCCGTCCGCTCTCCCGGATACGCCGTCGCGCTCGCCCTGATCCTCGGCGGGGCGCTCGGCAACATCCATGACCGCCTGCTCCGCCCGCCGGGTCCGTTCCATGGGGCCGTCGTCGACTTCCTCGAGCTGCCGAACTGGCCCGTCTTCAACGTCGCCGACATGGCGGTGGTGGGCGGGGCGATCCTCGTGGTGCTGCTGGGCATCCTCGGGCGCCCCTACGACCCGGCCGCGGTGCAGGAGGAGCGCCCGGCACGCTCCGCCGGGCCGGCGACCCCCGGGTCCGCGGAGGACCCGTCGTGAGCGGCATGCGCACGCTGATGGTCCCCGACGGCCTCGCGGGGGAGCGCGTCGACAGCGGCCTCTCGCGGATGCTCGGGCTCTCGCGCACCCGCGCCGCCGACCTCGTGGACCGCGGGCTGGTGGAGATCGACGGCTCCGTCGTCGGCTCCCGCTCGACCCGGCTCGAGCCCGGGGCGATGCTCGTCGTCGAGCTGCCCGACGAGAAGCCCGCCGTGGAGGTCCGCCCGATGATCGCCGAGGGGATGAGCCTCGTCCACCAGGACGATCACATCGTCGTGGTGGACAAGCCGGTGGGCGTGGCCGCGCATCCGAGCGCCGGCTGGTCGGGTCCCACGGTCCTCGGGCATCTGGCCGCCGCCGGGATCTCGATCCGCACCACCGGCGATCCCGAGCGGCAGGGGATCGTGAGCCGCCTGGACGTGGGCACCTCGGGGCTGATGGTCGTCGCCCGCGACGAGCTCGCCTACACGACCCTCAAGGACGCCTTCCGCGCCCGGACGGTCCACAAGATCTACCACGCCGTCTGCCAGGGCGCCCCGGACCAGCCGACCGGGACGATCGAGGCGCCGATCGGCCGCTCGCCGAACCACGACTACAAGTTCGCGGTGCGCCAGGACGGCAAGCACTCGGTGACGCACTACGAGACCCTCGAGGAGCTGCACGGGGCGACCCTGCTGCGCGTGCGCCTCGAGACGGGCCGCACCCACCAGATCCGCGTGCACATGGCCGCCCTGCACCATCCGCTCGTCGGCGACCCGCTGTACGGGGCGGATCCGACGGTCGCCCAGCGCGTGGGCCTGGGCCGGCAGTGGCTGCACGCGATGGAGCTGTCCTTCGTGCACCCCGCCACCCGCGAGGAGGTCACCTACACCTCCCGCTACCCGGAGGACCTGGCGTCGGCCCTCGAGGCGCTGCGCCGGTCCTGACCCGGAGGCGCGATAGCGTGGCTCCCATGACTGACGCGCATGACCCCGGCACCTCCGTGCGGCTGAGCGGGCCGCGGGCCCGCGCCCTGGACCGGCCCGACCTGCCGGTGGCGCGCATCGCCCGTCGGCTGGGACTGGACCCGGAGTCGGCGCGGGAGATCCTCGCCGACGGCGAGCGGATGCGCGAGGCGATCGCGCTGCAGATCGCGGACTTCCTGCGCGCCGACGACGAGCGCCGCGCGGGCAGGGTCCCCTCCGGGCCCCTGGCCCTGGATCCCGACTTCCCGACCGGCGTGGGCATGGCGCTCGTCGGCGCGGCCGTGCTGTGGGAGGCCCGGGACCTCGTCCCGCAGGTCGCGCTGCGGGTCGCCAAGGACTCCTACGAGGACGGCGAGGACGAGCTCGCCGCGAGCTACTGCGCGCTCGTCCAGGAGTCCGTCGACCCGGGGGAGGACGACGCCTCGGCCTGGGCCGCGCAGTCGCTGCTGGTCGCGGTGCTCCAGCGCTCCGGCGATCCTGCGCAGGCCGACGAGATCGCCCGCGACCTCGCCCGCCACGCGATCCCGCTGACGCTCTGGCAGGACGCCGACCCCTCGCTCCCGGACGACTCCATGGCCTGGCACGGCGGCGCCTTCGTCGGCGGCATCCCGCCGCGCCGCGACGAGCGCAGCCTGAGCTACGAGGACGTCCACGACTACCTCGACGACCTGCTCGCGCAGACCCGTCGGGAGCATGCCGCGGAATCCGATGCGGCGGGGGTCGACGACCCGCCGAGGTGACCTCCGCGACCCCTCCGAAGCGGCCCGTCGAAGGCTCGGGGTGACTACGCTGGACGGCATGTCCGACGACTTCGTGCACCTCCACGTCCACACCGACTACTCCCTGCTGGACGGGGCCGCGAAGATCGACAAGCTGGTCGCGGAGGCCGTGCAGCAAGGGCAATCGGCGGTCGCGATCACGGACCACGGCTATCTCTTCGGCGCGTACGAGTTCTACGCCGCCGCCACCAAGGCGGGGATCAAGCCGATCATCGGCGTCGAGGCCTACGTGACGCCGGGGACCAGCCGTCACGACCGCACCCGCACCCAGTGGGGCACCCGCGAGCAGCAGCTGGCGGGCGACGACGTCTCCGCGCGCGGCGCGTACACGCACCTGACGCTGCTCTCCCGCACGACGCCCGGCATGCACAACCTGTTCCGCCTCGCCTCGTCGGCCTCGCTCGACGGCCAGATGGGCAAGTGGCCCCGCATGGACCGCGAGATCCTCTCGCAGTACTCCGACGGCCTCATCGCCACCTCCGGCTGCCCCTCGGGCGAGGTGCAGACGCGCCTGCGCCTGGGCCAGTGGGACGAGGCCGTCAAGGCCGCCGGCGAGTACCAGGACATGTTCGGCAAGGACCACTACTTCATCGAGCTCATGGACCACGGGCTCTCCATCGAGACCCGGGTGACCAAGCAGCTGCTGGAGCTGTCCAAGACCATCGGCGCACCGCTGGTGGCGACCAACGACCTCCACTACGTGACCGAGGCCGACGCGCAGATCCAGGACGTCCTGCTGTGCATCAACTCGGGCTCGCGCCTGAACGATCCGGACCGCTTCAAGTTCGACGGCTCCGGCTACTTCCTGAAGTCGGCCGCGCAGATGCGCCAGCTCTTCCGCGAGCTCCCCGAGGCCTGTGACAACACCCTGACGATCGCCGAGATGTGCGAGGTCGAGTTCCGCACGACCAACGAGGGCGCGAACTACATGCCGCGCTTCCCCGTCCCCTCCGGCGAGGACGAGAACTCCTGGTTCATCAAGGAGGTCGAGCGGGGCCTCGAGTACCGCTACCCGGCGGGCATCCCGGACCCCGTGCGCAAGCGCGCCGACTACGAGGTCGGGATCATCCTGCAGATGGGCTTCCCGGGATACTTCCTGGTCGTCTCCGACTACATCAAGTGGGCGAAGGAGCAGGGGATCCGCGTGGGACCGGGCCGTGGCTCCGGCGCCGGCTCGATGGTCGCGTACGCCATGCGCATCACCGACCTCGACCCGATCGAGCACGGCCTGCTGTTCGAGCGGTTCCTCAACCCCGATCGCGTGTCCATGCCCGACTTCGACGTCGACTTCGATGATCGCCGTCGCGGCGAGGTCATCGACTACGTCGAGCGCAAGTACGGCGACGACCGCGTCGCGCAGGTCGTCACCTACGGCGTCATGAAGACGAAGAACTCCATCAAGGACGCCGCCCGCGTCCTGGACTACCCCTTCGCCGTCGGCGACCGCATCACCAAGGCGCTGCCGCCGGCCGTGATGGGCAAGGACATCCCCCTCAAGGGGATCTTCGACCCCGAGCACAAGCGCTACGCGGAGGCCAACGAGTTCCGTCGGCTCCACGACGAGGACCCCGACGTCAAGAAGGTCGTCGAGATCGCCACCGGCGTCGAGGGCCTCACCCGCGGCTGGGGCGTGCACGCCTGCGCGGTCATCATGTCCAGCCACCCGCTGACCGACATCATCCCGATGATGCGCCGGCCCTCCGACGGCCAGATCATCACGCAGTTCGAGTACCCGACCTGCGAGACCCTCGGCCTGCTGAAGATGGACTTCCTGGGCCTGCGCAACCTCACGGTCCTCTCCGATGCGGTGGCGAACATCGAGTCCAACGGCAAGGAGCCCGTCGACCTCGAGGCCCTGCCCTTCGACGATCCGAAGACCTACGAGCTGCTCCAGCGCGGCGACACCCTCGGCGTGTTCCAGCTGGACGGCTCCGGCATGCGCACCCTGCTGCGGCAGATGAAGCCCGACCAGTTCGGCGACATCACCGCCGTCTCGGCGCTGTACCGCCCGGGCCCGATGGGCATGGGCTCCCACACGAACTATGCGCTGCGCAAGAACGGCCTGCAGCCGATCGAGCCGATCCACCCCGAGCTCGAGGAGCCGCTCGCGGAGATCCTCGGCGAGACCTACGGCGTGCTCGTGTATCAGGAGCAGGTCATGCAGACCGCGCAGAAGGTCGCGGGCTACAGCCTCGGCGAGGCCGACATCCTCCGCCGCGCCATGGGCAAGAAGAAGAAGGCCGAGCTGGACAAGCAGTACGAGTCCTTCGAGGCCGGCATGAAGTCCAACGGCTTCTCCGACGACGCGGTGCAGGCGCTGTGGACGACCCTGCTGCCCTTCGCCGACTACGCCTTCAACAAGTCACACTCCGCCGCCTACGGCGTGGTGTCCTACTGGACCGGCTACCTCAAGGCCAACTACCCGACCGAGTACATGGCCGCCCTGCTGACCTCCACGCAGGAGAACCGCGACCGCCTCGGCCTCTACCTCGGCGACTGCCGCCACCGCGGCATCACCGTGCTGCCCCCGGACGTCAACGAGTCCGGCCTGTACTTCTCCGCCGTCGGCGACGACATCCGCTTCGGCCTCTCCGCGATCCGCAACGTCGGCGCGAACGTCGTCGAGGAGATCCTGAGGGCCCGCGAGGAGAAGGGCGCCTTCACCTCCTTCACCGACTTCCTCGACAAGGTCCCGCTGTCGGTGTGCAACAAGCGCACCATCGAGTCGCTCATCAAGGGCGGCGCCTTCGACTCCCTCGGCCACAACCGCCGCTCCCTCGTGCTCATCCACGAGGACGCCGTCGACTCCGTCGTCGACGTCAAGCGGAAGGAGGCGCAGGGCCAGTACGACCTCTTCGCCGACATGTTCGCCGCCGCGCCCGCCGACGGCGACGACGCGATGGCCACGGGATCCGCCGCGACCATCACGATCCCCGACCTGCCCGAGTGGGACCGCAAGGAGAAGCTCGCCTTCGAGCGGAACATGCTGGGCCTGTACGTCTCCGACCACCCGCTCTACGGGCTCGAGCACGTCATCGCCCAGAACTCCTCGACGACGATCTCCGCGCTCGCCGACGAGGGAGCCGTCGAGGACGGGCAGATGATCACGATCGCCGGCCTGATCACCGCGCTCCAGCGGAAGACCACCAAGAAGGGCGACATGTGGGCGATCGCCACCGTCGAGGACCTCGAGGGCTCGATCGACTGCCTGATGTTCCCCTCGACCTACCAGACGGTCTCGAGCGAGCTCGCCGAGGACCTCGTGGTCTCGATGAAGGGCCGCATCGACGTCTCCAAGGGAATGCCCGAGCTGCGCGTCATGGAGATGTCGATCCCCGAGGTCGGCTCCGGTCCCGACGGGCCCGTCGTCATCGCGCTGCCGGCGCTGCGCGCGAGCACGAAGGTGGCCGAGCAGATCCGCGGGGTCCTCGAGGACAACCCGGGCTCGAGCGAGGTGCGCCTGCGCCTGCAGGAGCCCGGCCGCACGACCCTCATGCAGCTCGACAAGCGGCTCTCGGTGACCCCGTCGGCCGCCCTGTACGCCTCGCTGAAGGCCCTGCTGGGGCCGGGGTGCCTCCAGTGAGCGCCGCGGGGCGGAGGCCCGAGACGCTGCGGCCCGACGTGCTGCTGCCCGATTCCCTGCTGGAGACGTTCCGGGAGCGCGCGGCGGTCCACGACCGCGAGAACACCTTCCCCGAGCAGGACCTCGCGGACCTCCGGGCGGCGGGATACCTGCGCCTGCTGGTGCCGCAGGAGCTCGGGGGCGCGGGCGCGAGCCTGCTCGAGGCCGCCCGCGTCCAGCGCCGCCTGGCCGGGGCGGCACCGGCGACCGCGCTCGCCCTGAACATGCATCTCGTGGTCACCGGCGCCGCCCTGCACGCCCATCGGGTCGGCGCGGACTCCGGCCGCGCGATCCTCGAGGACGCCGCCGCGGACCGGGTCCTCGCCTTCGGCATCTCCGAGGCCGGCAACGACGCGATGCTCTTCGACTCCGCGACCGTCGCGGACCCGGAGCCCGGTGGCGGATTCCGCCTCACGGGCACGAAGATCTTCACCTCCGCGGCACCGGTGTGGGACCGGCTGGTCGTCCACGGCCGCGTCGCCGATGCCACCGAGGCGGATCCGCGGCTCGTCTTCGGTCTGATCGAGCGCGATGGGGCCGTCGAGGTCCTCGACGACTGGGACACCCACGGCATGCGGGCCACGCAGTCGCGCACCACACGGCTGCACGGTGCGCGCATCGTCCCGGAGCGCGTGCTCACCACGATGCCCGTCGGCCCGAACCCCGATCCGTTCGTGATGGGCGTGTTCGGGGCCTTCGAGCTGCTGATCGCCTCGGTGTACACGGGCATCGCCGAGCGGGCCGTCGCCCTCGGCGCCGAGATCGCCCGCGTCCGCCGCAATGCGACCCGCGGCATCGTGCACGCCGACGACCCCGACATCCGCTGGCGCCTCGCCGATGCGGCGATCGCGGTCGACGGCGCGATCCTGCAGACCGAGAAGGTCCTCGCGGACTTCGACGCCCTCGGTGCGCGGGCCGGTTCCGGCGAGCGAACCGGCGACGGCCAGGGCACCGCGGCCGTTGCCGACGCCGCCGCCGGGATCGTCGATCACGGGCCCCGCTGGTTCCTGCAGTTCTCGGGCGTGAAGTCGCGGTCGACGGAGGCGGCGATCGCCGCGGTCGACCAGGTGCTGCGCGCGAGCGGGGGAGCGCACTTCTTCCGACGCAGCGAGCTCGAGCGGCTCTCGCGCGACGTCCGCGCCGGCCTCTACCACCCGTCCGACGAGGAGTCCGTGCACGCCTCCTACGCGCGAGCCCTCCTCGGGGAGATCGGCGACAGTCGCGAGTCGCTGTAACGGCGACTGCGCAGGCCAGCGGCTGTCGACTGTCACCGCTGGCCGGCGCCGACCGCCGCTGACCGGCGTCAGCCGAAGAGGAAGGTCATCTCGTCCCAGCGGGCCTGGGGAACGCGCTTGACGCTGTCGATCGCATCGGTGAGCGGCACGTCGATGATCTCGGTGCCCCGCAGCGCGACCATGCGGCCGAAGCCGCCCTCGTGGACGAGGTCGACGGCCTTGGTGCCCAGCCGGGTCGCGAGCACGCGGTCGTAGCCCGTGGGCTCGCCGCCGCGCTGGATGTGGCCGAGGACGGTCGCCCGGGACTCGATGCCGAGCCGCTTCTCGATCAGCGGGGCCAGCACCTCGGCGATCCCGCCGAAGCGCGGACGGCCGAACTCGTCGAGGTCATAGTTCATGAATCCCTCGGGGGCGTCCTTGGGGACGAAGCCCTCGGCGACGACGACCAGCGGCGCCCGTCCGCGGTCAAAGGCGGACTGCACGTGCTCGCAGATCTCGTCGATGGTCAGCGGGAACTCCGGCAGGCAGATCACGTGGGCGCCGGCGGCCATGCCCGAGTGCAGCGCGATCCAGCCGACGGAGCGGCCCATGACCTCGGCGACCATGCAGCGGTGGTGGGAGTCGCCGGTGACGCGCAGACGGTCCAGGGCCTCGGTGGCGATCTCCACGGCGGTGTTGAAGCCGAAGGTGTAATCGGTGGCGTCGAGGTCGTTGTCGACCGTCTTGGGGACGCCGACGACGGGGATCCCCGCCTGGAAGAGGCGGTTGGCGGTGAACAGGGTGCCGTCGCCGCCGATGGCGATGATGCCGTCGACCTCGTTCTCCTCCATGTGCCGGCGGACGATCTCCGCGCCGTCCTCGCCGTCCTCGCTGCTCGCGAAGGGGTTCGATCGGGAGGTGCCGAGGATGGTGCCGCCGACGCGGCCGATGCCGCGGACCCGGCGCCGGGGGAGGGTCATGAAGTCGTTGTCGATCACGCCGCGCCAGCCATCGCGGTAGCCGATGAACTCGTCCTCGAAGTACTTGTCCCCCTTGAGGACGGCGCCGCGGATGACCGCGTTCAGGCCCGGGCAGTCCCCGCCGGAGGTCAGGATCCCGATCTTCATATCAGCTCTCTTCCATCGCTGGTCACTGGTGCCGGGAATCACTCTACGGGGCTCCGACGGCAGGGCGCACCGCAGGACGTCCCGATGAGAATCCCGAGGTCAGCAAGGAGGTCGCCGTGGAGGGACGCCGTCATCCGCAGGACGTGCAGCGGTCGCCCCGCGTCCGTCGGACGGACACCCGCGGACCCGCCCGGTGGGCACCCGTGGGGCCTCCCGACGGCCATCCGCGGGCCCGCCTGGTGGGCATCCGCGGGGTCGCCCGACGGTCGCCGGAGCGGTGTCTCCCGGACCGCGGACGCCCCGGCCCTCCGTGCGGAGGACCGGGGCGTCGGGAAGCGGCGCGTCGCGCCGGTGCGGTATCAGCTCGCGGAGGACTCGTCGGCGTCCTGCGCGGCCGCCGGCTCCGATCGCGTCGCGGCGGTCGCCGGGGCCGACGAGGCGGCGGGAGCCTCCTCGGCCTCGGCCTCGGCGCGGATCTCGCGGCCGCCGTTCGCGGCGCGCGCCAGGGTCTCCTGGAAGTCCACGCCGGTGGTGGAGCGGACCATGTCGAGGACCTGCGCGAGGCCGACCGAGATGGACTGGCCGATCTTCGCCTCGCCGTCGGTGGAGAACACCGACAGGTTCTCGATGTTCGAGTACGGCGAGGCCAGCTCGCCGGCGACCTGCGGCAGCACCTCGAGCACTTGGTTCAGGACCGCGGCGTCGTTGAACTGCTTGTACGCCTCGGCGCGGGCGCGGATGGTCTCGGCCTCCGCATCGCCCTTCGCGAGGATCGACGCGGCCTCGGCCTCGCCCTTGGCGCGCAGGGAGTCGGCCTCGGCCTGACCCTCGAGGCGCACGGCCTCGGCGTCCTTCGAACGGCGCTGGAGGTCGACCTCGGCCTCGGCGCGACCGCGGGCCTCGATCGCATGGGCCTCGGCGTCGGCCGTGACCTTGCGGGACTCGGCGCGGTTGCGCTCGTCGGCCAGGGCGGCCTCGGACTCCGCGATGCGCGCGTACTTCTTGGAGTCGGCGTCCTGCTGCTCGGCGTAGCGCTTGGCCTCCGCCGGCTTGTGGACCTCCGCGATGAGCTGCTTCTCGCGCAGGTCGTTGTTGCGGACCGCGATGAGCTCCTCCTGCTCGATGATCCGCTGCTGCTGCGAGGCGCGGGCGAGCGGACCGGCGGCGTCGGCGACGGCCTGGCGGGCGTCCGTCTCCTCCTTGATCTCGGCGTTGCGGAGATCGAAGGCCTGCTTCGACTCGGCCTCCTGCTGGAGGTTGACGTTCTTGGCCTGGGTGGCCTCGCGGTTCGCGTCCGACTCGGCGATCGCGGCGCGCTTGGCGACCAGTGCGGCCTCGGGGCGGCCCCAGTCGCGCAGGTAGGAGCCGTCGTCCTCGACCGCGGAGATCTGGAAGGTGTCGATGACCAGGCCCTGGTTGTTCATCGAATGCTCGGCCTCGGCCTGCACCTGGCTGGCGAAGGAGGCGCGGTCGCGGATGATCTGCTCGACCGTCAGCGTGCCGACGACGGCGCGCAGGGTGCCCGAGAGGATCTCCTGCGTGTAGTGGTCGATCTGCTGCTGCTGGTCGAGGAAGCGCTGGGAGGCCTTGCGGACGTCGTCCACGTTGCCGCCGACCTTCACCTGTGCGACGCCGCGCAGGCGCAGGAAGATGCCGTTCATCGAGTAGCCCTCGACCTCGACGGGGATCTGGCGCGAGCTCAGGCTCAGCACGAAGGCCCGGTCGACGATCGGGCGGACGATCGCCCGGCCGCCGATGACCACGCGCGCGCTGCCGGACTCGAGGTCGATGTCGCCGTTGGCGTTCGTGCGGGCGTTGCGGCCCGTGATGATGAGCGCCTCGTTCGGTGCGGCGATGCGATAGCTGCGCAGCACGATGAACAGCACGATCAGGACGACGACCAGCAGCACCGCTGCGCCGATCACGATGGATATCAATGCTTCCATGGGTTCCCCTCAGTTCGAATGGAGCATGCTGTCAGGCATTCTCCCAGATCGCGGGCGACGAGGGGGAATCGGGCCGGGGCGCTGTGGACGGCCTTCGGCCGGCGGCGGGCGAGGTGCGTGCGGCGGGCGATGCGCGTGCGAGGAGACGGGCCGCGCGCCGCGCCGGGCTCAGAGGATGTCGCGGGCGAGGGGCTGCATGCCCCGGCGGCCCTTCAGGAGCAGGTTCAGCAGCACGGCGCTGAAGGCGGCGGCGCTGACCCCGGAGCTGAGGACCATCGAGACCAGCGAGGGCAGCGAGGCGTAGAGGGCGGGGACGGCGAGCGGCATGACCGCGAGCGCGAGCGACACCGCGACGATCAGGGTGTCGTGGCCGGCGTCGCGGTCGTCGGCCCGGGCGCCCTCGGAGATGGTCCGCACGCCCGCCGCGGCGACCGAGCCGAACAGGACGATGCCGGCGCCGCCGAGCACGGGGGAGGGGACCGCGGCGACCACGCGTCCGAGCACCGGGACCAGGCCCAGGAGCACGAGGATCGCGCCGCCCGCGGCGACCGTGTACCGCGAGCGGACGCGGCTGACGGAGATCAGGCCGATGTTCTGGCTGAAGGCGGTGGCGGGGAACGAGTTCAGGACGGGGGCGACGGCCGAGGCGATCATGTCGGCGCGCAGGCCGTCGGAGAGGCGGCGCGGCGGGAGGTCGGTGCCGACGACCTTCGTGACGGCGAAGAGGTTCGCGGTGGTCTCCATGAGCGTCACGATCATGACGACGATCATCGGGATGATCGCGGCGAGCTGGAAGGTCGGCAGGCCGAAGGCGAAGGGGCGCGGGAGGGCGACGACGGCCCCGTCCAGCACCCCGGAGAAGTCGGCGGCGCCGAGGAGGGCCGCGACGATCGTGCCCAGCACGATGCCGAGCATGATCGCGACGCCCGAGAGCCGACGGATGCGGGAGAGGACGAGCACCGCCAGCAGGGTGACGGCGGCCAGGCCCAGGTTCTGCGCCCCGCCGTAGCCCTCGGTGCCCTCCGTGCCCATGATCCAGCCGGCGGCGACCGGCAGCAGCGAGATGCCCATCGCGGCGATGACCGTCCCCGTCACGACCGGCGGGAACAGCGGCTGGAGCTTCGTGACGAGCGGGACCAGCAGCAGGCCGACGACGGAGGCGACGATGACGGCGCCGAAGACGGCCGGCATGCCGCCGCCGTCGGAGATGATCACGAGCATCGTCGAGACGGCGCCGAAGGTCGTGCCCTGCACGAGCGGCAGCTTCGCGCCGAAGCCGGGCACGCCGAGGGACTGCAGCACGGTCGCGAGCCCGGACACCAGCAGCGCCGCGGCGACCAGCACGCCGGTCTCGGTGCTCGAGAGCCCGGCGGCGGTGCCGATGATCAGGGGGATCGCGACGACGCCCCCGTACATCGACAGCACGTGCTGGGCGCCGAAGAGCAGCGCGCGCGGCAGCGGGAGGCGCTCGTCCTCGGGACGGGTCGACGGGGCGACGGCGGTCGTGCTCACAGGGATCCTCTGCGGTGCGGGGGTCGGGTGCGCATCGATCCTAGGGGCGGGCCCCGCCCGCTCCGTCCCGTCCGCCCCGGCCGCAGGCCCACGGGGAGGACGGATGACGGGCCCGCGGAGGCTCCGCAGAGGTCCCTCCCCAGCTCGCAGGGAGGCCGGGCCCCTGGGCAGGGACCCGGCCTCCGTGACGCATCAGTCAGCGACCGCTGCGCTCAGCGCGCTCAGCGCACGCGGTTCTCGCGGTAGTAGCGGATCAGCGCCGAGGTGGAGGAGTCCTCCGCGGCGATGGCGTCCTCGTCGCCCGCGACGGCGCCGGCGAGGTCCTTGGCCAGCTGCTTGCCGAGCTCCACGCCCCACTGGTCGAAGGAGTTGATGCCCCACACGGTGCCCTGCACGAAGGTGATGTGCTCGTACAGCGCGATCAGCTGGCCGAGCACCGACGGGGTCAGACGGGGCGCCATGATCGACGTGGTCGGGCGATCGCCGGAGAACTCGCGGGCCGCGACGAGGGCGCCCTCGGTGCCCTCCGCGCGGACCTCCTCGGCAGTCTTGCCGAAGGCCAGCGCCTTCGTCTGCGCGAAGAAGTTCGCGAGGAACAGCTCATGCACGTCCTGCTCGCCGTCGACCAGCGGGCGCTCGGGGGTCGCGAAGGCGATGAAGTCCGCCGGGACGATCCGGGTGCCCTGGTGGATCAGCTGGTAGAAGGCGTGCTGGCCGTTGGTGCCGGGCTCGCCCCAGAAGACCTCGCCGGTCTCGGTGACGACGGTCGAGCCGTCCCAGCGCACCGACTTGCCGTTGGACTCCATGGTCAGCTGCTGGAGGTAGGCGGGGAAGCGGTGCAGGTACTGCGAGTAGGGGAGGACCGCGTGGGTCTCCGCCTCGAGGAAGTTCACGTTCCACACGTTCAGCAGACCCATGAGCAGGGGCACGTTCTGCTCGGCGGGCGCGGTGCGGAAGTGCTCGTCCATCGCGTGGAAGCCGGCGAGGATCTCCGCGAGGACCTCCGGGCCGAGCACCGTCGACAGGACGGTGCCGATCGCCGAGTCGACGGAGTAGCGACCGCCCACCCAGCTCCAGAACCCGAAGGCGTTGGCCGGGTCGATCCCGAAGGCGGCGACCTTGTCGAGCGCGGTGGAGACGGCGACGAAGTGCTTCGCGACGGCATCCTTCTCCTGCTCGGCGGTGAGGCCGGCTGCGCGCAGGCCGTTCAGCAGCCACTCGCGCACGAGACGGGCGTTGGTGATGGTCTCGAGCGTGGTGAAGGTCTTCGAGGCGACGATGACCAGGGTGGTCTCGGGGTCGAGGTCCTTGGTGGTCTCGTAGGCGTCGGTCGGGTCGATGTTCGAGATGAAGCGCGCCTCGAGGCCCTCCTGGGCCAGCGGCTTGAGCGCCTCGTAGACCATGACGGGGCCGAGGTCCGAGCCGCCGATGCCGATGTTCACGACGGTCTCGATGCGCTTGCCGGTGACGCCGGTCCACTCGCCGGAGCGGACCGAGGTCGCGAAGGCGGTGATGCGGTCGAGGACCTCGTGGACGTCATGGTCGACGTCCTGGCCGTCGACGACGAGGGCGGGGGAGGCCCCGGCGGGGCGACGGAGGGCCGTGTGCAGCACGGCGCGGTCCTCGGTGGTGTTGATATGGGCGCCCGCGAACATGGCGTCGCGGCGCTCCTCGACGCCGACCTCGCGGGACAGCTGCAGCAGGAGCTCGACGGTCCGGCCGGTCACCAGGTTCTTGGAGAGGTCGACGTACAGGTCGGCGGCCTGGAAGGAGAGGCTCTCGGCGCGCTGCGGGTCGGCGGCGAACCATTCGCGGAGGGAGCCGGTCAGCTCGTCGTCGTGGGCCTCGAGCGCCTGCCAGGCCTCGGTCGTCGTCGGATCGACGGGAGCGGCGGAGTGTGTCACATCATGCAGTGAGGAGGTCATACGGCCATTCAACACCCGCCGTCGGGGGACTGCATCCGCCGTCGACCTGTTGCCAGCACCCGGACGGTGGTTGACAGAGTAATCTTTGCTGGGCTTCCCGTACGCCTCATCCAAGTACGGCGCTCGACGCAGAGCCGAACACAGGAGATCCCTCATGGCTATTTCTCGACGATCCATGCTTCTCGGCACCGCCGCCACCGGCGCAGCCGCGACCCTCGCCGCCTGCAGCGGCGGCGACGGAGACTCCGGGAGCGGGAGCGGGGCGAGCGGCGGCGCCGCGGTCTTCGCCAACAGCACCGAGCCCCAGAACCCGCTGATCCCCACCAACACCAACGAGGTCGGCGGCGGTCGCGTCATCGACCTGCTGTTCTCGGGCCTGGTGCGCTACACCACCACCGGCGAGGTCGAGATGGAGATGGCCGAGTCCATCGAGTCCGACGACAACCAGACCTGGACGATCACCATCAAGGCTGATCAGAAGTACTCCGACGGCACCGTCGTGACCGCCCAGGACTTCGTGGACGCGTGGAACTACGGCGCCAACACCGCCAACGCGCAGCTCGCGCAGTCCTTCTTCGACGTCATCCAGGGCTTCGACGTGGTCTCCGCCGAGGGCGCCACCGCCGACGACACGCTGTCGGGCCTCGCCGTCGAGAGCGACACCGTCTTCACCGTGACGCTGACCTCCGCGCAGGTCGACTTCCCGAACCGTCTGGGCTACTCGGCGTACAAGCCGCTGCCGCAGACCGCCTACGACGACATGGCCGCCTTCGGCGAGGCCCCGGTCGGCAACGGCCCCTACGCGCTCGACAGCTGGACGCACGATTCCGAGATCGTGCTCGTGCCGAACACCGAGTACTCGGGCCCCCGCGCCGCCGCCAACGACGGCATCACCTTCATCATGTACGCCAAGGACGAGACCCTCTACAACGATCTGATCTCGGACAACGTCGACGTCGCCGACCAGATCGCGACCTCGGCCCTGTCGACCTTCCAGGACGAGCTGGGCGACCGCGCGGTGAACCAGCCGGGCGCCGTGTTCCAGTCCTTCACCATCGCGCAGAACGACCCGAACTTCTCGGGCGAGGCCGGCAAGCTCCGCCGCGCAGCGATCTCGCGGGCGATCGACCGCGAGTCGATCTGCTCCTCGCTGTTCTTCGACACGCGCACCCCGGCCACCGACTTCGTCGCGCCGACGATCGTCGGCGGCGGCGCCACCGACATCCCCGGCGCCGAGGTGCTCCAGTTCGACGAGGCCGAGGCGAAGAGCCTGTGGGAGCAGGCCGAGGCGATCCAGGCCTTCGACGGCGAGTTCACGCTCTCCTACAACGCCGACGGCCCGCACCAGGACTGGGTCGAGGCCGTGTGCAACTCGATCAAGAACACGCTCGGCATCACGGCGACCCCGCAGGCCTTCCCGGCCTTCGCCGACTTCCGCGAGCAGATCACCAACCGCGAGCTCACGGGCGCCTTCCGCTCGGGCTGGCAGGCGGACTACCCGTCGATGTACAACTTCCTGGCGCCGCTGTACTCCTCCGCCGCGGCGGACGGCAACGGCTCCAACGACGGCGACTACAAGAACGAGGAGTTCGACGCGCTGATCGCCGAGGGCCTCGCCGCCGCCGACGAGGACGCCTCGATCGAGAAGTACAAGGCCGCCCAGGCGATCCTCATGGAGGACCTCCCGGCGATCCCGCTCTGGTACCAGAACGGCTTCGGCGGCTACTCGACGCTCGTCGGCGACGTCGAGTTCGGCTGGGACTCGGTCCCGCTGTACTTCGAGATCACCAAGGCCTGATCCGGCCTCCGGCGGGAGGCGGCGTCCTGCGCCGTCTCCCGCCTCTTCCTGTCCTCATCCACCAACACCTAAGGTGACCGACGTGATCTGGTACATCGGGCGGCGCGTGCTGCAGATGATCCCCGTCTTCCTCGGCGCGACCCTGATCGTGTATCTGATGGCCTTCGCCACCTCCGGCGACCCCATCGCGACGATCGCGGGCGAGAAGCCGCTCTCCCCGGCCGTGGAGCAGGCGCTCCGCGAGCAGTACAACCTCGACAAGCCCGTCCTCGTGCAGTGGCTCATCTACCTGGGCAACCTGTTCCAGGGCGATTTCGGCATCGGCTTCAACGGCCGCCCGATCATCGACGAGATCACCGCGGCCTTCCCGGTGACCCTGCGCCTGGCGATCATCGCCGTGGTCATCGAGACGATCTTCGGCGTCATCGCCGGCGTGGTCTCGGGGCTGCGCAAGGGAACGATCATCGACACCAGCCTGCTGCTGGTCTCGCTGATCGTGATCGCCGTGCCGACCTTCGTCATCGGCTTCCTCGCGCAGTTCGTGCTCGGCGTGAAGCTCGGGGTGATGCCGGTGAACGTCGGCCGCGACCCGTCCTGGGAGAACCTGCTGGTCCCCGGCTTCGTGCTGGGCGCGGTCTCCTTCGCATACGTGCTGCGCCTGACCCGCACCTCGATCGCCGAGACCGTGACCGCCGACCACGTGCGCACTGCGACCGCCAAGGGCCTCTCGCGCGGCGGAGTCGTCACCAAGCACATCCTGCGCAACTCGCTGATCCCGGTGGTCACCTTCATCGGCGCCGACCTCGGCGCGCTCATGGGCGGCGCGATCGTCACCGAGCAGATCTTCAACATCAACGGGATCGGCTCGCTGCTGTTCGGCGCCATCAACGACCGCGAGGCGCCGCTGATCGTCTCCGTGGTGACCCTGCTCGTGATCATCTTCCTGATCACGAACCTGGTCGTCGACCTCCTCTACGCCGTGCTCGACCCGAGGATCCGCTATGCGAAGTGAACCCCGCGCCACCCCGACCGCGCGCCCGCGCGACGAGCACTTCGTCGCCCCGCTCGACGAGACGCCCCTGCAGGAGGTCGACGCCCTCGACACCACGCAGGCCCCGCGCTCGATGTACGCCGAGGCCGCCCGCTCGCTGATCCGCAACCCCGTCTTCATCTTCTCGGGCCTGCTGATCCTCGCCGTCCTCGTCGTCGCCGCCTTCCCGGGCCTGTTCACCGACCAGGACCCGACCTACGGCACCCTCGGCCAGGCGAACCAGCCGCCGAGCGCGGAGCATCCCTTCGGCACCACCCGCCAGGGCTACGACGTGCTCGCCCGCACCCTCTACGGGACCCGCACCTCGGTGACCGTCGGCTTCTTCACGATGATCCTCGCGACGCTCATCGGCGGCGTCGTCGGAGCGATCGCCGGCTACGTCGGCGGCGTCTTCGACGCGATCCTCTCGCGCGTCACCGACATCTTCTTCGCGATCCCGCTGATCCTCGGCGCCATCGTCATCGGCAACCGCTTCGACGGCATGAACGTCTGGGTGCTCGTGCTGGTGCTGGCCGTCTTCGGCTGGACGAACATCGCCCGCATCATGCGCGGCGCGGTGATGTCCGTGAAGAACCAGGACTTCGTCACCGCCTCGACCGCGCTCGGCGCCGGCGGCGTCACGAACCTCGTCAAGCACGTGGTGCCCAACGCGATCGCCCCGGTGATCGTCACCGCCACCGTGAACCTCGGCGTCTACATCGTCGCGGAGGCGACGCTGACGTTCCTCGGCGTCGGCCTCCCGGCGTCGACCGTCTCCTGGGGCGGCGACATCTCCAGCGCGCAGAGCGCGCTGCGCACGCAGCCCATGATGCTGTTCTACCCCTCGATGGCGCTCGCGATCACCGTGCTGAGCTTCATCATGCTCGGCGACGCCGTGCGCGACGCGCTCGACCCGAAGGCGAGGAAGCGATGACCACCACCGCGAGCAGCGAGCCGCTGCTGGAGATCTCCGACCTGGAGATCACCTTCTCCACGAGCTCCGGCCCCGTCCGCGCGGTGCGCGGCGCGAACCTGACCGTCTACCCCGGCGAGACCGTCGCCATCGTGGGGGAGTCCGGCTCGGGCAAGTCCACGACCGCCATGAGCATCGCCCGCCTCCTCCCCAAGAACGGGAAGGTCACGGGCGGCAGCATCCGCTTCGGCGGACGCGACATCACCGACGTCCCCGAGCGCGAGATCCGCGCGCTGCGGGGCAGCGAGGTGGGCCTGGTCCCGCAGGACCCGATGAGCAACCTCAACCCCATGTGGCGCGTCGGCTCCCAGATCAAGGAGGCGCTCGCCGCCAACGGCATCGCCCGGAACTCCGCCGCCTCCGCGCGCACCGTCGAGCTCCTCGAGGAGGCGGGCCTGCCGGACGCCGAGAAGCGCGCCGAGCAGTTCCCGCACGAGTACTCCGGCGGCATGAAGCAGCGCGCCCTGATCGCCATGGGCCTCGCCGCGCGCCCGCGGCTGCTGATCGCCGACGAGCCCACCAGCGCGCTCGACGTCACCGTCCAGCAGCAGATCCTCGACCATCTGGACACCCTCACCACCGAGCTCGGCACCGCGGTGCTGCTGATCACCCACGACCTGGGCCTCGCCGCCGAGCGCGCCCAGCACCTCGTGGTGATGTACAAGGGGCAGGTCGTCGAGTCCGGGCCCGCGCTCGAGCTGCTGCAGAAGCCCCAGCACCCGTACACCAAGCGGCTCATCGCCGCGGCGCCCTCGCTGGCCTCCCGCCGCCTGGTCTCCGTCGCCGAGCGCGAGCAGGTGCCCGAGCAGGCGCAGGAGATCGCCGAGGAGCAGGCCGAGGCCGCCGTCGGGACCGCCGTCGGAGCCGATGCGGCGTTCGGCGCGACGACCGATCCCGGCCAGCCGATCATCCGGGTCCGGAACCTGACCAAGGACTTCCCGATCCGCGGATCCGTCCCGTGGCGCAGCACGCCCTTCCGCGCCGTCGACGACGTCTCCTTCGACCTCGCGCGCGGCACCACCACCGCGATCGTCGGGGAGTCCGGATCGGGCAAGTCGACCGTCGCGCAGATGGTCCTCAAGCTGCTGACTCCGACCTCGGGCTCGGTCGAGTTCGAGGGCCGCGACATCACCGGCTTCGGCGGCGCCGAGCTGAAGGCCCTGCGCCGACGCGTGCAGCCGATCTTCCAGAACCCCTACGGGACCCTGGACCCGATGTACTCGATCTACCGCACGATCGAGGAGCCGCTGCGCCTGCACGGCATCGGGGATGCGGCCAGCCGCGAGGCGAAGGTCCGCGACCTCCTCGACAAGGTGTCGCTGCCCGCGGCGATGATGCGCCGCTATCCCAACGAGCTCTCCGGCGGACAGCGCCAGCGCATCGCCATCGCGCGCGCCCTGGCGCTGGACCCCGAGGTCGTCATCTGCGACGAGGCGGTCTCCGCGCTCGACGTGCTGGTGCAGGCGCAGGTCCTCGAGCTGCTCAACGACCTGCAGGCGGAGCTCGGGCTCTCGTACCTGTTCATCACGCACGACCTCGCCGTCGTGCGCCAGATCGCGGACCGCACCCTGGTGATGGAGAAGGGCCGCGTCGTCGAGCAGGGCACGACCGACGAGGTCTTCCACGCGCCTCGCGAGGAGTACACCAAGCGTCTGCTGGCCGCGATCCCCGGCGGCTCGATCCCGCTCGCGGGCTCCGAGACCATCGACGTGGAGGTCCCGGACCCTGCGCAGGGCACGGCCGATGACGAGCCCGTTGAGCCTCGCCCCGCGGCCGAGGACGGGCCCATCGACCCGTTCAGCGAGGCAGGTCACGTGTGATCCGCCCGTCGCCCTCGTCACCCCTTCTGGGGATGGCGGGGGCGTCCGGTTAGAATCGCTCCGGCCCTGGACGGGGTCGTGCCCCGGCACGGCCCGAGGCGCAGGACCGCACCCCTTCCTGCGACCTGAGAAGAGCTCCCGCGTATGACCCTCCGCCACCGCAACGACCTGCGAAACGTCGCCATCGTCGCCCACGTCGACCATGGCAAGACCACGCTGGTGGACGCCCTCCTCACCCAGGGCGGCGCCTTCGGGGACCACGAGAAGCACGACGAGCGGTCGATGGACTCGGGCGAGCTCGAGCGCGAGAAGGGCATCACGATCCTCGCGAAGAACACGGCGATCCGCTACACCGGCCCCTCGGCCGCGGCGATCGGCGAGCCCGAGGGCATCACCATCAACGTCATCGACACCCCCGGCCACGCCGACTTCGGCGGCGAGGTCGAGCGCGGCCTCTCCATGGTCGACGGCGTCGTGCTGCTCGTGGACTCCTCCGAGGGCCCGCTCCCGCAGACCCGCTTCGTGCTGCGCAAGGCGCTCGCCGCGAAGCTCCCCGTGATCCTCGTGGTCAACAAGGTGGACCGCCCCGATGCGCGCATCGACGCCGTCGTCGGCGAGGCCACCGACCTGCTCCTGGGCCTCGCCTCGGATCTCGCCGACGAGGTCCCCGACCTCGACCTCGACGCGGTCCTTGACGTGCCCGTCGTCTACGCCTCCGGCAAGGCCGGTCGCGCCTCCCTGAACAAGCCGGCCGACGGCGAGCTGCCCGACTCCGAGACCGTGGAGCCGCTTTTCCGCACGATCCTCGAGTCGATCCCGGCGCCCGCGTACGACGACGAGGTGCCGCTGCAGGCGCACGTCACCAACCTCGACGCCTCGCCGTTCCTCGGCCGCCTCGCGCTGCTGCGCATCAAGAACGGCGAGCTCACCAAGGGCCAGCAGGTCGCGTGGTGCACCCAGGACGGCACCACCAAGACGGTGAAGATCACCGAGCTGCTGGAGACCAAGGGCCTCGCCCGCGAGCCGATGACCCGGCCCGCGCGCCCCGGCGACATCGTCGCCGTCGCCGGCATCGCCGACATCATGATCGGCGAGACCCTCGCCGACGTGAACGACCCGCGTCCGCTGCCGCTGATCGCCATCGACGATCCCGCGATCTCGATGACCATCGGCATCAACACCTCCCCGCTCGCGGGCAAGAACGGCAAGGGCCACAAGCTCACCGCCCGTCAGGTGAAGGACCGCCTGGACTCGGAGCTCGTCGGCAACGTGTCGCTCAAGGTGCTGCCCACCGAGCGTCCCGACGCCTGGGAGGTGCAGGGCCGCGGCGAGCTCGCCCTGTCGATCCTGGTCGAGCAGATGCGCCGCGAGGGCTTCGAGCTGACCGTCGGCAAGCCCCAGGTGCTCACCCGCGAGATCGACGGGAAGACCTGCGAGCCCGTCGAGCGCATGACGATCGACGCGCCGGAGGAGTTCCTCGGCACGATCACGCAGCTGATGGCCTCCCGCAAGGGCCGCATGGAGACCATGAGCAACCACGGCTCCGGCTGGGTCCGCATGGACTTCACGGTCCCCTCGCGCGGCCTCATCGGCTTCCGCACCCGCTTCATGACGGAGACCCGCGGCAACGGCATCGCCTCCTCGTACGCCGACGGCTACGAGCCGTGGATGGGCTCGATCGAGTTCCGCTCGACCGGTTCCCTGGTCGCCGACCGCGCGGGCGTGGTCACCCCCTACGCGATGATCAACCTGCAGGAGCGCGGCTCCTTCTTCGTGGAGCCCACGAGCGAGGTCTACGAGGGCCAGGTCGTCGGCGAGAACTCCCGCAACGAGGAGATGGACGTCAACATCACGAAGGAGAAGAAGCTGACGAACATGCGCGCCGCGTCGGCCGACTCCTTCGAGAACCTGATCCCGCCGCGGAAGCTCACCCTCGAGGAGTCCCTCGAGTTCGCCGCCGAGGACGAGTGCGTCGAGGTCACCCCCGAGATCGTGCGCATCCGCAAGGTCGTCCTCGACCAGAACGAGCGCGGCAAGCTGCGCTCGCGCAACCGCGCGAAGTGATCTGCGCGGCGTGAGCTGACCGGCGTGATCCGCTCAGCGCGATCCGCTGAGCGCGATCCGCGCGGGCGCGAGTCCGACGACGCGGAAGCAGGGGCGTCCCGCCGGTGCGAGAGCACCGCGGGGCGCCCCTGCCGCATGCGGCGAAGACGCCCCGAGCGCGCCGGAGGCCTCGGGCGGGCCGGACGGACCGGGCGGCGGCCCGTGAAGGCACCCGGGCAGGAGCCGGATCCCGGGGACGGGGCATGGGGGACAATGGTCCGGTGACCTCGAGCCAGATGACGCCCCGCAGCCCGCAGCGCAGCCCGCAGACCGCCGTCGCGGCGCTCCCGCCCTCGACGCTCGGGGCGCGCCTCGGGCAGGCGGCGATGGCCGTGGTCCCCGCGGCGCTGTCGGTGGTCATCATGATCTCGATCCATCGCCTGCACGTGGACCCGCTCGGCGTCCGCATCCCGCTGGGACTTCTCCTCGGAGCCTTCTACCAGAGCACGACGTGCGCCTTCCTCTACGGCGTCACCGGCTCGCGGCTCCCGCTGGTCGTGCTGGGCTCGCTGTGGGGGATGTTCGCCGTGCCCTTCCTCGGCAGCGGAGCCGGCGGCGGCGTGCTCATGCCCGGCGCCATCGGCGATCAGGTCCAGCTCGCCGGATGGATCGTGCAGCTGCTGGGCGTCGGCATCCCCTTCGTCGCGGCGCTCGTCATCACGGTGCTGCGCCGCCTGCGGAGCGCGAAGGGATGACCCGCGAGGGCCGCCGATGAGGCGCGACGGCACGGGAGCCCCGGAGGCGGAGGGCCCGGGCGCGGAGACGCGCACCGGGAGGCCGGACTGGGCCACCGTGCCCAACGCCGTCACCCTCCTGCGGTTCCTGCTGCTACTCCCGGTCTGCCTGCTGCTCGTCCGGGGGCCCGACGCTCTCGCCGTGGTGCTGCTGCTGGTCTGGGCCTCGACGGACTGGGTCGACGGCCTCCTCGCCCGCGGCCTGGGCCAGACCAGCCGCACCGGAGAGATCATCGACCCGATCGCCGATCGGATCGGGCTCGCCGGGATCGTCCTGTCCCTCGCGCTCGCCGGGCTGCTGCCGTGGAGCGCGCTCGCGATCATCGTCGGCCTGGACCTGGCGACGGCCGTGCTCGCGACGACGGCCGCGCTGGGCGGGCGCCTCGGCGTCTCCTGGCTCGGCAAGATCCGCACCGCGGTGCTCATGACCTCGGTGTTCCTGCTCGCGGCCGCGGCGGCCTGGTTCCCGGACCTCCTCGGCGCGGTGCGCGCCGCGCTCTGGGCGGGGGTCGCCCTGCACGTCGTCGCGTCGGCCGACTACATCATCCGGGCGCGTCGGAGCGGCGGTCCGCGAAGGGATCGCGCAGGGGCGGGCGCCGCGGCGGGGGAGGGACCTCCTTCGCGGCGGTGACGAGCCCCCGCACGACGCGGGCCTCGCCGCGGCGGGTCATCACCGTGACCGTGTCCTCGTCGACCGCCCGGACGGTGCCGAGCGCGTCGGTCATCGACTCCCCGTGCGGCGAGGCCTCGGGGTCGATGCGGTAGCGCAGCACCACGCGGCGGCCCGGTTCGATGAAGGGCGCCCAGCCGGGACGCGGGAGCGGGCGGGGGGAGTCCGGGGCGGTGGTCACGTGCCGGAGGCTATCGCAGAGCAGTCCGTCGCAGCCTCGGACGGTGTTCGTCGCATCACGTCCGTGGCCCCCGATGAACGCCCGGGGGCGCTCGAGCGGCGGCGGGTGCGAGAATCGAGCCGTCCCCATCTCCGGAAGGAATCTGCCACCATGACCTACGTCATCGCCCTGCCCTGCGTGGACGTCAAGGATCGCGCGTGCGTGGACGAGTGCCCCGTGGACTGCATCTACGAGGGCAACCGTTCGCTCTACATCCAGCCCGACGAGTGCGTCGACTGCGGTGCCTGCGAGCCGGTCTGCCCCACCGAGGCGATCTTCTACGAGGACGACCTGCCGGACGAGTGGGCGGACTACTACAAGGCGAACGTCGAGTTCTTCGACGAGCTGGGCGCTCCCGGCGGTGCCGCCAAGATGGGCGTCATCGCCAAGGACCACCCGCTGATCGAGGCCCTTCCCCCGCAGGGGGAGTGATCTCCATGGCACGCACCGAGCGCCGGTCGCTGGCGGCCCGCCTGCCCGCCTTCCCCTGGGATGCGATCGCGGGCGCCAAGCAGCGCGCCGCCGCCCATGAGGACGGGATCGTCGACCTCTCCGTCGGCACGCCCGTCGACCCGACGCCGGCCTCGGTGCAGCGCGCCCTCGCCGGCGCCGCCGACTCCCACGGCTACCCGACGACGGTCGGCACGGCCGCGCTCCGCGAGGCCCTCGTCGGCTTCGTGCGCCGGCATCGCGCCGCCCCCGCCGCGACCGACGTCGACGCCGTGCTGCCGACGGTCGGCTCCAAGGAGCTCGTCGCCCACCTGCCCTTCCAGCTGGGGATCGGCTCCGAGGACGCCGTCGCGTTCCCCGACGTCGCCTACCCGACGTACGACATGGGCGCCCGCTTCGTCGGCGCCCGCTCCGTCCCGCTCGACGTCGTCGCGCTCGCCGACCGCGGCGACGAGGCGGTCCCCGCGGACGTGCTCGACCGCATCCGCCTGCTCTGGCTGAACTCGCCCTCGAACCCGACGGGCGAGGTGCTCTCGGCCGAGCGGATGGCGCGGATCGTCGCCTGGGCGCGCGGGCGCGGGATCGTCGTGGCCTCCGACGAGTGCTACGCGCTGCTCCCGTGGACCGTCGAGGACGTCCCCTCGATCCTGGACCCGCGCGTCAGCGGCGGGTCCCTCGACGGCGTGCTGTGCGTGTACTCCCTGTCCAAGCAGTCCAACCTCGCGGGCTACCGGGCGGCCTTCGTCGCGGGGGATCCGGCGCTGATCGAGGAGCTCACCGCGATCCGCAAGCAGGCCGGGCTGATGCTCCCCGGGCCCGTGCAGGTCGCGATGACGACCGCCCTCGGGGACGACGACGCGGTCGCCGCGCAGCGCGAGGTCTACCGCGCCCGGCGCGCGATCCTCGAGCCGGCGCTCCGCGATGCCGGCGGGGAGATCCGCGGATCGCAGGCGGGTCTGTACCTGTGGACGACCTTCGGCGAGGAGTCGATGCGCACCGTGGACCGCCTCGCGGGAGCGGGCGTGCTGGTGGCGCCCGGGATGTTCTATGGTGAGGGGGGCGGGGCCTTCGTCCGCGTCGCGATGACCGCGACCGACGAGAGGATCGCCGCCGCTGCCCGACGACTCGGGAGACTCTGACAGATCCGATCAGCACGACGGAGAGCACATGGATCACGCGACGCCGAACGCCCGCCTCACCTTCGGTGAGCACACCCTCGATCTTCCTGTCGTCCCCGCGGTCGAAGGGAATCCGGGCATCTCCATCGGCCCGTTGCGGAAGCAGACCGGCGCGGTCACCTACGACCCCGGTTTCATGAACACCGCCAACGCGAAGTCCGCCATCACCTATATCGACGGCGACGAGGGCATCCTGCGCTACCGCGGGTACCCGATCGAGCAGCTGGCGGAGAAGTCCAGCTTCCTCGAGGTCGCCTACCTCCTCATCAACGGCGAGCTGCCCACCAACGGCCAGCTCGACACCTTCGTCTCCTCGGTGGAGCGCCGCACGCTGCTCGACGAGCGCTTCAAGCGCCAGTTCGACGGCTACCCCCGCGACGCGCACCCGATGGCGGTCCTCCAGGCGGGCGTCTCCGCGCTGTCGACCTTCTACCAGGACTCCCTCGACCCGTTCGACGAGGAGCAGGTGCGCCTGTCCTCCGTGCGGCTGCTCGCGAAGGTCCCCACGATGGCCGCCTACGCGCACCGCGTCTCGCAGGGCCATGCGCTCCTGTACCCGGACAACCGCCTCTCCCTGATCGAGAACTTCCTGCGGCTGACCTTCGGGTTCCCCGTCGAGGACTACATCGCCGATCCCGTCGTCGTGCGCGCGATGGAGCAGCTGCTGATCCTCCACGCCGACCACGAGCAGAACTGCTCGACCTCCGCGGTCCGCCTCGTCGGCTCCGCGCAGGCGAACCTGTTCACCTCGATCTCCGCCGGCATCGGCGCCCTCTCCGGCCCGGCCCACGGCGGCGCCAACGCGGCCGTCATGGAGATGCTCAACACCATCCGCGACGAGCGCATCGACCCGCGCGTCTTCATGGAGAAGGTGAAGATCAAGGAGGACGGGATCCGCCTGATGGGCTTCGGCCACCGGGTGTACAAGAACTACGATCCCCGCGCCCGCTTCGTCAAGAAGATCGCCGACGACGTCCTCGAGCGCCTCGGCGTGCATGACGAGCGCCTCGAGCTCGCGATGAAGCTCGAGGAGATCGCCCTCCAGGACGACTACTTCGTCGAGCGGAAGCTGTACCCGAACGTCGATTTCTACACCGGCCTCATCTACAAGGCGATCGGCTTCCCGACGCAGATGTTCACGGTGCTCTTCGCGATCGGCCGCCTGCCCGGCTGGATCGCGCAGTGGCAGGAGATGGTCCACGACCCGGAGACCAAGATCGGGCGCCCGCGCCAGATCTACACCGGGCACGAGCGCCGCGACTACGTCGACATGGCCCAGCGCACCGGCACCACCGAGCTGCGGCTCGAGCAGCTCGCGAGCGAGCTCGAGGCGGAGCATCGCGCCCACCAGGAGCAGCTCGCGCAGGAGCGCCGCCTGGACCACTGACCGGCCCGCCGGCACGATCCCCGACGGCCCGCCCCGCTCCTGCGGGGCGGGCCGTCGGCTGTCCGCGCGACGGTCGGAATGTGACCGACGCCGCAGTTCAGCGGCTGTTTCCTCCGGGACCTTCTCCCCGGGGCCGACCCTCCGTGCGCTCCTAGGCTGGAGCCATCTTCGGAGGGCACGGACCCGACGGACCCTCCGACACCATCGAGGAGGCTCTCCATGTCGTCCGCCACGACCGATCGTCCCGCCGCCGACGCGACCCGTCCCGCGCCGGGCACTGCCACCGCACCGACGCCCGCCGCCGCTCCGGATGCCGCCACCGCCACCGCCACCGCCGCACCCGCGGCCGCCGCACCCGCGGCCTCCGAGGCCCCGTCGGCCGCTCCGGCCGATGCCTGGGCCGGCTTCGCCCCGGGCCCCTGGCAGGACGCGATCGACGTGCGGGACTTCATCCAGCGCAACTACACGCCCTACGCCGGCGACGCCTCCTTCCTCGCGGGCCCCACGGAGAAGACGCTGAAGGTCTGGGACCACCTCGAGAGGAACTACCTCTCCGAGGAGCGCCGTCGTCGCGTCTACGACGTCGACACGAAGACTCCCGCCGACATCGACGCCTTCGACGCCGGGTACATCTGCCCCGAGGACGATGTGATCGTCGGCCTGCAGACCGACGTCCCGCTCAAGCGCGCGATGATGCCCAACGGCGGCTGGCGCATGGTGGAGACCGCGATCAAGGAGGCCGGGAAGGAGCCCGACCCGGAGATCCGGAAGATCTTCACCCAGTACCGCAAGACCCACAACGATGCGGTCTTCGACATGTACACCCCGCGCATCCGCGCCGCCCGCTCGAGCCACATCATCACCGGCCTGCCCGACGCCTACGGCCGTGGCCGCATCATCGGCGACTACCGCCGTCTGGCGCTGTACGGCGCGGACTTCCTCATCGCCGACAAGCTGCGCGCGAAGGACGCCGTCGTCGCGGAGGGCTTCAGCGAGCACTGGGCGCGCTACCGCGAGGAGCACGCCGAGCAGATCAAGGCGCTGAAGAAGCTCGTCCGGCTCGGCGACATCTACGGCCTGGACCTGCGTCGCCCCGCCGCGACCGCGCAGGAGGCCGTCCAGTGGACCTACATGGCCTATCTCGCCTCCGTGAAGAGCCAGGACGGCGCCGCCATGTCCATCGGGCGCCTCTCCGGCTTCCTCGACGCCTACTTCGAGCGGGACCTCGCCGCGGGGACGCTCACGGAGGAGGGCGCGCAGGAGATCATCGATGCGCTCGTGCTGAAGCTCCGCATCGTCCGCTTCCTGCGGACCATCGACTACGACCAGATCTTCTCGGGCGACCCCTACTGGGCCACCTGGTCCGACGCCGGCTTCGGCGCCGACGGTCGACCGCTGGTCACGAAGACCTCGTTCCGTCTGCTGCAGACGCTGCGCAACCTCGGCCCGGCCCCGGAGCCGAACATCACCATCTTCTGGGACCCGGCGCTGCCCGAGGGGTACAAGGAGTTCTGCTCGGCGATCTCCATCGAGACCTCGTCGATCCAGTACGAGTCCGACGAGCAGATCCGCGGCCGCTGGGGCGATGATGCGGCGATCGCCTGCTGCGTCTCCCCGATGCGCGTCGGCAAGCAGATGCAGTTCTTCGGCGCCCGCGTCAACGCCGCGAAGTCGCTGCTGTACGCGATCAACGGCGGCCAGGACGAGGTCAGCGGCAAGCAGGTCACCGAGCCCGGCCTGTTCACCCCGATCGAGGGCGACGGCCCGCTGGACTTCGACGAGGTCTGGGAGAAGTACGAGCAGATGCTCGACTGGGTCGTCGGCACCTACGTCGAGGCGCTGAACATCATCCACTACAGCCACGACCGGTACGCCTACGAGTCCATCGAGATGGCGCTGCACGACTCCGAGATCGTGCGCACGATGGGCTGCGGCATCGCGGGCCTGTCGATCGTCGCCGACTCCCTCGCCGCGATCCGGTACGCGAAGGTCACGCCGGTGCGCGACGAGACCGGCCTCGTGGTCGACTACGTGACCGAGGGCGACTTCCCCGTGTACGGGAACGACGACGACCGGGCCGACGACATCGCTGCGACGATCGTCCACACGGTCATGCAGAAGATCAAGGAGAAGCCGATGTACCGGGACGCGATCCCGACCCAGTCGGTCCTCACGATCACCTCGAACGTCGTCTACGGCAAGGCCACCGGCTCCTTCCCCTCGGGCCACCGCGCGGGCACCCCCTTCGCCCCGGGCGCGAACCCGGAGAACGGGATGGACTCCCACGGCATGGTCGCCTCGATGCTCAGCGTCGGCAAGCTCGACTACAACGACGCCCTCGACGGGATCTCGCTGACCAACACGATCACCCCGCAGGGCCTCGGCCGCACCAAGGACGAGCAGGTCGCGAACCTCGTCGGCATCCTCGACTCCGGCTTCCTCATGGACGAGGACTGAGACTCCCCGGTTCCGCCGCGGCCCGCACGGGCCGCGGCGGAACCGACCCGCATCACCGATCCGCATCACCGCACTGCACTGATCCGTACCGCACCACCATCCCGAGGAGCACATCATGAGCGTCAAGACCTTCGACGAGCGCCTGGCCGCCATGCGCGCCGGACGCGCCGAGAACAACATGGAGGCGGGCCTCTTCCACGCCAACATCAACGTCCTGAACAAGGACACGCTGCTGGACGCGATGGAGAACCCGGAGGAGTACCCGAACCTGACGGTCCGCGTCTCCGGCTACGCCGTCAACTTCGTCAAGCTGACCCGCGAGCAGCAGCTCGACGTCCTCGACCGCACCTTCCACCAGGGAGCGTGACCCCGCCATGACCGCGACCGCGGTAACCTCCTCCGCCTCGACGACGCCGACGACCGGGCCCCTCGGGGCCTTCCCGTCGGAGCCGGCCGCCCGCCGCCTCGGCGCCGGGATCGAGGGCATGGCCGCGAGCGAGCTCGAGCGCGCCGACCGCCTCCGCGCGGTCCGCGCGGGCGAGGTCGCCTCGGTGCACTCGTGGGAGCTGGTCACCGCGGTCGACGGTCCCGGCACCCGGCTGACGGTGTTCCTCGCCGGCTGCCCGCTGCGCTGCGTCTACTGCCACAACCCCGACACCATGGAGATGCGCCGCGGGGAGGACGTCCCCCTCGAGGAGATCGTCGGCCGCATCCGCCGCTACCGCCGCGTCTTCCGCGCGTCGGGCGGCGGCATCACCCTCTCCGGCGGCGAGGTGCTCATGCAGCCCGCCTTCGCCGCGAACGTGCTGCGCGCGGCGAAGGAGATGGGCGTGCACACGGCGATCGACACCTCCGGGTTCCTCGGCGCCGCCGCCTCCGACGCCATGCTCGACGACATCGACCTGGTGCTGCTGGACGTGAAGTCCGGCGACGAGGACACCTATCGGCGCCTGACCGGGCGCGCCCTGCAGCCGACGATCGACTTCGGCGACCGGCTCGCGCGCCGGGGGACCGCCCGGGTCTGGATCCGCTTCGTCGTGGTCCCCGGCTGGACCGACGACGTCCGCAACGTCGAGCGCGTCGCCGACATCGTCGAGCGCTGGAAGGGCGTCGTCGACCGCGTCGAGGTGCTGCCCTTCCACAACATGGGCCAGGACAAGTGGGACAGCCTCGGCATGGCCTATCAGCTGCGCGACGCCGAGCCGCCGTCCCACGAGACCGTCGACCGGGTGCGCGAGCAGTTCCGCGCCCGCGGTCTCACGGTGTTCTGAGGGGCGCTCAGCCGCCGCTGACGAGCACGACCACGCGGTCGGCGTCGCCGCCCTCGGCGCTCGTCCAGGCCTCCGCCGCGTCTCCGCGCGCGGAGCGGTCCCACACCCGGCCCTGATAGCTGACCTGCACGACCCCGGCGTCGGCGGCCTGGGCGACGGCCCAGTTGGCGATCGTCCACCCGAGCTGCTGATCGCCGGAGGCGTCGATCACGAGGGCCGTCGGACCCGCGGTGCTCGGCACCGCGGGAGCGGCCTCGGCGGCGCCGACGAGAGAGGTCGTCAGCGTTCCTGCTTCCGTCAGCCGCGGGAACTGCCGCTCGAGCTCCGAGCGGACCGCCTCGGGGGAGGCGGCGGTGCCGGTCGCCTCGAGCGTGCACAGGAGGTTCGCCCCGGACTGCCCCGTCAGCGCGGAGGCGTAGATCCGGCCCTCCGTCTCGTGGTCGCGGTACGCCTCGGGATAGCCCGAGCGCTGCACCTGCTGGGCGACGTCGTTGATGTCGCCGCTCTCGTAGCCGTCGATCGCGACGAGCGCATCGTAGAAGGCGTTCGCGGAGTAGACCGGATCGAGGATCTCCTCCTCGCTGCCCCAGCCCTGCGAGGGCCGCTGCTGGAACAGGCCCAGGGAGTCGCGGTCGCCGTAGTCGATGTTGATCAGCTGCGACTCCTGGTACGCCGTCGTCAGCGCGATCGACGCGGCCCGCGGGGGGAGCCCCCGGTCCACGGCGACCGCGCTGATGAGCGCGGCGTTGGCGACCCGCTCGGTCGTGTACCGATGAGTCGTCCCGAGCCCCGACGCCACGCAGGTGCCCGCGTGGGCGGGGGAGCCGTAGCGCTGCAGCGCCAGGTACGAGCCGCCGGCGATGCCCCCGAGGATGAGCACCATCGTCAGCGGGATGAGCGCGCGACGCAGGGCGCCGCCGCCGCGGCGCCGCCGGGAGCGGGGCGCGCTCATCGGCGGGACGCCGTGGAGGCCGTGGACGCCGTGGAGGACGTCGGGAGCATCATCGGGAGCGCCATCGGGGGCGTCATCGTGGACATCACGCGGATCCGGGGGTGCGGCGGCGGGGACCAGGGCGGGCTCGGGGTTCAGTTCGCGTGCAGCGCGGCGTTGAGCTCGACGGTCTGGCCGGCGCGGGCGACGGCCTCGACGGCGCCGGTCAGCGAGTTGCGGCGGAACAGCAGGTTCGGGACGCCCGAGAGCTCGCGCGCCTTGACCACGTGCTGCTCGTCGGAGCCCGCCGCCTTCTCGCCGACGACGATGACCTTGGTGCCGGCGGTGATGTAGAGGCCGGCCTCGACCACGCAGTCGTCGCCCAGCGCGATCCCGACCCCGGCCTCGGCGCCCAGCAGCGACCGCCTGCCGATGCGCACGCGCTCGGTGCCGCCGCCGGACAGGGTGCCCATGGTGGAGGCGCCGCCGCCGACGTCGGATCCGTCCTCGACCACGACGCCCTGGGAGATGCGGCCCTCGACCATGGAGGTGCCGAGCGTCCCGGCGTTGAAGTTCACGAAGCCCTCGTGCATGACCGTCGTGCCCTCGGCCAGGTGCGCACCCAGGCGCACGCGGTCGGCATCGCCGATGCGGACCCCGGAGGGCAGGACGTAGTCGACCATGCGCGGGAACTTGTCGACGCTCAGGACCGCGGGCGTGCGGCCCGCGAGGACGAGGCGCAGGCGGGTCTCCTCGAAGCCGGGCACGGCGCAGGGGCCCTCCGACGTCCACACGACGTTGGTGAGCTGGCCGAACAGCCCCTCGAGGCTCTGCTCGTTGGGCTGGACCAGACGGTGCGAGAGCAGGTGCAGGCGCAGGTAGGCGTCGGAGGCGTCGGCCGGTGCGGCGGCCAGCTCGATCGCGCGGACGACGACCTCCTGGCGGGTCCCGCGGGCCTCGTCGGAGCGGGCGGCGGCGGCGAGCTGCGCGTGCAGCTCCTCAGCGGTCGGATCGGCCGGGGCCTCGCCCAGCTGCGGGGAGGGGTACCAGGTGTCGAGGGTCGAGCCGTCGGCCGCGATGGTCGCGAGGCCGATGCCCCAGGCATGAGTCGTCGTGGTCATGGGGAGAGTTTACGGAGCGACCGCGCCGGAGGGAGTGGAGGTTCCGTGTGCGGAAGCCCTCGCGCACCGGCGAGCACGGGTCCGCCGACGGCCGTGCCGCCTCAGCCCTCCGGATGCTTGGACCCGTAGCGTCCCAGCCACTCCGAGGCCATCGAGCGGCGCACCATCTGCTCGAGGCGGCGCATCCGCAGGTTCGACAGCACCGCCGCGAGCAGCAGCGCCGCCGCCGACGAGCCCAGCAGGACCCATCCCGCGGTCATGAACGACGGCTCGTCGCGGCTGATCAGCAGGATCAGGAGGATCGCGGCGCCGGTGAACAGCCCGATGATCGCGAAGGCCGTCAGGATCACCGGCCCCGCCACCATCACGAGCGCCACGCCGATCGACGTCGTCTGCAGAGCCCTCCGCATCGGGATGCCGCGGCCCAGCTGCCCCGGTCGGGAGACGGCCCAGTCCAGCATCGCCCGGTCCCGCCGACGCGTGGCGATCGCTCCGACGACGGCCGCGGCGATCAGCGCGACGAGTCCGACCGCGAGGGACGTCGTCCCGGTCAGCAGCGCATCGTCGCGGGCCTGCTCGAGCACATGGCCGAGACCGCCCTCCGTCCCGAGCGCCCGCAGGTCCTCGAGAGCGTTGTCCGACCGGGCGAACACGACCAGGGCGGCGACGACGACCAGCAGGAGCAGGATCTCGAGGGTCCGCAGCACCGTCGGCCGCGCCGCCCGCTCCGCCGCCGCGGCCGCATCGAGCTCGTCCGCGACGGTGTCCGTGCCCTCCTCGAGCATGACCCGCCGCTCATCGGCGAGGCGCACCACGAACTCGTCGAGGTCGTCGCCCGCGCGCAGCAGCGGCGCGTAGCGGGCCCGCTGCGCCGTCGTCAGCCAGGCGGCCATGACCGTCGCGTCCGCGGTCGCGCGCTCGTGCGGGAGACCGGCGGAGGCCGCGATCGCCCGCAGCCGCGCAGCTCGCCGCCCGCCCAGGAGCTGGGAGGGCGACTGCTGCAGATGCCGCGCCGGCGCCGGGCGGGAGCCGTCCGGTCCGGTCGCGCCCGGACCGGTCGCGCCCGGGTCGGAGGCGGGGTCATGCGGCACACCCGTCGGAGGGAAGGGACGCTCGTTCTCCATGGACCCATGCTCGCACGCGGACGCCCGCGGATCGCGGGATACTGGGCGGATGACCGAGACCGCCGCTCCCGCCTCCGACGCCGCCCGGACCCCTGCCTCCCTCGGGACCCTCGCGGTCGTCGGCGCCGGGCCGCGCGGCACGGCGATCATCGAGCGGCTCGTCGCGGCGTCGACGCTGCCGGACTGGCAGGGCCGCCTGACCGTGCACCTCATCGACCCCGCCGTCGGCCGCGGCGGCGCCGTCTGGCGCGAGGACCAGAGCGAGGTGCTGCTGATGAACACCACCACCTGCCAGACCACGCTCTACCCCGACGAGAGCTGCCATCCGACTCTGCCGGTGCCCCGCACCGCGACCCTCGCCGACCACCTCGCCGCCGAGGGCTACGCGCCCGCCGACTTCGCCTCCCGCGCCGCGCACGGCCGCTATCTCGCGCACGTCCTCGCCACCGCGGAGGCCGACGCCGATCCGTCCCGCCTCCGCATCGTCCGCCACCGCGCGGAGGCGGTCGACGTGACCGGCCCCGCCGACGGCCCCCAGCGGGTCCGCCTCGACGACGGCCGTGTGCTCACCGCCGACGCCGTCGCCCTGGCCCTCGGCCACCTGCCCACCGCCCCCGGACCGCGCTCGCAGCAGCTCGCCGACGCCGCCGACCGCCACGACCTCGTGCACATCGGACCCGCCAATCCGCTGGACGTCGACTACGCCTCGCTGCTGGGTCGCGAGGCCGTCGCGGTGCAGGGCATGGGCCTGAACTTCTACGACGCGATCGGGATGATCGCCGCCGCCGCGGGCGGTCGCTTCGTGCCGGCCGACGGCCCCATCGGCCTGCGCTACCTCCCCGGGGGAGGGGAGCCGCGGCTCGTCGTCGGATCGCGCTCGGGGATGATCTACCGGCCCAAGCCCGACCTCGGCGACGTCCTGCCTGCCCCCTACGCCCTGCAGGTGCTCACGCCCGAAAGGGTCCTCGAGCTGGCCGTGCGCCCGGCCGGCGTCGACCACGAGCGCGACGTCATGCCGCTCATGCTCGCCGAGATGCGCCGCGGCCTGCGCGGCATCGGCGCCGACGAGCTCGCGAGCGACGAGGCGCTGATCCAGCTGCTGTTCCCCTTCGGACGCCGCGGCGGACCGATCGCCGACGCCCATCGCCGCACCCTCGACGCGCTCCGTGAGTCCCTGCGCTGCGCCACCGCCCCCGACGACGCCTGGGTGCTCCTCTACCGGGCCCTGAACGCGCTGCGCACCCAGGTCAACCGCCTCATCGACCTCGGCGCGTACACCACCGACAGCGTCCGCCAGGACATCGACGGCCATCTGCGCAACGCCTTCGCCTCCTGGGCCTCGGGCCCGCCGGTGCTGCGCGTGCGCCAGCTGCTCGCGCTCGAGGAGGCCGGGCTCGTCGAGTTCACGGGACCCGGCATGCACCTCGACATCGACGAGGAGGCCGGCCGCTACGCCGTCCGGGCGGGGGAGGGACCGACGATCCTCTGCGACGGCGTCCTCGAGGCGCATCTGCCGCCGGTGGACCTCCCCGCCTATCGCAGCGCGCTGATCGGCGCCTGGCGGGAGCGCGGCGAGGTCCAGAAGGACTCCTGGGCCTCCCGCGGCAGCCGCCGTCGGATGCTCACGGGGTCGATCGCCGTCGACGGGCTGTACGCGCCGATCGCCCTCGACGGCACGGTCCACGAGCGGCGTCTCCTGGTGGGGGTGCCCGTGACCACCGCCCAGCCCGGGTCGGCGATCACCGCCGAGCCCGGCACCGGACCCCAGCTGCTGCGCCATGCCGAAGCGGTGGCCCTGCGTCTCGCGCGCGCCGGCGGAGCGCTGCCGCCGCAGGTGGCACGATGGGGCGCATGAGCACCCCCGCCGCTGATCCTGCCGTCGTCCCGGTCCTCGACCCGCGCGCCGACATCGTCGACCTCACGGCCGCGATCGTCGACATCGAATCCGTCTCCGGGAACGAGAGGGCTCTCGCCGACGCCGTCGAGACGACGCTGCGCGCGCACGCCCCGCACCTGGACGTGCTGCGGGACGGGGACACCGTCATCGCGCGCACCCTGCGGGGGCTCGACCGCCGCGTGCTACTCGCCGGGCATCTGGACACCGTCCCGCTCGCCGACAACCTCCCCTCGCAGCGGCGCATCGTCGACGGCGAGGAGATGCTGTGGGGCCGCGGCACCGTCGACATGAAGGGCGGCACCGCGATCCTCCTGAAGCTCGCGGTCGAGGCCGACGCCGCCCCCGTCGACCTCACCTGGATCTTCTACGACCACGAGGAGGTCGCCGCGGCCGACAACGCGCTCACCCGCATCGCCGCCGAGCGGCCCGGCCTGCTCGAGGCGGACTTCGCGATCCTCGGCGAGCCCACCTCGGCCGGCGTCGAGGGCGGATGCAAGGGCACCATGAAGCTCGAGGTCACCGCCCGCGGCATCGCCGCGCACTCGGCCCGCGACTGGGTGGGCGACAACGCGATCCACCATCTCGCCCCCGTCCTCGAACGCCTCGCCGGCTACGAGGCCCGGCGCGCCGTGATCGACGGGCTGGAGTACCGCGAGTGCCTCAACGCCGTCGCGATCTCCGGCGGCATCGCGGGCAACGTCATCCCCGACCGCGCGAGCGCGACCCTCAACTACCGCTTCGCCCCCGACACCAGCCCCGAGCAGGCGGAGGCGCACGTGCGCGAGCTCCTGACCGGGCTCGAGGTCGACATCCGCGTCACCGACAGCGCCCCCGGCGCCCTGCCCGGCCTGGACTCGGAGGCCGCCCGCGACTTCCTCGCCGCACTCGGCGAGGACGTGCCGGTCGCGGCCAAGCAGGGCTGGACCGACGTCGCCCGCTTCTCGGCCCTCGGCACGCCCGCGGTGAACTTCGGCCCCGGCGACCCGCTGCTCGCGCACACCGACGACGAGCACGTCCCCCTCGAGGAGCTGCGCACCGCCCTGGAGGGCCTGCGCCGCTTCCTCGCCCCCGCGACTACCCTCGTCCCATGACTCCCGAGGAACGCGAACGTCACCGTCGAGGCCCCGTCACGCTGGGCGGCGAGCAGCGGCCCGCGCGCACGACCGATCAGAGCCTGCTCGAGCCGGACCCGGAGGGGGACTGGCAGCACCGGGATCCGTGGCGCGTGCTGCGGATCCAGAGCGAGTTCGTCGAGGGCTTCGGCGCGCTCGCCGATCTCGGCCCGGCGATCTCGATCTTCGGATCCGCCCGGATCTCCTCCGACCACCGCGACTACCGCTGCGCGATGGAGATCGCCCGCGGGGTCGTCGACATGGGGTATGCGGTCATCACCGGCGGCGGCCCCGGGATCATGGAGGCCGGCAACCGCGGTGCGAAGGAGGCCGGCGGCGTCTCCGTCGGGCTCGGCATCGAGCTCCCGCACGAACAGGGCATGAACGAGTACGTCGACCTGGGCGTCGACTTCCGCTACTTCTTCGCGCGCAAGACCATGTTCGTGAAGTACTCGAGCGGCTTCGTGGTGATGCCCGGCGGGTTCGGCACCCTCGACGAGCTCTTCGAGGCCCTGTGCCTCATGCAGACCCACAAGATCAGCATGTTCCCCGTCGTGCTCGTCGGCCGCGACTACTGGCAGGGGCTCATCGACTGGGTGTCCACCGCGGTCCTCGACCATGCGCTGATCAACGCGGCCGACGTCGACCTCCTGCGCGTCGTCGACACCGCGGAGGAGGCGCTCGAGGTGCTGCGCGAGGCGGCCGCAGGATGACCGCCTACAGCCCGATGGTGCTCCTCCTGCTGCTGATCGCCCTGGTCACAGCGTTACTGATGGTCGTCGTGGCGCTCGGGAGAGCCGGTGACGGGGTGGCTCTCCCGCCCCGTCCGCGCCGTCGGCGCGCGACCAGGTCGCAAGACCTGAGATAATGGACACCGTACCCGGGCTGACCGAGGCCCCGTCCGGGGGGCCGGGCCAGGGACGCGACACCATCTAGGAGGCACGCCATGGCTGCTATGAAGCCGCGAACCGGTGACGGACCGCTCGAGGTCGTGGAAGAGGGACGCAGCATCATCATGCGGGTCCCGCTCGAGGGGGGCGGCCGTCTGGTCGTCGAGATCGCCGAGTCCGAGGCCGAGGCCCTGCGCGACGCCCTCGAGGGCGTCATCAAGGCCTGAGCAGGGCGTCACCTGACACGACGACGACCCCGCACCTCGACGGTGCGGGGTCGTCGGCGTCTTCATCGACGGACTCGGCGTCCCTGTCGGCGGACACCCCGGCGTCTCGTCGGCGAATCCTGCGGAGTGCGCTCGGGGCCGGGCGGCTCAGCCCCGCAGGACGGCGGCGAGCACGCCGTCGCCGCTGCCGACGAGCGCCGTCACCAGGTCCTCGGCCTCCGCGACGGTGCGCAGCAGATCGCGCACCGACTGCGTGACGACATCGCGGGAGGCCGGATCGGCGACGCGATCATGGTGCAGGGCGTGGGAGATGACGAGCACGCCGCCGGGGCGCAGCAGCCGCCGCGCATGGGCGAGCAGGTCCAGCGCATGCGGCGCATGCGCCGGGAAGGTGACCAGGTCGTAGGCGTGGTCGGTGAGGCGGCCGACGACGTCCCGCGGGGCACCGGCGATGGTGCGGACCCGATTCGAGCGGAGCCCGGCCTCCGCGAGGGCCTCGCGGGCGGCATGCTGGTTCAGGACCTCGGGATCGATCGTGGTCAGCACGCCCTCGGCGGGCATGCCGGAGAGCAGGTAGAGGGAGCCGACGCCGCTGCCGGTGCCGATCTCCACGGCCGAGCGGGCCTGCACGGACGCCGCCAGCAGGCGCAGCAGCGCCCCGGCGCCCGGGAGCACGGGATCGGTCCCGAGCTCGTTGCCGCGGTCGCGCGCGCGGGCGAGGACCCCGGCGTCGGGGAACAGCGTCGTCTCGTCGACGAACTCCTCGCCATGCGCCCAGCTGGCGACCTTTCCCGACGACATCGGACCACCCTCCTGCAAGCACTTCGGACGCTTAAGACTACGTCAGCCGAGGCCTTCTCCCGCCTCGCGATTCCTGTGACGCGGCTCAGCTCTCCTCTGCCATAATGAGTCGGCAGATCGCGCGTCGACCCGACGCGCGCGGACGAGGCCAGACGAGGTCAGGTGGACTAGTGAGCTTCTTGGGACTCAGCGGCTGGGAGCCCATCGTCCTGCTCGTCCTCTTCCTCGTGATCATCGGCCCGCAGCGCCTGCCCGAGTACACGCGCAACATCGTGCGCTGGGTGCGCCAGGCCCGACGCTGGGTCGAGGACTCGCGCTCGACGGTCGAGGACGAGATGGGCATCGCGATCGATGACCTGCGCAAGTACGATCCGCGCCAGTACGATCCGCGCCGTATCATCCGTGAGGCCTGGGGCGATACGAGCGTCGAGGACCTGCTGCCGTCCGAGGAGGCGCTGACCGTCGCGGCCGGCGGCAAGGCCAAGTCCGGTGCGAAGCCCGGATCCGCGAAGTCCTCCGCCGCGAAGGCGGGCGGGAAGAAGGCGAAGAAGGACGAGGGCCCCCAGCGGGCGCCCTTCGACCCCGAAGCCACCTGAGCCTCGACCCCCGAACGCACCGCGGCCCCGTGAGGATCTCCTCCTCACGGGGCCGCGTCGTCGGGCATGGGCTCGCGTCATCGGGCACGGGGCCGCGTCGTCGGGCATGGGCTCGCGTCATCGGGCGCAGGGCCGCGTCGTCGTGCGGGTCCATGGCCCGCGCAGCGTCCTGTCCGACGCCCGGGGCCGACGGCTCAGCCGCGGGAGACGGACAGCGGCAGCTTCATCCCGCCGAGCCCGCGCGGGCGGTGCGTGAGAGCGCGCGCGATCTCCCGCAGCGCGGTCGCGGCAGGGGAGTCGGGATGGGAGACGACCAGGGGGACGCCCGTGTCGGCGCCCTCGCGCAGCTCCGGCTCGAGCGGGATCCGGCCGAGGACGGGGACGTCGTGCTCGACGGCCGCCGTCAGCGTCGCCGCGACCCGGTCGCCGCCCCCGGTGCCGAAGACGTCCATCACCGAGCCGTCGGGGAGCCGCAGCCCGGCCATGTTCTCGATGACGCCCGCGATGTCCTGCTCGGTCGACGTGGCCAGCGAGCCGACGCGCTCGGCGACCGAGGCGGCGGAGACCTGCGGCGTCGTCACCACCACCATCTTCGCCTGCGGCAGCAGCTGCGCCACCGAGATCGCGACGTCGCCGGTGCCCGGCGGGAGGTCGAGCAGCAGCACGTCCAGGTCGCCCCAGTACACGTCCGAGGCGAACTGCTCGATCGCCCGATGCATCTTCGGGCCGCGCCAGACCACGGCCTGTCCCTCGGGCACGAACATGCCGATGCTCATGACGGCGACGCCGTGCGCCTCCGGGGGCATCAGCAGATCGGAGACCTTGGTGGGCTGATCGGAGACGCCGAACATGCCCGGCATCGAGAAGCCGTGGATGTCCGCGTCGATGACGCCGACGCTGAGCCCGTCGGCGGCCATCGCGGCGGCGAGGTTCGCCGTCACCGTGGACTTGCCGACGCCGCCCTTGCCGGAGGAGATCGCGAGGATGCGGGTGAGGGAACCGGGCTGGTTGAAGGGGATCTGACGGCGCCCCTGGCGGAGGCGCGCGGTCAGCTCGCGACGCTGCTCCTCGGTCATCGCCTCGGTGGTCACCTCGACGCGGCTGAGACCCGGGACCGTCGCCGTCGCCTCGGCGGTGTCGCGTTCGATCCGGTCGCGCATCGGACAGCCCTCGATCGTCACCAGCACCCGGACGCGCGCGGTGGCGTCCTCGTCGATCACGATCTCGTCGACCATCCCGAGCTCGGTGATGGGGCGGTGGATCTCCGGGTCCATGACCCCGTCGAGGGCGGTGCGGATCTGCTCGATGCGGGGGTCCTGCTCGTCGTGCGCGCTGGTGCTCACGTCTCCTGCGTCTCCTTCCGGTGGTGCGCCTCGCCGACGGCGAGGGCGGCGGCGATCTCCTCGCGGATGATCGCCCTGAGGGTCTCGGGGGCCAGCTGGCCGACGGAGACGGAGGCGGGGGCGGGGGCGGGAGTGCTCCCCGCTCGGTCCGCCGATCTGTCCGCCGGGCGGTCCCCGAGGACCGCGTCGTCGAGATCCTCCGCGAGGTCGCGCAGCTCGCCGCGCACGAAGTCGCGGGTCGCGACCTCGTTCAGGGCCAGGCGCAGCGAGGCGATCTCGCGGGTGATGAAGTCCGTGGTGGCATGGTTGCGCTCGTTGGACTGGCGGTCCTGCTCGGCCTGCACGCGGTCGCGGTCGTCCTGACGGTTCTGCGCGAGCAGCAGCAGCGGCGCGGCATAGGACGCCTGCAGCGAGAGGATCAGCGTCAGGAGCGTGAAGTTCGTGGCCCGCGGATCGAACTGCGCGCGCTCGGGCATCATCGTGTTCCACGTCAGCCAGATGGCGCAGAACAGGGTCATCCCGACGAGGAAGCCGGGCGTGCCCATGAGGCGCGCGAAGCCCTCGGCGCCGCGGCCGAAGGCGTCGCCGGCGAAGGGATTGGGGATCCGGCCGCGCCCGCGGCGGGGCGCCGGATCGTCGAGCCCGGGGGCGTTGCGCTCGGCCATGCCTACTCCTCCTTCCGCGTGCGGGCCTCGCGCGCGGTCGCGCGGGCGATCTCCGACAGGTCGATCTGGCCGGTGGTCGGCGCGGGCTCGTCCTGCTCGCGCCAGTCGTCGGGCAGGACATGGTCGAGCACGTCGTCGACGGTGACCGCGCCGAGGAGCCGGCCCTCCTCGTCGACCACCGGGATGGAGACCAGGTTGTAGGTCGCCATCTCGCGGGTGACCTGGGAGAGCGGAGCCGTGGGCTCCAGGGTCACGCGGTCCGCGTCGATGATCTCGCCGACGGATCGGTCGGGTCTCTCGCGCAGCAGCTGCTGGAAGTGGACGATCCCCAGCAGACGACCGGTCGGCGTCTCGAGCGGGGAGCGGCACACATGCACCGTCGAGGCGAGCGCCGCGTGCAGCTCCTCGCGGCTGATCATCGCCAGGCACAGGGCGACCGAGGTCTCCGGGGCCACGATCAGCGGCTCCGTGGTCATCAGGCCACCAGCAGTGTACTCGTCGTAGGCGAGGAGGCGTCGGACGTCCTCCGCCTCCTCGGGCTCCATCAGCTCCAGCAGCTGCACGGCGACGGGCTCGGGGAGCTCCTGGACGAGGTCCGCGGCGTCGTCGGGGTCCATCGCGTCGAGGACCTCGGCGGCCCGCTCCGAGGACAGACCGGTGACGAGCTCGACGCGGATGTCCTCGGGCAGCTCCTCGAGCACGTCGGCGAGGCGCTCGTCGTCGAGCTCGACGGCGAGCTCCACCCGGCGCTTGGGATCGAGCTCCTGGAGCATCTCGGCGAGATCCGCGGGGTTGAGATCCTGGTACGAGGCGGCGAGCAGGTGCGCGGACTGCTCCGCCTGCGTGCCGTACAGACCGGTGACCTCGGAGGGCCGCACGGTGAGGGTCTCCCCGCGGGAGACCAGGCGGGAGAAGGAGCCCGGGCGCCGACGGCGCAGGTGCAGGCGGGAGATCTCCCAGTCCCGGTGGCGGTCCTGGTCCAGGGCGATGTCCACGACGGTCGCCTCGCCGGAGCCGTCATGGAGGGTGACCGCACGGTCCAGGAGGTCGCCGATCACCAGCAGCTCGCCGCTGCGCTTCTCGAAGCGGCGCACGTTCAGCAGGCCCGAGGAGATGACCTGGCCTGGGGAGATCGCCGTGACCCGCGTGATGGGCAGGAACACCCGCCGCTTCCCGGGGACCTCCACCACGAAGCCGACCGCGCGGGCGCTCCCGCGCGGCTGCGGCATCACGACGACGTCGCGCAGCTTCGCCACCGCATCGCCCAGAGGGTCGAAGACGGAGGTTCCGGCGAGGCGGGCGGCGTAGAAGCGCGGGGCGGAGGTGCTCACCCCCTCAGACTAGCGATCCAGGCCTCGACGTCGACGGCCCGCCGAGGGGCGGCCTGCGAGAGGTTCTCCACGCCGTCGGCGGTCACGAGCACGTCGTCCTCGATGCGGACGCCGATCCCGCGCAGCTCCTCGGGGGCGAGCAGGTCGTTCTGCTTGAAGTACAGGCCCGGCTCGATCGTGAAGACCATGCCGGGGACGAGCTCGGCGTCGAGGTACATCTCGCGCCGCGCCTGCGCGCAGTCATGCACGTCCAGGCCCAGATGATGGCTGGTGCCATGGACCATCCAGCGCCGATGCCATTGGTTGTCCGGGTGGAGGGACTCCTCGGCAGTCCCCGGCAGCAGACCCCAGTCGGCCAGATGACGGGCGACCACATCCATCGCCGTCGCATGCAGGTCGCGGAACCGGATCCCCGGACGTGCGATGGCGAAGACCGCGTCGGAGGCCTCCAGGACGGCGTCGTAGACCTTCCGCTGGGCGGGGGAGAAGGTGCCCGAGACGGGGATCGTGCGGGTGATGTCCGCGGTGTAGAGCGAGTCGATCTCGACGCCCGCGTCGACCAGCACCAGCTCGCCCTCGCTCACAGCGCCGTCGTTGCGGATCCAGTGGAGGGTGCAGGCGTGGTCGCCGGCGGCGGCGATCGTGTCGTAGCCGACGCCGTTGCCGTCGGCGCGGGCGGTGCGCGCGAACGCGCCCTCGATGATGCGCTCGCCGCGCTCATGGCCGACGGCCTCCGGCAGGGCGCGCACGACCTCGGCGAAGCCGCGCAGGGTCGCTGCGACGGCCTCGCGCATCTGCTCGACCTCGAACTCGTCCTTGACCAGGCGCTGCTCGCTCGCGGCCTCCTTGAAGCGCGCGGACTCCTCCGCGGTCTCCGGGGCATCGGCGCCGGGCAGGCCGTTCTGCGCGCGGATCTCGCCGACCATCGCCTCGACCGCCGCGTCCACGCCGGGCATGATCGTGAGCGACAGCTGCGCGCCGACGTCCTTGGCGAGATGGTCGCGCAGCTCGTCGATGTGGCGCACCGGGATGCCGAGGCGCTGGCCGGCCTCGGCGAGGGTCGGGCGACGGCCCACCCACATCTCCCCGTAGCGGGAATCGGCGAAGAACTCGTCGGAGTCGAAGCCGGCGCGGGGCCGGAAGAAGTACGTCGCCTCGGACCGTGCAGGATCCTCCGCGGAGGGCTCGACGACGAGCACGCTGTCGGGCTCCTCGTCGGTGCCCAGCCCTGAGTAGTACGCGAACGCCGTGTCCGGACGGAAGGGATAGTCGGTGTCGTTCGAGCGCACCTTCAGCACGCCCGCCGGGAGCACCAGACGGGTCGCGGGGACGGCGGTGACGAGCGCGTCCCGTCGGGCGGGGGTGAAGCGGGTCGCCGGCAGCGGATCGGCGTCGGGGACGGTCTCGTCCCAGCCCGAGGCGATGAACTCGCGGAAGGCGGCGCTCGTCGGACGCTGCGAACGGGTGTCGCCGCGAGAGGCGAGCTCCTCGGCGGTGCTGCGGGTGCTCGCGCCGTCCGGGGCGGAGGCGGTGCCCGCGGCGGGGGCGGTGTCCGCGGCCGGGGCGCCGTCCGAGGCGGAGTCGGCGCGGGGGGTGCTGTCGGTGCTGTCGGTGCGCTCGGTGTTCACCCGTCGATCGTCCCACACCGCGGACTACCCTGGAGGCATGACCGCACGCATCGACCTGCACGCCCACACCACCTGGTCGGACGGCACCGTCGATGTGGCGGCGCTGTTCCGACGGGCCCGCACCGCCCGCCTCGACGCGCTCGCGCTGACCGACCACGACACCGTCGAGGGCTGGGCCGAGCTGCCGTCGGCCGTCCGAGCGAGCGGCGTCGCCGCCGTGCCCGGCATCGAGGTCTCCTGCGAGCACGGACGACTGAGCGTGCACGTGCTTGCGCTCCTCGTCGACCCATCGCCCGCCACCGGCCTCGCCCGCGAGCTGGAGCGTTCCCGGCGCTCCCGCGAGGAGCGCGCCCGCAGGATGGTCGAGCTCATCGCCGCCGACCACCCGCTCAGCTGGGACGCCGTGCTCGAGCAGGTCGCGGGGGAGACCACCGTCATCGGCCGGCCGCACATCGCCGACGCCCTCGTCCAGGCCGGTGTCGTCGCCGATCGCACCGAGGCGTTCGCCGGGATGCTCGCCGCCTCCGGCCCCTACTACGTGCGGCACTACGCGCCCGAGCCGGCGGCCGCCGTCCGCGCGATCCGCGAGGCCGGCGGCGTCGCGATCGTCGCGCACCCGGGGTCGGTCACCCGCGAGGGGAGCCTGCCGACGGACCTCCTGGGACGGATGATCGACGCCGGGCTCGACGGCATCGAGGTCGACCATCGCGAGCACGACCGCGGGACGCGCGAGCGGTTGCGCACCTTCGCCGAGGAGCACGATCTCCTGGTCACCGGGGGCAGCGACTACCATGGCGCCGGCAAACCCAACCGGCTCGGAGAGAACCTCACGCAGCCGGACGTCCTGGACGCGATCACCCGTCGCGCCACGAGCAGCACCGAGGTCATCACCCCGTGAACCTGGTCGACCTGAGCTTCCTCACGGGAGCGTTCGTCACCCTCTTCGTCATCATCGACCCGCCGGGCACCGTCCCCATCTTCCTGTCGCTGACGAGCACCATGACCGCGAAGCAGCGGTCCCGCGCCGCGCTCGTCGCCGTCGGCGTGGCCGTCCTGATCATCGCGGTGTTCGCGCTGTTCGGGAAGTTCATCCTCGCGTACATGAGCATCTCCCTGCCCGCGCTGCAGTTCTCCGGCGGCCTGCTCCTGCTCATCGTCGCCCTGCAGCTGCTGGCGGGCAAGGAGGGCGAGATGGCCGCGAGCAGCGGCGTGAACGTCGCCCTCGTCCCCCTCGGCACCCCGCTGCTCGGCGGACCCGGCGCGATCGTCGCGATGATGCTCTTCGTCGAGCAGACCGGGGGCCAGCCCGCGAGGATCAGCGCCCTGGTGATCGCGACCGTGCTGCTCGCCCTCAGCATGTATCTGGCCATGCGCTTCGCCGCGGTCATCGCGAAGGTCCTCGGCCAGGGCGGCGTCACCCTCGTCACCCGCATCTCCGGCGTCCTGCTCGCCGCGATCAGCACGCAGATGATCTTCGACGCGATCCACTCCTTCCTCGTGAGCTGGAATTTGGTCGGCTGATCCGGCCGGCCGGCCGGCCGGCTGGCGGGCCGGTCGGTCGGCCGACTGCCGACTGCCGCGTGCCGGCGCTCCCGCTGGCCCTCGCTGCCCTCGCCGCCGTGGCGGGTCGACAGTGTCGACTCACGTTCCATTTGGGGCCTTTTTTGGCTCGCCAGGCGACAGTGTCGACCTCCTATGTCTGGGGAGCGGCGTGTTCACCGTCTGACGGGGTCGGTCCCGGGTACGGGCCCACCGACCGGACGCACTACGGCCCCGGTCGGAGCGATGCTCCGGCCGGGGCCGTCGTGGATGCTGCGAGGGACGCTGTGGCCAGTCCCCTTGCGAGGGTCAGTCTTCCTGCGGGGCCGATCCGCCGTTCGTGCTGGCGCCGCGTCCGCGGCCGCCGCGCGAGCGGGAGCGCCGAGGGCGATCGCCCTCGGTGGACGAGGACGCGGCGGACGAGGACTCAGCGGACGCGGTCGAGGACGTGGCGGCGGGCGCGGATCCCCGGCTGCCGTCTGCCGACGAGGCGCTCCGGGACGAGGCATCCCCCGCAGGCCGAGCCGACGAGCGCTCCTCGGTGGACTCGCCCTGGACGCGCCGCGTGCGCGTACGCGTGCGCGAGCGCTGGCGACGGGGCCGGTCCGAGGATCCGGACGTGCTGGAGGAGCCCGGACGATCGCCATCCTGCGACGATGCAGAGGTCCCGGCCGACGAAGCGGTCCCGGCCGAGCCGGCGGATCCCGCCTGGTCCCCCGAACGCGCGCCGCGGGTCGAGCGCTCGCCGCCGCGACCGCCGGTATCGCCACGGCTGCCGCGACCGCCGGCATCGCCCCGGCCGCCACGGCCGCCGCTCTCACCACGGTTGCCACGGCCCCCGCGACCGCCGTTCTCCCCGCGGCCCCCGCGGGAGCGCTCGCGCTCCCGATCGCGCGGGCCCTCGGGACCGCCGAGGTCCTCGATCTCCTCGGCGTCGAGGCCTTCGCGGGTGCGCCGCTCCCGGGGGAGCGTGCCCTTCGTGCCCTCGGGGATGTCGAGCTCGGTGTACAGGTGCTCGGAGGTCGAGTAGGTCTCGACGGCCTCGGTCGACTCCAGCCCCAGCTGACGGGCGATGAGGGCCCAGCGCGCGAGATCCTCCCAGTCCACGAAGGTGATCGCGGTGCCCTTCTTGCCCGCGCGGCCGGTGCGGCCGGTGCGGTGGAGGTAGGTCTTGTCGTCGTCGGGGCAGTTCCAGTTGATGACGTGCGTGACGTCGTCGACGTCGATGCCGCGGGCGGCGACGTCGGTCGCGACGAGGACGTCGACCTTGCCGTGGCGGAAGGCCCGCAGGGCCTGCTCGCGGGCGCCCTGGCCGAGGTCGCCGTGGAGCGGCGCGGCCGCGAAGCCGCGGTCCATGAGGTCGTGGGCGACCTTGTCGGCCTGGCGCTTGGTCCGCATGAAGACGACCGTGAGACCGCGGCCGCGAGCCTGCAGGATGCGGGCCAGCACCTCGATCTTGTCGAGCTGGTGCGCACGGTAGACGACCTGCTTGATGTCGGCCTTGGTGCGGGACTCGTCGCCCGGGTCGTGGGCGCGGATGTGGGTGGGACGGCTCATGAAGCGGCGCGCGAGAGCCAGGATCGGCCCGGGCATGGTGGCCGAGAAGAGCATCGTCTGGCGCTTCTCCGGCACGGCGCGCAGCAGCTTCTCGATGTCCTCGAGGAAGCCCAGGTCGAGCATCTCGTCGGCCTCGTCGAGCACGGCGACGCGCACCTGGGAGAGGTCCAGGTGCTTCTGGCGCATGAGATCGATGAGGCGGCCGGGAGTGCCGACGACGACCTCGACGCCCTTCTCGAGGGCCTCGATCTGGGGTTCGTAGGCGCGGCCGCCGTAGACGGTGAGGATCCGGACGGGGCGCTGCGCGGACGCGTCCTGGAGGTCCTCGGCGACCTGCACGGCGAGCTCGCGGGTGGGCAGCACGACGAGGGCCTGCGGCTTGCCGATCTGGCGATCCTCGGGATTGGGCTCGCCGGGGGCGATCGCCGCCTGGAGCACGGGGATGCCGAAGCCGAGCGTCTTGCCGGTGCCCGTCTTCGCCTGGCCGATGATGTCCCGGCCCTTCAGGGCGACGGGCAGCGTCATCGCCTGGATCGGGAAAGGGTGGAGGATGCCCTTCGCGGCGAGCGCGTCGACGATGTCGGAGCGGACGTCGAAGTCGGCGAAGGTCTGCTGGGGGCCGGAGCTCTGCTCGACGGCGGTGGAGGCCGACACGGCCTCCGCGGTGTGCGGGATGGTTTCAGGCACCGTATCAACTCTCTGGTCATGGATGTGCTCCCTCGAGTCTAGCCCTCGCCGCCGTCGCTGACCTCGGGAAGGGGGGAAGAGGGATCGGTGGGGGTGACGCGGTCCTCGTCGGGCACGCTCTCGCCCTCGTCGACCTCGAGCTCCGTGGGGATCGGGGCCTCGGGGGTCTCGGCGCCGTCCGGGATCTCGAGCACGGGCTCCTCGCTGGGCATCGAGGTGCGCTTGATCGAGACGGAGACGAGGCCGAGCCCGCCCATGACGATGTCGTCGTAGGCGACGAGGCGGCCGGTGGCGCGGTCGAAGTAGAGCATCCGTGCGGTCAGCTCGAGCGGGTCCTCGCCCTGGAGGACGGGGGCGACGCCGCCGGAGGCGAGGGCGCCGCCGGTCGAGCCGACGGTGAACCAGTCGGTGCCGGAGCCGTCGCGATCGAGCTCGACGTTCGAGGTGTGCATGTGGCCGGAGAGGACGAGCGGGACGCGGCCCTCGAGGCCCTCGGGCTGGGTGGGGTCGTGGATGAGGGCGAGGTCGACGTCGTCGTCGGGGTGCGCCTCGTCCCATGCGGTGATGGTGTCGCCGAGCTGGAAGGCGGTCGCGGCGACCGCCTCCTTGCCCGCGGTCCAGCCGGTGGTGTCGGAGTCGTCGTCGGCCGCGAAGCGGGGGTCGCCGATGCCGGCGATCGTCAGGCCCTCCACCTCGACGACCTGGTTGTCCAGGACGATCGCGTTGTCCTGGGCGGCGATCGCGGCGGCCGTGGCGGCGCCGTCGTGGTTGCCCATGATGTAGACGTACGGGACGTCGAGGTCGCCGATCGCGGTGAGCTGGTCGTGCTCGAACTGCGTGCCCCAGGAGACGATGTCGCCGGTGTCGATGACGAGGTCGATCGCGAACTGCTGCTCGAGCTGATCGATGACGTCGAAGGCCTGGGGGTTGTCGTGGATGTCCGAGACGTGCAGGACCGTGATGATCTGCGTCTGGTCCAGGCCCACGGGCAGGGAGTCGGCGGCGATGTACAGGGCGGAGACCTGCGAGACGAACTCGGCGAGGGTCGCCCGGTAGCTGGTGTAGTCGGCGAGGGTCGAGCTGCCGAGGTCGGCGATGTAGGTGGCCTGGGAGAGGAGGCCGTCGAAGGTCGGTTCGTAGAGCGCCTGCGGTCGGAAGGTCGCCGAGGTGGTGACCGCGCCGACGGCGACGACGGCGACGGTGCCGCCGGCGGCGATGAGGGATCGTCGCAGCCGTCGGAAGGTCATCGCGACGGCGAGGCCCGCACCGGCGGCGGCGAAGAGCGCGTTGAGCAGAGCGTTCTGGGCGGCCGCGGCGGTGATCGCCTCCGGGGCCGTCGCCTCGAGCTCGGCGAGGGCGTCGTCGGAGTACAGCAGCGTGTTCGCGGCCTCGATGTCCACGTTCTTCACCCGCGCCTCGATGCGGACGGGTGCGGTGTGGGTGTCGAAGACGACCTCGCCGACGGGAGGCAGCAGGATCGCCGTCTCCGAGTGGAGGGAGGGGCGCAGGTGGATGGTCGCGGTCAGCGGACCGATGTCGACCGAGGTGGCGGGGACCAGGAGGATGCCGACGATCGCTCCCAGCAGCCCGACCAGGGCGGTGGTGCTGGCATGGGCGAAGCGGAGGCGTCGCATGCGTCGTCGGCGGCGCCGGGCGCGGTCGCGCGCCTGCGTCTCCTCGTCGGCAGGATCCGTCGTTGCGGCGGGCGCCGACGCCTCTGCGTCGTCCGACGTCTCGGCGTCGTCCGATGTCTCTGCGTCGTCCGATGCGTCGGCGGAGTGAGCGCCGTCGGCCGGTTCCGGGGCCGGGGTCGGCTCCGGCCCGTCGGCCCGTGCGGGGCCGTCCTGCGGGTCGGGACGCGCGGAGCGCCCCGGGTCCCGGGCGAGCTCGGGGCGATCCGTGCTCGAGGGGTCCTCGGGGCGCTCTGCGTCCGTCACGATGGCGTGCGGGTCTCAGCCCAGGAAGCCGACGCGACGCGGCTCCTGGTTGTCGACCTCCGCATAGGAGACCTTCGCGCCGGGGATCAGGACCGTGCGGCCCTTGGCATCGCGCAGCGTCACCGGCGCGCCGGACTCGACCGCCTGGGAGAGGGACTCCAGGACGGCGTCCGCCGACTCCTCGGACTCGATGACGATCTCGCGGGGGGAGTGCTGGATGCCGATACGGATCTCCATGACCTGCGCCTGCCTTCTTCCGCCGGGGCGGATGTGCGTTTCTCGGACGGCCGGGAGTCTACCGGCCGGAGGCTGCGCCGTGCAGAGGCTCGAAGGCCAGCAGGCCGCCGACGGCGAGCGTCGTGATCGTCGAGAGGATCTCCTCGTGCTCCTCCTCGGATTCGGCCTCCTGCAGCATCTTCGCGGTCGCGCGGGTGAGGCCGATCAGCGCCCGGCCGATCGCGCGCGCCTGCGACTCGTCGAGGACGCGGAACGTGGAGAGGACCCCGGCGAGCTCGATCCCCATCTCGTCGAGCACCCCGCGCAGCTTCTGCGCGATGGCCTGCGAGACGCCCTCCTCCCCGGTGAACAGCTGCAGCGCGCCGTACAGGCCCACGAGCTCGTCGAAGCGGGAGAGGCCGTGCCGGACGCGGGCGACCGTATCGCCCTCGACGTCGGCGATCGAGCGGACCTCCGCGATGAGCGAGGCGCCGGTGATGTCGACGACCTCGCCGAAGAGGTCCTCCTTGGAGGCGAAGTGCTGGTACAGCACGGGCTTGGTCACGCCGGCGGCGCGTGCGATGTCGTCCATGGAGGTGGACTGGTAGCCCCGCTCGGTGAAGACCTGGGTCGCGAGCTCGAGGAGCTGGGCGCGGCGTTCGGTGCGCGGCATCCGAATCGTGGGAGACATGGGTGGGTGCCCTCCGGGAAAGAAGTGATCTGGGACACTCTACCGTTGATTCACCGCACGTCCTGACGGCATGGGCGTCGGACGCATGGGGTGGAATGGAGCGACCATGGAGCACCGTACAGCCCTTCGACTGCTGGGTCCCGATCTCGGCGCCCTGCCCGCCGTGCGCAGGCCGGAGTCCCTGCGCGCGCCCCAGCGGCGCGCGCTCGAGGCGCTGAGCGCGGGCCGGGACGTCCTCGTGCACGGCGCCCCCCGCAGCGGTCGGACCGCGCTCGCGCTCGCGGCGGCGGCCGACGCCGGCGAGGGCGCGCTGCTGCTCTCGCCCCGACGCTCGTCGGCCGCGCGGCTGCGCGACGCCCTCGGCGTCACCGGCTCGCGCGCCCGGGCGATCACCCCGGCGGCGCTGGGGTTCGCGCTCGTGCGTCAGGACGCCGTCTCCCGCGGGCTCGGCGAGCCCGCGCTCGTCACGGGCGCCGACCAGGACTCGCTGATCGCCGAGCTCATCGCCGCGCGCGACGCCGCGGGAGAGCCCTGGCACCTCGAGGTCGATGCCGCGGCGCGCGTGCTGCCCGGATTCCGCACCGAGCTGCGCGACCTCATCACGCGCGCCGCCGAGCTGGGGCTGGGGCCGCAGGAGCTCGAGCGGCTGGGCCTCCGGCGCGGCCGACCGGCCTGGCGGGACGCCGCCGCGCTGCTGCGCGACTATCTCGGCGTGCTCGATCTGGAGGCGGCGACCGCGCTCGACGCCGGACCGCGGCTGGACAGCGGTGCGATCGTGCGCCGCGGCGCGGCCCTGCTCGAGAGCGGAGCCGTGGAGGCGCCGGCGGCCGTGATCGTGGTCGACGACGCGCAGGACCTCACGACCGCCGGCGTCGCGCTCGTGCTCGCCCTCGCGCACTCCGGCGCCCGCGTGCTGGCGACCGCCTGCCCCGACGAGGCCGTGGACACCTTCCGCGGTGCGGTCCCCGATGCCGCGGCCCGGCTCCGCGCAGGCCTGCAGAGCCCGGAGGAGGTCGTCCTGCCCGCAGCGCCCTCGCCCGTGCTGCAGGCGCTGCGCGCCCGTCTCCCGCTCGCGGGCGCCCCGGCCGAGGTCCGTCGGCCCGGTGCACCGGCCGACGCCGCGGCCGACGACCCCGCCGGGCCCGCGGCCGACGACCCCGCCGGCCCGGGGGCCGAGGAGGCGACCGGCCCGGCAGGCGATCGTGCGGCCGGGGCGCCGTCCGTCGTCGTGCTGCGGGCCGACGACGCGCTCGAGGAGGCCCGGCTGATCGGGGCGGCCCTGCGCGATCTGCATCACCGCGAAGGCATCGGCTACGACGAGATGGCGGTGATCTGCCGGTCCGGCGGCGCCGTCGAGCAGGTCGCCGACCTCCTCGCCCGGACGGGGCTGCCCGTCCGCGTCCCGCGGCGCCTGCGTCCGCTGCGGGAGGAGTCCGTGGTCGACGATCTCCTCGCGGTGATCGAGATCGGCCTGGGCGAGGCGCGGCTCGATCCGCTGCGGGCCCTCGAGCTGCTCCGCGGTCCCTTCGGCGATGCGGACGCCCTTCGGCTGCGTCGGATCCGTCGGCGCCTGCTGGCCGCGCAGCCCCTCGATGCGCCGAGCCCGAGCAGCGAGGAGCTCCTCGCGCGCGCCCTGGTCGAGGAGCAGGTCCCGGGACTGCCGGCGCCCGACGAGCGCGACCGCGCCTCCGCTCCCGTGCACCGTCTGCGGGGGATGATCGCCGCCGTGCGCGCCCAGCCCGCCGGTGCGGGGGTCCAGGAGGTGCTCTGGGCGGCCTGGGACGCGGCCGGTCTCGCCGGGGGCTGGCGACGCGCCGCGCTGGGAGCGCCCGGCGATGTGGACGGGGCGAGGGCGCGTCTCGCCGCCGCACGGCTGGATGCGCTGATGGCGCTGTTCGCCGCCGCCGAGCGCCTCGCCGACCGTCGGCCGGGAGCCGGGCCGCTGGACCTCGTCGAGCAGGTGCGGGCGCAGGCGGTGGTCGAGGACACGCTGGCCGCAGGGGCGGAGCCGCGCGGACGCCTCGCCGTGCTCACCCCCGCGCAGATCGCCGGGGAGGATCGCGACACCGTCGTGCTGGCACGCGTCCAGGAGGGCCTGTGGCCGGATCTGCGCCTGCGCTCCACCCTGTTCGGTGCGGCCGAGCTCTCGCTGCTGGCCTCGAGCGCCGAGGGGGAGGACCTCCCGCGGGACCCCGAGGCCCTGCGCGCCGTGCAGCGCCGCCAGGTGGTCGACGACGAGCTGCGCCTCGCGGTCTCCGCGATCTCGCGGGCCCGTCGGAACGTCCTGGTCACCGCTGTCGACGATGCGGAGCTGGTCCCCTCGGCCCTCGTCGACGCGATCGAGACGGCGATCGCCCGGGAGAGCGCGGCCGATGGCGCGGACGGCCCGGCCGTCGAGCCCTGGCTCGACATCGAGCACCTGCGCGCCGACCCCGGGCCCGCCCCCGACGTCCGGCGGCTCGTGTCCGCCCTGCGTCGCCGGCTCCGCGGCGAGGGGCGGGAACAGGCGGGCGCCGCCGACGGCGCTGCGCTCGCCGATCGCGCTGCGCGTGCCGACGGTGCTGCGCTCGCCGACGGTGCCGCGCGCGACGCCGCGCTCGCGCTGACCGCGCTCGCCGGGGCGGGCGCTCCGGGCGCCGACCCGGCCCGCTGGTACCACCAGCGGCCCTCGTCCGACGTGCCCCTGCAGGAGGCCGACAGCGAGATCGCCCTGTCCCCGTCGGCGCTCGAGCGCGCGGACGACTGCCCGCGCGCCTGGCTGATGGAGCGCGCCGGCGGCACCCGCAGCTCCGGGCCCGCGCAGGTCATCGGCACCGCGCTGCACCGGATCGCCCAGGAGAATCCGCGCGGCGCGGAGGACCCCGAGGTCGTCGAGGACCTCCTCGCGCAGCTGCACGCCCTGCTGCGCGGCGTGCCGGGCCTGGCCACCTGGTCGGGTCGGCGCCGGGTCGCCCGCGCCGAGGACGCCGCCCGGCTCCTCGCCCAGCACCTCGCCCGCGCCGCCGGGGAGCCGCTCGCGATCGAGGAGCCCTTCGTCGTCTCCCTCGGGCGCGTGCGGCTGCGCGGCACGATCGACCGGATCGAGGGCGATGCCGGCGGAGTGCGGGTCGTGGACCTCAAGACCGGTCGCAGCGCCAAGACCGCGAAGGCCGCCGAGACCGATCTCCAGCTGGCCGCCTACCAGGCCGCCGTGCGGGAGGGGGCGCTCGACGGCGCCCTCGGGGAGGACGCCCGCGATCGCCTCGGCGGGGCGGAGCTCGTCTACGTCGGGACCGGGGGGAAGAAGGCGTCCGTCCGCACCCAGGGCGCCCTCGACCATGCGGAGAACCCGCGCTGGTTCGACGAGCTCGTCGAGCGCGTCGCCGGCGAGGTGTCCGGTCGGCAGGTGGTCGCCCGCATCAACGCGCACTGCAGCCGCTGCGGCGTGCGCTCCTCCTGCCCCCTCCAGTCCGAAGGAGCCCAGCTGTGAGCTCTCCGTCCTCGCCAGCGCCGTCCTCGCCAGCGCCGTCCCCGTCGTCCCCGTCTTCACCAGTGCCGTCGTCCCCGTCGGCGGTGTCGGACGCGTCCGACCGGCCTCGCTTCAGCGCCCGCGAGCTCGCGGAGCTGCTGGGCCAGCCGTCCCCGACGCCCGAGCAGCAGGCCGTGATCGAGGCGCCGCTGACCCCGATGCTGGTCGTCGCCGGCGCCGGCTCCGGGAAGACCGAGACCATGGCCTCGCGCGTCGTCTGGCTGATCGCCAACGGGATCGTCGAGCCGCGGCATGTGCTCGGGCTGACCTTCACCCGCAAGGCCGCCAACGAGCTCGCCGAGCGCATCGGGGCGCGCCTGCGGACCCTCGCCGGGGCGCTCCGCTCCGAAGGGCTCCCGCTGCCGCCCGGGCTCGAGCGGGGCGGGGACGAGCTCGTGGGCCAGCGGCCGACGGTCGCCACCTACAACGGCTTCGCCCTCGACCTCGTGCGCGAGCACGCCCTCGCGATCGGCCTGGACCCGGAGCTGACGATGATGTCGGCCTCGGCGTCCTGGCAGCTCGCGCACACCCTCGTGGAGTCCAGCGACGACTCCCTCGACCTCGAGGCCTCGCCGGCGACGCTCACCGCGGCGCTCATCTCGCTGACCTCCTCGCTCTCCGACCATCTGGTCTCCCCGGCGCAGCTCGCGGACCACCTGCGGGAGATCCGCGACCATCTCGCCGGGATCCCCCTGCAGGCCGAGGGGCGCCGCCGCACCACGCCGCGGAAGGTCGCCTCCGTGCTCGACGCCCTCGAGTCGCGGCTGGCGCTGGTGCCGCTGGTCGAGCGCTTCGCCGCCGAGCGGTCCGCCCGGGCCGCCCTCGACTTCGCCGACCAGATCGCCCTGGCCGCACGCATCGCGCAGGAGGTCCCGCGCGCGGCGGCCGACGCCCGCAGCCGGCACCGGGTCGTGCTGCTCGACGAGTTCCAGGACACCTCCGTCGCGCAGCTGCGGATGCTCGCCGACCTCTTCGGCCCCGGCCATGCCGCCTGCGCCGTCGGCGACCCGCAGCAGGCGATTTACGGATGGCGCGGCGCCTCCAGCGCCTCGCTCGGCGGGTTCGCGACCGCCTTCGCGACCGCGGAGCAGCCGGTGCTGCAGCGCACCCTGTCGACCTCCTGGCGCAACGACCAGGCCGTCCTCGCGATCGCCAACCGTCTCGCGGGCCCGCTGCGGGCCGGCGCGGGCGGCGTGAGCATCCCCGAGCTCGCCGCGCGCCCGGGCGCCGGGGAAGGAGCCGTGGAGTCCTACGAGGCCTCCGACGAGCGCACGGAGGCACGCGCGATCGCCCGCTGGGTCCTCGCCCGCCGCGCGGAGGCCGACGACGGGGAGATCCCGAGCGCGGCCGTCCTCGTCCGTGCCCGGCGCCAGATCCCGGCCCTCGTCGAGGGGCTCGAGGCCGAAGGGCTGACGGCCGACGTCGTCGGCCTCGGCGGTCTCCTGCACCGTCCCGAGGTCGCCGACGTGCGGGCGCTGCTGACCTGCGCCCACGACCCCGGCCGCGGCGACGCCCTGATGCGGCTGCTCACCGGTCCGCGCTTCCGCCTGGGCGCTCGCGACCTGGCGGTCCTCGGGCGCTGGCGGGACCGGATGGCCTCCCGGGTGCGCCGCGCCCGAGGCACCGCCCCGGCCGTCCCGCCGGAGGGGCGGAGCGCCGAGCCGCCCGTCGGTTCCGACGTCGGAACCGTCGTCGGAACCGATGCCGGTCCCGCCGTCGGCCCCGCGCGGGGACCGGACGAGGCGGAGGAGGTGACCCTGCTCGATGCCGTCGACGACCTCCCGCCGACCGACTGGGACGACGGAACCGGGCGCACGCTCAGCGCGACCGCGCGCGAGCGCCTGCTGGACCTCCAGCAGATGCTGCGGGAGATGCGACGCCTGCTGCCGCTGCCGCTGCCCGATCTCGTCACCGCCGCCGTCCGCACCCTCGAGATCGACCTCGCGCTGCTCGAACGGGCCTCCGGACCCGGCGCGCTCGCCGACCTCGAGGCCCTGCGCGACCATGCCGCCGCGTTCGACCGCACCGCCCAGCGCGGCGGTCTCGGCGCCTACCTCGACCTGCTCGAGATCAGCGAGGACGAGGAGGCCGGCCTCTCCGTCCGCGCCGCCGCCGGCGCCTCGCCCGACGCCGATCCCGCCGCCGTCACCATCGTGACCATGCACTCGGCCAAGGGCCTCGAATGGGATCTGGTGGCCGTCGCCGGGCTCACCGAGGGGACCGTCCCCTCCTACGATCTGCGTCGCGCGAAGGTCGACGAGGCCGGGCGCGTGCGGGTGCCCGACAGCGGCTGGCTCGGTCCGCTGGCCACGGCCTCCGTGCCCACCGCGCTGCGGGGCGACGCCGACACCCTGCCCGAGCTGGCCTGGGCGGAGGCCGACACGCAGGTCGACGCGGAGGGCCTCATCGAGGAGTACCACCTCGAGCAGGGGGAGGAGTCGCTGCGCGAGGACCGCCGGCTCATGTACGTCGCGGTGACCCGGGCCAAGCGCCGGCTGCTGCTGACCTCCGCCGCCTGGCGCGCCGGGCTGTCCTCGGCGCGGCCCCGCTCCCGCTATCTCGCCGAGGTCGCCGATCTCGTGCCCGAGCGCTTCCGCACGATCGAGGAGGTCCCCGAGGCCAATCCGCTGGAGACCTCCCGCGAGATCGCCTGGTGGCCCCCCGCTCCCGGCGCCGAGGAGGACGCCCGCGATCGCGCCGCGGCCCTCCTCGAGCGCGCGGAGGACGGGGCGCTCGGCGACGCGATCGCCGATCCGGCCCTCGCGACGATCCTCGAGCGGGCCCTCGCGGACCTCGCGGACCAGCAGGCGACCCCGGCGGTGCACTCGCCGCCGCGGCTGTCGGCCTCCCAGGTGGTCCAGCAGGCGCAGGATCCCGTCGGCGCCGCCATGGACCTGCTGCGACCGCTGCCGCGGCGGCCCTCCCCGGCGGCCGCCCGCGGCACCGCCTTCCACGCCTGGCTGGAGTCGCGCTTCGGATCCGTCGCGCTGTTCGACCTCGAGGACCTCGTCGACGACTCCTTCGAGGACGAGGCGCCGGACGCCGACGACCTCGCGCTCCGCGATGCCTTCGCCGCCTCGGACTGGGCGGACCGCCGACCGCTCGCCGTCGAGCACCCCGTGGCCACGCAGCTGGGATCGATCGCCGTGCGGGGCGTCATCGACGCCGTGTTCTCGGATCCCGAGGGCGGGGACGGCAGCGAGGGCGTCGTGGTCGTCGACTGGAAGACGGGGCGGATGCCCCCGCCCGCGCAGCTGCGCGAGCGCTCCCTGCAGCTGTCGATCTACCGGCTCGCCTGGCATGAGGCGACCGGGCTCCCGCTCGAGAGGATCCGCACGGCCTTCCACTATGTGGGGGAGGGGCGCACCCATGAGGTGCGCGAGCATCCCTCGCGCGAGCAGATCGAGAGGATGCTGATCCCCGGCGGCTGATCCTCGGCGGCTGATCGTCGTCGGCCGGTCCTCGGGGCCCACGGTCGGGGCCGACAGTCGGGACGGCTCTCGGGGCCGCGCCCCGGGGCGGGATCACTCCTGCGCGCTGAGCTCCTCGTAGGTGCGCTCGGCCTCATCGCGCGCGATCTGCGCGAGATCCTGGTCCAGGTCGGAGATCATGCCGCGAGCGTCGGCCGCGATGTCGGCGTCCTCGGTGTCGAGGCCGTGGAGCAGCCACTCGCAGACCGCGAACTCGCCGAGGGCCTGGGCCCGCTCGAGGAGCCGCGGATGCGGGGCCGTCGGCAGCTCCTCGCGGTACGCGCCGTAGAGCTCGTCGAACTGCTCGGGCTCGAGGGAGGAGATCAGCCAGGCGAGGTCGCCGGCCGGATCGGCGACCTTCGCCGAGGACCAGTCGCGCACCGCGCTGATCGCGTCCTCCGCGATGAACAGGGACTCCTCGGAGAGATCGCCGTGGACGAACTGGGGCGGGAAGTCCCAGAGGTCGGCATCCGTGAGGAGAGCCTCCCAGCGCTGGGCGACCGCCGTGGGGAGATGGCCCCCGGCACGGGCCCGGTCGACGCGGCCGCGATGCTCGGCATGCAGCGCCTCCGCGGTGAAGCACTCCACCCCCGCGGACTCGGCGGCATAGCGGGGCACCGTGTGGATGCGTGCGAGCACGCGGCCGAGCGAGCGCGCGAGCGTCGCCGACGCCTGCAGGTCATCGAGCATCAGCGGTCGCCCGGCGGGAGCGAGGGTGACGGCGGAGCGCCCGCCCTCGGAGAGCCTCACGAAGCCCAGGACGGGCGGGATCACCGCGCGCAGGGGCGTGCCGCCGAGCGCATCGGCGACGGCGAGATCGCGCTCCAGGCGCACGCCGGCCGCGGTCGTGGCAGGAGAGAGCACCAGCACCCGACGGCCGTCCTCGCCGACGATCCCGGCCGCGTCGAGGTCGTCGACGGGCAGGACGATCGGCGTCGTGCGCACGGGGACCAGCCCCGGGACCGCAGCGGCGGCGAGGGCTGCCAGGGAGTAGGAGTTGCGATGCACGGGATCCACCGTACCCGCCGATCCTCCGGGCGCCGCGTAGGCTCGGACCATGGCGACGTTCCGCGGCCCGCATCTGGGCGCCCTCCCCACCTTCGCTGGATCCGACCGGGCGGCGCACGAGCGCTCCGACCCCGCGGCGCTCGCCCCGGGGAGCGACGCCCGCTATCTCGCCACCCGAGCCGGCGCCGCCGCCGTCGCGGAGGACGAGCAGGGTGCGCTGCGGCTCGTCCTCGAGCCCGAGCTCCCTCGCGGTGAGGGGCTGGTCCCCGTGCTGCTCGGCCGACGGGACGGCCTGCGGATCATCGGCGTGGAGGTCCCCGAGCCGAGCGCCGAGCTCGACGATCCCGGCCGCGACCTGCGCGACCTGCGCCGCGTGGCGGAGCACCTCCCGCCTGAGGACGCCGAGATCGCGCTGACCGCCGTCGCGATGGGCTCCTGGCACCGCTCCATGCGACGCTGCCCGCAGTGCGGAGCCCCGTTGGACCCGGAGCTCGCGGGCTGGGTGCTGCGCTGCCGCGAGGACTCCTCCGAGCACTTCCCGCGCACCGATCCGGCCGTGATCATGGCGGTGCGCGACGAGCACGACCGGCTGCTGCTCGCGCGCAACGCGCACTTCCCGCCCGGCTTCCACTCCGTGCTCGCCGGCTTCCTCGAACCGGGGGAGACGCTCGAGGCGGCGGTCGTGCGGGAGGTCGCCGAGGAGGTCGGCGTCGTCGTCGACGAGGTCGAGTACGTCGGCAGCCAGCCCTGGCCGTTCCCGCGCTCCCTCATGGTCGGCTACCGCGCCTGGGCGTCGAGCGCCGACGCGCTGCGCCTGCAGGAGGACGAGATCGCCGAGGCCCGCTGGTTCACCCGCGAGGAGCTCGACGCCGAGGTCGCTGCGGGGAGGGTCGCGCTGCCCGGATCCGCCTCCCTCGGCCATGCGCTCATCGAGGACTGGCGCCGCGGCGCGGACGGCTGAGCGGACCCGCGCCGTCGGCGTCCTCCCGTCGGCTTCCTCGGCGCCGTCCTCCCCATCGTGCGGCGGTCCACAGCCCGGCGACGGCTGTCGGCCGTCGCTGGCAGGATGAGGGGGAGATGAACGACAGCAGCCCCCTCGACACGATCCTGACGGCCCTCGACCCCGAGCAGCGCGAGGTGGCCGAGACCTTCGGCAGCCCGGTCTGCGTGCTGGCCGGCGCCGGCACCGGGAAGACCCGGGCCATCACCCACCGCATCGCCCACGGCGTCGCCTCGGGGAAGATGGACCCCCGCCACGTGCTCGCGGTGACCTTCACCGCGAAGGCCGCCGCGGAGATGCGGGCCCGCCTGCGGGATCTCGGCGTGCCGGCCGTGCAGGCGCGCACCTTCCACTCCGCCGCCCTGCGGCAGCTGAGGCACTTCTGGCCGCGGGTCGTCGGCGGAGCGATGCCCGACCTCATGACGAACAAGTTCGCCGGCGTGGGGGAGGCCTGCTCGCGGCTCCACATGAGCGTGGACCGGGCGGCGCTGCGGGACATCGTCGCGGAGGTCGAGTGGTCGCGGGTGTCGATGCTGACGCCGGAGGCGTATCCCGAGGCGGCGGAGGCGTCCCGGCGCCCCGGCGTCGTCGGCTTCGACGCCCGCTCGATCTCGCGCATCCTCACCCAGTACGAGGAGGTGAAGCGTGAGAAGGGGGTCATCGACTTCGAGGACGTGCTGCTGCACATGGTCGGCTTCCTGTCCGAGCGGCCCGACGTCGCGCGCGAGGTCCGCAGCCAGTACCGGCACTTCGTCGTCGACGAGTACCAGGACGTCTCGACCCTCCAGCACGCCCTGCTGAGGCTGTGGCTCGGCACCTCGGACGATGTCTGCGTCGTCGGCGACGCCTCGCAGACGATCTACACCTTCGCCGGTGCGCGGGCGTCGTTCCTGCTGGACTTCCGCAAGGAGTTCCCGAAGGCCCGGACGATCCGCCTGGAGCGCAACTACCGCTCCACCCCGCAGGTGGTGCGTCTGGCCAACACGATCCTCGACGGCGCCCGCGGACGCACCCGCGACGGCCGCCTCACCCTGGTCTCCCAGCGGGAGGACGGGCCGCCGCCCGTCGTGGAGTCCTATTCCGACGACTTCGCCGAGGCGCAGGGGGTCGCCGAGCAGATCGCGGCGATGGTCCGCGACGGCCGGCCCGCCGCCGAGGTGGCGATCCTGTTCCGCACCAACAGCCAGTCGGAGGCCTTCGAGCAGGCGCTGACCGGGCAGGGCATCGGGTACCTCGTGCGCGGGGGCGAGCGCTTCTTCGAGAAGCAGGAGGTGCGCCGCGCGATGGTGTCCCTGCGCGCCGCCACCCGCGTCGAGCAGATCGAGCCGGACCGGGCGGTGCGGGATGTGCTGTCCCAGCAGGGCTGGTCGGAGAAGGCCCCCGAAGGCACGGGCGCGATGCGCGACCGCTGGGACTCGCTGAACGCGATCGTCGGCCTCGCCGACACCGTCCTGAAGCGGCCGGGCGCCGCGCTCGTCGACGTCGTCCGCGAGCTGGAGGAGCGCGCGGAGGCGCAGTCCGCCCCGGTGGTCGACGGCGTCACCCTGGCCTCGGTGCATACGGCGAAGGGCCTCGAATGGCCGGTGGTCTACCTGGTCGGCGCGAGCGACGGGCTGCTGCCGATCTCCATGGCGCAGACCCCGGCCGAGATCGAGGAGGAGCGCCGGCTGCTCTACGTCGCCCTCACCCGCGCCCGCGACGTCCTGACGATCACCTGGTCCGCCGCGCGCACGCCGGGCGCCCGCGGCTCGCGGCGGCCCTCCCGCTTCCTCGAGGGGGCCCTCGAGGCCCCGGGAGGGGAGAAGGGGCGGGGCCGGAGCGGTCCGGTCGCCCGCCGCACGGGACGCCGCTCGGCCACCGTGCTCACCGAGTGCCGCGTCTGCGGACAGGCCCTCGTCACCGCGCGCGACCAGCGCATGGGCCGGCACTCGGGCTGCCCGTCGGAGGCCGATGCCGATGTGCTCGGCGCGCTGCGGGGCTGGCGCCGAGCACGCGCCGCGGCCGCCGGCGTGCCCGCGTACGCGATCCTCACCGACGCCGCGCTCGAAGCCGTCGCCGAACGGGTGCCGGGGAGCGCGGAGGAGCTCGCGGAGATCCCCGGGATCTCCCCGGCGACGGCGAGGGAGCAGGGGGAGCAGGTGCTCGCGCTGCTCTCCCGGCATCGCGAGGCCTGAGCGCCGGGTCTGCTGCCAGGCCCGCGGCCCGCCCCTCGATCGGGAGCGAAAGCGCAGGTCAAAAAAAGATTGGCCCGAGTCCTGGCCGTGTGTAGACTCATGCCTGTCATTCGTCCACGACGTGATCCGGGGAACCGGGGCGCGCGCAGAAGAGAGGGGGTGCTCACGTTGATCGATATCTGGAATCTCGCGATCGGCGGCGCCTCCTTCGGCGCGCCCGATCTGCAGCGCGAACGAGGCTATGCCCTCGCGGTGCCCACCCTGAGCTGACGAGCAACGCTCTCGCTGCGGGTCGGCACCGGTGCCGACCCTCGAGCCTCCACGGCTCCCCCCGACGATCTTCGAAGCAGCGAGACGATGACCTCCACCCTTCCCGGCTTCTCCAGCCTCTCCAGCCTCTTCCCCGCCGTCCTTCCGGCGGACACCCTGCCCTGCCACGACGCCGAGGCCGCGGATCTGTTCTTCTCGGAGCGCCCCGCGGAGCTCGAGCAGGCGAAGTCCCTGTGCTCGGGCTGCCCGCTCATGGACGAGTGCCGCAACGGCGCGCTCGACCGGGCCGAGCCCTGGGGCGTCTGGGGCGGCGCCATCTTCGATGCGGGCCGCATCATCGCCGTCAAGCGCGGCCGCGGCAGGCCACGCAAGAACGCGGCGGCATGAGCCGCCGCACCACCCCGGCGGGACGACGAAGGGCGGAGCACCTCCACGGTGCTCCGCCCTTCGTCGATCGCGCGTCAGTCAGCGCGGCAGGTGCGGATCAGGCCTTGCCCAGGATCCGGTTGAGCTTGGTGCCGCAGGTCGGGCACACGGCCTTGGCCATGCGTCGCCCGTTGGAGACCACCACGTTGCCCTCGGCCTCGCGCTTCTCGCGGCACTTGACGCAGTAGAACTCTCCGGCGTAGGTCTCGTCGGCCATACCCGCTCCTCCATGGATTCGATTTCGAGTGGACATCCCTCTCGCCGTCCGGCGAGAGGGGGCCGTTCACTCTAGCGCGCCCGCAGGGCGGCCCGTCGCACGCTTCGGGCGGGGGAAGCTCATGACGAGCCAGGGGGAAGTGCGTGCGACGGGCCAACGGCGGAGGTCCAGTCGGAGACTTCTGGTCTCCCGGACCGTGGGACCCCGGGGGCGCTCAGCACCACGCGCACCTTCCCCGTGTGCGTCCTGCTAGTTATCCCGGGGTCCCACGTCCAGGGAAACGTAGTCCCTGGAGGGCCCGCCGGTCAAAGACGCATGGGGGACGGGATGTGGACAAGCGGGGCCTGGCTGTGGACGGAGTGTCGACGACGGTGCATGCCGATGTGGAGGAGTGGTGCTGTGCACATCCGAAAGCCCTCTGACCTGCGATGATGGAGGAGTTGGCTGTGGATGAAGATTTTTCCCCGACAGATCGTGCCAGGCTGTGAACATGCCTTCTGTCGAGCTTGTCACCACCGATCTGACCGGGCCGCTGGGCGAGCGGGTGCTCATCCGGCGCTCCGCGCGCCGTCGCCGCACCGTCTCGATCAGCCGCGACCACGGCGATCTGATCGTCGCCGTGCCGGCCTCGCTGTCCCGTCGCCGGGAGCAGGAGACCGTCCGCCGGATGCTCGATCAGTTCACCGCGAGCCAGGAGAGGCGAGCCCCGGCGAAGCGGTCCGACGCGCAGCTCGCCGCCCTGGCCGCAGAGCTCAGTGAGACACATCTCGGTGGCCGTGCTCACCCCGTCTCCATCACGTGGTCGAGCCGGCAGAACCGGCGCTGGGGATCCTGCACGCCGTCTGAGGGCACCATCCGCATCTCCGACCGTCTGCAGGGGATGCCCGACTGGGTCGTGCGCGCCGTGGTCCACCACGAGCTCGTCCATCTGCTGGTCCCCGGCCACGGACCCGACTTCCAGGCGCTCATGGCCCGCTACCCGGAGTCCGAGCGGGCATCCGGCTTCCTCGACGGGATCAGCTGGGCGCAGCATGCGACCGCTGCCGAGCGGGAGCGCTGGGCAGCGGTCGCGGAGACGGATGATGCGGACGACGAGGACGACGACGCCGCCTGAGGCGTCAGGCCTGCCGCGGGTGGGCCTCCAGCTGCACGCGCAGCCGCGCGAGCTTCTCCGGCATGTCGGAGACCGTGCCCTCGGGCAGATCGGCCAGCGGAGCCCAGCGCACGGCGCCGGACTCCTCGCTGACGGCCAGCGGCAGCTCTCCTGCGGGCAGCGGCGCCCGCAGGAGGTACTGGACATCCCAGTGCTCGGTGCAGGCGCCGAACCCGGAATCCAGGGCGTGGCGATGCAGCAGGGCGGGCCCCGGCCCCACCCGTTCGAGATCGCGCAGACCGATCTCCTCAGCGACCTCGCGGCGGGCCGCCTGCTCGAGATCGACGTCGGCGTCCTCGATATGGCCTCCGGGCTGCACCCAGAACCGGCCCTTGAGATGCCAGACGAGAGCCAGGTGCTCGCCCGGGGCGTCGACGACGACCCCGCTGGCGGTCAGATGCCGCGGGCCGCCCTCGCGTCGGAGCGCGCCCGGGTCGGCGCGCACGAGATCGACGTACTCCCGCGCCGCGTCGGGGTCGGGTGAGGCTTCGAGCTGCCGGAGGACCCGCTCGAGGATCATCGGGAGCCGTCGGAGCCGTCGGAGCCGTCGGAGCCGTCGGAGCCGTCGGTGCCGTCGCTGCTCTCGGGGCCCTCGCCCCGGATGCCGCCGCGCTCGTCCTCGTGGGGGGCGTCGCCGCCCTCGCCGTCGAGCAGACGGCGCAGCTCGGCGTCGAAGTCGTCGGGCAGCTCGACCTGGATCTCCTCCTCGGCGGTGGCCTCGGTATGCGGCGCCTGGGGGCGGCCCGAGAGCACCTCGGCGCTCGGGAGCAGGTCCGGATGCTCCCACTTGGCCTCTCGGCCGCTCTCGCCCTCGGTGGCCAGCACGCTGTCCCACCAGGCGAGGGCCTCGCGGACGCGCCGCGGACGCAGCTCGATGCCGATGGTGCTCGCGAGCATCTGCTCCGCCGGGGAGCCGGCGGCTCGGCGACGGCGCAGCACCTCGCGCATCGCATCGAGCTGCGGCAGCTTGCCCTCGAGGGCGCGGGTGGTGACATGGTCGACCCAGGACTCGACGAGCGCGAGGGTGGTGGCGAGCTCCTCCAGCGCCCGCTCCTGCGCGGCCCGTCGCGTGAAGACGAACATCTCCTCGGGACGGCGGGCCTGCATCGCCTGCGGATCGGACAGGTCCAGTCCCCGGACCATCTCGTCGAGGGCGTCGAGGTCGAGGGTGATGCCGCGGGCGTAGTCCTCGATCGCCGAGAACAGGGCGCGTCCGAGCCACGGGGCGGCGTCGAACAGCGCCGTGTGAGCGATCTCCCGGGAGGCGAGGAAGATGCGCGCGGCCCCGGCCTCGAGGCCGTGGGCGGCGATGAAGTCGTCGACGTTGGCGGCGACCAGGGCGGGCTCGCCCTCGCGCCCGAGCGGGAGCGAGAGATCGGTGGTGCCCTCGATCTCGCGCGCGAGGGAACCGATCGCATGGCCGAACTGGACGCCGAACATCGTCCCGCCCATGCGCTCCATGAGAGCGGCGGGATCACCGGGCATCTCCATCGGCATCTCGCGCATCTGCGCGGCCATCGCCTCGCCGATCGCGCCGGCCATGTACTTGGCCACGGGCTCGACGGTCGACTTCCAGCGGGGGAGGGTGCGGTGGGTCCACGTGCCGCGGCTGAACACGCCGAGCTCGCCGGCGGGGACGTCGATCGCGAGCACGGGATCCAGCCACAGCCGGGCGATCTGCGCGGCCTGACGCAGCTCCTCGACCTGCTGGGCGCTCGGGGTCGGGTCGCCGGGGGAGCCCGCGGGGTCGGGCATGCCGGGCACCCCGGCCGTGCCGGCGGCGGTGCGCCGGGCGATGTCCTCGGCGATGGTCCAGTTCACCGGCCCCTCGCCGGAGGACTCGAAGAGATGCTGCATCTGCGCGGCCGCGGCACGCAGCGCGGCCGGGTCCTGCGGCAGGTTCGCCTGCTGAGCGAGCGCGGAGAGGTCCAGACCCTCGAGCGCCTCCTCCGGGAGCGCGTCGCCGAAGGTCTCCTTGAGGAATCGCCGCAGCGCCTCCTCGTCCATGCCTCCGGGTCCGTCCGGCGTCGGGTTCTGGTTCATGGCCACCTCCAGCGGCGGGGTCGAGCAGGGCGTCGCGCTTCAGCGTACCGACGCCCCATGGGAGGACGGGAGGGAGTGCGCGCAGGGCGGAATCGCCCCGGAATCGCCCCGGAACGGTCCGGAACGGTCCGGGGGCGGCCCGACGACCTCCCCTGCGACGCGCAGGGGAGCCGCCGAGGCGTGGGGCACAATGGCCCGGTGACACCAGACGCCGACCCCGACCAGCGGGCCCGCACGGCGATCGGCCGATGGATCGAGGAGGCCCGGTTCCACCGGCCCGTCCTCGCCCTCGTCTCCCTCGCCCTGCTGTGCCTGATGATCCTCGCCACCGCCTTCGTGCCCGTCCCCTACGTGATCGAGAGCCCGGGGCCGGCGATCGACGTGCTGGGGGAGTACGACGACGAGCAGATCCTCACGATCGACGGCGCCGAGACCTATGAGACCGACGGGTCGCTCATGATGACGACGGTCGCCGTGAGCGGCGGCCCCGGCTATCCCGTGACCGCCTTCGAGGTGATGGTCGCCTGGTTCACCCGCTCCGAGGCCGTGCTACCGCGGGAGACCGTCTACCCCGACGGGCAGACCCAGGAGGAGACCCAGCTGACCAACACGGTCCAGATGAACTCCTCCCAGCAGGGCGCCGTCGCGGTCGCGCTGGAGGAGCTGGGCATGGACGTCGAGCAGACCGTCGTGATCGCGGGCGTCGAGACGGGCGCGCCGGCCGACGGCGTGCTCGAGGCGGGGGACGAGCTCGTCTCCGTCGGCGGCGAGACCGCCGCGGACGTGGCGGGCTTCCAGCGCCTGGTCGCGGCGACGACGCCGGGGGATGCCGTGGACCTCGTGGTCCGGCGCGACGGCGAGGAGGTCGAGCTGTCGGTCCCGACCGAGGACGTCGACGGCGAGGCCCGCATGGGCGTGGTGCTGTCCGTCGGCTACGACTTCCCGATCGACGTGGCGATCTCCGTCGGCGACGTCGGCGGGCCCAGCGCCGGGACCATGTTCGCCCTGTCCGTCTACGACGAGCTCACGCCCGGCGCCCTGACCGGCGGCGAGGACGTCGCGGGGACCGGCACGATCTCCGCCGACGGCACCGTCGGCGCCATCGGGGGCATCCGCCAGAAGATGGTCGGCGCCTCCGAGGCGGGGGCGGACTTCTTCCTCGCTCCCGCGTCCAACTGCGACGAGGTCGTCGGGTACGAGCCCGACGGACTGAGCGTCGTCGCCGTGAGCACCTTCGACGAGGCGCTCACCGCCACCGAGACCATCGCCGAGACAGGCACCGTCGAGGGCCTGCCGACCTGTGAGGACAGCTGAATGAGCCGCAAGCGCCGCACCCCGCCCCGCCCCACCGTCGTCTTCGACTTCGGCGGGGTCCTCAGCGCCGGGCACGATCCGGTGCCCGCGATCCACGAGCTCCTCGGCGGCGACGCCGAGGTCCTCGGCCGCGCGCTGTGGGCCGAGCGCCCGGCGTACGACGCCGGCGCGGTCGACGCGGCCCAGTACTGGGGAGCGGTCGCCTCCGCCGTCGGCGTCGCCGAGCTCAGCGCCGAGGAGGTCGCCGAGCTGCAGGCGGCCGACGACCGCTACTTCCTGCGCCTGGACCCCGACTCCCGCGCACTGCTGCATGACCTGGCCCGCAACGGGACCCGTCTGGCGCTGCTGTCCAACGCCTCCGCGGCCTTCGGCGAGTCCGTGCGGCGCGCCGACTGGTTCGAGGCCTTCGTCCTCGCCGTGATCTCCGGCGAGGAGCGGACGGTCAAGCCGGACGCGTCGATCTACCGGATCCTGCTCGAGGTGCTCTCCCACGAGACCGGCGGCGTCTCGGTGCCCTCGTCGGTCATCTTCTTCGACGACCGCGAGGACAACGTCGCAGCGGCGCGGGCGCTGGGGATCGACGCCCACCTGTGGCCCCGCAACGGGGACCCGCTGCCCGAGGGCGCCGTGCACGGCAGCGTCATGGCCCGCGAGGTGCTCGCCGGCCGCGGCATCGCGCTCGACTGAGGATCGGGCGCTCCCCGCCGGCGGCGTGCGGGGAGCGAGGACCGGCGCCGCGGGGAGTCGGTACGATGGTGGACGGCGATGCCCCGTGACGGGGCCGCCCGCGCCCGCTCGGTGCCGACGCACCGGGGCGGGCCCTTGACTGTTCGGCAGTGCCAGATAGATGCACGGCCTCCACCTTTGATCGTCTGACCAGGAGGGATAGCGTGGCGGAATTTATCTACACGATGTACAAGGCCCGGAAGGCCGTGGGAGACAAGGTCATCCTCGATGACGTCACCATGAGCTTCTACCCGGGTGCGAAGATCGGCATGGTCGGCCCCAACGGCGCCGGCAAGTCGACGATCCTGAAGATCATGGCCGGGCTGGATCAGCCCAGCAACGGCGAGGCGCGCCTCAGCCCCGGCTACAGCGTCGGCATCCTGCTCCAGGAGCCTCCGCTGGACGAGACCAAGACGGTGCTCGAGAACGTCCAGGAGGGCATGGGCGAGCTCTACCGCAAGGTCCAGCGCTTCAACGCGATCGGCGAGGAGATGGGCGAGCCCGACGCCGACTTCGATGCGCTGATGGCGGAGATGGGCACGCTCCAGACGGAGATCGACGCCGCCAACGGCTGGGACCTCGATTCCCAGCTGGAGCAGGCGATGGACGCGCTGCGCTGCCCGCCCGGCGACGAGGCCGTCACCCACCTCTCGGGCGGCGAGCGCCGCCGCGTGGCGCTGTGCAAGCTGCTGCTGGAGAAGCCCGACCTGCTGCTGCTGGACGAGCCCACCAACCACCTCGACGCCGAGAGCGTGCTCTGGCTCGAGCAGCATCTGCAGCAGTACGAGGGCGCGGTCATCGCCGTCACCCACGACCGCTACTTCCTCGACCACGTCGCGCAGTGGATCGCCGAGGTCGACCGCGGCCACCTCTACCCCTATGAGGGGAACTACTCCACCTACCTGGAGAAGAAGGAGGAGCGCCTCGCGGTCCAGGGCAAGAAGGACGCGAAGCTCGCCAAGCGCCTCAAGGAGGAGCTGGAGTGGGTGCGGTCCTCCGCGAAGGCCCGTCAGACGAAGTCCAAGGCGCGACTGGCCCGCTACGAGGAGATGGCGGCGGAGGCCGAGCGCACCCGCAAGCTCGACTTCGAGGAGATCACCATCCCGCCGGGCCCGCGGCTGGGCAACCAGGTCATCGACGGCAAGAACCTGAAGAAGGGCTTCGGCGAGCGCGTGCTCATCGACGGGCTCTCCTTCTCGCTGCCGCCCAACGGCATCGTGGGCGTCATCGGCCCCAACGGCGTCGGCAAGACCACCCTGTTCAAGACGATCGTGGGCCTCGAGCCGCTGGATGACGGCGAGCTGAAGATCGGCCAGAGCGTCCAGATCAGCTACGTCGACCAGAACCGCGAGAACATCGACCCGGAGAAGAACCTCTGGGAGGTCGTCTCCGACGGCCTGGACTACATCCAGGTCGGCAAGGTCGAGATCCCCTCGCGCGCCTACGTCTCGCAGTTCGGGTTCAAGGGCCCGGATCAGCAGAAGAAGGCGGGCGTCCTCTCCGGCGGCGAGCGCAACCGTCTGAACCTCGCGCTCACGCTCAAGCAGGGCGGCAACGTGCTGCTCCTGGATGAGCCGACGAACGACCTCGACGTGCAGACCCTGGGCTCGCTCGAGAACGCGCTGCTGGAGTTCCCCGGCTGCGCCGTCGTGGTCTCCCACGACCGCTGGTTCCTGGATCGCGTCGCGACGCACATCCTGGCCTACGAGGGCACCGAGGAGAACCCGTCGAACTGGTACTGGTTCGAGGGCAACTTCGACGCCTACGAGAAGAACAAGGTCGAGCGGCTGGGCGCGGATGCGGCGCGTCCGCACCGTGTGACCCACCGTCGTCTCACCCGCGACTGAGCGGGGTCGAGCGCGAGCGACCGGGGCGGCCCGGGCCGGAGGATGCGTCCTCCGGCCCGGGCCGTTCCGCATGCGGAGCGCTGGAACCCGCCGTCCCGCGCGGCCCCCTCGTCTTGCAAGAGCCTGCAAGCCCGTGCGCCCGCGAGCCGCTCCGGCCGACGGCCGGAGGTTCCGTCCGTCGGCCCGCGGGATCCGCCTCCGACCAGGGGGGATGACGGGCGCGTGAACGGGGCGGGAGCGGTCGCCGAAAGGGGTGCAAAACCGGCGGTCCGCTCGGGTACCGTGGTGCCATGAAGCCGATCTCCACGATCACGGTGTCCTCCGAGCTGCCGGCCGAGCTGGCCCCCCTGCGGGAGCTGGCTCTCAACCTCCGCTGGACCTGGCGCCGTCAGACCGTCGACCTGTTCCGCGAGCTCGATCCTGCCGTGTTCATCGCCAGCGGCGAGAACCCGATCGCGATGCTCCCCGAGGTTCCGGCCTCGCGCCTGTCCGAGGCCGCGCGCGACGAGTCCTTCCTGGCCCGTATGCGCGCGGAGTCCGGGAACCTGCGCACCTACCTGGAGTCGGGTCGCTGGTTCCAGCGGACCGTCGGCGGCGGCGACGCCGCGCCGCAGACCTCGATCGCCTACTTCTCCATGGAGTTCGGCATCAGCCCGACGCTCCCCATCTACTCGGGCGGGCTCGGCATCCTCGCCGGCGACCACCTCAAGTCCGCCTCGGACCTGGGCCTGCCGCTGACGGCGATCGGCCTGCTCTACCAGTGGGGCTACTTCTCGCAGTCGCTCGACCGCGAGGGCTGGCAGCAGGAGGAGTACCGCCACAACGATCCGGCGAAGCTGCCTGTGGAGAAGGTGCTCCGGGCCGACGGCTCGCAGCTGACGGTCTCCGTCCGCCTGCCCGGCGGCCGCGATGTCGAGATCGCCGTGTGGACCGTCCAGGTCGGGCGCATCCCGCTCCTGCTGCTGGACACGGACCTCGAGGCCAACTCCGCGGAGGACCGGGAGATCACCGACCGGCTCTACGGCGGCGACCATGAGCACCGCATCCTCCAGGAGATCGTCCTGGGCATCGGCGGCGTGCGCGCCGTCGCGGCGCACGCGGAGCTCTCCGGACGCCCGCAGCCCACGGTCTTCCACCTCAACGAGGGGCACGCGGGCTTCTCCGGCCTCGAGCGCGTGGGCGCGCTCATGCAGGAGGGCCGCGGATTCGCCGAGGCGCTCGCCGTGGTCCGCGCCGGCACCGTCTTCACGACCCACACCCCGGTCCCGGCCGGCATCGACCGCTTCGGCGCCGAGCAGCTGCGCCGCTATCTCGACGCCGACGAGAACGGCCTGTCCCGTCTGATCCCGGCCCTCCCGGTGGAGGCGGCCCTCGCCCTCGGCACCGAGGAGGGCGGCGAGGTCTTCAACATGGCGCACATGGGCTTCCGCATCGCCCAGCGCGCCAACGGCGTGGCCAAGCTCCACGGCGCGGTCTCCCGCGAGATGTTCCAGGAGCTCTACCCGGGCTTCGACGTGCCGGAGGTGCCGATCACCTCGGTCACCAACGGCGTGCACCGCCGCACCTGGACCTCGTCCGCGATGGATGACCTGTTCACGAAGGCGCTCGGCGATGTCGACGTCTCGGCGCTGAGCGACTGGAGCCCGCTCGCGACCCTCACGGACCACGAGCTGACGGAGGCGCGCCGCTCCCTGCGCCTCGATCTCGTGACGATGGCGCGCAAGCACGTGCGCGACTCGTGGCTGCGCCGCGGGGCCGACGAGGCGGAGCTGGCCTGGACCGACGGCGTGCTGGATCCGGAGATCCTCACGATCGGCTTCGCCCGTCGCGTCTCGACCTACAAGCGCCTGACGCTCATGCTCAACGACCCCGAGCGACTGCGCCGCATCCTGCTGGACGAGGAGCGTCCGGTGCAGATCGTCATCGCCGGCAAGTCCCATCCCGCGGACCGCCCCGGCAAGGAGTTCCTCCAGCAGATGGTGCGCTTCGCGGACGAGCACGGCGTGCGCCACCGCATCGTGTTCCTCCCGGACTACGACATCCGCATGGCCTCGGTGCTCATCGCCGGCGCCGACGTCTGGTTGAACAACCCGATCCGTCCCGAGGAGGCCTCCGGCACCTCCGGCATGAAGGCCGTCCTCAACGGCGGGCTCACCTTCTCCATCTCCGACGGCTGGTGGGACGAGATGAAGGATGACGCGTCCGGATGGACGATCCCGACCGCGAGCATCGAGGACCAGGGCGAGCGCGACCGGCTCGAGGCCGAGGCGCTCTACGAGATCCTCGAGAACCGCATCGTCCCGCTGTTCTACGAGCGCGACGCCCGCGGCATGCAGCGCGGCTGGATGACCACGGTGCGCGCCTCGCTGGTCGAGGTGGCGCCGAGGATCACCGCCGCCCGCATGGTCCGCGACTACGTCACCGACCTGTACCTCCCGGCGGCCCGTGCGGCGGCGGGGATGACCGCCGATCCGTCGGCCCCCGAGGCCTTCGTCGCCTGGCGGACGCGGATCTCGGCGGCCTGGCCGCAGGTGTCCGTGCAGGACGTCGCGATCGGCGGCGCCGAGGGCACGCGGGTCGCCTCGGGCGAGGAGATCACGCTCTCGGCGACGGTCGCGCTGGGCGGCCTCGGGGCCGAGGACGTGCTCGTGGAGGCGGTCCTGGGAGCGGTCGACGCCGAAGGTGAGATCATCGACGGGCAGCTCATCCCGCTGCAGCGCGAGGACGGCGACCGCTGGTCGGCCCGTATCGTGCTCTCCATCCCGGGCGAGGTCGGGTACACCGTGCGCGTCACGCCGCAGCATCCCGCCCTCGCCTCCCGCGCCGAGCTCGGCCTGGTCGCCACCGCCTGACCGCGCGACCTGCCGAGCGGGCGCCCGGGCCGCCGCCCGGACCCGATCGGAAGGACCCCTGCCCCGTGCTCTCCCGTCGTCGTCTGCTGCTGTCCGCGCTCGCGACCGGGGGTGCCGGTGCAGGGGTCCTCGCGGCCTGCTCCCGGCAGCCTGAGGTCGACCTCGGCACGGGGGAGGCCCTGCAGCTGCGGGTGTGGAGCGACGCCGCGGCGAGCGCCTACCGCACCTCGCTGGACCTCTTCACCGAGGAGACGGGCATCGAGGTCGAGATCGAGACCCTGGCCTGGGAGGACTACTGGTCCCAGCTGCCGCTCGATGTCGCGGCGGGCTCGCTGCCCGACGTGCTGTGGATGAACACCGCGCATCTCGCCCAGCTCGTCGCGGCCGAGCAGCTCCTGGAGGTCGGGGAGATCGTCGGGGACGACACGGCGCAGTGGGAGGCCGTCGCCACCGATCTGTACCGCCGGGACGACGGGCTCTGGGGCGTCCCGCAGGTGTGGGAGCGCAGCGTGCTGCTGACCAACACCTCGCTGCTCGAGGCGTCCGCGATCGATCCGGCGAGCCTCGACCTGGCCTTCGACCCGGGCGCCGACAGCGACTCCCTGCGCGAGCTGTGCCGGACCGTCGTCGCCGACAGCGAGGGCCTCGGCATCGATGAGGCGGGCTTCGACGCCTCCGCGCAGGCGGTCCACGGCTTCAGCGCCCAGGCCGACCGCAGCGCGGTGCTCGGCCCCTTCATCGCGGGTGCCGGGGGCGCCTGGCAGGACGAGGAGGATGCCTTCGTCTTCGCCTCCGACGACGGGATCGCGGCCGTCCAGTACCTCGCGGACCTCGCGGCGGCGCACCTCGCGCCCGACGGCGCCTCGACCGTCGCCGACTCCTCGCTGTGCCAGGAGCTCTTCACCGGCGGTCGGCTCGCGCTGTGGCAGACCGGCACCTACGACCTCGGCACGGTCATCACGGAGGTCGGGGACACCTTCGCCTGGAGCGTCGGCGAGGTCATCGCCGGCCCCGAGGGCACGCATCCGCTGGTCCATGCGGTCGCCGCCGTCGGCATCACGACGAAGGACGATGACCGGAGCACCGCCATCGAGCGGCTGCTCGTCTGGCTGGGGTCCGCCGACGGGCAGCGTCCGCTCGCGGAGGCGCGCCTCGGCATCCCCGCCCACCGGGACCTGCACCAGACCTGGGCCGATGCGTGGAAGGAGGCCGGTGCGGACGTGTCGGCGCTCGCCGACGCGCCGACGGACCCGGCCCGCCCCGAGAGCGGGGTGCGCTCTGCCGAGGGCACAGGGGCCGCTCTGCCGATCATCGCGGGAGTCTTCACCGGAGAGACCGACGCCGCGACAGCTCTCCCCGAGGCGCAGACCGCGGCCTCCGAGGCCATGGGCGCCTGACGCTCCGTGGGCGCCTGATGCTCCGTGGGAGGCGGGCGCTCCGGTCGGGATGAGCGCCGACGGTCGGCCGCGGGCAGGATCAGCCGCGAGCGGCCTGGGCCGCGCCGGAGCGGGCGCGGATCATGCCCTCCTGGGTGACCGTGGCGACGAGATCGCCGGCACGGTCGTAGACGTGCCCGTTGGTGAGCCCGCGCCCGCCCGAGGCCGACGGCGAGTGCTGGACGTACAGCAGCCATTCATCGGCGCGCACATGGCGGTGCCACCAGATCGCATGATCGATCGTCGCCATCCGCAAGCCCGGCGTGATCCAGCTCAGGCCCTGGCGCCGGAGGATCGGCTCGAACGGCGTGTAGTCGCTCGCGAAGGCGAGGATCGCGTCGTGCACCAGGGCATCGGCATCGAGGGGAGCGACGGTGCGCATCCACACCATCTGGGTGTCGGAGGTGGTGGAGTCCGTGCCCGCGCCCCGCGGGTCGGGCGCGAGGTAGATCGGCTGCGTGACGTGGCGGATGTCGATGGGGCGCTGGGTCGCCCAGTAGCGGGCCACGGGGTGGTCGATGCCGGCGAGCACGTCGGCCGTCGTCGGGAGGTCCTCGGGGCCGGGGACCTCGGGCGCCCGCTGCTGGTGCTCGAAGCCCTCCTGCCGCTCCTGGTAGGAGGCGGTCATCGCGAGGATCGTCCGCTCCGTCGGGGCGCCGGACTCGCCTGTGCCGGACTCGCCCGCGCCGGACTCGCCTGTGCCGGACTCGCCCGCGCCGGACTCGCCCACGGCGGGCCCGTCGGCGGATGGGCCGGCGTCGGCCCGCTGGGTGGCGAGGACGCGGCGCACGGAGAAGGAGCCGCCGTCGCGGAGGTTCTCGACGCGGAAGCGGATGGGCTGATCGGGGTCGCCGGGGGCGAGGAAGTACGAGAAGGTCGAGTGGATCGCCCGGCCCTCGGGGACCGTCCGTCCGGCGGCGGTGACCGCCTGGCCCATCACCTGGCCGCCGAAGACGTGGCCGCCGGGCTGAGGGGAGGAGTCGCCCTCCCAGACGGCGATCGTCCCCGGCCCGTCGAGGGCGCGGTCCACCGGGAGGGAGCGCAGATCCAGCAGGTCCACGAGCGCCGCGGCGACGGCGGCGGCCCCGTCCGGGGAGGGCGAGGCGGATCCCGCGGCGGCATCGGGCAGGTCGAGAGCACCGGTCATGCCCCGATCGTACTGGTCAGGCGACCGTCGTCCCCAGTCGGACGGGGGCAGGGCTCGTACGATGAGGAGCATGCCTCATCTCGACCTCGTCGTGCCCGTCCGCTGGACCGATCTGGATGCCTACGGGCACGTCAACAACGCCGCCATGGCGCGCCTGCTGGAGGAGGCCCGCATCGCGGCCTTCTGGGACGTCCCCGAGGAGCAGGCCGCCCTCGGCGCCCCGCATCCGCCCGCCGCGCTGCCGGTCAGCGGGGCGGGTGCTCCGATCCAGAGCGTCATCGCCTCGCAGCGGATCGAGTACCTGCGCTCGCTCGACCATCGGCGCGACGGAGCGGTCGTGCGACTGTGGCTCTCGCGCATCGGCGGGGCGAGCCTCGACGTGGACTACCTGGTGCTCACCGCGGACGACCCCGAGGGCCGGTCGCCGTACGCGAAGGCTCGCACCGTCGTGGTGCTGGTGGACGCCGCGAGCGGTCGCCCGGTGCGCCTGGACGCGGACACCCGCGCTCGGCTCGCCGAGCATCGCGGCGAGCCGCTCACCTTCCGCGGCTGAGAGGCCGCCGCGCTCACTGCATGACGTCGGGCAGGAGCTGCCCCTCCATCGGCGCCTCCCCGCCGTCGACCGTGTTCACGAGCGAATGCGCCGCGCGCTCGAGGTAGTCCCACAGGGCCTCCTCGTACAGCGGCGGGAGCTCGCACGCGTCCACGGCGCCGCGCATGTGCCGCAGCCAGGCGTCCCGGGCGGCGGGGGAGACCGGGAAGATCGCGTGGCGGATCCGCAGGCGCGGATGGCCGCGGCGCTCGCCGTAGGTCTTCGGCCCGCCCCAGTACTGCTCGAGGAAGGTCCGCAGCCGCTCCTTCGCCCCGGTGAGATCCTCCTCGGGGTACATCGGTCGCAGCAGGGGATCCTCGGCGACGCCCGCGTAGAAGCGGTCGACGAGCTTCTCGAAGGTGGCGTGGCCGCCGACGGCCTCGTAGAAGCTCGTCTCGGCCGGGGAGGTGCTGTCGCTGGTGCTCACGGGGTCTCCTGGTAGCGGGGGAGGGCGAAGGGGATGTGCGCCTCGGCGAAGGCGATGCGGATGCGTCGGCGCAGCTCCTGCTCGACGTCGGACTTGTCGCCCGGGGTCACCCGGATCATGATGCGACGCTGGAAGCGGGAGCCGTCGACACCCAGGATGCCCGAGATCGCGGGCTCGCCGGTGATCAGGTGCTCCCAGGAGCTGTCCTTCGTGAACGCGGCGGTCACCTCCTGGAGGATCGAGGAGACGCGGGCGTTGTCGGCCGCGGCGTCGATGTCGAGGGTGATCACGGCGTTGGAGAAGCCGCGGGACATGTTGCCGATGCGGATGATCTCGCCGTTGCGGACGGTCCAGAGGGTGCCGTCGAGTGCGCGCACCTGGGTGACGCGGAGGTTGATCCCCTCCACGGTGCCGGTCGCGTACTCGAGGTCGACGGAGTCGCCGACGGAGATGACGTCCTCGAAGAGCATGACGACGCCGGCGACGATGTCCTTGATGATCGTCTGCGCCCCGATGCCGGCGGCGAGGCCGACGACGCCCAGCGAGGCGATGACGGGGGCGACGTTCACGCCGAGCTCCGACAGGATCATCACCATCGCGATCGCCCAGATCACCAGGCGGCTCACGTTGCGCGTCACGTTCGAGAGGGTCTCGGTGCGCTGCTGGCGGCGTGCTGTCGCGGCCTTCTGCGTGCGCGGGTCGCGCTTCACGACGGTGCCGGCGACGTTCGCGAGGCGCGTCGAGGACTCCGACATCGTCGAGAAGAAGCGGCGCAGGAGCCAGCCGGAGACGGCGCTGACCACGGTGGCGGCCACCAGGATCAGCAGGATCGTCAGACCGCTCGAGGCCAGCCAGCGCCAGAGGGAGTCCACCAGCGACAGGGTGTCCTCGACGGTCGGATCGGCCAGGAGCGGGAGTCCCGCGGTCAGGTCGGACGGCGGATCAAGCAGCAGATCGTCGAGCATGCCCCGACGATAGCGCCGGGCCTCGGGGCGCGGCTGTGACGATCCTCCGAGCGTCGGCGGACCGTCCGATACGAGGCGGAACGCCCTGGATCGGGCGGTGAGGACGGTCACCGCCCGGAGCCGCGTGGACGGGCCGCGGTGCGACGGGCCGCGGTGCGTCGGCGCGCACAGCGGCGGTGCGCACCGCGGCCCGCGGGATCAGCGGTGATCCGCCTCGCTGACCCGCAGCTGGCGCGCGACGGTGTCGCGGCCCTCGATCACGACGCGACGGAGACCGAAGGGCGCCTCCTCATGGTCGGCGAGCCAGGCGTCGGCCGCATCGAGGACGGCGGAGCCGCCGTGCTCCGCCGGGAAGTAGCCGCCGGCGAGGCGGTTGGCGATCTCCGTCGAACGGGAGGCCCACACCTCCTCCAGCATCGAGAAGTAGCGGTTCTCGTAGGGGACCAGGAGGGCCGGGTCCACCACGCGGCCGAAGCCGTGGATCACGGCGGTGACGGACTCGTTGGCGAGATCGTCCTGCTCGACGGTGCGGGCCCAGGCGTCGGACTTCGCCTCCGGCGTCGGCAGGGCGGCGCGCGCGGTCAGGGCGCTCTTGCGACCGGACTGGGTGTCGTCCTCGGCGAGGACCGCGGCGATCCCCGCCTCGTCGATCCCGCCGAGGGCGGCGAGAGCGATGACGAGCTTCCAGCGCAGGTCGGTGTCGATCTCGCGGCCGGCCAGCTCCTCGCTCCCGTCCCGCAGCGCCGCGAGCGCATCGCGGTGCTCCTCGGTCGAGGCGAGGCGCGCGAAGGCCTCCACGAACTGCAGCTGCGCATCGGAGCCGGCTGCGGCGGAGCGGGCGAGCTCCAGCAGCGCCGTCGCCGCGGAGGCGGTGCGCGCGGTGCGCTGCGCCGGGGCGGCGTAGGGGCCGGCGACGGCCTCGAGCTGCTGCAGGAGGGTGCGGACCACCGAGGAGGAGGCCTCCCCGGTGATGTTCGCGAGCACGAGCTCCTGGTAGCGGGAGCTCGGCAGCTCGGCGTCGCGGACCATGTCCCAGGCGGCCGACCAGATGAGGGTCCGGGCAAGCGGGTCCTCGATGTCGCGCAGATGCTCCGTCGCGACCGCGAGCGACTCCTCGTCCAGGCGGATCTTCGCGAAGGCGAGGTCGTCGTCGTTGATCAGCCACAGGTCGGCGCGCTCGCCGATCAGCTCGGGCACCTCGGTGAGGCGGCCGTCGACGTCGAGCTCGACCTGGCGGGTGCGCACGAGGGCGCCGTCCTTGAGGCGGAAGGCGCCGATCCGCAGGCGGTGCGGGCGCAGGGTCGGATGCTCGGCGGGCGCCTCCTGGGCGATCGCGAAGCGGGTCAGGGCGCCGTCGGCGTCCTTCTCGACGATCGGGCGCAGGGTGTTCACCCCGGCGGTCTGCAGCCACTGGCGGGTCCACTCGGTGAGGTCGCGGCCGCTCGTGGCCTCGAGCTCGGCGAGCAGGTCCGTCAGCTCCGTGTTGGACCAGGCGTGCTTCGCGAAGTACGCGCGCAGGCCCTCGAAGAACGCGTCCTTGCCGACGTAGGCGACCAGCTGGCGCAGGACCGAGGCGCCCTTGGCGTAGGTGATGCCGTCGAAGTTCGTCTCGACGGCCTCGAGGTCGACCATGTCGGCGACGATCGGATGGGTCGAGGGCAGCTGGTCCTGCTTGTAGGCCCAGGCCTTCTCGGAGGCGGCGAAGGTGGTCCAGGCGTCGCTCCAGCGGGTCGCCTCGGCGCTCGCGAGCGTGGAGGCGTACTCGGCGAAGGACTCGTTCAGCCACAGGTCGTCCCACCAGCGCATGGTCACCAGATCGCCGAACCACATGTGGGCGAGCTCGTGGAGGATCGTGAGGTCGCGGCGCTCGCGGATCGCATCGGAGACCTCCGAGCGGAACACGTAGGACTCCACGTAGGTGATCGCGCCGGGGTTCTCCATCGCGCCCATGTTGTACTCGGGGACGAAGACCTGGTCGTACTTCCGGAACGGGAAGTCGCAGTCGAAGGCCTCCTCGTAGAAGTCGATGCCGCGGCGGGTCACGTCGATGACGTAGTCGGCGTCCACGTGCTCGGCCAGCGAGGCGCGGGCGAACACGCCCATCGGGATCGTGCGACCGTCGCGGACGGTGATCTCGCCGGTGCCGCCCCGGTAGTCGCCGGCGATGAGCGCGACGAGATAGGTGGACATCCGCTCCGTCGGCTCGAAGGCCCAGGTGGCGATGCCCTCGCGATGCTCGAGAGCGATGGGCTCCGGGGTCGGGGCGTTGGAGATGACGCGCCAGTGCCCCGGGGCGGTGACCGTGAGGCGGAAGGTCGCCTTGAGGTCCGGCTGCTCGAAGCAGGCGAACATGCGGCGGGCGTCGGAGACCTCGAACTGCGTGTAGAGGTAGACCTCGTCGTCGACCGGGTCGACGAAGCGGTGCAGGCCCTCGCCGGTGTTCATGTAGATGCCGTCGGCCGCCACGCGCACGGTGTGCTCGCCCGGCGTGAGCGCGGGCAGCGCCACCCGGGCGCCATCGAAGCGGGAGGCGGGGTCGGCGAGGAGCTCGCCGTCGACCTCGATCTCGTGGACGGTGCGGGCGATGAGGTCGAGGAAGGTCTCCTCCTCGGCGGAGGAGGTCAGGGAGATCGTGGTCTCCGTGCGGAACGTCTCCGGACCGGTGGTGAGATCGAGTCGGATGTCGTAGGTCGCGGTGGAGAGGAAGGAGGCGCGGCGGCGCGCCTCCTCGCGGGTGAGATTCTCTGAGGTCATGGATGCCATCCTGCCACCGCCGTCCGGGCGGCTCCGGGGACTGCGGGGAGCGGGGGAGCGGGATGCCTGCTCCATGACCGCTCCATGAACGCCGAAGCATGGCTTGAGTAATGAGTGCCATAAGCTCGGGTTTGGCGTCGGTCCGACGACGCCCGGTCGCCCCGAGTTGGCGATCGCACCCCGGCGATCGCACCCCGATGACCGCACGCCGATCACCGCATCATCGCACCCCGAGGAGTCCCCATGACCGTCACCGCCGAGCTGCTCGCCAGCGCCCAGGACTACGCCGCCGACTTCGCCCATGGTGACCTGCCCATGCCTCCCGGCCGTCACGTCGCCGTGCTGGCCTGCATGGATGCCCGCCTGAACGTCTACGGTCTGCTCGGCCTCTCCGAGGGCGAGGCCCATGTGATCCGCAATGCCGGCGGCGTGGTCTCCGAGGACGCGATCCGCTCCCTCGCCATCAGCCAGCGACTGCTCGGCACGCGCGAGATCGTGCTGATCCACCACACCGACTGCGGCATGCTCACCTTCACCGACGCCGAGTTCAAGGCCGGCATCGAGGAGGAGACCGGGATCCGTCCGGCCTGGGCCGCGGAGGCGTTCGCCGATCCCGCCGCCGATGTCGCGCAGTCGCTGCGCCGCATCGCCGCGAGCCCGTTCCTGCCGCACAAGGACCTGGTGCGCGGCTTCGTCTACTCCGTGACGGACGGGACCCTCCAGGAGGTCACCGCCGCGTGAGGTCCACGTCCCAGGAGTAGTGCTCGGGCAGCGAGGGGACCGGCCAGGACGGGTCGGGGAAGAAGTACTCGTAGCCCGCCGAGAAGGGGTAGGTCCACTCCTCGATGTGCCGCTCCGCCGCGCGACCGGCCTCCTTGATCTCCTCGATCTCCTCGGGGGAGAAGTAGCCGACGCGCTCCGCGCCCTCGAGCTCGTCCTCGTCCTTGTAGTGCCAGTCCCGACGGGGCAGCACGACGAGGTCGAGGACGAGATCGCGCGTGCGCACGCCCTCCTCCGTCCGTTCGTAGGGGGTCTCGAGGTTGACGTAGTAGCAGCCCAGCGAGCCGTCGTCCTTGTAGAACAGCCACACCGAGTAGGGGCGGTCCGGCAGGCCGATCATGAGGATGCCGTTGCCGGTCCACAGCTGCTTGGACTGCAGACGGGGCGCCGTGAACATGCCCTCGTCGCCCGCGCGGCGCAGCGCGGCGCCGGATTCGAGGACCGGCAGCAGCACCTCGGTGCCGGGCGCGATCCAGATCACCACGCCGCGGTCGTCGTCGAGCACGACGGTGCCGGGGCGCACGGTGCGCGTGGGGTGCTGATGGGTGTAGTAGGTCCAGGTCACCTGGTCCCCAGGTGACCACCGTGGTGTCGAAGACATGGTGGGGTTCCCGGCCGGGTCGGCCTCCACGGACGCCCCGTACCGTCCGGCCGAGCGACCGGGGCTTCACCGCCCGCGAAGGGGAAGGCGTATGGGGCGACCATACCCTCCGCGCGCAGGAGCGCTCATGCGGGCGCGCCGACGCCGGCTCCGTGCGCGGCTCAGCCCTGCACTCACCACCAGGCGCCGGCGAGCGCGGCGGCTCCCAGCACCCCGGCGCCGATCAGGCAGAGCGTCCCCAGTCCGAGGAGGGCGCCGCCCAGGACGCCGCCCGTCCCGCTGTGCGCCCCGGCCCGCGTTCCGCCCCGTGTGCCGGACGGTGCCGACTGCGGAGAATCGATGGGCGGGCTCACGCGGGTTGCCACGTCGAGCACGGGGCTCGTGGTCTCCGGACCGCTCGTCGGCGACGCGGCCCCGCCCTGCGGCGGCACGGCCCCGCGCTGCGGTGACGCGCCGCCGCTCGCGGGGGACGTCGCCGAGGACCGGGCCTGGAGGCGCTCGTGCAGGCCCGGGAAGGGGACGGCGAGCGCGGCGGGACCGTCCAGCGGCACCTCGGGCCGCGGAGCGGGCAGGGGCTCGATCGCGTCGTCGGCGCGGAAGGGCGCGCCGGCGAGGGTGCGGGACCAGACGGGCACGGGGCCGAGATCGGCCGGGATCGCGTCCCGGGCGGCCGCGGCCGACGGACGCTCCGCGGGATCCTGCGCGAGCATCGCGGCGAGCAGCCGTGCCAGCGGCGCCGAGGCGGGGTCGGCGGCGACCATGGGATCCGCGGCGCGCGGCCCGTCCGCGAGGATGCCGTGGGCGGGCCCGAGCAGCTCGCGGGCGCAGGCCGCGGCCGCCCACACGTCCTGCGACGGAGAGGTGGTGTGCCCTTCGAGCACCTCGGGCGCCATGTAGCCGCGCGTCCCGTGGACCATCCCCGTCTCCGTCAGACGGATGTCAGTGTGGTGCAGGGCGATGCCGAAGTCCGCCAGCAGCAGGTGCGGCGCGTCCGCGCCGGTGGCGTCGAGCAGCAGGTTCGCGGGCTTCACGTCCCGGTGCACCCAGGCGGAGGCATGCATGGCGGCGAGCGCGTCGAGCAGCTGGCGCAGCAGATGCGCCGTGAGCGACGGGGAGAGCGGGCCCTGCTCGCGCAGAGCGCTCGCGAGGGTTCCGCCGTGCACCAGCGGCATCACCAGGACGACGGTGTCGTCCTCCGCGACCCAGGTGTACGGGGGCAGCAGATGCGGGTGGGCGCCGAGGCCCTGCGCGGTCCCCACCGACTGCTCCCGCACGAAGCGCAGCACCTCGGCGCCGTCGCGCTGACGCATCACCTTCGCCGCGCACACCGCGCCGTAGCGGCGGTCGACGGCCCGCCACAGCGACCCGGAGGCGCCGCGGGCGAGGGGATCGAGCAGCTCGATGCGGCCGGCGATGACATCGGACATGATGGGGCCCATGCTAGGCCGTCCCTGTCGTCCCCGCCGCTCCCGTCCCGCCGGCCGTCGTCGGCGCCGCCTCGCGCTCCCGCTCGCGGCCGTGCTCGTCCTGGCCCTGGGCGGCGCGGCGGGCGGGGCGCTCGGGGCCCCGGCCGCGCAGGCGGATCCGGGGGGCGACGCGGGCACGACGGGCGCGTACGCCGCCGAGGGCGAACCGGTCCAGGGCGGGACCTCGATCGCGCAGGCGCCGACGATCGAGCCCGGCATCCACCTCGACAGCCTCCCCGAGGGATCGGACTCGATCTATGCCGACGGCTCCGCCGCGTACTACCGGGTCGCGCTCGCCGAGGGGGAGCGCGTGCACGCGGCGGCGACGATCGCGGCGCCGCCCGAGGAGGACGGGCTCCCGGAGGATCGGGAGGGCATGATGCTCGAGGTCTCCGTCGTCGGCGCCGACGGCAGCAGCTGCACCGCCGACTCCGAGAGCGGCATCGGCCGCACCTCCACCGGGGACGGGCCGATCTCGGCGACCGCGGTCTCCGAGGCGCTCGGGGAGCCGGGCTGCACCGGGTCGGCGCTGTTCGTGCGCGTCGTCCGCACAGGACCGCGGGCCGAGGACGAGGCGCTGCCCGTCGAGGTGCAGGTCGCCGTCGAACCCGTCGGGGTCTCCGGGGCCGGGCCCTCGGCGACGGAGCCGGTCGCCGACGAGGGCGCCGACCCCGTCGCCCCCGAGAGCGCGGATCCGATCGCCCCGGGCCGGTCCTTCCTCTCCGCGACGGCCCTCGAGGAGGGCTCGGTGGTGCTGGAGCTGAACCCGGGGGACAGCGCCCTGCTGGCGATCGACGTCGCCGAGGGGCAGCGGCTGCGCTGGCGCACCGAGGTCACCGCCGCGCCGGAGGGCTCGACGGCGATGTCGCTGCGCGTGTTCGACGCGGCCCGCTCGCCGGTGACCGTCGGCGGCGGGGACTGGAGCGCCTACGCCGAGGACATCGACGGCGGCGGCATGTCCGCCCCGGTGGCCGTCGGCAACCGGGAGTCCGAGGACGCGGCGATCGCGTCGGCCTGGCTCCCGGGCCGTCACACCGTGCTGGTCCAGCGCGACCAGCTCACCGAGGACGCCGACGACGAGGACGCCGCGCCGCTGCGCCTCGTGCTGACCCTCGAGGTCGAAGGGGACCCCGACCCCGATGCGCAGGAGGACGTGCTCGTCCTCGGCGAGCTGTCCTCCGCCGACGGTGCCTGGGGCGCGGGCCGCATCGCCGCGGCCGTCGGCGCCGTCCTCCTGGGAGCGGTCGGGATCCTCTCGATCGGTGCCGGAGCGGCGATGCTCGTCATGCGCCGCCGCTCCCGCCGGACCGCCTGAGCAGGCGTCGCCGCTCCCGCTGATCAGGCGTCGCCGCTCCAGGCCTCCCACAGCTCCGCGTAGGCGCCGCCGAGCGCGACGAGCTCCTGATGCGTGCCCTGCTCGATGACCCGGCCGTCGGCCATCACCAGGATCCGGTCGGCCTCCTTCGCCTGCGAGAGGCGATGGGCGACGATCACCGTGGTGCGGCCCTCCGCGACGGCGAGTGCGGCCCGCTCGAGGACGCGCGCGCCCGAGGAGCCCTCGTCGGCCGTCGCCTCGTCGAGCACCAGGACCGCCGGATCCTGCAGCACGACGCGCGCGAGCGCGAGCTGCTGGGACTGCTCGGCGGTCAGTCGCTCGCCCTTCTCCCCGACCTCCGTCTGCAGGCCGCGGGGGAGGCGGTCCGCCCAGGCGTCGGCGTCGACGAGCCGCAGCGCCGCGCGCAGCTGCTCGTCGGAGGCCGAGGGCGCCGCCAGGCGCAGGTCCTCCGCGAGGGTCCCGCGGAAGACGTGCACGTCCTGGGAGACGATCGACGCGTGCTGCCGGATCGCCTCGAGGTCCGCGCGCGCGAGGTCCGCACCGCCGTGGCGGACGCTGCCGTGGCGCGGGGCCAGGGTGCCCGCGATGATCGCGGCGAGCGTCGACTTGCCGGCGCCCGAGGCTCCGACCAGGGCGATGGTCTCGCCGGCGGCGATCGAGAGGTCGATCGGCCGCAGCACGATCCGCTCCTTGCCGTCAGCGTCCTCCCCATAGGCGTGGGAGACGCCCGTCAGCGCGATCGAGGCGTCGGCGGGGATCTCCGGGCCGGGGGAGACCGCCGGGTCGATCGACTCGACGACGCCCACCATGCGGGTCAGGCTCGCGGCGGCCGACTGCACGTCGTCGAGGCTGAAGATGAGGTTCATCATCGGCCACAGCAGGCTGATCAGGTACAGCGAGGCCGCGGTCACGGTGCCCGCGCCGTAGCCGCCGACCTGCACCATCACATAGCCCAGCACGATCACCAGCACGATCGCCAGGTTCTCGGGCCACACGATGATCTTCACCAGACGCGTCACGAGCGTCATCACGCGCATGCCGAGCACCGCGGCGGTCTCCGACAGGACCGCCACATGGCGGGTCTCCCGGCGCTCGATCCCGTAGGCGTGGACCGTCGGGATCCCGTGGATCGCCGAGAGCAGGCCCTGCGCGCGGGCTCCCATCGCGACCCGCTCGCGGCGGTAGATCGGGGCGGTCCGGCGCAGGTACCAGACGGCCGCGGCCGCGTACATCGGCACCACGGCCACCACGAGGATCAGCAGCCAGGGCGAGAGCGTCGCCATGCCCACCAGGGTGACGGCCACGTAGAAGCCCATCTGGATCAGGTTCGGGACGACGTTGTTGACCGCCCGGGCGGTCACGTCGACGTCGTCGGCGACCCGCGAGAGGGCGTCGCCGATGCCGGTGATCTCCATCTGCTGGACCGGCAGGTCCAGGGCGCGGTCGATGACGTCCTCACGCATCCCCGCGAGGACCCGCTGGCCGAGCGCGCTGACGAGCGACCAGCCCAGCGCCGACAGCACCGCCTGCAGGGCGCCCGCGAGCATGATCAGCCCGCCCTGACGCCAGACCGCGGCCGAGCCGCCCCCGTCCTGGACCACGTCGACGGCGCCGCCGATCAGCCGCGGCATCCAGGCCGCGGCGACCGCGCCGCCGATGACGACCAGCAGCGTCGCCAGCGTCATCCAGCGGTAGCGCAGGAGCCTCCGGCCGACATGCCGCAGCGCCGTGCCGACGTCGGCGACCGGCAGGATCTGCGCGTGCTCGTCGAGCTGCCGCCGCGCGGTGGCGTCGGACTCCAGCAGCTCCTCGGTGGAGCTGCTCCAATCGATCGTGCTCGTGTCGGCGCTCATCGCTGCACCGCCTCCCGGTAGTCGTCGCGGGCCATCAGGGTCGGGTGGTCGCCGCGCGCGATCGGTCGGCCGCCGCGCAGGAAGACCACCTCGTCGGCCTCCCGCAGGAGCGCCGGGGCGCGCGTGACCAGCAGGGTCGCGCGGTCCTCGGTGCGTCGTGCGGCGATGAGCGCCTCGGCGATCCGCTGCTCGGTGACCGCGTCGACCGCCGTCGTCGGGTCCTGCAGGACCAGGACGGGCGCATCCGCCGCGACGGCGCGCGCGAGCGCCAGGCGCTGGCGCTGGCCGCCCGAGAGGTTCGCGCCGCGGTCGAGGATGCGGGTGTCGTAGCCCTCGGGGAGGATCCGCAGGAGATCCTCGGCGCCGGCCGCCCGCATGGCGTCGTCGGCCCAGGAGGGGTTCTGCCCATCGGGGGCGCGGGTCGCGAGCTGCTCGCGCAGCGTCCCGTCGAAGAGGTCGACGACATGCGGCTCGACCAGGAGGTCGGCCCGCGTGTCGAAGCGGGTCGAAGCGGTCACCTCGGCGTCGCCGAGGAGCACCCCGGTACGCTCCCCGCCCCCGCTGACGGCCTCGACCAGGGCATCGGCGTCATGCATGTCGGCGCAGGCCACCGCCACCACGGAGCCGTCCGGGACGGTGAGATCCAGGCCCTTCAGGGTCCCGGTGGCCACGCCCTGCAGGCGCAGACCGCCGACGCCCGGCCGGCGCTCGCCGGGACGGGACTCGCCGCGCTCGTCACGGGCCGTCGAGAGGTGCTCGATGCTCAGCTCCGGATCGTCGATGGTGCGGCCGAGATCGGCCAGCAGGTCCCGCACGCGGCGGGCCGAGGTCGACATCGACGCCCACCACACGGGCAGGCCGGACAGCCCCTGCAGCATCCCCATGTTCGAGCGGGCGATGCCCACCACGGCGATGAGGGTGCCGATGGTCATGTCGCCGGCGATCGTGCGCTGCGCCGCGATCATCACGACCGCGGCCATCATCGCCGCGGTCACCAGCGTGGTCAGGCCGCTCGAGACGCCCGAGAAGCGGGCGTTGACGAGCGCCGCGTCGAGCGCGATGCGGGAGCGGCGGCGGTACTGGGCGCGCGCGCGGGACTGCACGCCGAGCCCCTGCAGCACGCGCAGGCCGTGCACGAGATCGGTCGCGGTCGCCGCGGCGTCGGCGGCCTTCGACTGCTGCGCGTCGTAGCGCGCGGACAGGATCGGGCTGATCACCCGGATCACGAGGACCATGACGACGATGCCCACGAGCGTCGCGAGACCGAGCCACGGATCGAGGATCGCGAGATACACGCCGGCGCCGAGGACGACCGCCGAGGCGGGGAAGGCCCAGGGCAGCATGTCCATGACGTCGGAGGCCTTGTCGGCGTCCGAGGTGGCGATCGAGAGGATCTCCCCGGCGGGACGGTCGACCGGCTTCGAGCGAGGGTCCAGCACGGCCCCGGTGACCGCGACGCGCAGACGGTGGCGCTCATACATGCGGGCGCGCTGGGAGTCGGCGAACATGCCGGTCCAGGCCCAGGTCGAGACCAGGCGCACGAGGAAGACGATCGCTGCGCCGACGAGCGTGAAGACCAGGTCGCCCTGCACGATGCCGACGTCGATGATGATGCCGAGCGCGACGGACAGCGCCATGTCGACGCCCTCGACGACGAGGGAGCGGGCCATGATCCAGGGCAGGATGCGGCGATGCCCGCGCACGATCGAGCGCATGACCGAGACGGGGCGCACGGGGGCGCCGGGGCCGGCGGAGGCCGGGGCGGGCGGAGGAGGAGGGGAAGGGGTGTTGCGAGGCACCACAGGATCCAATCGTGTCCTCGTCCGACGCACAATGTCTTTTCCCGTCACATCGGCCGGTGAGTGAGAGAATGGACGGCGACCGCGTCCCGAGGGAAGGAACCCGCCCCATGGCCAGCAGCGCTGCCGCCCCCGTCGAGCTGTTCTTCGATCCGATCTGCCCGTGGGCCTGGATGACCAGCCGCTGGCTCCTGAGCGCCGCGGAGGTGCGCGACGTCGAGGTGACCTTCTCGATCATGTCGCTCGCCGCCCTCAACGAGGGCCGCGACCTCCCCGAGGACTACCGGCGCAGCATGGACGCGGCCTGGGGGCCGGCCCGCCTCGCGCTCGCCGTCGAGGAGGCCGCGGGCCAGGAGGGCCTGTCCGCCTACTACACGGGCTTCGGCACCGCCCACCACGTCGGCGGCTCGGACGACCGCCGCGCCTCGGCCGTCTCCGCGCTCGAGGCCGCGGGCCTCGACGCCGCCCTGATCGACGCCTTCGACGACGCCTCGCGCGATGACGAGCTGCGCGCCCGCCAGCAGGCCGTCGTCGGCCTCGTCGGCGACGAGGTCGGCACCCCGGTGATCTCCTTCGGCGAGGGCCGGGCCTACTTCGGTCCCGTCATCTCCCCGGCCCCGAAGGGCGAGGAGGCCGGGGCCCTGCTGGACGGCCTGCTCGCCATGTCGCGCGTCGAGGGCTTCTTCGAGCTCAAGCGCAGCCGCACCGTCGGCCCGATCTTCGACTGAGACCGACCCCGGCCCGGCGGCGACCCGCCGCCGGGCCCCGCACCCTCCGGCCCCGCGCAGCGAGGCCGGGTCCGACCCGCCCTCCATCGAAAGGCACCTCTGAGATGCATGTCCACATCGGCACCGACCACGCCGGCTTCGAGCTGAAGAACCGGCTGGTGGCCGCGCTGACCGCCAAGGGCCACGAGGTCACCGACCACGGCGCCCACAAGTACGACGCCGTCGACGACTACCCGCCCTTCTGCACCGCCGTCGGCGAGGCCGTCGTGGCGCAGGCCGGCTCCCTCGGCATCGTGATCGGCGGCTCCGGCAACGGCGAGCAGATCGCGGCGAACAAGGTCGCGGGCGTGCGCGCCGCCCTGGTGTGGAACGAGGACACCGCCCGCCTGGCCCGCCAGCACAACGACGCCAACGTCATCTCCGTCGGCGCCCGCCAGCACACCGAGGAGGAGCTCGAGAACCTGATCGACCTCTTCCTGGCCGAGCCCTTCAGCGGCGACGAGCGCCATCAGCGCCGCATCGACCTCGTGGCGCGCTACGAGACCACCGGCGGGTACGAGGCCGACGCCTCCGCCTCGCACTGATGCCCGAGGGGCACACCGTCCACCGGCTCGCAGCGGCGCTGCGGGCCGGTTTCGGTCACCAGAGGGTCCGCACCTCGAGCCCGCAGGGCCGCTTCGGCGAGGCGGCCGCGCTCGACGGCTGGGTGCTCGCCGACGCCGAGGCCGTGGGCAAGCACCTCTTCCTCGCCTTCGTCCCCGACGACTCCGTGGAGCCCGGCGCGCCCGTCACCCGCTACGTGCGCGTCCACCTGGGCCTGTACGGCTCATGGACCTTCGCGGGGGACGAGGGCTTCGCGACCGCGCATGCGATCGGCGCACCGCGGGTGCGCGTCGGGGAGCGCGAGGAGGCGATCGGCGCCGACGCCCCGGCCGGGGATGAGGACTGGCGCCGCATCGTGCCGCGGCCGACGACCCGGCTGCGGATCGTCGGCGCCCACGGACTCGCGGATCTCACCGGGCCGACGGCCTGCGAGATCGTCGACGCCGAGGGCCGACAGGCCGTCCTCGACCGGCTCGGGCCGGATCCGCTGCGCGCCGACGCGGACCCCGAGCGCTTCCTCGCCCGCGTGCTGGGCTCGCGCACCGCGATCGGTGTGCTGCTGATGAACCAGGACGTCGTCGCCGGGATCGGGAACATCTACCGCGCCGAGCTGCTCTTCCGCGCCCGGCTCGATCCGACGGTGCCGGGCCGCGATCTCACCCGCGGGATGGTCCAGGGCCTCTGGGACGACCTCGTGCCCCTCATGGAGTACGGCGCGCGCACCGGGCGGATCGTGACCACCCAGCCCGAGCATCGCGACATCGAGGCGCGCCTCGTCGAGCGCTCCCGGGGCACGCGGCAGAACGGCGACGAGGACCCGGACGTCGTCCCGCGCGAGAAGTCGTTCTACGTCTACCACCGCCACACCCTGCCCTGCCGGCTGTGCGGGACGACCATCCGCAGCGCCGACCTGGCCGGCCGCACCGTGTTCTGGTGCCCGCGCTGCCAGAGCATCCGCTCACGGCGCGCGAGCTGGACGCGGCAGCATCCCGCCGCGCCGTGGGCGCTCGCCCCCGGCGCCTCCTCGACCGAGAACTGCGAGAACTGAAGGACCCTCATCGATGCCCATCACCCTGAGCTCCCCGCACACCGCCGTGTCGGAGCCCGAGCCCGCGCCGCTGCTCGGCGCCGGGCGCCTGCCCGTCGTCGGCGGCCATGAGATCGCCTTCGAGGTCTCCGGCACGGAGGGCGGGATCCCCGTCCTCCATCTCCACGGCGGTCCCGGGGGGACGCTCGGCGCCGGCTACCGCCGCCAGGTGCCCGCCGACCGCGCCTACCTGGTGGGCCTGCATCAGCGCGGGGCGGGCCGCTCGACGCCGTCGGCGGGGCTCCCGGGGCCCGCGGACCTCACCCGCATCACGACCGCGCACCTCGTCGCCGACATCGAGGTGCTGCGCGAGCATCTCGGCGTCGAGTCCTGGATCGTCCAGGGCGTCTCCTGGGGCACCACCCTCGCCCTCGCCTACGCGCAGGCCCATCCCGAGCGGGTCGGCGCGATGATGCTGATGGCCCTCACCACGACCTCCCGGCGCGAGGTCGACTGGATCACCGAGGGCGTCGGGGCCCTGTTCCCCGAGGCCTGGGACCGCTTCGCCGGCTTCGCCGAGCGCCATGCGGGCTTCGACCGCACCGAAGACTCCGCCGAGCGGCTGCGTCTCGTGGAGGCCTACCGATGGATGCTCGAGGACGACGACGACCGCCTCGTCGACGGCGCGGCCGCGCACTGGCGGGCCTGGGAGGACGAGCACATCCGCATCGGCACCGGCGAGCGGACGATCGCCGAGCTGCCCGAGCGCGTCGGCGAGCAGGAGCGCCGCTTCGCGCGCCTGGTCACGCACTTCTGGGCGGCCGACGGGTTCGTCGAGGACTGGGCGACGCCCTGGGGCGCGGCCCCCGGCAGCGGCCTGCTCGGCGGGATGCACCGCATCGCCCGCATCCCGGCGGTGCTCCTGCACGGCCGCCGCGACGTCTCCAGCCCGGTGCGCACCGCCTGGGAGCTGCACCGGGCCTGGCCCGCGAGCGAGCTCGTCGTCGTCGAGGACGAGGGCCACGGGGGCCCCGCGATGGTCGCCGCCTGGCGGGCCGTCATGGAGCACCTCGTCGCCTGAGCGCGAGGACCGCTCACCGGAGCACAGGGCGCTCGCCCGGACCACAGCCGCTCGCCGGAGCACAGCCGCCCGCCGGAGTGCGGTCCGCGGCCCCGCAGGGCGTACCGTGACGGCATGCCCGAACCCGTGATCCATCGCGCCCCCGTGCGCGACATCCCCTCCACCACGCTCTACCTGCTCGCCAAGCTCCGCCAGGACGTCTTCACGATGGAGCAGGGGGCCACCGACCCCGATCTCGACGGCCGAGATCTCGAGGAGGGCACGACCCTGCTGTGGATCGAGGCCGACGGCGTCCCCGCCGCGCACATCCGCGTGATGCGGGAGGCCGACGGCGGCATGCGCATCGGCCGTCTCGCCGTGGCGGCGGCGCATCGCCGCGACGGCTTCGGAGGACGCATCATGCGCGCGGCCCTCGACCTGACCGCGGAGGTGGCCCCCGAGGCCGAGGTCAGCATCGACGCGCAGGCCTATCTCGAGCAGTGGTACGTCGGCATGGGCTACGAGACCGTCGGCCCGCCCTTCCTCGAGGCCGGGATCGAGCACGTGCCCATGGTGTTCCGTCACCCGAAGAGCGCGGAGAGCTCCTCGCGTCCGAAGAACTGAGCCGATTCGCGGGCGCTCGGCGTGCCCGCATCGGGATCGGCACCCGCCCGGACGAGCGCGGCGACGACCTCGGTGTGGCCCTTGAAGACGGCGCCCGCGAGGGGCGACTGGCCGCGATCGTTGGCGAGGTCGACGTCGGCGCCGCGCTCGGCGAGCTCCCGCACGAGATCGGCATGGCCGTGGTACGCGGCGAGCATGAGCATGGTGTTGCCGGCGGCGTCGCGCAGGTTCAGCGGAGCGCCCTGGTCGAGGACCGGCACCAGCTGGGCGCTGTCGCCCGCCCGCGCGAGGTCCATGAGGGTGCTCGCGAGCGCGATCAGCTCCTCCTCCTGCGGGGTGAGGGGCTCGGTCTGCGGAGCGAGGGGCGCGGTCGCGGTCTCGGGGGAGAGGTTCTCGTCGTTCATGCGGCCAGGGTACGTCGGGGCCCCGACGCCCGCTGACGCGAGCCGACGCCAGCCAGCGCCCGCCGGCGCCCGCCGGCGTCAGCCGACGAGCAGACCGGCGATCGTCGGCCAGACCAGCAGCAGCGCGGCGATGCCCGCGCCGAGGAGGTCGGCGCGCCCGAAGCGGCTCGGCAGGGCCCAGCTGCGGCGGGACGCGGACGCGAAGCCCCGCGAGTCCATCGCCAGGGCCTGCTGCTCGGCGCCGCGGAGGGCATCGACCAGGAGAGCGAAGGTCGCGCCCGCGAGCAGGCGCGCCGACCGCGGCGTGCCGATCCCGCGCAGCGTCCGCGCGGTGACGATCGTCTCCCACCGTCGGCCCAGGTGCCCGGCGCGCACGAGCGCGCTGACCCCGGCGGCGACGGGTCGCGCCGGCCAGCGCAGGCGCCCGCCGAGGGCGTCGCCGAGGGCCGTCACGTCGACGCTCCCGAGGGCGAGCACGCCGGGGGCGACGAAGGCGCTGATCCGGGCGGCCTCCTTCAGACCCACGAGCCAGGCCTCCCCGGAGAGCGCCGGGGCGTCCCCGAGCAGGGCGGTGGTCCAGGCCAGGCTCGCGGCCGAGAGCAGCACCGGGGCCATCCGCAGGGCCGCGCCCCGCAGGGTGCGGATCGCCGCCGGCGCCAGCAGGACCGTGGGGAGCAGGGCGAGCAGACCGCCCTGCCAGGTCTGGACCCCGAAGGAGCCGATCGCCGCGAGGATCCCGATGAGCGAGAGCGTCAGCGGGTTCAGCGCGTCCGCGGGGATCCGGGGCCGACGGACCACCGGCAGGATCCGGCGGTCGGGCCCCGCGCCCGTCGTGGACTCCTGCTCCGTCTCCGTCGCGGTCGAGGGGCCGGGGAGGTCGAGGCGGTGCTGGGCCGCGGCGGCGAGATGCTCGTCATGGGTCGCGGCGAGGATCGCGCAGCCGGTGCCGGCGGCCTCGTGCAGCAGGGCGAGGACGGCCGCGCGCCGCTCGGGATCGAGACCGACCGTCGGCTCGTCGAGGACCAGGAGCCGGGGCCTCTGGGCGAGCGCCGCGACGATCGCGAGGCGGCGCTGCTCGCCGCCGGAGAGGGTGTACGGGTTCGCCGCGGCGAGCGGGGCCAGGCCGGCGGTCTCCAGGAGCCGGTCGGCGAGGGCGGGCTCGTCGGCCCAGGGGGAGGCGAGGATCTCCTCGCGGACGCTCGTGGCGAGGAAGGAGTGCTCGGGGTTCTGCGGCACCCAGGCGATCTGCCGGCCCTCGGGGCGGTCGACGGTGCCCGTCGCCGGGGCGTCCAGGCCCAGCAGCACCCGCAGCAGGCTGGTCTTCCCGCTGCCGCTGGGACCTCCCAGGACGGTGAGGGACCCGGCGCGCACCTCCAGCGCGAGATCCTCGACCAGAGTGCCGGGCCGCCCGTCGCGGCGTGCGATGGCGACGCCGTCGAGGGCTGCGACGACCTCGCCCGTCGTGACCGCCTCCAGCGGGCGGGCGGCGGGGAGGAATCCGCCGGTGCTCGCACCGTTCGCGACGACCGCACCGCTCGCGCCGACCGCGGCGGGGCGCGGTGCGGCCGAGCGTGCGGCGAGCAGCTCCGGATGCGCGGCGATGACCTGCTCCGGATCGCCGTCGGCGAGCACGCGGGCGCCCTCGCCGAGCACGATCATGCGATCGACGCGGGAGGCCCAGGGGGCGACGTCGTGGTCGGCGACGACCAGGGTGGTGCCCTCCGCGGAGGCGAGGACGGCCCGCCGGACGGCCTCGGCCGTCGCCGCGTCGAGCATCGAGGTCGGCTCGTCCAGCAGGAGGGCTCCGGGGGAGAGGGCGAGCGCTCCCGCCAGCGCGATGCGCTGCTGCTGGCCGCCGGAGGCGTCGAGCGGGGCCCGCGAGGAGTCGACGTCGACGTCGGCCGCGACGAGGGCGGCGGCCGCGCGGACGGCGATCTCCTCGCGGTCCAGCGCCGCGTTCTCCGGACCGAAGGCGGCCTCGCGGCCGACGTTCGCGGCGATCAGCGCGTTCGCCGGGTTCTGCAGCAGCAGGGCCCGCTCCCCGGGGCGGGAGGCCGCCGGGGCGACCCCGGCGAGCTCCCCGGCCTCGGGATCGAGCAGGCCCGCGAGGGCCCGCAGCACGGTCGACTTCCCGCTGCCGCTGGCTCCCGCCAGCAGGACCCGCTGGCCGGAGGGGATGGTGAGGGACAGATCCCGGACCGTCGGATCCGGTCGCGACTGCGGACGCCAGGTCAGGCCCCGCAGCTCCAGGGAGGTCATCCGCCGAGGGCCCCGGTGCTCTCGCGGGAGCCGTCGCCCGCGGCATCCCGGTCGGTGCGGAGCGCGGCGAGCCGGGCCTCGGCATGCTCCTTCCCGGCGGGGAGGGCGTCGAGCGCCCCGGTCGCCGCGAGGGCGCGCACGATGACCCAGCCCAGCAGGCCGCAGGCGAGGGCGCCGGAGATGAGGGCGGCGCCGAGCAGGGCGATCGCGAAGGACCAGCCCATCTCGGGGTAGTAGGCGAAGCGCTCGTACACCCATTCGAGGGCCGCGGAGAGCACGCCGCCGAGGATCGCGACCGGCAGCGTGAAGCGGCGGTAGCGGAAGACGGCGAAGGCGAGCTCGATGCCCGCGCCCTGCAGGACGCCGGAGACGATGGTGCCCCAGCCCCACTGCCCGCCCAGCAGCATCTCGAGGGAGGCGGCGATGAGCTCGGCCAGCAGCGCCGCGCCGGGCTTGCGCACGACGAGCCCGGCGATCATCGCGGGCAGGAACCAGATGCCCATGAGCAGGCCCTCGGCGGGGCGGAACAGGGCGGTGAGCGGGCCGATGAGGCTGTACAGCGCCCCATAGCCCAGGAACGCGACGCCGAAGGCGGCGCCGATGGCGACGGTGACCAGGAGGTCCACGGTGCGGAAACGGTTCATCTCAGACTCCTTCCACGAACGGAAGGGGCGCAGGCGATCCCGGGCGCCGGACGGACCGTGCGCGCGCCGCGCGCCGGAGCGCACGACGTGGATCTCCCGCGGAAATCCCGACTCCCTACGCCGGTGTGAACCGGATCAGGTTCGAGGGTCTGCGCACTGCTGCGCACTCTCAGCACCCGGATGGTGCTCCCCTGTCAGTTGGATGACCGCCTGCGAGCATACCGCAGAGCGACTGCTCGAGGCATGCCGCTCGGGCCGCCGCGCAGCGCCCCGAGCATCCTCAGCGGCGGGAGCGGATCGCCTGGTCGACGGCCTCCGCGGTCGCCTGCGGGTCCTCGGGGGAGAGCAGGAAGTGCGTGCCCTCACGGCCGATGATCTCGACCATGGTGCCGGAGCGGGTGACGAGCAGGCGGTAGGGCTCCCGGGAGTCCCCGGTGGTGAACACGCGCCGGGAGCCGACGGGACGCAGCTCCTCGGGGGTCGAGGACAGCGCCCGTCCGCGCCGCCAGCCGTAGCCGCCGACGGTCGCGCCGACCCGCTCCGCGGGGATCTCGCGGAGCTGGACGGTGCGGAACTGCTCGAGGGGCCAGGGCCGCATCGGCAGGAAGCCGCCGAGGCTCACGGTCACCCCGTGCTCGTCGACGATGAACCGGGTGCTCTGGTTCATCCAGGTCCAGGCCGCGAGCAGGACGAACACGCCCATCGACGCGATCAGCAGGGCGGGCGTCGCCAGCGCGGGGCGCAGCGAGATCACGACGGTGGCCGCGGCGCCCGCGACCAGCGTCATCCCGATGCGCGTCCAGCCCACGGCCGTCGGCCGCGTGCGACCGACGTAGAAGGGGGCCTCGGGCCTCATCGGGCGGTCACCAGATGCTCACGCGATCCTCGGGGGCGCGGTGCATGCCGTCGCCCTCGACGATCCCGAAGGCCTCGTGGAACTCCGTCAGGTGGCCGGCGGTGATGTTGCAGCGGAACTCCGCGGGGGAGTGCGGGTCGGTCGCGAGCTGCTGGATCGCCGCCTGCCGGCGGTACTTCGCGCGCCACACGGTCGCCCAGGACAGGAACACGCGCTGCAGCCCGGTGAAGCCATCGAGCTCCTCGGCGGCGGCCTCGCCGGCCGTCGCGCGGTACGCCTTGACGGCGATCGAGAGACCGCCGAGGTCTCCGATGTTCTCGCCGATCGTGAGCGCGCCGTTGACGCGATGCTCGTCCTCGAGGGACCGCGGGCTGAGCTCGGAGAACTGGGCGATGAGCGAGCCGGTGCGCTCCTCGAAGGCGGCCCGGTCCTCGTCGGTCCACCAGGACGCGAGGTTGCCGTCGCCGTCGTACTTCGAGCCCTGGTCGTCGAAGCCGTGGCCGATCTCGTGGCCGATGACCGCACCGATCCCGCCGAAGTTCACGGCGTCGTCGGCATCGGCGTCGAAGAACGGGGGCTGCAGGATCGCCGCGGGGAAGACGATCTCGTTGGCGCCCGGATTGTAGTAGGCGTTGACCGTCTGCGGGGTCATGTGCCATTCGTCCGGGTCGATCGGCCCGCCGACCTTCGCGAAGTCGAAGGCGGCGTCGGCCAGGCGCACGGCGCGCACGGAGGCGACGAGGTCCCCGGGGACGACCTCGAGGTCCTCGTAGGTGCGCCAGCGGTCCGGGTAGCCGATCTTCGGCGTGAACTTCTCGAGCTTCTCGAGGGCCTTCTCGCGGGTGGCCGGGGTCATCCACTCCAGCCGCGAGATCGAGGCCCGGTAGGCGTCCACGAGCGCGTCCACGAGGGCGCCCATGCGCTCCTTGTGGGCGGCGGGGAAGTGGCGGCCGACGTACTCGCGGCCGATCGCGAAGCCGAGCGCGCCCTCCACGAGGCCGACGCCGCGCTTCCAGCGCGCCCGCAGCTCCTCGGTGCCGGACAGGACGGTGCCGTGGAAGGCGAAGTCCTCGGCCACCAGCGCCTCGTCGAGGTAGGGGGCGTAGGAGGAGACGGTGTGCAGCGCGAGCCAGGCGCGCAGCACCGCGAGGTCCTCGCCGGCGAGGAGCTCGGCGGCGGGGGCGACGTACTCGGGCTGTCCGATCGAGACGACCTCGAGCGCGGCGGCCGGCGCCGCGGTGCCCTCGAGGAAGGCATCCCAGGGGAAGGACGGGGCGAGCTCGGCGCGAGCGGCGGCATCCATGGGGTTGTAGGAGAGCTCGCGGTCGCGCAGGCGCACGACGTCGACGTGGCAGGCCGCCAGCCGCGTCTCGAAGCCCATGACGGTCGCGGCGAGCTCCGCGGCGTCGCCGGCGGGCAGGCCCTCCCGTCCGGGAAGGCCGACGAGCTCGGCGAGGCGCTCGAGGTGGCCGACGTAGGCCTCGCGGATCTCGGCGTAGGCGTCCTCGCGGTAGTAGGACTCGTCGGGCAGGCCCAGGCCGGCCTGGTGGATCTTCACCTGGTAGCGGGTGGAGTCGCGATCGTCGGTCCACACGTAGGCGGCCAGCGGGGCGGTGCCGGCGGCGGCGGAGCCGGTCAGGCGGATGAGCGCCTCGAGGCTGTCCGCGCCGAGGACCTCGGCGAGCAGGGGCTCGAGCGGGGCGGTGCCGGCGGCCTCGATGGCCTCGGTGTCCATGAAGGCGCGGTAGAGCGCGCCGACCTTCTCGAGGTCGGTCGCGGGGGCTGCGTCCTCGGGGATGGAGGCGGCGGCCTCCTCGACGATCTCCCGGACATGCTCCTCGGACAGGTCGTGCAGACGGCGGAACTCGCCGTCGCTCGCGCGGTCCGCGGGGATCTCGTGCTCGGCGAGCCAGCGCCCGTTCATATGGCCGAAGAGATCGTCCTGCAGACGGATCTCGGCGTCGACGGCGGAGAGGTCCAGGCCGGAGGGGCGGGAGGGGGCGGTCGTCATGGGCTTCTCCTGAGGTCGAGGACGGCGGACGGGCAGGACGGGCGGGACCTGCGGCGGATCGGCCGAGGTCCGGGGGCGATCACGCGGAGATCATGCGGTGATCATGCGGCGATCATGCCGAGGATGGCCAGGCCGAGGGCGAGCAGGCCGATCGCCAGCGGGGCATAGGCCCAGGGGGAGGCGGCGCGCTCGGCGGGGGCGCGGCGCTGCAGCACGAGGGTGGACAGCCCCGAGCCGATCGACAGCACGGCGGTGCCGATCACGAGCACGGGGGAGAGGAGCACGAGGACGGTCGCGCCGATCTGGAAGCAGGCGGAGCCGATCACGTCGAGCAGGCGCATGCGGCTCGTCGAGCGGGCGTCGACGCGCTGGTACAGGAGCGTCGCGACGGCATCCTCGGACCACTGCGAGGGCTTGGCGATGCGGCGCCGGGTCATGACCGTCTGCACGGTCGCCAGCAGCATCCACACCAGGGCGGTGCCCGCGCCGATCCATGCGCCGAGCTCGCCGCGCAGGTCGTCGGGCCACAGCACGAGCGCGACCAGCGCCGCGGCCAGGCGCAGCACCTCCTCGATCGCGCTGCGCACCGCCAGCAGGCCCGGGTTCACGGCCAGCTGCCTGCGGGTGCGGCTGACGAAGAAGCTGGTGAGGACCAGCACGAGCAGCTGCGCGAGGCCGAGGCCGAGGCCGAGGGAGATCACCGCGGGGCTCGTGGGTGCCACGGGCAGCACCGCGATCATCATGATCACGGCGAGGACGGGGATCACCAGCGAGAGGACCGAGAGGCTGCGGACGAGGTCCTGGACGAGGTCGGCCCCCGTCGGCGGATGGTCGTGCCCGGTATGGTCGTGCGGGTCGCTGCAGGTGTGGTCTGCGGCGTTCGGGGTCTCGGTCATGCGGCTCCTTCTGGTCGTCGTCATCGTAGCCGGATCGGATGCGGGCGGGCCGGACGGCGGCAGGCGGAGAGCGGGCCTGGAACGGGCCTGGAGATCGCATCGGCCGAGGTGTGGAACCATAGGGCCCTGAGGACTGATGGCACGGGAGAGGTGGAGATGGCACTGACGGGGGTGCAGATCGAGCGGGCGCTCGGCGCTGTGGTGGCGGCCGCTGCGGGAGACGCCCTCGGCGCCCCCTACGAGTTCCAGGCTCCTGTCGCCGACTCCGACGACATCGCGATGGTCGGCGGCGGAGTGCTCGACTGGCAGCCCGGCGAATGGACCGATGACACCTCGATGGCGATCGTCGTCCTCGAGGCCGCAGCGAGCGCCCCGGGCCTCCATGACCTGCGGGTCGAGTCGGCGCAGGACCATATCGCCCGCGAGTGGTACTCGTGGTCGCTGGGCACTCCGGACATCGGGACGCTCACCTCGACCGTCGTCCGTCGGGCCGCCGACGGCGCTCGCGCCGCCGGGCACTACGCGCCGCGCGCCGCGGACTTCCGCGCCGCCGCGCTGAGCGCCCACGAGGAGCTGCCGCGGATCGCCGGCAACGGCTCGCTCATGCGCACGCATGCCGCCGTGCTGCCCTACCTGCAGGCGTCCGACGACGACGCCGCGGCGGGCATCGACGCCGTGTGCAGACTCACGCATGTACACCCGGATGTCACCGAGGCCTGCCTGCTGTGGGGCTTCGCGGTGCGGCACGCGGTCATGACCGGCGAGATCGATGTGCGGGTCGCCATCGACCGCCTCGAGGACGAGCGCCGCCAGCTGTGGCTGGGGCGGATCGAGGAGGCCGAGCGCTCGGTCCCCTCGTCGTTCCGCCGCAACGGCTGGGTCGTCGGCGCCTTCCAGGCCGCCTGGTCGGCGATCTCCGGGGTGATGCCGCTGCCGGAGGGCAGGTTCGAGCGCCGCGAGGCGCTCGTCGAGGCGCTCGAGTCCGCGACCCGCGCGGGCTACGACACCGACACCGTCGCCTGCATCGCCGGAGCGCTGATCGGCGCGGGCCTGGGCATGAAGGCCGTGCCGCCGGAGTGGCGGCGGATGCTGTTCGGCTGGCCCGGGTACGAGGTCGACGAGCTGATCGGCCTGACCGAGCGCGTCATCACCGTCGCCGAGTGCTGAGGAGCACCATGACCGAGCTGCGCGTGTGCGCCTGGAACCTGTGGGAGCTGCGCGGGGACCTGCGCGCCATGGTCGAGACGATCGAGGACCTCGCCCCCGATGTGCTGCTGATCCAGGAGGCGCCGCGCTTCGTCCTCCCGACGACGCGTCTGGACTGGCTGGCCCGGCAGATCGATCGCCGGATCCTCGTGGGAGGATTCGGCGGGCGCGGGCTCGCGATCCTCGCGACCGACGAGGTCGCCGCCCGGGTGATCCGCCGCGGCATGCACCCGGTCGCCCAGAAGGTGTCGGACCTGAACTCGACCTATCCGCGGGGCGTGGCCGCGGTGCGGCTGTCGCGGCCCGGCGGCGGCGCGGTCGTCGTGGCCTCCACGCACTTCGCGCTGCAGGAGGACAACCGGCTCGCGCACGCCGAGCATGTCTCCGCGCTCGTCCGCGGGGCGGGGGCACCGGTCATCATCGGCGGCGATCTCAACGAGACCGCCGACGGCGCGGCCCGCCGGTCCCTCGAGCCGCTGCTGCAGGATCCGGCCGCCCCCGAGGAGCTGACCTTCCCCGCGCAGCGTCCGCAGCGGCGGATCGACGCGATCCTCACCACCGCGGATGTGACGGTGCGCGCCGCGCATGCGGTCACCGCGACCGAGCGCGTCCCCGCCGAGCGGCTCGCCGGGGCGTCCGACCATCTGCCGACCCTGCTGGACGTCAGCATCTGACCCGAAGCCGACGGGCGGCTCGCGGCCGTCGATCGGCGGTCGTCCCGCGCGTCCGGCGAGTTCCGAGCGTCCGGCGGGATCAGCCCGCTCGGCGCAGCCCGCTCCGCAGCGCGACCAGATCGTCCTGACCGCCGACGTGCCGGATCGCGATGGCACCCTCGGGAGGGAGAACCTCGGCCTGCGGGGCCAGCACCGTCAGCTGCGTGCGATAGGCGCCCAGCGCCTCCCGCACCGCCTCGCCGGCGGCGGGCAGGTCCCGCCAGGCGAAGCCGCGGGCATCGACGTGCCCCGGGCGCGCCGCACCGTCGGGATCCTCGGCGCTCGCGACCTCGATCCGCGCCGTGCCCGTGCGAGTGCAGGCGGCGGCCGTGACCTGATGGGCACGGACATGGTCGGGATGGCCGTAGGTGCCCTCGTCGTCGTAGCCGATGACGGCGTCCGGGCGCAGATGCTCGATCAGCGCGACCAGGTCGTCGACGGCATCGTCGAGCGGGCGGAGCGTGAAGCTGTCCGCGCCGGCGGACGCGGACGGACCGGCGAGGCCCTCCCGGATCCAGCGCATCCCCGAATCGCGGTAGCGCCGCTCCGCACGACCGGGGGCGAGCGCCGGAGCGGTCCCGAGCATGAACCGCTCGGCGATGCCGAGTGCGCGGGCGGCACGGTCGATCTCCGCCCCGCGGACCTCGTCGAGCGGGCGCGGGTCCGCGGGATCGATCGTCCCGGGCACGATCTCCCCCTCCTCGCCGCGGGACGCGGTCACCAGGAGCACGCGCGTCCCCGCCGAGGCGAGCGCGCGCAGCAGGGCACCGGTGGCGAGGGTCTCGTCGTCGGGATGCGCGTGCACCGCCAGGACGGTGCGCGCGCCCTCCAGGAGCTCCCACGGGCCGATGGCGGGACCATGGGCGTCGCGGTCGATGCCGGTGTCGACGTCGGCCGGTCGGGCGTCCGGGGCGCCGTCGGGGCTCACCGCGTCGCCGTCCGATAGAGGGCGGCGAGGGCCGCGGCGGACGCCTCCCAGGTGCGAGAGAGCGCGAACTCCCGTGCGGAGGCCTGGGCGGCGGCGAGCCGTGCGCCGTCGGCGAGGAGGCTCTGCACCGCCTCCGCCCAGACATCGGGATCGCGGCTGGTCAGCACCATGCCGTGCTCGGGATCGACGGCCTCCTGGACGCCGCCCGCGCAGCGCCAGGCGACGACGGGGGTCCCGCTCGCCTGCGCCTCGAGCGCCACGAGACCGAAGGTCTCGGACCAGCTGGTCAGCAGCAGCACCGAGGCGTCCCGCATCGCCCTCGAGAGCGCGGGACGGGGGAGCGAGCCGGGCATGCTCACGCGGTCGGCGACACCGAGCTCCGCGGCCCGGGCCTCGAGCTCGGCGCCGTAGGCGGCGAAGTCCTGGGAGAGGCCTCCGGCCAGGACGAGGCGCGCCTCGAGCGCGGGGTCGAGATGAGCGAGCACCTCGAGCGCGAGGTCGGGCGCCTTGAGCGGCTGCAGGCGGGCGGTGAACAGCAGCGTCGGGGCGCCGTCGGACATCGTGCGCGACCCGCCGTCGGACGCCGTGCCGTCGGATGCCGTGCTGGCGGGCGCCTCCGGGCGGAAGACGTCGACGTCGACGCCGGGGCGGACGACCGCGAGCCGCTCCCCGGGCACCTCGTAGCGTTCGCCGACGGTGCGCGCCTCCGCCTCGGAGACCGCCACGACGAGGTCGGAGCGCTCGGCGACGAGCCGCTCCCCGGGGATGCGACCGGAGGACTCGGCGGGCTCGCCGGCCGCGAGGTCGTCCGCGTCCTGCGGCGCCGCGACCGAATGGAAGGACTGCAGATGCGGCAGGCCGAGGTCCCGGGCGACGGGAAGGGCGGCGACCCCGCTGAACCAGTGATGGGAGTGGACAAGATCGACAACGAGCCCCGGCAGCAGACGGGCGAGCCCGTCGCCGAAGGGCGCGATCGCCTGCTCCATGTCGCTCTTCGCGAGCGGGGTCGCGGGCCCGGCGTCGAGATGGTGCAGGCGCACGCCCTCGGCGACCTCCACGAGGTCGGGCTGGGAGGGGTCGGAGCGGCGGGTGATGAGCTCGACGCGATGCCCGGCTCGGGCGAGGGCGAGAGCCTGCTCGTGGACGACCACGTTCATGCCGCCGGCATCGGCGCCGCCGGGCTCCTCGAGCGGGGAGGTGTGCAGGCAGACCGCAGCGATCCGCAGAGAGGTCTCAGGCATGTTCGCCATCCTAGGCGGGCCGTCGTCCCCCGGCGCGGACATGGGGGCGGACATGGGGGCGGACGGTGCGACGGACGAGGGGGATCCGTCCGTTTGTTCGCCCGTGACGAAAACAGGGGCGTCCTGTGTCACGGGAAGTTGAAACGGGCACCGGGACGGGCCAGCCTGAGATGCATGGACACGGCAGAGAAGGTGGACTGGGCGGCGCTGAACACCTCAGCGGCGGGCCGACCTGCCCGACGCCTCGTCGCCCGGGCCATCGCCGCCGCGGGCGGCGACCGCAGCGCAGGGACCGTCATCGAGCTCGGAGCGGGATCGGGAGCGGACTCGTTGCAGTTCGCGCGGCGCGGCTGGACCGTGCATGCCTACGACGCCGACGACACGCTCGCGGCGCGACTGGTCGAGAACGAGCGGATGACCGGCGCGGTGCACTTCCACCACACGGACATCACGGCGGTCGAGGAGTTCCCGGCCGCGTCGATCGTCTACTCCACGTACACGCTCGGACTGCTGGGCCCCGAAGGGCTCGCAGCGACCTGGCCGAAGCTCGTCTCCGCCCTGCCCCGCGGCGGCATCATGGCGGTGGACGTCTTCGGGACCAACGACACCTGGGCCGAGCGCCCCGACGTCGCCGCCCTCGACAGCGCGCAGATCGATGCGATGTTCCGGGGCTTCCAGGTCATCGACCGCTCGGTGCGCGACGAGGACGGCCGCTTCCTGGCCGACAAGAAGCACTGGCACGTCATCACCACCCTCGCCCGCAAGATCTCCTGAGCCGCGGCTCCGGGGCACTCGCGCCGGGGCCCTCCCGCCCGAGCCCCGTCTCGTGAGCCGCCCTCACCGACGGGCGACCGCGCCCAGCGCGCCGATGGCCCGGTCGCGCAGAGGCGCCGTGCGCTCCGCCGAGGCCAGGCGCGCCATCGCCGCGGACCCGATCCTCCACGCCTGCCCCGGCAGCACCCTGCGTCGCTCGTAGGAGCGCAGCGCTCCGGGCACGGCGGCGCGCGTCGAGGCCGTGCCCGCGCCGCCGGTTCCGTCGATCCTGTCCAATGCCTGCGCGAGCGCGACCGCGTCCTGCAGCGCCGTGTTCGCTCCGTGCCCGAGGTTCGGCGCCATCGCATGGGCGGCGTCTCCGATCAGCACGGTCCGACCGCGCACCGGGCGCACCGGCGGTGCGGTGCGGATCCCGTGGATGAGCGTGGCCTCGGGCGTCGCCGCGTCCAGCACGGCGTCGATCGGTGCGCGGCGTCCGCCGACCAGCTCCCGCAGATGCTCCAGGGCCTGCTCGACGGTGTCGCTGCGGTGCTCGGGATGGGCGGCGAACCAGTTGGTGCGTCCGCCGGGCAGCGGCGTGATCCCGACCAGCCAGCCCGCGCCCCAGGTCTCGGCGATCTCCGGCGGGGCGATCTCCGCCGTGCCGCGCAGGATCGTCGTCCGATGCCTCCGGGCGGCGGTGTCGCCGGGCCACAGGGCACGGCGGACGGGCGAGTGCACGCCGTCGGCGCCCACCAGCACGTCCGCGCCCGCGCGCAGATGCTCGACGTCCTCCGGACCCTCCGCGCGGCGCAGGGTCCGGACGACCGCGGCGGGGAGCGACTCCTGCAGGATCCGGACGAGGTCGGAGCGCGCGACCAGCAGGGTGTCCCCGGCCGGCACCCGGGCCAGGACCCGTCCGCCGGCCGTCACGAGCCGGCCCTCCCGCGGCAGGGCGGAGACCTCCCGGACGCGGTCGAGCACGCCGATCCGCTCGAGCGCCCGACGACCGGAGCCGAACAGCCCCAGGGAGGTGCCGACGGCAGGGATCGCGAAGGCCTCGTCGACGAGCTCGACCTCGTGGCCGGCGGCGCCGAGGGCGCAGGCGGCGGCGAGCCCGGCGACGCCCGCGCCGAGGATCCGGATCCTCATCCCGGCCTAGAGGCGCGAGTCCGCGAAGGCGAGCGCCTCCTGCGGATCCAGCACGGCCGCCGGATGCGGACCGGCGGCGCGCCAGACCGCCCGCCGCTCCTCCATCCGCGGGGAGGCGAGGGCCGGTCCGGCCAGCAGCACCATGTTCCCGTCCGACGGGCGGGTGAGCAGGGTGGCGTCCGTCAGCATCCAGGGGCCGGGCAGTCCGCACCGCAGGCAGGCGGCGTCGAGCGCCCGCAGCTGGCGCGCGATGAAGCGCTGGGCGGAGTCGTCGCCGACGTTGACCAGCAGCAGCCCGTCCTCGGCGAGGTGCCCGAGGGCCTCGACCAGGAAGTCCTCGCCGGTCAGATGCGCGGGGGACTCCTCGCCGGAGAACACGTCCAGCACGATCGCGTCGAAGGTCTCGCCCTCGCGTGCGGCGAGGCGCTCCCGCGCATCGCCGATCTCGATCCCGAGCTCCGTGCCCGGCGGCAGCGGGAGCGCGTCGGTCACCAGCGTCGGCAGCTCCCGCTCGATTTCGATCACGAGCTGCGCGGATCCGGGCCGGGTCGCCTGCACGTAGCGGGCGAAGCTGAGCGCTCCCGCCCCCAGGTGGGCGATGGAGAGCGGTGCGCCGGCGGGCCAGCAGGCGTCGATCGCGTGCCCCATCCGCGCGAGGTACTCATGGGTGAGGCGGCGCGGATCGGCGAGGTCGACATGCGACTGCTCGAGGCCGCCGAGCTCGAGCACCCAGCCGCCGCGGACCCGGTCGGGCACGATCTCGGCGATGCGGTCGGAGAAGCTCAGATGCACGCTGCGGCGCGACGCGGACGGACGGGATGAGGACATGAGGACCAGTATCCCGGAGGAGCCGGGGGACACTGCGAGCATGCAGCGTTCTCCTGACCCCGCTCCTGACCCCGCTCGTGGCCCCGCTCCTGGCTCCGCACCCGGCGCTCCCGCCCTCCTCGCCGATCGGCTCGAGATCGGGGGCCGCGTCCTGTCCGTCGCCCGCGCTCGGGCCGCGGACCTCCCCGAGCTCGTCGCGCTGCTCGCCGACGACGTGCTCGGTCGCGAGCGTGAGCTCAGCGGCGAGCACGAGGGGGAGGATCTCGCGCCGTACGAGCGCGCCTTCGCCGCGATCGACGCCGATGCCGAGCACCATCTGCTCGTCGTCGTCCGCGACGAGGACGGGGCGCTCGCCGCGACGCTGCAGCTGACCCTGCTGCCCTCGCTGTCCCGCGGCGGGGCGACGCGGCTGCAGATCGAGGCGGTGCGGGTGGCCTCCGGCCTGCGAGGCGCCGGCCTCGGGACGGCGCTGCTGGACCGGGCGCACGAGTGGGGCCGCGCGCAGGGAGCGACCCTCGCCCAGCTGACCACCGACCGCGCCCGCCCCGACGCGCACCGGTTCTACGAGCGCGTCGGCTACACCGCGAGCCACGTGGGGTTCAAGAGGACCCTGTGACGGAACGGGTGCGCTCGCACCTCCGAGGGCCTCCTCGACGCCCGACGCCCGACGCTCGCCGTCCGCAGGCAGCTCGGAGCTCGCCGCTCAGCGTCCCAGGAGCGTCAGCACGGCGGCCACCCGGCGGTTCACGCTCGCGTCCTCGCTGAGGCCGAGCTTCGCGAACAGCCGCTGCGTGTGCTTCTCGACGGCGCCGCCGCTGATGAACAGCCGCTCCGAGATCCCGGCGTTCGTGAGGCCCTCGCCCATCAGCTCGAGCACCTCGCGCTCGCGCGCGGTGAGGTCGTCCAGCGGGGTGCGGCGGCGGGAGGAGATCACCTGCGCCACCACGTCCGGGTCGATCGCGACTCCGCCGGCGGCGACCCGCTCGATCGAGGCGAGGAACGAGGGGATGTCGAACACGCGGTCCTTGAGCAGATACCCCGTCGCCTGCTCCCCGGACTCGATGAGCTCGGTCGCGTAGCCGACCACCACGTACTGGCTCAGCAGCACGATCGGGGCCTCCGGCCATCGCGTCCGGATCTCCTGGGCGGCGCGCAGCCCCTCGTCGCTGTGGGACGGAGGCATCCGGATGTCGGAGACGACGAGGTCCGGCCGCAGCTCGAGCGCCCGCACCACCAGCTCGGTGCCGGTGGCGGCGGTGCCGACCACCTCATGATCGGCCTCCTCCAGCACCAGCCGCAGTCCCTCGCGGATGAGCGCCGAGTCGTCGGCGATCAGGACGCGCACGGGATCACCGCCTCGATCCTGGTGCCGCCCCCGGGCGGCGAGGAGACCGTCAGCCGACCCTCGAGCGAGGCGACGCGACCCGCCAGCCCCGCCAGTCCGCCGCCGGTGCGCAGCGCGGCGCCCCCGCGTCCGTCGTCCTCGATCCTCACCCGGGCATCATCCCCGATCCGGGTGACCTCCACCAGGACCGACTGCGCCCCGGAATGCTTGGCGGCGTTGGTGAGCGACTCGGAGACGACGTAGTAGATGCCGATCTCGACGTGCTCGGGAAGGTCCAGGACGGGGCATTCGACGACGGCCGGGACCGGCGAGATCGCGGCCAGCTCGGTGAGAGCGGCGGGGAGCCCGCGATCCACCAGCACCGGCGGGGCGATGCCTCGGGAGAGGCGACGCAGGTCGTCGAGCGTCAGGCCGAGCTGCTCGCGGGTCTCGCGCAGCACCGCCTGGGCCTTCTGGGGATCCTTCGCCGCGAGCGACTCCACCCTGGCGAGGTCCATCGACGCCCGCACCAGGCGCTGCTGCGGACCGTCGTGCAGGTCCCGCTCGAGGCGGCGCAGGGCGGCGGACTCGGCGGAGCGGCCCGCGGCGCGCGACTCCTCGGTGCGCAGCAGACGCTGCTGCTCCTGGTACCGCGAGCTCAGCAGGCCGCGAGCCACCCCGCGGTGCGCCGCCGCGAGCCCGCGCACGACGGGTCCCAGCGTGAGCAGGAAGACCAGGCCGATGCAGAACTGCAGAGCGAGATCCGCCGGGAGGGTGAACGGTGCGGGGACGCCCAGCAGCTCGCCGAGCCCGCCGGTCTCCGACGGCGGGAGCACCCGGTCCAGGATCAGCGTCGCGACGGGCCCGCCGATGGTCGCGATCGCACCGACCGTCCAGGCCGCGGCCAGGGGGAAGGTGACCAGGGCGAGCAGGAAGCTGACCACCACCCACAGCGTGTCGAGCCAGCGCTGGGGATCGGCCAGCGGCGCGAGCAGACGACGGAACCGGCCGGCGCCCGACGGGGGTCGCACCGGAGCGGGCGTCGGCAGATCGGTGCCGAGGAGCGCGGACTGCACCGCACGCCCGGCGGCGGCGAAGCCCTTCGCGACCAGCACGGCGAGGACCAGGATCGGCAAGCCGACCCAGACGATCACGGTGGAGACCCCGGCGGCGAGCAGGGCGATGACGAGGGAGAAGCCGATCGCCCCGATCACCACGGTGAGGAGGCCGTAGGCGAGGAAGCCTCCGATGCGGGCGGCCCAGCGGCCGACCGACCGCTGCCGGGAGGGTGCGGTCTCGAGGGTCTGCGCCGTGCTCATCGTGGTCATATCCCTACTGTGGCGGAGCAGGAGCGTCCGGGCGATCCGGTCAGCGGGCCAGGCGGTGTCGGGCTGGCCCGACACCGCGGGCCCGGCATGGTGGTTCCGTCATTCCTCGCACCGCTCCCGTCACCGCTGTTCGCAGACCGCCTTGAGGCGCGCGAGGTCCGCGGCCACCGCGGCCGCGTCCCCGTCGAACTCCTCCACGCTCATCGCCGCGCGGCGGAGGGTGAACACCACCTCGCAGCGGCCCTCGTCGAGCGGCAGCACCCGCAGCGGGTTCAGCACCGATGCGCCGTCGGGCAGAGTCACGGTGTGGTCCAGCACCCCGTGCTCGTTCTCGGGGGCGAAGCTGACCAGCACCTGGCCCATGGGCGAGCTCATCGACCACTGCGTCCCCTCCCGACGCACCTCGCTGCCGGCGAGACCGGCCGCCCAGCGCGGCAGGTTCCGGGGGTCGCTCGCGTACTCGTACACCTCGCGCCAGGGGCGGTCGATGACGATGTCGAGATGACGGGAGGCCGCGGTGCCGCTCTGCTGCGCGCTGTCGTGCATAGCGGCGACGCTAGCAGGGGCGGCCGACAGGATTGACCGGTCCGTCGAGGACCGGAGAACGACTGGTTGACATTGCACCTAGGTGCAATATGGACTAGTGGCATGGCCCTCGCACGCATCATCCTCGGCTTCCTCGCCCTGTCCCCGATGACGGGATACGACCTCAAACGGCACTTCGACACCTCGGTGCGGCACTTCTGGTGGGCCGACAAGTCGCAGATCTATCGCGCGCTCGCGACGCTGGTCGCCGACGGTCTCGCGGAGATCGAGACCGTCCCCGGCCAGGGCGCGCCGGACCGTCAGGTCCACCGCATCACCCCGCGCGGACGGGAGGCGCTGAAGGAATGGCTGGCCGCGCCCCCGGAGCGCCGGAGCGCGCGGCACCCGTTCCTGGCACGGCTGTTCTTCGCCGACGACCTCGAGGAGGGGCGCCTGCGGGAGATGCTCGCCGAGCGCCGCGCGGCGGTCGCCGAGCAGCTCGCCGGCTACGAGCGGATGCTCCCCGAGGTCCGCGCCGAGGCCGAGGGCGATCGCGCCGGAGCGCTCCGCCTCGCCACTCTCGACCACGGCATCCGCCATGCCCGCGCCGAGCTCGACTGGCTTGACGACACCGCCGAGGCCCTCGCATGAGCCCGCGCGTGAGCCCTCGCAGGAACCCTCGCACTGGAGTCCCCGCGCTCGGCGACTACCCGGAGCTCCATCCCTCCGCGCGCGTCGAGGCGCCGTCGGAGCGCGTCGACGCGGCGTCGCAGCCGGGCGGGCCCGACGAACCCGACGAGCGCGACGAGCCCGTCGTGCTCCTGCACGGCGGGACCGTCGCGGGCTGGATGTGGGCGGAGCAGGTCGAGGCGCTCCGGGATCGCACCGTGCTCGCCCTGGACCTGCCCGGCTTCGGGCATCGCGCTGCGGAGAGCTGGCCCGGTCTCGAGGCGACGGCCGACGACGTCCGCGCGCGCGTGCGCGCGCTCGGGGTGGACGGCCCCTTCCATCTCGTCGGGCTCTCGCTCGGCGCGATCGTGGCGCTGCGCGTCGTGGCGCGGCATCCCGAGGCCGTGCTGTCGACCTTCGTGACCGGGACGATCGTCGCCCCGGTGGGGCGCGCGACCCGTCTGAGCGCGCGTCTGCAGCTCGCGCTGCGGGACGCGCGCTGGTTCTGGGCCCTGCAGGCGCGGGCCTACGGCCTGGACGCGGAGGGACGGGAGCGGTTCGTCGCGCACGCGCTCACCCTGCGCCGCGACAACACCGTCGCGATCACCGCCGAGGCCTATGCGGGCGGCCTGCCCGCCGGCCTCGGCCCCGGCTCCGGCCGGATCCTCGCGATCGCCGCGGAGCACGACCCGGCCTCGATCCGCGCCTCCCTCGCCCTCATCGGCGCCGTCGCGCCCCAGGCCGTGCTGCGGATCGCACCGCGCATGCACCACGTCTGGAACGCGCAGGACCCCGATCTCTTCACCGGGGTCCTGCGCGCCTGGCTGCGCGGCGAGGTCGACCCGCGGCTCACGGACCCGCCGCACGCGGCCGTCGGCCTCAGTCCCCGAGGATCGCGCCCCGCGAGGCGGACTGCACGAGCTTGACGTACTTGCCCAGCACGCCCTTGGTGAACTTCGGCGGCAGCGGCTCCCATCCGGTGAACCGGGCGGCGATCTCCTCGGGCTCGACCAGCAGGTCGAGCCGGCCGCTGCCGACGTCCAGGCGGATCCGGTCCCCGTCGCGGACGACGGCGATCGGCCCGCCGTCCACGGCCTCGGGGGCGATGTGCCCCACGCACAGCCCCGTGGTGCCTCCGGAGAAGCGGCCGTCGGTCATCAGCAGCACGTCCTTGCCGAGCCCCGCGCCCTTGATCGCCCCGGTGATCGCGAGCATCTCGCGCATCCCGGGCCCGCCCTTGGGGCCCTCGTAGCGGATGACGACCACGTCGCCGTGGTCGATGGTGCCGTCGGCCAGGGCGTCCAGCGCATGCTGCTCGCGCTCGAAGACCCGCGCCGTGCCCTCGAAGACGTCCTCCTCGAAGCCCGCGGACTTCACCACCGCGCCGTCGGGGGCGAGGGAGCCGTGCAGGATCGTGATCCCGCCGGTCGGGGCGATCGGCGCGGAGGCGGAGCGCAGGACCTTCCCGTCGGCGGGCCGCGGGGAGAGCGCCTCGAGGTTCTCGGCGATCGAACGCCCGGTGACGGTCGCGCAGTCGCCGTCGAGCAGGCCCTCGTCCAGGAGGGTCTTCATGACGACCTGGATCCCGCCGACGTGGTCGACGTCGTTCATGACGTAGCGGCCGTAGGGCTTGAGGTCGGCGAGGTGCGGGACCTTCGCACCGATCCGTGCGAAGTCCTCGAGGGTGAGGTCGACGTCGGCCTCATGGGCGATCGCCAGCAGGTGCAGCACGGCGTTCGTGGATCCGCCGAAGGCCTGCACGACCGCGATCGCGTTCTCGAAGGCCGGCTTGGTCATGATGTCCCGGCTCGTGGTCCCGGCACGCAGGAGGCCGACGACCGCCTCGCCGGCGCGGCGCGCGTCGGCGTCGCGGCGGCGGTCGGCCGACGGCGGGGTCGCCGAGCCCGGGATCGACATGCCGATCGCCTCGGCGACCGTGGCCATCGTGTTGGCGGTGTAGAAGCCGCCGCAGGCGCCCTCGCCGGGGCAGATGGAGCGCTCGATGCGGCCGACGTCCTCCCGGCTCATGAGCCCGCGGGCGCACGCGCCCACGGCCTCGAAGCCGTCGATGATCGTCACGTCCTTCTCCGTGCCGTCGGAGAGGGAGGCGCGGCCGGGCATGATCGTGCCCGCATAGACGAACACGCTCGCGAGGTCCAGGCGCGCCGCGGCCATGAGCATTCCCGGCAGGGACTTGTCGCAGCCGGCGAGCAGGACCGTGCCGTCCAGCCGCTCGGCCTGCACGACCGTCTCGACGCTGTCGGCGATGAGGTCCCGCGAGACGAGGGAGTAGTGCATGCCGTCGTGGCCCATGGAGATCCCGTCGGACACCGAGATGGTGCCGAACTGCAGCGGATAGCCGCCGCCCGCGTGGACGCCGTCCTTCGCGGCCTGCGCCAGCCGGTCCAGGGACAGGTTGCACGGGGTGATCTCGTTCCACGAGCTGGCGATGCCGATCTGCGGCTTCGCCCAGTCCTCGTCGCCCATGCCCACCGCCCGCAGCATCCCGCGGGAGGCGGTCGCCGCCAGCCCGTCGGTCACCTGCCGGCTGCGCGGCTTGATGTCCGGTCTGCCGCCTGCTCCGCCGCCAGCTCCGCCGTCCGGGGCGGTGCCTCCGGTCGTGCCGCCGCTCACTCCGCTGAAGTCTCCGTCGACGCTCATGATGCGAGCGTAGGCCCGCGCGGGCGCGGGCGATAGGTCGCCGACGGAACCGACGGCCGACCGGTCCAGCGGCCGGCCGTCGGCAGGGGTGATCGGCCAGCGGCAGGGCGGTCAGGCGGCGGGGCGCTGGGAGGCGACCCAGCGGGCGCAGGCGCGGGCGCTGTCGAGCGGAGGCTGGATGTCCCCGCGGTCGACCTCCACGACGATCGTGCCGTCGAAGTCGTCGCCGAGGGCCGCCCAGAGGCCCGCGTAGTCGATGTCGCCGCGACCGGGCTCGATCCACAGGCCCGACAGGACGGTCTCCTGGTAGCTGAGTCCCTCGGCGACGGCGCGGTCCCGCACGTCGCGGCGCAGGTCCTTGACGTGCATGCCGCGGACGCGGTCGCGATGCTCGGCGATGAGGGCGACCGGGTCGTCGCCGACCCAGCTGAGGTGGCCGACGTCGGGGCCGAGCCCGAGGAGGGCGGGATCCACCCGGTCGAGGACGTGGCGGGCCTCGTCGGCCGTCTCGATCCAGGTCCCGACGTGCGGATGCAGGATCGGGAGCACGCCTTCGGCGGTGACGACCTCGCCGATGCGCACGAGCAGATCGGACAGGCGGTCCAGGCGCGCGGGGTCCGCGTCGGCGCCGACGGCGGGGCGGGCCGTGCGCGGGGCCGAGAAGTCGACGCCGGGGAGCACGAAGATCTCCCGCAGCCCGAGCTCGGCGTATCCGAGGGCGGCCTCCCGGAAGCTCGCGAGGGTCCGCTCGAGAGGCATCCCGTGCTCCGGCAGGGAGAAGGCGAAGGTGCCGGGGGCCGGGACGAGGCCGGCGTCGCGGATCATCGCGCCGTACTCGGTGGCGGAGAGCTCCGGCGGGACGCGCGTGTGCACCGCCTCGAAGCCGGCCTCGCGGACCTGGCCGAGCAGCGTCGGCCAGGGCCCGCCGCGGGTCCAGTCGAGGCCGCCGTCCTCGGTCGCGAACCACTGCAGGGGGTTGAGAGCGACGAGCGCGCTACTGGGGATCATGAGGGTCCTCTCCTTCGGGGACGGGAACGTCCCCAAACTATACAGAACGTCTAGTTACTGTCCGGACCTAGACTGCCGCCATGAGGCCGAGCTCGAGGAATGCCCTGGTGGACGCCGCGAAGGCGCTCGTGATCGAGGGCGGGATCGCGGCCCTGACCTATGAGGAGGTCGCCGCGCGCGCGGGCGTCACCCGGGGCGGCGCGACCTACCACTTCCCGCAGCGCGAGGAGCTGCTGCGGGCGGTCTGCGCCTCCTTCGCCGCCGACCTCGAGGCCGCCCTCGCGGAGCTGCTGCCGACCTCCGTCGAGGAGTCGACGCCGCTCGAGCGGGCCCGCGCCTATCTCGAGCACAGCGCACTCCCCGGCGGGATCTTCCTCTACGCCTTCGTCACCGACCCCGAGGTGAGAGCCCTGGATCCCAACCCCTGGGATGAGGTGCTCGCGCGCTGGCTGCCGCCGGTCCCCGGCGCAGGGGTGAGCGGGGGTGCTGACGGGGGTGCCGATGAGGCGGAGGAGGCCTTCGTGCTGCGGGTGCTCGCGCACGGCATCTCCGCCTATCGGGCGCTCGCCGGTGAGGACATGGGGGAGCGCGGACGGCGGATCCTGCTGCGGCGCGCGCTCGGCGGCGGTTCTGGCGGTGGCGGTGGCGGTGGCGGTGGCGGTGGCGGTGCTGGCGGTGGCGATGCCGACGGCGGCGATGCCGGACGGGATGCCTGAGTGCGAGGCGTCGGCGATTCGGCACCTTTCTGTGAGCCGCGACACTCATCGCTCTCTCGGGAATGCTGTGGTCCTGCCGTAAGTTGAGTCGGGTGTACTCAAGTTCGATGCGTCGTGGATTGACAACCAGCCGCCGTCGGATCTGTACTTGAGCCGTTGTCCACGCACCTGACGTCGGCCCCCAGCGGCCGGCGGAGCCGGACGGCGACCCCTGGAGACCGGGGGCGTCCGACGGCGATGCACGAACCAGGGCGGTGCGCCGAGCGCGCCGCAGAAAGGCAGGCACCCATGTCCCGTGTCGTCGGAATCGACCTCGGCACCACCAACTCCGCCGTCGCCGTCCTCGAGGGCGGTCAGCCCACCGTCATCGCGAACGCCGAGGGCGCCCGCACCACCCCGTCGGTCGTGGCCTTCTCCAAGCAGGGAGAGGTCCTCGTCGGCGAGCTCGCCAAGCGCCAGGCCGTCACCAACGTCGACCGCACCATCGCCTCCGTCAAGCGCCACATGGGCACCGACTGGACGCAGGAGATCGACGACAAGAAGTACACCCCGCAGGAGATCTCGGCCCGCACCCTGGGCAAGCTGAAGAAGGACGCGGAGTCCTACCTCGGCGAGGCCGTGACCGACGCGGTCATCACCGTCCCCGCCTACTTCTCGGACTCCGAGCGCCAGGCCACCAAGGACGCCGGCACGATCGCCGGCCTCAACGTCCTGCGCATCATCAACGAGCCCACGGCCGCGGCCCTCGCCTACGGCCTCGAGAAGGGCAAGGACGACGAGCAGATCCTCGTGTTCGACCTCGGCGGCGGCACCTTCGACGTGTCCCTCCTCGAGGTCAGCAAGGACGAGGACGGCTCGACCATCCAGGTCCAGGCGACCGCCGGCGACAACCGCCTCGGCGGCGACGACTGGGACCAGAAGATCGTCGACTGGCTGATCTCGCAGGTGAAGAACAAGGACGGCGTGGACCTGGGCAAGGACCGCATCGCCCTGCAGCGCCTCAAGGAGGCCGCCGAGCAGGCGAAGAAGGAGCTGAGCTCCTCGACCTCCACCTCGATCTCGCTGCAGTACCTGTCGATGACCGAGAACGGCCCGCTGCACCTCGACGAGAAGCTCACCCGCGCGCAGTTCGAGGACATGACCTCGGATCTGCTCGAGCGCACCAAGGCCCCCTTCCACCAGGTCATCAAGGACGCGGGCATCTCCGTGTCCGACATCGACCACGTGGTGCTCGTCGGCGGCTCGACCCGCATGCCCGCGGTGACCGAGGTCGTCAAGGAGCTCACGGGCGGCAAGGAGCCCAACAAGTCCGTGAACCCGGACGAGGTCGTCGCCGTCGGCGCCGCGCTGCAGGCCGCCGTCATCAAGGGCGAGCGCAAGGACGTCCTGCTCATGGACGTCACCCCGCTCTCCCTCGGCATCGAGACCAAGGGCGGCGTGATGACCAAGCTCATCGAGCGCAACGCCGCCATCCCGACGAAGACCTCCGAGGTGTTCTCCACCGCCGAGGACAACCAGCCCTCCGTCGCGATCCAGGTGTTCCAGGGCGAGCGCCAGTTCACCCGCGACAACAAGCTCCTGGGCACCTTCGAGCTGACCGGCATCGCGCCGGCCCCGCGCGGCATCCCGCAGGTCGAGGTCACCTTCGACATCGACTCCAACGGCATCGTGCACGTGACCGCGAAGGATCGCGGCACCGGCAACGAGCAGTCCATCCAGATCACCGGCGGGTCGGCCCTCTCCAAGGAGGACATCGACCAGATGATCAAGGACGCCGAGGCCCACGCCGCCGAGGACGAGGAGCGCCGCAAGAACTCCGACGCCCGCAACACCCTCGAGCAGCTCGTCTACCAGGGCGAGAAGCTGCTCAAGGACAACGCGGACAAGATCGCCGACGCCGACCGCACCAAGGCCGAGGACGCGATCAAGGAGTCCAAGGAGGCGCTCGCGCAGGAGGACGCCTCCACGAGCGATCTCGAGGCCAAGCGCGACACCCTCAACGAGGCCCTGCAGGCCGTCGGCACCGCGATCTACGCGCAGGCGCAGGACGGCGCCGAGGGTGCCGAGAGCGCGGAGGGCGCCAGCGCATCCTCCGACGATGAGGACGTCGTCGACGCCGAGATCATCGACGAGGACGAGGAGAAGAAGTGATGTCCGAGGACCGGAGCACTCCCGACGACGCACAGCGCCGCGAGGGCGAGCCGCGGTTCTCCTTCACCGACAAGCGCAAGGTCGATCCGACGGACGGCAGCGTCCGTCCGTCGGAGGCCGACGCCGCCGGCCAGCCGGGTCAGGCCGACCCGGCGGCCGCCGACGCGCCGGTCGACCCGATCGACGCCGAGGCCGCGAAGCTCTTCGAGCAGGCGGCCGCGGGCGAGGACGGGGCGGGCGATGCCCGCATCGCCGAGCTCGAGGCGCAGGTCGCGGCCCTCTCCGAGGAGCTCAAGCGCGAGCAGGCGGAGTACGTCAACTCCCGTCGTCGCATCGAGGCCGCCTCGGAGGTCGCCAAGGAGGCCGCCGTCGGTCGTGTGATGGCCTCCCTGATCGGCGTCCTCGACGACGTCGAGCTGGGGCGCCGCCATGGCGACATCGCCGAGGGCACCCCGTTCCACGCGATCGCCGGCAAGCTCGAGGAGGTCCTCGCGGGCCAGGGCCTGCAGCGCTACGGCGCCGAGGGCGAGGAGTTCGATCCGACCCTCCACGAGGCCCTGATGCACGAGGACTCCGCCGACGCCGAGACCACGACGATCTCGCTCGTCATGCAGCCCGGCTACCGCCTGAACGAGCGCATCCTGCGCCCGGCTCGGGTCGGGACCCGCGGCCCCGCCTGACAGACGGACCGTCCGACGGGACCGGGCCGCCCGCGAGGGCGGCCGCCACGGCGGCGGGCCCGCCCGGCCATGAGGCCGGGCGGGCCCTGCCCCGTCCCCAGCATTCCCCGTCGACGACCCACCCATCCCACCCACGCTCCCGGAAGGAGGCGCAGCACATATGTCCTCACAGGATTGGCTCGACAAGGACTTCTACGCGGTCCTCGGCGTCTCGAAGGACGCGGACGCGCAGGCGATCAAGAAGGCGTACCGGAAGAAGGCCAAGGAGCTGCACCCGGATCGCCATCCCGACGACCCCACCGCCGAGGACCGCTTCAAGCAGGCGGGCGAGGCGTACTCGGTCCTCAACGATCCCGAGCAGCGCAAGCAGTACGACGCGATCCGCGCCATGGGCGCCGGCGGCGCGCGCTTCAACGCCGGTCAGGGCGGCCCCGGCGGGGCCGGCTTCGAGGATGTCTTCTCCTCCATGTTCGGAGGCCAGGGAGGCTTCCCCGGAACCTCCGGCGGCGGTGCCGGCTCCGGTGCCGGGAACCCCGATATCGACGACATCCTGCGGATGTTCGGCGGGGGAGCCGGCGGGGGAGCCGGGTTCGGCGGGGGATTCCCCGGCGGCGCGCCGCGCCCGCCCGCCAAGGGCGAGGACATCTCCGCGCGCACCCGCATCTCCTTCCGCGACGCCGCTCTCGGCACCGAGCTGACGCTCTCCGTCGAAGGCCGCAGCATCACCACCCGCATCCCGGCGGGCGTCCACGACGGCCAGAAGATCCGGCTGCGCGGCAAGGGCCGTCGCGGCCAGGGCTCGGCCCCGGCCGGCGACCTGCTCCTCGCCCTCGACGTCGAGCCGCACCCGGTCTGGACGGCCGACGGCGCGAACCTCCGCATCACCGTCCCCGTCGCCTATGACGAGGCAGTGCTCGGCACGACCCTCGAGGTTCCGCTGCTCGAGGGCGGTTCCGTGAAGCTGAAGGTCGCCCCGGGCACCCCGTCCGGCCGCGTCCTGCGCGCCCGCGGCAAGGGGCTGAAGACCGCGAGGACGACGGGCGACCTGCTCGTCGAGATCGCCGTCGCCGTGCCCTCGTCGGCGGATGACCGGGTCCGCGCGGCGGTCGAGGAGCTGCGCGATGTCCTCGCCGAGGCGGGCGAGGATCCGCGCGCGGGACTGGCCGACGCGGCCGCGCGCTGACATCCTGGCGCGAGGGAGGACGACCGCAGCATCCGGCGCGCACCGCGCGCACCGACCCGGAATCCGTCCCCGACCCGGACCCGGAACCCGACCCGGAAGGAGCATCCCCGATGGCCACGCCGCATCGTCTCGATGAGCACGCCCCCGTGTTCGTGATCTCGGTGGCGGCGGAGCTGTCGGGGATGCACCCGCAGACCCTGCGCCAGTACGACCGGCTGGGCCTGGTCTCGCCGCGCCGCACGGGCGGTCGCGGTCGCCGCTACAGCGTCCGCGACATCGCCACGCTCCGGGAGGTCCAGCGGCTCTCCCAGGAGGACGGGATCAACCTCGCCGGCATCAAGCGAATCCTCGAGCTCCAGGACGAGGTCGCCGCGCTCTCCGCGCAGCTGGACAAGGTCTCCGAGGCGCTCGAGAAGCTCTCCCCGCAGGCCCGGCGCGTGTTCGCGGCCGACGCGAGCGGAGAGATCAGCGCTCTGCGCCGCGGGGAGCGCCCGCGGCGCCGGCCCGGCGGGGCGATGGTGCTGTGGAGGCCCGGCGGCGGTCGCTGAGGCTGCGTCCCGCGGAGCGGAGGGGACCGTGCCCCGCGGAACCGCTGGGACCGCGCCCTGACGGATGGCTCAGCCGAGGGTCTCGGTGTAGATCGCCTCGAGGTCCTCGGCCACGCGGCGCAGGTCGACGGCCTCGGCGGTGCGGCGCCCGGCGGGGCGCAGATCCGGGAGGTCGCCGTCCAGCAGGGCCTCCAGCCGACGGACGACATCGGCGGCGAAGCCGGGTCCGTCGCCGTCGACATGATGGGCGGCGACCCCGTCGGGCACCATGTCCCGGTAGATCTCGATGCCGCGGACCAGCGCCGGCGCCCCGCAGGCGAGCGCCTCGAGCAGGACGATCCCCTCGGTCTCCTCCTTGGTGAGGAAGCAGAAGGCGTCGGCCCCGCAGTAGGCCTCGCGGAGCGTCGCCGCGTCCACGTACCCGGGGAACAGCGCGTTCGGCGGGGCGGAGGCGATCGCGCGCTGGACCTCGGAGGTCAGCAGCGCCGCATCGGTCCGGCCGTACCAGACGAAGGTCGTCCCCGGCATCGACCGGGCCACCTCGACCCAGTCCAGGATGCCCTTGCGCACCAGCTGCATGCCGACGCTCACCACGACGCGTGCGTCCTCGGCGAGCCCGAGGCGATCGCGCAGGCGACCGCGCGCCGAGGCGTCGGGATGGAAGAACGCGGTGTCCACGCCGTTGGACAGGACCCGGATCGGGGCGGTGATGCCGTACTTCGGGGCGGAGATCAGGCGCTTCGCATACGCGGTCGGGGTGACGACGGCGTCGCCGCGCCGGTACAGCAGAGCGATCCAGCGGCGGAACAGCGGCGCGAGGGCGTTCGACCCGGGGAAGGAGTCGCGGAAGTCGTCCTCCGTGGAGTGCGCCCACATGAGCACCGGCCGACGGCGCAGCCGCGCCCAGGCGGCCATCAGCAGGGTGTCCGGGAAGGGCGTGTTGAGGTGGACGACGTCGAAGCGGGAGAACGGGTTCGTCACGGTCCGGTGGCCGAGGCTCTCGACGATCTCCTGCTGGTGGCGCATGGCCGCGCCGATGCCCGACTGGCCGGCCAGCCGGCTGAGGCCGCGGGGCATCAGCACCCGCAGGCTCCGTGTCGGGGAGGCCGTCCCGTCCTCGCCGACTGCGCCGGCATCGGGTGCGCCGGCATCGCACGCGGAGGCGCCGGGCGCGGCGGGGACGACGGCGCTCACCACGGGAGGACCTTCATCAGCAGGGCGGAGACGCCCAGACCGTAGGCGATCAGCGACCAGGGCTTGCAGGTCAGGATGATCAGCACATAGGTGCGCCAGCGCATCTTGGTGGTGCCGGCGAGGTAGCAGAGCAGGTCGTCGGGGGCGACGGGGAGCACGATCGCGGTCGCGAAGGCGCGCGCGAAGTGGGGGCTGCGCGTCCAGCCGAGGAACTTCTCGACGGTCTTCGGGGCGAACATCCGCTCGATGAGATCGAGGCCGACGCGCCGGGCGATGATGAAGTTCAGCAGCGAGCCGGTGCACACGGCGATGTAGTTCAGCAGCGTCCCCTCGACGGCGCCGAACAGCACCGGTCCGGCGATCACGAGGAGCCCGCCGGGAACCACCGGGAAGATCACAGAGGCGATCGACACCACCAGGAAGACGAGGGGGCCGAAGGCGCCCAGGGAGTCGATGTACGCCTGCAGGTTCTCGAGGGACTGCAGGACCCCGCTCTGCCAGCCCCAGAGGACCAGGCCGATGCTGACCAGCAGCCCGAGGATCGGGCTGAAGCGGGCGGCGATCCGGAGGGGATCCCGGCGCACCGGAGCCTCGAGGGCGGTCGCCTCGGCGACGGCGTTCCCCTCGGAGACCGCGGATCCCGCGGCGAGGGAGGTCCCCTCGGCGACGGTCGTCGACCGGTGACGCGCCGTCGAGCGGTTCGCCTCCGACGCGCGCTGCGGCAGGGTCGGCAGAGTCGGCAGGGAGATCGTCCTCAGCGTCGTGAGGCGGCCGATCCTCCCCAGACGATCCGCGGTCGAGGTGCGCTCGCCCGTCGGGCGGAGGACGGGCCGGCGGATGCTGACCCGGGGGACCGCACCGGTGACGGCACCGGTGACGGCGCGGGCGGTCGAGGAGGGGGACGGGACGGGCCGCATGGCTCCTGTGCTGGTGCTCATGCCGCCACCGCCTGACGACGGGGCGCGAGGATGGGCCCGCGGTGCTGCGGTGCGCGGCGGCTCTCGAGGCAGCCGTGGTAGGTCGAGAGCACGGCCCGGCCGAAGGCGGCGGAGCTGCAGGTCGCCTGCGCATGCTCGACGGCCGCGTCGGACATCTGCGCGCGCAGCGCAGGATCGTCGAGCAGCGCCGCGGCGCGGCGGACGAACTCGTCGGCGTCCTCGTACTGCCAGCCGGTCCGTCCGTCGACCACGACATGCGCGAGCGAGGGGTCACGGCGGCACAGCAGCGGGAGGCCGCTGGCCATCGCCTCGATGAAGGTCAGGCCCTGGGTCTCGCTGAGCGAGGCGGAGACGAACAGATCGCCGATCCGGTACCAGCGCTGCACCTCGGCGGGATCGACGATCCCCGCGAAGCGCACGCGCTCCGAGATGCCCAGGCGCTCGGCATGATCGGCGAGCTCATTGCGATAGGGACCGTCGCCGACGAGCACCAGGACGGCGTCGTCGCGATCGATCACCGCGAAGCGCTCGAGCACCTCGTCGAGGTTCTTCTCCTTCGCGAGGCGCGCGACGGACAGCACGACCTTCTGATCAGCACGGATGCCGAGGCTCGCGCGGAGGGAGGCCGCGTCGGCGCGCTCCGCGGCGGTGCGTGCGGGGCGGAAGCGCTCGAGGTCGAGGCCCGTGGGGATCACGTGCATCGGACGGTCCACGCCGTAGCCGTCGAGGATGTCGGCGACCTTGCGGGTCGGGACGACCACCGCGTCCGTGCGATCGAGGACCTTGCGGGAGAAGGCCTGGACCACCTTGCGGCCGACGGTGCGGCTGGGCGAGTAGTAGTGCGTGTAGTCCTCGTAGATCGTGTGGTAGGTGTGCACGAGCGGCACGTCCAGCTGGCGGGCGATGCGGCGGGCCCACACGTAGGTGGAGAACTCGCACTGCGAGTGCACGATGTCGGGACCCCACGCGAGGATCTCCTTGAGGACCCGGCGCGAGGCCATCATCGCGACCCGCGCGCGGTCGTAGACCATCGAGGCGTTGACGGAGCCGAGCCGGTACACGCCCTCCTCGCTGCGGGTGCGGATGCCCGGGGAGAGCGTCAGCACGCGCACATCGCAGCCCAGCGCCTGCAGCTCGCGGCGCAGCGTGGTCACGGAGGCGACGACCCCGTTGACCACGGGTTCCCACCAGTCGGTCGTGATCAGCACGCGCAGCGGCCGGGCGGACGGCTGCGGGGGAGCGGGACGGCGCATGCGGAAGGTCTTCACGCTTCGAGCATGGCACTCGGCGCGGCCGGCGTCGTCCGTCGAGCGGAGGAGAGAGGTCAGACCGTGGTCTGATCCTGACTCCGCGCTCTGATCCCGATGGCTCGTCGTGGTGCTCATGTCTCCGAGACTACGCACAGCCTCACAGGGGCGGCATGGGGCATGCCGGTCACGTCGCGGAGTGTTTCCCCCTGGTGCTTCAGGGCGTCACCTGATAAGAGGCTGTGATCGAGGTGGAGGCCAGCTGCTGGGTGAAGATCGCGAAGCGGGTGCCGACGTGAGGGGCCGCGGGATCGGCGCCGAGGGTCTCCACCGGGAGAGCGTGCACGGTGAAGACATAGCGGTGGGGCATGCCCGCCGGCGGCTCCGGGCCGTCGTAGCCGGTGCGGCCGAAGTCGTTGACGGCCTGCGGCAGCGCGGCATCGTCCCGGGCGACGCCGAGCGGGAGCGAGGCCGTCGAAGCGGGGATGTCCCAGGCGATCCAGTGCCAGAAGCCCGACCCCGTCGGGGCGTCGGGATCGAAGCAGGTGACCGCGAAGGAGCGGGTGCCCTCGGGAGCCCCCGTCCAGGAGAGGTCCGGGGAGAGGTTCTCGCCGCCGAGGTCCTCGACGAGCTGCTGCGGGGCGATCGTCGATCCGGCCGGCATGGCGGACGAGGACAGGAGGAAGGTGGAGTCCTCGTCGCCCCCGCGATGTGTGTTCTGCGTCATGCCCTCAGCGTAGCCCGGGCCGCGCGGTCGGGCGCGGCGATCCGGAGCCGCGCCCGGCGATCCGGTGCCGCGCCCGGCGATCCGGTGCCGCGCCCGGCGCGGTGATCAGAAGCCGTGGGCCGACGGGCGGGGGTAGTGCTGCAGGAACTTCTTGACCTGGTTGGCCTTCGCCGCGGCGACATAGGCGCTGCGACGGGTGCCCTCCACGGAGTAGGCCAGCGGGTGCACGGTACGGTGCTTGCCGATCTCGCGCACGCGATCGCGCAGCGCCGGGTCGAGGATGTAGCGGCGCAGCAGGCCCCACGGGACGATCGAGTACAGGATCTCCTCGCGGGGGGTGATCCGTTCGATCTCGCGCTGCTCCACGAAGTCGGCGACGACCGGCAGGGCCACATTCGCCCCGGCCGCGGTCATGTAGTAGTTGTTGCGCCCGATCCGGGGATTGACCTCGAAGAACTTCGCGATGCCGTCACGGGGATCGACCTTGACGTCGAAGTTCGCGAAACCTCGGTAGCCGGTGTGCCGGAGGAACGCGACCGACTGCTCGAGGACGTCCCCGAGATTCGTGGTGAACATGGCGGCCGGGTTCCCGAGCGCGCCCGGGGTGTGCTCCTCGAGCAGCACGTGCGCGCCGCCCAGCAGGGTCACCTCGCCGCGACGGTCGACGTACGCGGTGACCGAGAGCATCGCGGTGTCGTCGCCGGGGATCATCTCCTGGACGACGAAGCGGTCCGTGTAGCCCGCCTCGCGCAGACGGTCCACCAGGATCTCGAGCTCCTCCCGGGAGGAGATCTCGAAGACCTTGCGCTTGCCGGGGAAGGACACCGCCGAGTACGCCGAGGAGCGCGATGCCTTCGCGACCACCGGGAATTCCCAGGCGATCTCGGGGACCGCCGGGCGCGCGCCGGCGGCGAAGTCCAGCACGATCGTCTCCGGCGTCGGGACGCCGATCTCCGCGCAGCGCTCGGCGAAGGTCGCCTTGTCGGCCACGGCCTCGAGCACGTCGTCGTCCAGCAGCGGCAGATGGTAGTAGGCCCCGAGCCGCTCGCGCTCGGAGGCGATCAGGGCCACCAGGAAGTCGGCGTTGGCCAGCAGGATCGGGCGCGCGGCCCCGGGCTTGGCCGCCTTCTGGGCTCCCACCTCGAGCAGCGCGTCCACCATCGCGGACTCGTTCGCCGAGGAGCCGAGCTCGACCGTCCGCACGATCCGCGAGTCCGCCACCGGACCCGAGACCGAGCGCGTGACGACCGTCGAGACGATGCCGAAGCGCTCGTGGAACGCGCGGGCGAGCGCGTACACGCCGATGTCCCCGCCCAGCAGGACGAGGTCGACGTCCGTCGGCGAGGCGATGCCGCCGACCGGGCGGAACGGATGCGGTGCGGGCGTCGTGGACGGGGCGTCGGACGGGGCCATCACGGACCTGGCCTTTCGGAGGGGACGGAGCGGTGGACGGACAGGAGCGGCGGAGCCGAGGGGTGCCGACGGAGCCGACGGGCGCCGGCGGGGCCGACGGTTCAGAAGCCGGTCTCGGTGGGGCGCGGGTAGACCTTGCGGAACTTGCGGACGAAGTTGGCGCCGGAGACGACCGAGTACGCGCGCATCCACAGCCCCTCGGGACCGTACCGGAAGGGATTGCGCAGCGAGGTGCGCGCCACCGAGCGGACGTGCGCCCTCAGCGCCGGATCCAGCACGTAGGAGAGCACCAGGCGCAGCGGCAGGATCGTGTACAGCACCGGCCGCGTCACCACGACCTGGTCGATGTCGCGGCCGTGGACGCGGTCCTCGACGACATGGCGGGCCACGGACTCGCCGGTCGCGGTCACGTAGTAGTTGTTGCGGCCGATCCGCGGGTTGATCTCGAAGAAGCACTCGCGGCCGGTGCGCGGGTCGACCTTCACATCGAAGTTCGCGAAGCCGACGTAGTCGACGGCGTCGAGGAACCGCTCCGCGGCCTCCGTGAGGGAGGGGAAGGACCCGGTGACCATCGCAGCCGGACGGCCCAGGGCATCGGGGGTGTGCTCGCCCAGGAGGACCTGCGCGGCGCACAGCAGGGTGACCTTCCCGCGGCTGCTGCGGTAGGCGGTGATGGAGCGCTCGGCGGTGTCGTCCCCGGGGATCAGCTCCTGGAAGAGGAAGCGCCCGGTGAAGCCCGCAGCGCGCAGGCGGCGCACGAGGTCGAGATGCGCCTCGGGGGACTCGAGGAAGAAGACCTTGCGCTTGCCGGGGAAGGAGACGTGGTGGTACTCGGCGGTGTTGGCGGCCTTGCCGACGACCGGGTACTCCCAGGGCAACGGCTCCTCGCCGTTCCAGTCCTCGGCCCCGGCCTGCGCGAAGTCGACGACGACCGTCGGCACCGTCCCGATGCCGAGCTCCTCGCACAGCTGCGCGAACTCGGCCTTGTCGGCGAGGCGGGCGAGCAGCGCGCCGTCGACCTGCGCGAGGAGGTAGCAGCGCTCGAGCTCCTCGCGGTAGCGGTCGATGAAGGCGATCAGCGAGTCGGCATTGGTCAGCAGCAGCGCCGGGCGGCCGGCGGGCCGGCGCGCGGCGAGATCGAGCAGCGCGTCGCGCATCTGCTCGTCGGTCGCCTCGGGCCCGAGCACCAGCTGGTCGGTGGTCACGGTGCGCTCGTTCATGGCGACCGGGGTCCGCACGACCGTGGTGCATCGCATCCCGTACTGCTGGTGGAAGGCGATCGTGAGGTTCAGGGAGTTCAGGCCCGCACCGAGGACGACGACGTCGAAGCCGGGATCGACCGGCGAGGGGATGGACTGCATGAGGCGATCCTAAGGCGCGTGACGGGGAAGGACCTCGGAGCCGGGCGGCTCCGAGGTCCGACGTGACGAGCGCGACGCCCGGTCGCGACGGATCACAGGATCCGACGCGACCGGGCGTCGCGACGATGCGGGGTGCGGGCCGGTGCGCTGCGCGGGCCCGCACGGCCCGCAGGGGGTGTCTCAGGCGGTGCGCAGCCAGAGGGCGGAGTTCGACGGGGCGGTGCCCGCCGCGGCCGGGGCGGAGGCGACGAGGACCTCGGCCTCCGCGAGCGCTCCGGGCAGGGCGACGTCCGCATCGGTCGTGTTCACGAGGACGGTCACGTCGCCGCGGACGACGCCGAGGAGACCCTCGGGAAGGTCCTCGACGAACGTGACGGCCGCGTCGGGGCGGCCGAGGCCGAGCTCCCGGCGCAGGGCCAGGCCCGCGCGGTACATCTCGAGGGTCGATCCCTCGACGCCGGCCTGCGCGTCGGCGGCGAGCTCGCCGAAGACCGCGGGCTGGGGCAGCCAGCTCTCGCCGGAGGGCGAGAAGCCGTAGGCGGGGGCGTCCTTCTCCCAGGGGAGCGGGACGCGGCAGCCGTCGCGCCCGGGCACGCCGGCGCGGTGGTGCGAGGGATCCTCGCGCAGCTCGTCGGGGATCTCGGAGACCTCCGGCAGGCCGAGCTCCTCGCCCTGGTAGAGGTAGGCCGAGCCCGGGAGGGAGAGCATCAGCAGGGTCGCGGCGCGGGCGCGGCGCAGGCCGAGCTCCGCATCGGGGACCTCGTCGCGGCGCAGGCCCTCGCCGAAGGAGTAGCCGTGCTCGAAGCCGTAGCGGGAGGCATGGCGGATGACGTCGTGGTTGGAGAGGACCCAGGTGGTGGGGGCGCCGACGGCGTCGGCCAGGGCGAGCGGCTTCTCGATCGCCCTACGCATGGTCTCCACGCTCCAGCCGGCCTGCAGGAAGCCGAAGTTGAAGGACTGGTGCGCCTCGGCGGGGCCGATGTAGCGGGGGAGGCGATGCTCGGGGATCCAGGCCTCGAGGACCATCATGCGGTCGCCCTCGTAGGAGTCGAGGATCGGGCGCCACTCGCGGTAGATCTCCAGCACGCCGTCGTTGTCGAAGTAGACGGGGACCTCGCCCTCGGGGATGTCGATCAGGCCCTCGGAGTTGACCGCGGCGTCGGGCAGGCCCTCGGGCTTGACCATGCCGTGGGCGACGTCGACGCGGAAGCCGTCGGCCCCGCGGTCCAGCCAGAAGCGCAGCACGTCGCGGAAGAGCTCGTGCACGGCCTCGTTCTTCCAGTTCCAGTCGGGCTGGGTGGTGTCGAAGATGTGCAGGTACCACTGGCCGGGGGTGCCGTCGGCCTCGGTCACGCGGGTCCAGGCGGAGCCGTGGAAGATCGAGGTCCAGTTGTTCGGGGGCAGCTCGCCGTCCTCGCCCTTGCCCTCGGCGAAAATGTAGAGGTCGCGCTCGGGGGAGCCGGGACCGGCCGCGAGGGCCTTCTGGAACAGCTCGTGCTGGTCGGAGGAGTGGTTCGGGACGATGTCGACGATGACCTTCAGACCCAGCTCGTGGGCGCGGGCGATGAGCTCATCGGCGTCGGAGAGGGAGCCGAAGCGGGGATCGACGTCGGTGTAGTCCGAGACGTCGTAGCCGCCGTCGTTCTGCGGCGAGGTGTAGAACGGCGAGAGCCAGAGGGCGTCGACGCCGAGGTCGCGCAGGTAGGGCAGGCGCGCGGTGATGCCGGGGATGTCGCCCATCCCGTCGCCGTCCGAGTCGGCGAAGGAACGGGGATAGACCTGGTACACGACGGCGTCGCGCCACCACTGGAGGGCCTGCTCGCTGCCGGCGAGGTCGGCGGTGCGGGTGAGGTCGGCCGCGGGGGAGGCGGGGGACGTCTGCGTGGTCATGGTGGTCCTTCCGATGGAGCGTGGACGCCGTGCGGCGTCCGGGACCCGGCCGCAGGAGCGGCGCGGGCGAGAGCGATGGATTCTGGTCTGGTGCGGGGACGGGTCAGGAACCCGTGGAGGCGGCCGGCCGCTGGACGCGGACCGCGCTCGCCCCGGCGGCATCGGCGGCGAGCCGCAGCCGGTTGCCGTCGATGCAGGTCTCGGCGCCGCCGAGCTCATGGAGGAGTCGGAGGGAGCCGACGTCCGGCAGGGCGGACAGATCGAGGTCGAGCACCCCGTGCGCGGCGCGGGCGAGATGGACGAGGACGTCCCCCTCGGGATGCGTGCGCACGTACACGAGCGCGTCCGGAGTGATCCGGAGCCAGCGCATCCCGCCGCGCCGCAGCGCGACCTCGGAGCCGCGCAGCCCGAGCATGGCCCGGGTCTCGCGCAGCACCTCGACGTCGATGCGGGAGCCGTCCTCGTCGGCGATCGCGCCCCAGGGCATCGGCGTGCGCGAATGCTCGCCGGTCTCGCCCTCGGCGCCGAGCTCGTCGCCCGCGAAGAGCGTCGGCACGCCCGGCAGCGTGGCCAGGGCGGCGAGAGCGGCGAGCTGCCGGTCCCGGTCGCCGACGACGGTGCGGATGCGCGCGGTGTCATGGCTCGAGAGCTGGTTCTGGGAATGCGCCCGGGACGGCCAGGGCATGTGGGCGTTGTACTCGCGCAGCGTGTGCGCCACGGAGGTACCGGAGATCCGCGGGAGCGTCATCGGCAGTCCCAGCCAGTTCAGCGCGCTGTCCGGTGCGGCGAGCCACGACCAGAGGGGCCGCGTGAAGCCGGTGTAGTTCATGGTGCCGTGCCAGCCGTCGCCGTCCAGATCGCCGGTCGCGTCGTGGCCGTGCTCGGCGACGAGCCAGTGCTCGCGGCCCTGGCCGGACTCGCCGCCGACGGCGCCGCGGGCCTCGCGCATGGTCGCGCGGATCTCCCGGGCGACGTCGTGCGCTAGATCGACCTCGCCGTGCCGACCGGTCATGTTGGCCACGTCGATCCGCCAGCCGTCGGCGGAGAAGGGCTCGGCGAGGTAGTGGCCGACGACGCTGCCCGGGCCACGGGTCAGCCGCTCGCGCAGCTCCTCGCTCCGGTGGTCGAGCTTGGGCAGGGAGGGGACCTCGAGCCAGGCGGCGTAGCGGTCCGGATGCTCCTCGAAGAGGTAGAACCCGGCCTCGGTCGACGAGGCGTCGGCCTGGGCGATCCGGAACCATTCGTGGGTGTCGCCGGTGTGGTTCGTCGTGAGGTCGAGGATCAGGCGCATGCCGCGCTCGTGGAGCGCCGCCGACAGCCGCACCAGCGCCTCATCCCCGCCGAGCAGCGGATCGACCCGGTCGAAGGTGGAGGCGTCGTAGCGGTGGACCGATCCCGCGGGGAAGATCGGCGTCAGGTAGACGGTGTTCGCCCCCAGGGAGGCGATGTGGTCGAGGTGCTCGATCACGCCGTCGAGGTCGCCGCCGTAGTACTGGCGGCCGGTGATGATGCCGCGCACCGCGGGCTCCTCGTCCCAGGCCATCGGGACCGCCCACTCGGGGAGGTCCTCCGGCGCGGGCCGGCCCTCGTCATCGACCGGGACGTCGGCGCCGCGGGCGAAGCGATCGGGGAACACGTGGTAGACGACGGCGTCGTCCACCCAGGCGGGAGCCGGCTCGTGCGCGACCAGACGGAAGTCGGTCGCGTCGGCGACGTCCCAGGGGAGGAGCCCGGCCGCGGTCAGCCAGGCGTAGGCCGGGACGGGGGCGCCCGATGCGGTGAGCGCCCCCTCCTCGGCCAGGATGCAGAAGCGGTACACCATGACCGGGTTGACCGCCCGCAGAGAGGTCTCCCACCACGACCCCGAGGGGTCCTCGCGGACCTTCTCGACCGTCGCGGTGCGGATCTCCCCGTCGACGACGGTGCGCAGGGCGACGCCGGTGGCGGGATAGGCTGCTGGCACCCACAGCCGCAGCAGGACCTCCTCGCCCAGGCCCGCGGGCGGGACCGGGACGAAGGAGGGGCCGCTGTCGTGGTGGGGCTGCTCCTCCAGGGGGACGCCCGAGGCGTCGGCGCGCAGGGCTTCGGCGGACGGGGCACTCTCGGGGAGGGCGGCGGTCGGGGCGGTGGCGGAACCGGTCATGATGATGGTGATCAGCCCTTCACGGCACCGGCGGTGGAGCCGCCGACGATGTAGCGCTGGAGGAACTGGTAGAGCACGATCACCGGGATCATGATCATCACGGAGCCGGCGGCGAAGACGCCCAGGTTGTTCGAGCGATCGCCCGAGAGCAGGCCGTACAGGCCCACCGCGAGGGTCTTCTTGTCGTCGGCGGTCAGGAAGATCGAGCCCAGGAGGAACTCGCTGAGCACGCCGACCAGCGCCAGCAGGACGGTGGTCGCGAGGATCGGGGTGAGCGTCGGCATGAGGATCTTCGTGAAGACCTGCCAGTGCGAGCAGCCGTCGATGATCGCGGCCTCGTCGAGCTCCTTCGGCACGGTGTCGAAGAAGCCCTTGATGAGCCACACCTGGCCCAGCGAGCCGCCGAGCAGCACGACGATGTAGCCGGGCAGCGAGTTCAGGCCGAGGAACGGGACGATCTGGCCGAGGCCCGAGATCATCGAGTAGACGGCGATCATCGCGAGGATCGCCGGGAACATCATCACCAGCAGCAGCGACAGCAGGCCGATGCGGCGGCCGGTGAAGCGGAAGCGGCTGAAGGCGTAGGCGGCGAGGGTGGACAGGAACACCTGCACGATCGCGACGATGCCGCAGACGACGATCGTGTTGATGTACCACTGGACGAACGGTCCGCGGGCGCCGCTGAGCAGCTCCTTGTAGTGGACCAGGCTGAAGCTCGTCGGCAGCAGGCCCGAGGAGGACACGGTGCCGAGCGGGTTCACGGAGGCGGACAGCACGAACAGAATCGGGAAGGCCGCGAAGACGACCGCCGCGAGCCCGACGACGTGACGCCATCCGATCTCGGCCATCCAGCGGCCGAAGGGCATCTTGTGCTGGGCGGCGACAGGGGAGTGGGGAGTGGTCTGAGTGCTCATCGTGGGCCCCTCTCAGTTGATGTCTTCGAGGACATTGGTGAAGCGGAACTGGATCGCCGCGAGGATGCCCGTCAGAGCGAACAGCGCGACGGAGACCGCGGAGGCGAAGCCGAAGTCGGCGCCCGAGCCGCCGAAGGCGATGCGGTAGATCATCGAGATCAGGATGTCGGTGCCGCCTCGCGTGTACTCGCCCGGGAGGAAGGGCCCGCCCTCGGTGAGCAGCTGGATCGCGTTGAAGTTGTTGAAGTTGAAGGCGAACGACGCGACCAGCAGAGGGGCCACGGCCACCAGCAGCAGCGGGGTGACGACCTTGACGGTGGTCTGGAGGCGGGTCGCGCCGTCCATGCGGGCGGCCTCCATGACGTCGTTCGGGATCGCCTGCAGGGCGCCGGTGGAGATGATGAACATGTAGGGGAAGCCCATCCACAGGTTCGTCAGCAGCACGGCGACCTTCGCGAGCGTCGGATCGCCGAGCCAGTTCAGGTGCAGCCCCAGCATCTCGTTGATCAGGCCGAAGTCGCGGTTGTAGAAGTTCGACCACACCAGCAGCGAGATGAAGCCGGGCACCGCGTACGGCAGCAGCAGCACCGAGCGGTACAGGCGACGGCCTCGGACCCGGTCGTCGTTGAGGACGAGCGCGAGGGCGAAGCCGACGACGAAGGTCAGCAGCACCGAGCCGATGGCGAAGACGAGGGTCCAGGCGAAGGCCGCGACGAACTGCTTGGCGATCGCGGAGTTCGTGAACAGGCGGACGTAGTTGTTCCCACCGACGTTCTGGAGCCAGGACTGGCTGAAGGCGCGCTCGCCGTCGGCGTTCACGAAGTACTCGGTGTCGCCGATCTTGCCGACGGTGTAGACGTCGCCGGTGACCTTGTTGGTGATCTCTTCGGTCGCCTCGTCGTACGAGAGGGTCGTGGTGCCCTCGAAGGCCTGGTTCGCGCCCTGGATCTTGATCGCGGAGTCGTCGTCGATCGGGACCGCGAGCGCGGTGAGCGCGTCGTACGCGGTGTTGATCTCGCGGGCGGAGAGGATCGTGTAGCCGTCGGCCGCGGTCACGAAGCCGTCGGCGACGGTGACGTCGCCGGAGTCGAGGGCCTCGACGCCGAGATCCTCGGTGCCCTGGAGCACGTCGCCGGTGGCCGGGTCGACGAGGAACAGCGTGAAGGGCCCGGTCTCGGGGTCGCCCTGCGTGCCGACGGACATGTTGTACCAGGTGGAGTCCGCGGTCTGCTGGACGGAGTTGGCGATGATCGAGTCGACCGCCTGCTGCTTGGTGCCGCGGGTGCCGTCGCCGAAGTTCGTGAACGAGTAGCCGACGGTCAGGATGATCGGCGTGATCAGGAAGACGACGAGGAAGAAGGTGCCGGGGAAGATGTACTTGCCCGGGATGAAGCGCTTCGTCGAGTAGAGGACGAAGATCGCGACCGCGGAGAGCAGCATGATCGTCAGCCACATCCACTGCTGGAGCTGGATCATGACCGGCAGGATGAAGGCGACCACGGCGAGGACGATGCCGAGGAACACGATCTTCACGGCCATGCCGGTGATCGTGGTGGAGCGCCCCCGGTGGGTGGGAGCGTTGGTGGAGGACATGGCGACGCTGCCTTTCGGGGTGGAGGTCGTGGGTGGAGGGTCGTGCCCGGGCCGACGGGGTGCGATGCCCGCAGGCATCGCACCCCGTCGATCGGTGAGCGGCTGTCAGCCGATCTGGCTCACGATCTCCTCGCCGGCGGAGACGATGGTCGACTCCGGGTCGGCGCCGCCGACGATGTTCGCCTGGGCCTGGCCGAGCGGGCCCCAGATGGCGGCCATCTCGGGGATGGCGGGCATCGGGGTGGCGTTGGCGGCGTACTCCGCGATCTGGATGATCTCGGGGTACTCGGCCGAGAGCGACTCCTGCAGCTCGACGTGGACCGGGGGCAGCTGGTTCTTGGGGAACATCTGCTCGGCGATGTCGGGGGAGGAGGCGATCGCCGTGGCGAACTGCTGGGCGATGGCCGGGTTCGCGCCGCCGGATGCGACGTAGAAGGCGTTGACGCCGGCGAAGGGCTCCGCCGGGTCGAGGCCCTCGAAGCCGGGGACGGCGCTGAGGGCGAAGTCGATGCCGGAGTTGCGGACGTCCTCGAGGGCCCAGGGGCCGGAGACGAGGTAGGCGGCCTTGCCGTCGGTGAACAGCGAGATCGCGTTGTCGCCGGAGATCGAGGTCTTCAGCACGCCCTGCTCGCCGAGCTCGCCGATCTTCTGGGCCGCCGTGATCGAGCCCTCCTGGCCGACGCCGACGTCGGTCGGGTCGAGGTTGCCCTCGGAGTCGGTCCCGAAGAGGTAGCCGCCGCCCGAGGTGTAGAAGGGCTCCATGTGGTAGGCGTCGCCCTGCTCGCCGACCGGCAGCGAGAGCACGTTCTCGGCGCCGCCGGCGGTGGCGGCCTCGATGAGCTCCTCGACGGTCGCCGGCTCGGGGACGTCGGTGAGGCCCTTGTTGGCGTAGAGCACCAGGGTCTCCACGGCGTAGGGCACGCCATAGGTCTGGCCCTCGAAGGTGACCGCGGTGATGCCGATCTCGGCGATCTGGGACGCGGCGTCCGCCGGCAGCTGGATCGGGGAGATGGAGGCGTTCTGGACCAGGTTCCCGATCCAGTCGTGGGCGGCCACGATCATGTCCGGGCCGTTGCCGGCCTGGTTCGCGGTGATGAAGTTGCCCTGCAGGTCGTCGGCGACGATCTGCACGGCGACGGTGAAGCCGTTGGCCTCGCCCCAGGCGGCAGCGGGCTCCTCGAGGGCGGTGGCCTTCTCCTCGTCCGTCCAGATGACGAGGTCGGCGTCGGCGCGCTCCGGGGCGGCCGCGGTGTCGTCGGTCGCGGTGTCGTCCGATGCGCCGCCGTCGCTGGCATCGCTCGTCGTGGTGGTCTCGGTGGTGGCCGTGTCGTCGCCGCAGGCGGCGAGCATGGCGGTACCGGCGGCGACGCCGCCGAGGGCGAGGAAGCTCTTTCGACGAATCTGCACGTCTTCTCCTTCGAATCGTGGAGCACCAGGGCATCGTTGCGGTGCTCGATGCAGAGGAATCTAGATCACAACCCCTCCTCTGTGCAAGAATACGCAACATCTTGCAGATGACGATTCGGCTACGGGCGACGAAGCCCCTGGTCGGGAAGGATGAGCGACATGCCACGACTCATCGACATTGCCCGGGAGGCCGGGGTCAGCGAAGCGACCGTCTCCCGAGTCCTCAACGGGAAGTCTGGTGTCAACGACGTGACCAGGCGTTCCGTGCTCGAGGTCGCCCGGAGGCTGGGGCGGGAGGTAGGTCCCGACGCCATGGACTCGGGTCCGGTGATCGGCGTCCTGGTGCCCGATCTCGACAACCAGGTCTTCACCTCCTGGGTCGAGCGGATCGAGGCCGAGCTCTTCGAGCGCGGGGCATCCACGCTGGTGGGGACCCGGGCGCGCACCGTGGAGCGCGAGCGAGAGATCTTGCAACGCTTCTTGCACAGCGGAGCAGAAGGTGTGATCGTCGTCTCCGGTCACCATGCGCAGGAGCGAGGTCCGATCGAGCACTATCGCGAGATCGTTGCGGCCGGCGTGCCGCTCGTGCTGATCAACGGCGTGCGCGAGGACGTGGACGCGGCCTTCCTGTCGACCGACGACGAGCACGCCATGCGCCTGACGCTCACCCACCTCCAGGAGCTCGGCCACCGCCGGATCGGGCTCGCGGTCGGCGACGAGCACACCTGGCCGGTGCGGCAGAAGCTCACCGTCTTCGAGGAAGTCGGGGCCGAGATCCCCGGGCGCGACTGGCCGACGGCCTTCACGGACTTCTCCTACGCGGGCGGCTACGAGGCCGCCCGCGATCTGGTCGCGCGCGGCGTGACGGCGATCGTCTGCGGCTCGGACGTCATGGCCGCCGGCGCCCTCGAGGCGATCCACTCGCTCGGTCTCTCGGTGCCGTCGGACGTCTCGGTCGTCGGCTACGACGACGTCTTCTGGGCCTCGCTCACGAACCCGCCGCTGACGACGGTGCGCCAGGCCGTGGCCTCGCTCTCCCGTGCCGCGGTGCGCGCCGTGCTCGCGGGCGGCGAGTCCTCGCGGCGCCCCGCCCGCACCGAGGTCGTCGTGCGCCCGCAGCTCGTCGTGCGCGGCACGACCGCCGCCGCGCCCCGGCCGACGCCCGCCGAGACCCTGGAGGCCGCGGAGGCGAACGGGGAGATCGACGCGCCGCTCGGCCTCGGGGACGACCCGGCTGCGCTGTCCGCCCCGATGTCGGGGGAGGGGGCGCCGGACGCCCAGTCCGCGGCGCGCTGAGCGGCGGCTAGCATGGTCGGGTGAGCTATTCGACCAGTACCAGCAGCAGCTATGACACCGCCCAGACCCGCAGCGACGCGCTCTGGGCGAAGATCGGCAGCGACCCCTCGGGGCTCCGCATGCTCACGGGCGACCGCCCCACCGGGGCGCTCCACATCGGCCACTACTTCGGTTCGCTGCGCAATCGCGTGCGCCTGCAGGACGCCGGGGTGGAGACCTGGGTGCTGGTCGCCGACTACCAGGTGATCACCGATCGCGACGTCATCGGCGACATCAAGGGGTCGGTGCGCGAGCTGCTGACCGACTACCTGGCCGTCGGCCTGGATCCCGAGCGCTCGACCTTCTTCGCGCACTCGGCGGTCCCGGCGCTGAACCAGCTGATGCTGCCCTTCCTCTCGCTCGTCACGCAGCCCGAGCTCGAGCGCAACCCCACCGTCAAGGCGGAGCTCGCGGCGGCCGGGAAGTCCGCCATGGGCGGTCTGCTGCTGACCTATCCCGTGCACCAGGCGGCGGACATCCTCTTCTGCGGAGGCAACGTCGTGCCGGTGGGGAAGGACCAGCTGCCGCACATCGAGCAGACCCGCGTCATCGCGCGCCGCTTCAACGAGCGCTACGCCGGGGGCGAGCAGGTCTTCGTCGAGCCCTCGGCGCTGCTGTCCTCCTCGCCGACGATCCTCGGCCTCGACGGCGAGCACAAGATGAGCAAGTCCCGCGGCAACACCGTCATGCTGCGCATGGATGAGGCGGAGACCGCCAAGAAGCTCAAGAAGGCGAAGACCGACTCCGAGCGCGTCATCACCTACGACCCCGAGAACCGTCCCGAGGTCGCCAACCTCCTGACGATCGCCGCGCAGTGCACGGGCCGCGCGCCCGAGGAGATCGCCGAGGAGATCGGCGACAAGGGTGCGGGCACGCTCAAGGTCATGACCGCCGAGGCGCTCAACGAGCACCTGGCCCCGATCCGCGCGCGCCGTCGTGAGCTCGAGCAGGATCCGGGCTATCTCTTCGAGGTCCTCCGCGCCGGCAACGCCCGCGCGAACGAGGTCGCCGACGCGACCCTCGCCCGCGTGCGCGAGGTCATGGGGATGGTCTACTGACGCACCTCCGTCAGGCGTAGCACGGCCCCGGCCCCGGCCGTCGGGCGCTGCGCGGCCCCGGCCGGACCGCCGGGGCCGCGCGGGCTCAGAAGCGGCTCGAGCTGCCGGCGCCGCTGAAGCCGCCGGAGCCGGAGCTGTAGCCGCTTGAGCTGCTGGTGGATGTGCTCGGCGGGTTCCGGTGCGTCGCGAGGGCCTGCGAGGCGATCCCGTACCAGGAGATCGTCCGCAGCACGGGGCTGATCGACCAGTCCTCGCCGTAGTCCAGGTAGGCGTCGGGCTCGCGGATCGCTCGACGCGCCCGCACGCTCCCGGGGAAGTCCCGGACGAAGCCCTCCGGCATTGCCTCCTGCATGACGCCGGCCTCGACGTCGTCCGTCGCATCGCGCCGGACCGCCTCCCTGCGGACCGCCGAGCTCGCTCGCGCCAGATCGCCGGTGAGCCGGTCCAGTGCGGCGAGGGCGTCCTCGGCCGCGAGATCGCCCCGACGGAACGCCTCGTCGACTCCGGCGAGCTGCGCGGCGATCTCGTCGGCGCTCGCGCGCAGCGCCTCGGCCGACGGCCCGGTGGGATCCCCGTCGGCGGCGAGCCGCGCGAGGAGGTCGTCCACGCCCTCGAGCGAGGACTCCAGCGGGCGCCGCTCCTCCGCCCAGGCGTCCTGCCATGCTCCGGTGCCAAGGAGCAGGTCCGCGGTCGCCAGGAGCGGAGCGGCCCCGCTCTCGAGGCGGTCGACGATCTCGGTGTAGTCCTTCGCCGCGGCGGCCGACGACCCGGTGATCCCCCAGAGGCGGCCGCGGTGCGCGGGCAGCTCCGCACGCCGCGACTCCGCCGCCTGCAGATCCTGCAGCCAGCGCTCCGCGTCCTGATGGGTGAAGCGGCCGTAGGCGCGGTCGGTGGGGATCCGTCGGGCCGACTCGCGGATGCCGCCCGCTCTCTGCTCGGCCTCGCTGTGCTGCGCGAGCGCGCGATCCACCGCGCGCCGTCGGGAGGAGCCGGTCGTGAGCGCGCCGACGGCCCAGATCAGCCCGGCGAGCCCGACGATCACCTCCACGAAGATCACCATGGGGTTCGCCCAGAACGGGCGCCCCAGGAGCGCCGCATACTTCTCGGCGCCGGAGACCATGGCGCCCTGCCAGTCCGAGTGCCCCGCCTCCTCGCGCATGGCGTCCTGGACGTCCTCGAAACCGGATTCGCCCAGGGCGGTGTCATCGCCCGCATAGGTGCCCAGGAAGCGGTTGTCGGGATCGATCGCCAGGACCACGATCCCGTCCGCCCAGACGTCCCCGTCGATCCAGCCCGGCTGCTCCGAGCGGGCGTAGGCGAGCACGGCATCGTTCAGGGCGAGGTCGGAGGCGGGGTCCTGGCCCCAGGCGGTGACGTCGACGGTGAGGATCTTGAGGGCCACCTCGTCACGGAAGTTCACAGTGGCGAGATCGGACGCGAGCTCCTCGGCGTCGAGCACGTCGACGGTGTCGAAAACCTCCGTCGTCGGCGGGACCGCGAGCGCGGCCGGGGCGGCGATCAGCAGGGAGGCGGCCGCGACCAGCAACGATGTCAGGATGACGAGAAGCCGACGGGGCGCCGGCGCTCCGTTCGCGGACGCGGGATGAGAAGGAGAGGGCATGCGGGCAGACTAGGGGCGGCGGCGCCCGCGGCGCCCCGGACGTCGGTCGATGCGTCGTCCGACGATGGACGGTACGACCCGGGTACGAGGATCCCCTTATACTCGGCCCAAGCAGAACTTTGCAGGGAGCGTCGACGGGACAGCCGCCGGCGGCCCTCGGACGGGAGGACCCGAATGCCCATCTACGAGAACGTCTCGGAGCTCGTCGGCCGCACCCCGCTCGTGCGCCTGAACCACCTGGGCGACGACGTCAAGGCCAATGTCGTGGCGAAGCTGGAGTTCTACAACCCCGCGAGCTCCGTGAAGGACCGCATCGGCGTGGCGATGATCGACGCCGCCGAGCAGTCCGGCGAGCTCAAGCCCGGCGGCACCATCGTCGAGGCGACCAGCGGCAACACCGGCATCGCGCTCGCGATGATCGGTGCGTCCCGCGGCTACACCGTCGTCCTGACGATGCCCGAGTCCGCCTCCAAGGAGCGTCGTGCGCTGCTGCGCGCCTTCGGTGCCGAGCTCGTGCTCACCGAGGCTGCGAAGGGCATGAAGGGCGCCGTCGAGAAGGCCCAGGAGATCGCTGCCGAGCGCGGCGCCGTCCAGGTCAAGCAGTTCGACAACCCGGCCAACGCCGACGTCCACCGCCGCACCACCGCGGAGGAGATCTGGGCCGACACCGACGGCGAGATCGACGTCTTCCTCGCCGGCATCGGCACCGGCGGCACCATCACCGGCGTCGGCAACGCGCTCAAGGAGCGCAAGAGCGACCTCAAGGTCATCGCCGTCGAGCCCGCCGAGTCGCCCATCCTCAACGGCGGCCAGCCCGGCCCGCACAAGATCCAGGGCCTCGGCGCGAACTTCGTGCCGAGCCTGCTCGACACCGAGGTCTACGACGAGGTCGTCGACATCGACGGCGAGGCCGCGTTCGCCCGCGCCCGCGAGGTCGCCCGCACCGAGGGCCTGCTGGTGGGCATCTCCTCCGGCGCCGCCATCGAGGCCGCCGCCCGCGTCGGCGCCCGCGAGGAGTTCGCCGGCAAGACGATCGTCGTGATCATCCCGTCCTTCGGCGAGCGCTACCTCTCCAGCCCGCTGTACGCCGAGTACCTGGACTGACAGCAGTGCCGCGTCGCCTCGTCGACCGAGCGCTCAGCGCCGTCGCGACGGTCCGAGAGGACCTCGCGGCGGCGCGTCGCCGTGACCCCGCCTCGACCGACGACCTCGCCATGGCGCTGACCTCCCCGGGCCTGCACGCGATCTGGGTGCATCGCGCCGCCCATCAGCTGTGGGCGCGCGGGGCGAAGCTCCCGGCGATGGTGATCGCCCAGGGCGCGCGCTCGGTGACCGGGGTGGAGATCCATCCCGGGGCGACCATCGGCCGACGCTTCTTCATCGACCACGGCATGGGCGTGGTGATCGGCGAGACCGCGGAGGTCGGCGACGACGTCATGCTCTACCACGGGGTCACCCTCGGCGGACGGTCGATGGAGCGCACCAAGCGCCATCCGACCGTCGAGGACGGCGTGACGATCGGCGCCGGCGCCCGCATCATCGGCCCGGTGGTCCTCGGCGAGGGTGCGCAGGTCGGTGCCAACGCGGTCGTCGTCAAGGACGTCCCCGCGCAGGCCACGGCCGTCGGGGTCCCGGCGACCGTCCGCCGCCTGGCCTCGCAGCAGGCCGAGGAGCACGTAGACCCGGCGATCTGGATCTGACCGCCGGAACCGCTCGTCGGATCCGGCCGTCGGCCGCGCCCCTGCGACGACGAGGGGCCCTCACCGCATCGCGGTGAGGGCCCCTCTCGTCGTGGCCCGCTCAGTGCGGAGCGAGGACGTCAGAGCGGGTCGAGGAAGGACGTGCCGCCGATCCCGTTGCGGGCCCGCTCCCAGTCGGGCAGGACCTCGTGCGCGTCCTGCGCGATGACGTGGTCGTACACGCCTCGCAGATCGGGCGTCGGCGCCGGGGCGATGTCCACCAGCACCGTCGTCGCCCCGCACTCGTGCGCGAGCGGCGCGAGCTGCGCGGCCGGGAAGACGGTGCCGCTGGTGCCGACCACGACGAAGAGGTCGGCCCGCTGCGCGAGGCGCATCCCCAGCTCGAGGTCGGCGGCGGGCAGCTGCTCGTCGAACAGGACGACGTCGGGCCGCGTCGGGCTGCCGCAGAGCGGACAGGCGCCGGGCACCCCGTGGTCCTCGGCGCGCGGACCGTCGCCGGGGCGGACGATCTGCGTCCAGGCGCAGTCCCGGCCCAGGCAGATGGCGCGGAGCGCGCTGCCGTGGAGCTCGGCGACGATCTCGCTGCCGGCGGCCTGATGCAGGCCGTCGATGTTCTGCGTGATCACCGGAGAACCCATGCGGGCGATCGCCCGGTGGCCGGGCGTGGGGCCGTGGGCGAGGGCGAGGGAGGCCATCCGGCCCCAGACCCGCCAGAGCGCCGGAAGGGATCCCGGCAGCCGATCGGCGTGCATCGCCGCCTCGACCTCGGGCTCGAGCGCCCACAGGCCGTCGGGCCCGCGGAACGTTCCCATCCCGGTGCGCGCGCTGAGGCCCGAGCCCGTGAGGAAGACGATCTCGCGGTGCTCGGGCCCCGGGCGGAAGCCGCCCGTCCGGGCGGAGGCGATCACCGAGGGATCACCACTCCTCGTGCTCGCGGGAGTCCCAGGCGGCGTCCTCGCCCAGGTCGAGGGTCGCCAGCAGCGCACGATCCTCGTCGTCCAGGCGGATGCCGTCGAGGGCGGCGTTCTCGCGCTGACGCTGCGGGTTCGAGGACTTCGGGATCGCCACGACGCCCTGGTCGATCGTCCAGCGCAGGATCACCTGGGCGTTGCTCGCCCCGTGCTTGGCGGCGACCTTCTGCAGCGCGAACTGCGCGCCGAGGTTGTCGCGGCCGCCCAGCGGACCCCAGGCCTCGGTGACGATGCCGTGCTCGAGATGGAAGTCGAGCACCTCGGTGCGGGCGAGCGCGGGGGAGAGCTGGATCTGGTTGATCTCCGGCGTGGCGCCGGTGGCGTCGATGAGCTCCTGCACCTGCTCGGGACGGAAGTTCGAGACGCCGATGTGCTGCGTCAGGCCCTCCTCCTTGAGGTCGATCAGGGTGCGCCAGGTGTCGAGCGCAAGGCCCCGCGAGGGGTTCGGCCAGTGGATGAGCACGGAGTGCACGGAGGACAGGCCGAGGCGGCGCAGCGACTCCTGCAGACCGGCGCGAGCGGCCTCGCGGCCCTGGTCGCCGCCGGCGATCTTGGTCGTCACCAGCACCTCGTCAGCGGGGACGCCGCTGCGGCGGATCGCTTCGCCGACGGCGGCCTCGTTGCCGTACTGGGCGGCGGTGTCGATCAGGCGGTACCCGTTGCGCAGCGCCGAGGCGATGACCTCGACACCGCCGACGCCCTTGAGGCTCGAGGTGCCGAAGCCGATCAGCGGGAAGGCGCTGCCGTCGGCGAGGACGGTCTGCGGGATGGTCAGCGCGGAGGCGGTGTCGCTCATGAGTGCTCCAGGGACGAGGATGCGGACGACTCCAGGCTAGTCACCTCCGGCGTCCGATGCGATCGCTGGTAGCGTGCACGCACCGAGCACCAGGAGGCCGTGATGGAGATCTCGGACCGGCGATCGCCCGCGCAGGCGACCTCGCCCTCGCCCTCGCCCTCGCCCTCGCCCTCGCCCTCGGGCGTGGTTCCGATTCCGGTCCCGGGGATCCATGACGAGATCTCCCCGCTGCGGCTGGTGCTCGTGCACACGCCCGGACCGGAGCTCGAGCGTCTGACGCCGGAATCGCGCGAGCGCTACCTGTTCGACGAGGTCCTGTGGCCCGAGCGCGCCCGCACCCAGCATGAGCGGTTCATCGGACTGCTCGAGGCCGAGGGCGCGCAGGTGCTCCGGCTCGGCGATCTGCTCCTGGACCTGGTCGCCGACGCCGATCTCCGCGCAGAGCTGATCGTGCGCACCGCGGATCCGGCCGTGCTCGGCGACATCGCGGCCCGCGAGCTGCAGGACGTCCTCGCGGCACTGGGGGAGCGCGATCCGGCCGGACTGCGCGATGCGCTGCTGGCGGGCATCACCGCGGGGGAGCTCGCCTCGCTCGGCGCGGCGGCGCGGTCGATCGTCCTGCAGCGCCTCGCCCCGGCGGACCCCGTGCTGGACCCGCTGCCCAACCATCTGTTCACCCGGGACTCCTCCGCCTGGATCGGCCGCAGCGTGTCGATCAGCCCGATGCGCCGCGCGGCGCGGCGGCGCGAGGCCATCCACCTCGACATGGTCTACCGTCGGCATCCGCGGTTCGCGGGCATGGACCGCGGACCGGCACGGATCCTCTCCGTCGGAGCGGAGCGCCCGGGCCGGGCGAGCGTCGAGGGCGGGGACGTGATGATGCTGTCGGCGCGGACGGCGGCGATCGGACTCTCGGAGCGCACCAGCACCGTCGGCGCGGAGCATCTGGCGACCGAGCTGCTAGAGGGCGGGGAGGTCGATCGGGTCATCGCGATCGCCCTGCCTCATCGCCGGTCGATGATGCACCTGGACACCGTGATGACCGTCGTCGACGCCGAGAGCATGCTGCGCTTCGGACCGCTCGGGCCGCTGGAGACCTTCGAGATCCGGCGCCATGAGGGGCGCACGGTGTCCCGGGCCCGCGCCGCCGACGAGATGGATGCGGTCCTCGCCGCGGGCCTCGGCGTCCCGACCCTGCGGGCGATCTCCGCCCCGCTGGACCCCCACGGCGCCGCGCGCGAGCAGTGGGACGACGGCTGCAACGTGCTCGCGGTGTCCCCGGGGCGGGTGATCGCCTACGAGCGGGCGCACGCCACCAACGACCACCTGCGCTCCCTGGGCATCGAGGTGATCGAGCTCGACGGCGATGAGCTGGGGCGCGGGCGGGGCGGCCCGCGCTGCATGACCTGCCCGATCGCGCGCGGCTGAGCGCGCGCGGCTGAGCGTCGGGATCAGGCCGACGGCGGAGGCGGGTCCGAGGCGGGCTGGAGGGGCCGGCCGGGCTCCGGCAGGGGGTCGCGCAGCGAGCGCTCCATCAGCAGCTGCTGGGCGCCGAACTCCTCGAGCCCCTTGCGGACGGAGAAGCCGAGGCGTCGCAGGAGGGCGACGCTGCGCTTGTTCCGCGTCTGCGTCACGGCGATGACCGTGTCGTCCTCGAGGGCCTCGCAGGCCCATCCGAGCACCGCGAGGCAGGACTCCGCGGCGAAGCCCTGCCCGGTCCGCTCGGGCATCAGCGCATAGGACAGCTGCAGCTCGCCGCGGTCGTAGTCGAGGGTGATCGAGCCGATGACCTCGTCTTCCCCGTCTGCGCCGTCTGCCCCGTCCGCGCCCTCGAGGACGAGGACCCAGCGACCCCAGGTCAGACCCAGCGGGGAGAGCTCGAGCGCCTGCCGGGAGGCGTAGTCGATCGACCCCCCGAGATACTCCCGCGTGACGGGATGGGTCATGAGGCGGATCATCGCCTCGCGGTCGGGGTCCATCGGCTCCCGGATCAGCAGCCGGGGGCTGCGGAGCCGGACGGGCCACTCGTCGGAGCCTTCTCTGGTCACCTCTCCACCGTACTAGGCGATCGAGGTCCGCGAGCCCGGACCGAGGTCCTCGCCCTGACCTCCTCGCCCGACCTCCACGCCCGGGCTCCGCGGACCGGCGGACGACGCGCCGTCCGCCGGGTACAGTGACCGGGCAGGACAGCTGGGTGCCGATGGAGGCTCCCGTCCTCGGCCCCCGCGACCCGAAGGAGCACGATGACCGACTCCCTGCGCACCACGCCCCTCGAGGCGGTCCACGACTCGCTGGGCGCGACGTTCACGGACTTCGCGGGCTGGAGGATGCCGGTCCGCTACGACTCCGACCTCGCCGAGCACGCCGCCGTGCGCACGAGCGCCGGACTCTTCGACCTCAGCCACATGGGCGAGATCCGGCTGCGCGGTCCCGAGGCCGGCGCCGCTCTGGACCATGCGCTCTCCGGTCGGTTCTCCGGCATGCCCGTCGGTCGCGCGAAGTACTCCCTGCTGCTGACCGAGCAGGGCACCGTGATCGACGACGTGATCGTCTACCGCCTCGGCGAGCAGGACTACCTCGTGGTCGCGAACGCGTCGAACGCCGAGGCCGACGCCGCCGAGCTGCTCGCCCGCGCCGCCGGCCGGGACGTCGAGGTCGAGGACGAATCGGAGCGCACCGCGCTGATCGCGGTGCAGGGTCCCGCCGCCGAGCGGATCCTGCTGGACGCGCTCCTCGGCTCCGACGCCTCCGATGCTCCCGTCGGCGGGCTCGATGCCGCGACGATCACGGGGCTGGGGAACTACCGCGGCGTGCAGGGGACCTATCGCGGGGCCCCGCTGCTGCTCGCCCGCACCGGATACACCGGCGAGGACGGATTCGAGCTGTACGTCCCCTCCGAGCACGCCACCGCGCTGTGGGAGCAGCTCGCGGCCGCGGGCGGAGATCGCCTCGTGCCGTGCGGCCTCGCCTGTCGGGACACGCTGCGGCTCGAGGCCGGCATGCCGCTGTACGGCCACGAGCTCTCCCGCGACCTGCTCCCGGCGCAGTCGGGCCTGTCGCGCGTCGTCGCGCTCTCCGCCGAGGGCGACTTCGTCGGACGCGCGGCGATCGAGTCCTCCGACGCCTCCGCGCTGCCGGTGCTGGTGGGCCTCGCCGGGGAGGGACGCCGCGCGGCCCGCGCCGGCGCGGCGATCCGCAGCCCCGAGGGCGAGGAGGTCGGCACGATCACCTCCGGCGCCCTCAGCCCCACCCTCGGCCATCCGATCGCGATGGCCTTCGTCCGCCCGGAGCAGTCCGCTCCCGGGACGGCGCTCGTCGCCGACGTCCGCGGCAAGGACCTGCCCGTGCACGTCGTGCCGCTGCCCTTCTACTCCCGACCCTGACCACCGCCCCGATCCCGTCCCCGAAAGGACCACCCATGGCAGATGATCTCCGCTACAGCAAGGACCACGAGTGGGTCCGCCTCGCCGAGGACGGCACCGTCGTCATCGGCGTCACCGACTACGCCGCGGGCCAGCTCGGCGATGTCGTCTACGTCGATCTCCCGCAGGCCGGCGACTCGCTCACCGCGGGCACCGAGATGGGGGAGATCGAGTCCACCAAGTCGGTGTCCGACCTCTTCTCCCCGGTCGACGGCACCGTCCTCAGCGTCAACCAGGACGTCGTGGACTCCCCGGAGCTGGTCAACGCCTCCCCGTTCGACAAGGGCTGGCTGATCACCGCGAGCATCGAGGGGCTCCCCGACGATCTGCTCAGCGCCGAGGAGTACACGCGCCTCACCGAGGCCTGAGCCGCCGGACCGGCCGGCGGGCGAGGGAACGCTCGCCGGCCGTCGGCCGCAGCTGTTCGGCCGATGAGCGTCGGCCGCCGCACGTCGCACCAGGGCCCTGCCCGCTTCCGTCCCGTCCGCACCGTCCTCCGGGGGTCATCGCGCATGTCCGTCCCTTCCGCCTCCCTGCACGCCGACGAGTCCTTCGTCCGCCGTCATGTCGGTACCGGCTCCGAGGAGCAGACCCGCATGCTCGAGGTCCTCGGGCTCGAGTCCCTCGACGACCTGCTGCGGCGCGCCGTGCCCGCGACGATCCTGCTCGAGGCCGACGCCGCCTCGGGGGTGCCCGCGGGCGTCTCCGAGCCCGCGGCGCTCGCCGAGCTGCGGGCCCTGGCCGACCGCAACCGGGTGCGGCGCTCCCTGATCGGCCTCGGCTACCACGGGACGCACACCCCGGCCGTGATCCAGCGCAACATCCTGGAGAACCCGGCCTGGTACACCGCCTACACGCCGTACCAGCCGGAGATCTCGCAGGGCCGCCTCGAGGCGCTCATGACCTTCCAGACGATGATCTGCGACCTCACCGGGATGGACGTCTCCAACGCCTCCACCCTCGACGAGGCCACCTCCGCCGCCGAGGCCCTGATGCTCGCGCGCCGCACCGCGAAGCGGAAGGCGCCGGTCTTCCTCGTGGACGCGGACGCGCTGCCGGCGACCAAGGCGGTGCTCGCCGGCCGCGCCGAGGGCCTCGGCATCGAGCTGCGCGAGGTCGACCTCGCCGTCGACGGCGCCCCCGAGGACGAGGACTACCTCGGCGCGCTCTTCCAGTACCCCGGGGCGTCCGGCCGCGTCTGGGACCCGCGGGACGCGATCGCCGCGGTGAAGGGGACCGGCGCCGTCGCCGTCGTCGCCGCGGATCTGCTGGCCCTGACCCAGCTCGCCTCGCCGGGATCGCTCGGCGCGGACGTCGTCATCGGCACCACCCAGCGCTTCGGGATCCCGCTCGGCTTCGGGGGTCCGCATGCGGGCTTCGTCGCGGTGCGCCGGGGCCTCGAGCGCCAGCTGCCCGGTCGCCTCGTCGGCCTCTCGAAGGATGCCGACGGCGCCCCGGCCTTCCGCCTGTCCCTGCAGACCCGCGAGCAGCACATCCGCCGCGAGAAGGCGACCAGCTCCATCACCACCGCCCAGGTCCTGCTCGCGGTGATGGCCGCGATGTTCGCCGTCTACCACGGGCCCGAGGGCCTCGCCCGGATCGGCGCCGGCGTCGCCGAGCGCACCGCGCGCCTGGCGGACCTGCTGCGGGCGGCCGGCGCCGAGCTCGTCCACGACTCCTTCTTCGACACCCTCGAGCTGCGCGCGGACGGACGGGCCGAGGAGATCGTCCGCGCCGTCGGCGAGGCCGGCTGGCTGCTGCACGCGACAGACCCCGGGACCGTCCACCTGAGCCTCGACGAGACGGTCACCGATCAGGACGTGCCCGTTATCGCCGCGGCGCTCGCCGGCGCCCTCGGGGCCGCTCCGTCGACCGACGGCGACCCTGCGGCCGACGGAGCGACGGAGGCCGGAGGGACGACCGCCGTCGGCGCGGGATGGGGCGGGCTCGTCCGCGAGCGCGACTACCTGCGCCACCCGGTGTTCTCCTCGTTCCGCTCGGAGACCGCGATGATGCGCTACCTGCGCCGTCTCGCCGACCGCGACTTCGCGCTGGACCGCGGGATGATCCCGCTGGGTTCGTGCACGATGAAGCTCAACGCCGCCACCGAGATGGCCGGGATCACCTGGGACGGCTTCAGCGCCGTCCACCCCTTCGCCCCGCGCGAGGACGTTGAGGGCTACCTGGAGATGATCGCGCAGCTCGAGCGGTGGCTCGCGGGCCTGACCGGCTACGACACGGTCTCCCTGCAGCCCAACGCCGGCTCCCAGGGCGAGTTCGCCGGACTGCTGGCGATCCGCGCCTACCACGCCTCCCGCGGGGAGTCCGGGCGCACCGTCTGCCTGGTGCCGAGCTCCGCCCACGGCACCAACGCGGCGAGCGCCGTGAACGCAGGGCTGCGGGTCGTGGTGGTCGCCTCCGACTCCCGCGGCAACATCGACGTCGACGACCTCCAGCAGAAGATCAAGGATCACGGCGATGAGCTCGCCGCCCTCATGATCACCTACCCCTCGACCCACGGCGTGTACGAGGAGCAGGTGCGCACGGTCTGCGAGCTGGTGCACGACGCCGGCGGGCAGGTCTACGTCGACGGGGCGAACCTCAACGCCCTGCTCCAGGTCGCGCGGCCCGGCGAGTTCGGCGGCGACGTCTCGCACCTGAACCTGCACAAGACCTTCTGCATCCCGCACGGCGGCGGAGGGCCCGGCGTCGGCCCCGTCGCCGCGAAGGCTCACCTCGCGCCGTTCCTGCCCGGGCACCCGGCGAGCCAGCGGGCCGAGCACGCCGTCGCCGGGCAGGGCGAGCAGGTGCATGGGGGCGCGCCCGTCTCGCAGGCGCCCTACGGATCCCCGTCGATCCTGCCGATCTCCTGGACATACATCCGCCTGATGGGGCCGGAGGGGCTGCGCCATGCGACCGCCTCGGCCGTGCTCGCGGCCAACTACGTCGCCCGTCGTCTGGAGGACGCCTACGAGATCCTCTACACGGGCGAGGAGGGCCTGGTCGCCCACGAGTGCATCGTGGATCTGCGGCCGCTGACCGCGCGCACCGGGATCACCGTCGACGACGTCGCCAAGCGCCTGGTCGACTACGGCTTCCACGCCCCGACGATGTCCTTCCCGGTCGCCGGCACCCTGATGGTCGAGCCGACCGAGTCCGAGGACCTCGAGGAGCTCGACCGCTTCGTCGACGCGATGCTGATGATCGCGGAGGAGGCCGACGAGGTCGCCGCCGGGACCTGGCCGGCAGACGACAATCCGCTGGTCAACGCCCCGCACACGGCCGCCGCGATCGCGACGGGGGAGTGGACCCACCCCTACTCCCGCGAGCTCGCGGTCTACCCGGGCGTCGGGACGGCCGTCGAGGACGGCACGGTGCACGACAGCGTCCAGCAGCGGGTGCAGGCGAAGTACTGGCCGCCCGTGCGGCGTATCGACCAGGCCTGGGGCGACCGCAACCTCCAGGTCACCTGGCCCTGACGTGCGGTGACGCGAACCGACATATGAACCCGGATGACGGTCGGGGCGGGAGGGTCCGCGACATCCGGCTTAACCTTCCTGCATGACCGAGATCCTCACCTCCCACGCCGGGTCCCTCCCGCGGACCCCTGCGCTGATCGCCGCCAACGCGTCCCGTCCTCTCGCCGAGGACGGCATCGCCCCGATCCCGACCGACGAGCACCGCGAGGTGCTGGCGACGGCCGTCGCCGACGTCGTCGAGCGCCAGCGGCGGATCGGGATCTCGATCCCCGGCGACGGCGAGTACGGCCACGCGATGGGCACCTCCGTGAACTACGGCTCCTGGTGGTCCTACATCTTCGATCGCACCTCCGGCCTCGAGCTCACCGGCGCCGACCACCTCAGCGGCGAGCCCGTCCGCTCGACCCCCGGGAACGTGCGCCTGACGACCTTCCCCGATCGCCGCGACTGGCAGATCTTCCGCTCCGCCTACTCGGATCCCGAGTCCGGCATCTCGCTCGGCGCCCAGCACACCTTCCCGGCGGCGACCTCGGCGGTGGCCTACTCGGCCCTGGGTCGCGAGCTCGTCGCCCAGGACACCGCCAACCTCCGCGCGGCCCTGGACGCCTCCGGCTACGGCACCGGCTTCATCACCTCCCTGTCGCCGGGCTCCGGCAGCCGCATCGTCGACGCCCACTACGGCGACGAGGACGCCTTCCTCGACGCCTGGGTCGAGGTCATGCGCCCGGAGTACGAGGCGATCGCCGCGGCCGGCCTCGTGGTGCAGGTCGACGACCCCTCCTTCGCCGAGAACTGGGACCAGATCAACCCCGAGCCGAGCGTCGAGGACTACCTCGCGTTCACCCGCAAGCGCGTCGACGCCGTCAACCGGGCGCTCGTGAACGTGCCCACCGAGCAGACCCGCTTCCACCTGTGCTGGGGCTCCTGGCACGGCCCCCACACCACCGACATCGAGCTGCGCCACATCGTCGGCCTGCTGCTCGAGGTGAAGGCGAAGTTCTACAGCTTCGAGGCGGCCAACGCCCGCCACGAGCACGAGTGGACGGTGTGGCGGGACGTCGAGCTGCCCGAGGACCGGGTGCTCGTGCCCGGCATCGTCTCCCACGCCACCAACGTCGTCGAGCATCCCGAGCTGGTCGCGCAGCGCCTCGAGCGCTTCGCCCGCATCGTCGGCCCCGAGCGCGTGGTCGGCTCGACCGACTGCGGCCTGGGCGGGCGCATCCACCCCGACATCGCCTGGGCCAAGCTCGAGTCCCTCGTGCAGGGCGCGCAGATCGCCTCCCGCCGCCTCTGAGCGCACGGCCGACGAGCGGGGCGCCGCCGGGCGGGGTGTCGCCGGGCGGGGTGTCGCCGGACGGCCGGGCGGGCCGACGGACGGGCGGACAGGATGTCACCCGACCGTCGGCCGTCCGCCATCCGGGGGCCGAGCCGCGGCTACCCGGGGGCGGGATGATGCGGGCGTGAGGATACTTGTCGTCGCAGAGTCCTTCCTTCCGCATATGAACGGTGTGACGAACTCCGTCCTGCAGGTCGTCGACCGCTTCGCGGCCGCCGGCGAGGATCTGGAGATCATCGCCCCGCATACCCGCGGAGCCGACCGCTTCCGGCGCACCCCCTGCGGGCGCCGCGTCCGCGTGCACCGCGTGGTGTCCGCGCCCCTGCCGGGCTATGCCGATGTGAGGATCGCCGCCGCGAGCGCCGTCCAGCTGCGGCGCCGCATCGAGGACTTCGCCCCCGATGTCATCCATCTCGCCTCGCCGACGATCCTCGGCGGCCGCGCCGCGGTCGCCGCGCAGAAGGCCGGCGTGCCCACCGTGGCGGTCTACCAGACCGATATCCCGGGGTACACCGCGAAGTACGGGATGCCCTTCCTCGAGGCCGCCTCCTGGCAGCTGCTGCGTGACCTGCACAACCGCTGCGACCTCACCCTCGCCCCCTCCCGCTCCACGCGCGATCAGCTCGAGGAGCACGGCGTCGAGCGCGTGAAGCTGTGGGGGCGCGGCGTGGACACCTCGCTGTTCTCGCCCTCGCTGCGCAGCGAGCGGCTCCGCGCCCGCTATGCCGAGCCCGACGAGCGGCTCGTCGTGTACGTCGGCCGCCTCGCCCCCGAGAAGCAGGTGGAGGACCTCCGCGTCGTCCACGACATCCCGGGCGTGCGCCTCCTGATCGTCGGCGACGGGCCCGAGCGCGACACGCTGCGCCGCGCCATGCCGCGGGCGCGGTTCGTCGGCTTCCGCTCCGGGACCGACCTCGCGACGCACCTGGCCAGCGCCGATCTGTTCGTCCACCCCGGCGAGCTGGAGACCTTCGGGCAGACCCTGCAGGAGGCCATGGCCTCGGGCCTGCCCGTGGTCGCACCGCGGCGCGGCGGACCCGTCGACATCGTCGACCCCAGCCGCACCGGCCACCTGTACACCCCCGGCATGCTCGACGAGCTGCGCGAATCCGTCACCGACCTGCTGTTCGACGACGCCAAGCGCCGGGCCATGGGCCGGGCGGCGCTGGAATCGGTCCGCAAGCGCACCTGGCCGGTCCTCTGCGAGCAGCTCGAGGGGCATTACCGCACAGCGATCTCGGCCGCCGCCGCGCGCCGGCCGAGGGACCGCATGCGCACCTCCTGAGGCGCCCGCGGTCCACCGCCGACGCCCCGCCGTCACATTCCGCCACGGAGATGGCGCGCGAGGGGCGCGGGGGAGTGGACTGTGCCTGTCGCCGATCGGCGGCGGACACTCCACGCGGAAAGGACCACTCATGGCGCAGCGCCCGACCACCCGTCGACCGCTCATCGGAGTCACCGCAGGAGCGTCCCGGATGATGTCCGGCGCCTGGGAAGGGCACCGCGTCGTCACCGTCACCGAGCACTACGTGCGAGCGATCCGCGAAGCCGGCGCCCGGGCCGTGATCATCGCCCCGCAGGACGAGTGGACCGATGAGGAGGTCGCCGAGCTCGACGGGCTCGTGCTGACCGGCGGCACCGACCTCGACCCGGCGCTGCTGGGCGAGACCCCGCTGCCCACCGACATGACGCCCGATCCCGAGCGCGACGCCTTCGAGACCGCGCTCTACCGCGCCGCCCGCCGGGCCGAGGTGCCGGTGCTCGGCGTCTGCCGCGGCCTGCAGATCATCACCGTCGCCGAGGGCGGCTCCCTGCATCGCCACCTCCCGGTCGACCTCCCCGCGCATCCGACGACGGGGCTCGCCCCGGTCCAGGTCGACGTCGAGATCGACGCCGACAGCGATGTGGCCCTCGCCCTCGGCACGAGCGCCGAGGTCACCGCCTACCACCATCAGGGGGTCCGCGAGGTCGCGGGCGACCTCCGCATCGTCGCCCGTCATGCGAGCGGCCTGCCGCTCGCGGTCGAGGCGGTCGACGGGGCTCCGGTCATCGCGGTCCAGTGGCATCCCGAGCTCGACGCCCCGCGCGCCGAGGGCGAAGGGCTCTTCGCCGCCCTCGTGGGTGCGATCCGCCACCGTGAGGATGCGCGCAGCACCCTCGTCGCTGGTCTAGGATGAGGACTGAGCGTCATCATCCGGGAGCGCTCGTCCAGGCGCGCGCCCCACGGCAGCAGCAGTCCTGAGCGATCCCCTCGAGCGGAGGAAGCAGCAGCATGAGCACTGAGCAGGCGACCACCACGACCGAGCAGGTCGAGGGTCAGGCGTCGGTCACGACGCACGAGGGCAACGGTCTCGTCCAGTCGTGGATCCTGTTCGCGATCCTGTTCCTCCTGTTCGCAGGCGGACTCTACGTGATGGCCTTCTTCACGCCGGTCACCTTCCTGGTCGGCCTGGGCATGAGCATCCTGGCGCTCTTCCTGACCTTCGACACGGTTCCGCGCTTCCTCTCCTGACCGGAGCAGCGCCCCGACCGCGGAGCGCGCGACCCGGCGGAGATCCGCACGCGGAGCCTCGTCGACGAGAGCCCGGCACCCCTGAGGGGGTGCCGGGCTCTCGCACGTCCGGGGGCCGCCCGGTCAGGAGCGTCCGGTCAGGAGCGTCCGCGATCCAGACGCACGACGGTCTCGAGCGCCATGATGATCATGTCCTCGAAGCTCTCCTGGCGCTCCAGGGCGCTGGTCTCCTCGCCGGTCAGGAGATGGTCCGAGACCGTGCACACCGCGAGCGCCTTCCGCGAGAACTGCGCCGCCAGCGTGTACAGCGCCGCGGCCTCCATCTCCACGCCGAGCACGCCGTAGGTGGCGAGCGTCGACGCGATCAGCGGATCGGGGGAGTAGAACTGATCGGAGGAGAAGAGTCCTCCCGCGACGACGGGGAGCAGGCGCTCCTCGGCGACGTCGGCGGCGAGGCGGGCGAGCTCGAAGTCGGCCGCCGGGGCGAAGGACACCTCGCCGAAGCGGATCCGATTCATGCCCGAGTCGGTCGAGGCCGCGAGGCCCAGGATGACATCGCGAACGTTGACGGTCTCCGAGAGGCCGCCGCAGGTCCCGACCCGGATGATGGCCTGCACGTCGTAGTCGACGAACAGCTCCTGCGCGTAGATGGCCATCGAGGGCTGTCCCATGCCGGAACCCTGCACGGAGATCCGCACACCCTGGTAAGTGCCCGTGTAGCCGAGCATCCCGCGCACGTCGTTGTACTGGACGGGGTCTTCGAGGAAGGTCTCACTGATCCAACGGGCCCGGTAGGGGTCGCCCGGCATCAGCACGTAGGGGGAGATCTGATCGGGGGAGGCACCGATATGCGTCGACATGGCCACAGCGTACGTCCGGTCCCCGGCCCGACGGCGGAAGCATCGCGATGCGCCTCGGGAACATCGCGCGACGTGCCACGGGAACGTTGCACCGGGGCCCGGGAACAGAGGAGGATGGTGCGTCGTGAACGCTCCCTCCGCCGAACACCCCCAGCCCGCCCGGACCCCCCGCCCCGCCCCGCCCCTCGAGGTGCGTCGCGCGCGCTGGGCCGTCTCGCTGCTGTTCCTCCTCAACGGGGCGTCCTTCTGCGCGATCCTGCCGCGCTACCCGGAGCTCGTCGCGCAGATCGGGCTGAGCAACACCGCCTTCGGCCTGGCGGTCGGCATCGGCCCCGTCGGGGGACTCCTGGCAGGGCTCTCCGCGGCGGCCCTCATGCGCCGCTTCGGCTCCGCGCGCACGGCGGTGGTCGCCCAGATCATCGCCTCGACGGTGCACCTGCTCGTGTACACCTCCGGCTCCTGGCTGTGGCTCGCAGGCTCGCTGCTGCTGGCTGCCGCGGCCGACGCCGTCACCGACATCTCCATGAACGCCCACGGGATGCGGGTCGAGCGACGCTATCGGCGCTCGATCATGAACAGCTATCACGGCTGGTGGTCGCTGGGCGCGGTCGCCGGCGGGATCCTCGGCGGCATCGCGGCGCAGGTGGGCCTCGCGCTGTGGCTCCAGGGCGTCATCGGCCTCGTGCTGTTCGGCGTCCTCGCCGTGATCTCGGGACGTTTCATGCTGACCGGCCACGATGCGAGCGAGCGCGCGGAGGTCGCCTCGCCCTCGGTCGCGAGCGCCGCGGAGATCCCCGTCGACAGCCTGGGCGGTGCGACCGGTGCGACCGGGGCGACCGGTGCGGCCGGCGGACGGAGCATCGCCGGGATGAGCCTGCGCGGGCTCGCGCTGATCGCCGCCCTCGGCGTGGTCCTGGTGTTCGCCGGATCCACCGAGGACGCCGGCAGCACCTGGGGCGCCCTGTTCATGACCTCGACCTTCGCGGTCACGCCCTTCGTCGCGAGCCTCGCCTTCGTCTGCCTGCAGGGCGCGCAGACGATCGGCCGGTTCACCGGCGACGCCGTCGTCGACCGCCTCGGCGACCGCGCGACCGCCCGGCTGGGAGCGCTGGTCTCCGCCGTCGGGATGAGCTTCGCCCTGCTCGTCCCCTCGCCGGTGACGGCCATGATCGGCTTCGCCGCGGCCGGCTGGGGCGTGGCGACGCTGTTCCCCGCGGCCTATCGGGCGGCCGACGACATGCCAGGCGTGCCGCACGGCGTCGGCATCACGGTGGTCGGCTGGTTCGCGCGGATCGGCTTCTTCGTCACGCCTCCGCTGGTGGGAGCGATCGCCGACGCGCTCACGCTGCACTTCGCGCTGTGGCTGGTGCCGATCTACGCGGTGGGCATCCTCATCTTCGCCGGCGCCCTCAGCGCCCGCCCCCGCCGCACGGAGCACGCCCCTGCCGGGAGCTGAGCGGGAGGCCGCTCGCCCGGATCACGCGCCTGGATCACGGGCCCGGATCATGCGCCCGGATCACGCGATGGATCAGAAGCGGTCCGGGTCGCCCGCGCCCTCGCGGGCGATGACGACCTCGCCCTTCGAGAGGTCGACGACGGTCGTCGGCTCCACCCCCACCTCTCCGGCGTCGATGATGACATCGACCTGCTGGTCCAGCAGATCCTGGACCACCCAGGCCTCCGACGGCGGCTGCTCCTGCCCCGGCAGCAGCAGGGTCGAGGACACGATGGGCTCGCCGAGCGCCTCCACCAGCGCATGCGCCACCCGATGCTCGGGGATGCGCACGCCGACGGTGTGCTTCTTCGGATGCGCCATCCGTCGCGGCACCTCTCTGGTGGCCGGCAGGATGAAGGTGTACGGGCCCGGTGTCGCGTTCTTGACCAGCCGGAACATCGGGTTGGAGACCAGCACGAACTGGCCCAGCTGCGCGAAGTCCGCGCAGACGAGGGTGAAGTTGTGGTCCTTGCCCAGCTGGCGGATCCGCCGGATCCGCTCGAGGCCCTCATGGGCGTCGAGCGTGCACCCGAGGGCGTAGCAGGAGTCGGTCGGGTAGGCGATCAGCCCTCCGGACCGCAGGACCTCGACGGTCTGATCGATCAGCCGCTGCTGCGGGTCGACGGGATGGATGTCCAGGTAACGGGCCATGCTCGATGCTACGCCGACGGGCGGCGTCGGGGCATCACGCGACGACGACGAACTCGCGGCCTATCCACTTCGTGCGCCGCAGGCGCAGCACGGCGCCGATCGGCAGCGGTCCCTTGACATGCGGATATCCGCGGCCGCGGCCCTTGTCGTCGGCCTCGATGTCCACGGCGATCCCCTCGGCCTCGACCCGGGCGACGTCGATCTCGAGGATCACCAGATCATCGGGGCGGTCGGGGTACACGCGCTTGGCGACCATCGAGACCTGCTCGGGCCAGCAGGCGTGGACGAAGCCGACCTCGTCGAGCTCGCAGCCGCGGGTGGACTGCGTGTACGCGCCATCGCGCACTGCCGCCTCCCAGGCGGGCAGCGCGGTGATGTGCCAGATCAGGGGCGCGGGCATGATCGGCAGTGTACCGTGACCGGCATGGATGACAGCTCCGTCGCACCCGGCGAGACGCGCCTGGTCCACGACACCGACCGTGACCGGTACGAGGCTCACCGCGGCGAGGAGGTCCTCGGAGTGCTCCAGTACGGGGACGTGGCCGACCCCGACGACGGAGGGCCCCGCCTGAGGGACCTCCGCTCCACCGTGGTCGCGCCCGAGCACTCGGGTCAGGGCATCGGCTCTATGCTCGTGCGCTTCGCGCTCGACGACATCCGCGCCTCCGGACTGCGCGCGCAGCCGACGTGCTGGTTCGTGCGCGGCTGGATCCAGCGCCATCCCGACTATCACGACCTGCTCGCCGATGCCGCCGACCTCGGCGAGGAGACCCGATGACGGTCCGCGTCCTCACGGTCTGCACGGGCAACATCTGCCGCTCGCCGATGGCGGAGCTCCTCCTCCGCCGTGCGCTCGAGCAGGAGGGCCTCGCGGAGAAGGTCGCCGTCGCGAGCGCCGGGACCACCCGCTGGGAGGTCGGCAATCCGATCGATCCGCGCGCCGGGGCGCTGCTGGCCGCGCACGGCATCGACTCCTCCGCCCACGTCGCCCGGGCGGCGACGCGGGAGGAGCTCGCCGCTGCGGACCTCGTCCTCGCGCTCGACCACGACCATGTCGGCCCGCTCGAACGGATGATGGGGGAGACACTCGGCGGGCGCCTGCGGATGGTGCGCGACTTCGATCCCGCCGGTCCCGCGGACACCGGCATCCGCGACCCCTGGTACGGCGACGAGAGCGACTTCGAGATCACCCGGCAGCAGATCGACTCCGCGCTCGAGGGCATCGTCGCGCATGTCCGCGAGCTGGCCGAGGACACGAGGGAGGACCGCGCATGACCGGCGCGCCGCTCGGAGCGCTCGAGCTCGCCGACGCCTTCCGTCGCGGCGACGTCGACGTGCGCGAGCACACCGAGACGGTCCTCGCCGGCGCCCGCACCGTCGGCGCGCGCGTCGGTGCGTTCGCCCACGTCCTCGAGGAGCGCAGCCGCCGCCAGGCCGAGACCGCGGCCATGAGGATCGCCGCTGCCCGACGTGCCGGGGCGGACGCCCTCGCCGATCTGGCCGATGCCGCACCCCTGCTCGGGGTGCCGTTGCCCATCAAGGACCTGGCGCGCGTCGAGGGCGAGCCCTTCGAGGGCGGCAGCGCCGTCATGGCGGGCTATCGGGCCGAGGCCACGGACGGCGTCGCCGAGCGGATCCTCGAGGCCGGCACGGTGACCATCGGCAAGACCTCCACCCCCGAGTTCGGCATGCCCTGCTACACCGAGCCCGCCACCGGCGCTCCCGCGCGCACGCCCTGGGATCCGCGGCGCACTGCGGGCGGCTCCAGCGGAGGGGCGGGCGCCGCGCTCGCCGCCGGGATCGTCCCCCTCGCCCACGGCGGCGACGGCGGCGGATCGATCCGCATCCCGGCCGCGTGCTGCGGGGTCGTCGGCCTCAAGCCGTCCCGCGGCGTCGTCTCCACGGGGCCGCTGGTGACGGAGGGCCTGGGCCTCGCTGTCGAGGGGATGCTCGCCCGCAGCGTCCGCGATGCCGCCGCCGGCCTCGACCTCATCGCCGGACCGCGCGCCGGGGACTTCCACGCCGCGCCCGTCCACCACGGCTCCTATCTCGCCGACTGCGACGGAGCGGTCCGCCCGCTGCGGATCGGTGTGCTCACCGAGCCGATCGCCGCGGAGGCCGACATCCATCCCGCCGCCCTGCGCGGGCTCGAGCGAGCGGTCGCCCTGCTGGAGGGGCTCGGCCATGAGACGGTGCGGATCCCCGCCCCGTTCGGCGCCGAGCAGTGGCGCGCGTTCATGCCGCTGTGGTCCGTCGGCGCGGCGACGATCCCCGTGCCGCCGGAGGCCGAGAGCACGCTGATGCCGTTGACCCGCTGGCTGCGCGCACGGGGACGGGAGTTCAGCGCCGTCGACCTCGCGGAGGCTTTCGGCGCCGTCCAGCAGCTGGTGCGCAGCACCGCCGCGGCCTTCGCGGGTCTGGACGCGGTGATCACGCCGTCCCTCTCGGGTCCGCCCGCGTTCCCCGCGGACCTCCAGCTGGAGGATCCGGCGGCGGACTTCGACGCCCAGTGCGCCTTCACCCCGTGGACGAGCACCTGGAACATGACCGGCAGCCCGGCGCTCAGCCTGCCGCTGCACCGCGAGGAGATCGACGGGACGCTGCTGCCGTTCGGCGTGCAGCTCGGGGGAGTGCGCATCGGCGACGAGCCGCTCCTGCTGGCCCTCGCCGCGCAGCTCGAGGCCGCCGACCCCTGGCCGCTCGTGCCGACGTCGGCGGCATGAGCGCCGCGGCCTCCTCATCCGCCGGTGCCTCCTGGACAGCGGATTCTGCACCGGCCTCCGTGCGGCTGGACGTGTGGCTGTGGAGCGCACGGCTCTTCCCGACCCGCTCGGCGGCGACCGCCGCCTGCCGCGCCGGACATGTGCGCCGCAACGGAGACCCGACGAAGGCGGCGCAGCAGGTGACCGTCGGCGACGAGCTGCGCGTGCGCTCACCGGGGCGGGAGAAGATCGTGGTGATCCGTCAGATCCTCGTCAAGCGCGTCGGCGCCCCGATCGCCCGCGAGGCCTACGAGGACCGCAGCCCGGAACCGGCCCCGCAGCTGATGGCCCCTCCACCGCGGCGGGACCGCGGCACCGGCCGCCCCACGAAGCGGGAGCGACGGGAGCTGGATCGTCTGCGCGGACGGGATTCCGCGCTCCACGGGTCCGAGCGCGGCGACGAGCACGATCGCGACGAGGTCGGTCCGCACGAGCGTCGGCGTCGACGCCTCGACGACTGACATGCCAGGGCCCGCGGAGGGAACCGGCCGCGGGCCCTCGCACGTCGCGCAGAAGGATCCGCCTCAGCGGTGGGAGTGCAGCAGGGCGGCGCGGTTGTCGGTGAGCCGCTGCAGCAGCGACGCCTCCTGGGCGACGACCTTCGGGTTCGCGCCGTCGGCCAGGAGCCGCTGGCGGACGGAGGCGAGGTCCGCGCTCTCGCGGATGAACCTCTTCATGAGCGGCTTGGCGCCCATCTGCGCGGCCCAGCGCCGCCCCTCGCGGCGACCCTTCCAGGTGGCGAGCATGGTGACCTCCTCATGGGTCAGCCAGCCCTGGTTCGCGTAGTCGCCCAGGCGCACCCGGGTCAGGCGCGACTCGTCGAAGACGAGATAGACGATCAGCCCCAGCCAGATGAGGGACAGCACCGCCTCGGCGGCGAACAGCAGGAGCATCACGATGGTGCTCGTAATCAGCGAGGCCCCGAGGTTCCATCCCCCGTGGAGGAGCATGCCGGGGATCACGGCGACGATGAAGGAGAGCGCGCCGGGGATCGTGCCCCAGCGGCGGACGATCATGCCCATCACCACACCGGTGAGGGAGGTGTAGATGGCGTGGCCGAAGATGTTCAGCACGCCGCGGATCCCGACGAGGAAGAACAGGCTCTCGGCGCCGGAGGCCTCGACCTGGCGCGTGTAGTAGAGGATGTTCTCGGTGAAGGCGAAGCCGCCGCCGATCAGGGTGCCGTAGATCAGGCCGTCCAGCGGTCCGTTGAAGTACCGCCGGGCGAGGAGCATCAGCAGGATCAGACCGGCGCCCTTGCTGGACTCCTCGACGAGCGGTGCGCTGATGACAGCGGTCAGGGTGTCGGTGAGCTCCTCGTTGCCGGTGACCGTGTAGAAGATCACGCCGTTGAGCGTGTTGAGGACGTAGGAGATCCCGGCTGCGATCGCCGCGCCCCAGAGCACCGCGATCAGCAGCAGGAGCTTGGGCTGCGGATCCCAGCGGTCGGCCACCGTGATCGTCCCGATGATCACGATGAGCGAGATGAGCGCCAGGAACGCCGACAGGGGCCACCAGATCGGGCTCGAGCTCGCAAACACCACGAACTCGAGGAAGGACAGGCCCAGCACGACCAGCAGGGCGATGCCGAGCACGATCGCGATGATCCACACCAGGACGCCGACGACGGGGACGGCCGCCGGCTTCTGGCCGATCTCCTCGATGCGCCGCGTCTGGGTCGACCAGGCCGAATGCGGCTGCGCGGTCGCCGGCCGGTCGATCTGCGCCGGGGCGAAGCGCGCGGCGGTGAGAGGACCTGCCGGGCGCACCGAGGTGTCGTAGGCGCGGGGCGTGCCGTAGTCGACGAAGCGGGGCTGGGACTGGAAGGACGGCGCGCCGCTGGGGGCGGCGGACGCCCCCGGACGAGGACGGGCGCCGGGCGCCGCACGGCCGTGCGCGGGGTCGGAGGAGGGGTACTGGGACATCGGGGCCTCGGATTCGGCGTCGGGACTGCGGGGTGTGCTCGGTGCGGTGCGATGCTACCGGGGACGGGACCATCGTCCCCGATTCGCGAGCGCTCCGCGTGGCGTTGTGGATGAACGATGCGTGAGGAGGGTGCGCGACCGGGGCGAGAGCGGATCGAGAGCGGATCGGGAGCAGATGAGGCATCGACGAACAGAGTTGAGCGGAATAGACTCAACTTCGTCGACGTTGAGGAGGAGCGAGCAGGACGGACGGGAGCGCATCCGAGCGCCCCCGTCGCCTCTGAGAGCGTCCGCTCGCGCAGTCCCATCGGTCCGCGCCCCCGACCGGTTCGAGAGGAGTCCCATGGAGTTCCAGTTCACCACCAGGAGCCAGGAGGCCGTCGCCGCCGCCGCGCAGCGCGCCGCCGAGCTCGGAAACCCCCAGATCAGCCCGTTGCATCTGCTCGTGCCCCTCGCCGCGCAGACCGACGGGATCGCCCGCGCCGCCCTGGTCGAGGTCGGCGCGGATCCCTCGGAGGTCCTCGAACGCGCCGGACGCGCCGTCGAGGCCCTGCCTCGCGTCAGCGGCGCGGCCTCCCATCCCACCTTCGTGGGCGCGGGCTTCGACGCGCTCGAAGCGGCCCGGCATGAGGCCGATGCCCAGCACCGCACCTATCTGTCCACCGAGCACCTCCTGATCGGCATCGCGCTCGGCTCGGACGACGCGGCCCGCCTGCTCGCCGACCTCGGCGCGGGACCGGCCCTGCTGCGCGATGCCGTCGAACGACTCACCGCAGGAGACGATCGCATGAGCACGGACACCCAGAACCCCGAGGGCACCTTCAAGAGCCTCGAGAAGTTCGGCATCGACCTCACCGAGCAGGCCCGCGAGGGCCGGCTCGATCCCGTCATCGGCCGCGACGGCGAGATCCGCCGGGTGGTCCAGGTGCTGAGCCGACGCACCAAGAACAACCCCGTCCTGATCGGCGAGCCCGGCGTCGGCAAGACCGCCGTCGTCGAGGGACTCGCCCAGCGCATCGTCGCGGGCGACGTGCCCGATTCCCTGCGCGGCAAGCGGCTGATCTCCCTGGACCTGTCCTCGATGGTCGCCGGCTCCAAGTACCGCGGGGAGTTCGAGGAGCGCATGAAGGCCGTCCTCGACGAGATCCGCACCAGCGAGGGCCAGGTCATCACCTTCATCGACGAGCTCCACACCGTCGTCGGCGCCGGCGGCGGGGGCGACGGCGCGATGGACGCCGGCAACATGCTCAAGCCCATGCTCGCTCGCGGCGAGCTGCGGATGGTCGGCGCGACCACCCTCGACGAGTACCGCGAGAACATCGAGAAGGATCCGGCGCTCGAGCGCCGCTTCCAGCAGGTCTTCGTCGGAGAGCCCAGCGTCGAGGACACGATCACGATCCTGCGCGGCCTCAAGGACAAGTACGAGGCGCACCACAAGGTGTCGATCACCGATGCCGCGCTCGTGGCCGCCGCGACCCTCTCGGACCGCTACATCTCCGGGCGCCAGCTGCCCGACAAGGCCATCGACCTGGTCGACGAGGCGGCCTCGCGCCAGCGCATGGAGCTGGACTCCTCGCCCGAGGAGCTCGACATCCTGCGCCGGCAGGTCGACCGTCTGAAGATGGAGGAGCTCGCGCTGCAGGGCAGCGACGACCCCGGCAGCATCGCCCGGCTGGAGTCCGTGCGCTCGCAGCTCGCCGACCGCGGCGAGCGGATGACCGCGCTGTCGGCCCGCTGGGAGCGGGAGAAGGCCGGGCTGAACCTCGTCGGCGACCTCAAGGCTCAGCTCGAGCAGCTGCGCATGCAGGCCGACCGGGCCCAGCGCGAGGGCGACCTGACGGCCGCCTCGAAGATCCTCTACGGCGACATCCCGGCCCTGAAGTCCCAGCTGCACGAGGCCGAGGAGAACGAGGCCCGCGGCGAGACCGTCGACGGGGAGCGCCCGCTGGTCGCGGACCACGTCGGGCCCGACGACATCGCCGATGTCGTCGGCTCCTGGACGGGGATCCCCGCCGGGCGCCTGCTGCAGTCCGAGACCCAGAAGCTCCTGGAGATGGAGGACATCATCGGGAAGCGGCTGATCGGGCAGCGGCGCGCCGTCACGGAGGTCTCCGATGCCGTCCGTCGCGCCCGTGCCGGGATCGCGGACCCGAACCGTCCGACGGGCTCCTTCCTGTTCCTCGGACCCACGGGCGTGGGGAAGACCGAGCTCGCGAAGGCGCTCGCCGAGTTCCTCTTCGACGACGAGCGGGCGATGATCCGCATCGACATGTCCGAGTACGGGGAGAAGCACAGCGTGTCCCGCCTGGTCGGCGCCCCTCCGGGGTATGTCGGCTACGACGAGGGAGGCCAGCTGACGGAGGCCGTCCGACGCCGCCCCTATTCGGTGGTCCTGCTCGACGAGATCGAGAAGGCGCATCCGGACGTCTTCGACATCCTCCTGCAGGTCCTCGACGACGGCCGCCTGACCGACGGCCAGGGACGGACGGTGGACTTCCGCTCGACCATCCTCATCCTCACCTCGAACCTCGGCGCGCACTTCCTGCAGGACCAGCTGCTGTCCGAGAAGGAGCGCCACGAGAAGGTCATGCAGGTGGTGCGGGCCTCCTTCAAGCCGGAGTTCCTCAACCGCCTCGACGACGTCGTCATGTTCGACGCCCTGGACCGGGCGGAGCTCGCGCGGATCGTCGCCCTGCAGGTGGCCTCCGTCGGGAAGCGCCTCGAGGATCGGCGCATCGTGCTCGACGTGTCCGAGGAGGCGATCTCCTGGCTCGCCGCCGAGGGATGGGACCCCGCCTACGGCGCCCGACCTCTCAAGCGACTCGTCCAGAAGGAGATCGGGGACTCCCTCGCCCGCATGATCCTCCGCGGCGAGATCGCCGACGGGGAGACAGTCCGCGTCGACCAGGACGGCGGGGCCCTGCGTCTCACCGTGCTCCCGGAGGCGACGGTCCGCGCCGCTGCCGAGGCGCTCGAGACCGCTGAGGCGAGTGAGGCGGACGGGACGAGCGGGGCGGACGGAGCCGACGACGGTCGTCGCGGCCAGGACGGCTGAGCGCCGGATGCTCAGGATCGGGCTCGTCCCGCGGTGTCGCGGGACGAGCCCGATCCGCCTCCTACGATGGGGCCGTGCTCCATGACGCTCCTCGCTCCTCTGCTCAGCCCGCGGCGCAGCCCCCGGCCGCGTCCGCGCCGGAGCCGGCCCTCGGGGCCGACTCGCGGCGTCCGCGGATGACGGCGTCGGCCGCGCTGCGCGACTGGATCGTCGGCGGACTGGACTGGGTGAAGGCTCTCCTGCCGCGACGGGCATCGGCCGCGGCGCAGCCCGCGTCGCCGCTGGGCGGGCGCCCGAGCGCCTCCGCGGAGGGCGTCTCCCGGGCGAGCGGTCCGGGAGAGAGCTCGGCCTGCGGACGCACGACGGTGCTGGTCCTCCCGGGAATCCTGGAGAACGACCGGTATCTGCGCCCGCTGCTGGCGCACCTGGGGGCGCAGGGGCACCATGTGGTCACGGTGCCGCGACTGGGACTGAACCTCCGCACCGTCGAGACATCCCTCGAGCTGGCCTTCGCCGCCCTGGAGGCCGCGGGGCGCCCCGAGACCGTGATCCTCGCGCATTCCAAGGGAGGGCTCATCGGACGGGCGATGCTGTCCGATCCCCGCTCCCACGGTGCGCTGCACGGGATGGTCGCGATCGCCGCACCGTTCCACGGCTCGCTGCTGTGGCCGCGGGTGCAGGAGACCCGCCTCGTGCAGGCGTCCCCGCTGGGACTCTTCCATCCGCGCAGCCGGCACCTCTCCCGCACGGACCGGCCGCATCCGTCGGACGCCCGCATCGTCTCGCTGCTCCCGCGGGGCGACCAGGTCGTGACCGAGGGGTCGGCGCTGGACGGGGCGCGCAACATCGAGCTGCCGGTCGCCGGTCATTTCGGATCCGTCCACGATCCCGCCTGCTGGGACCTCGTGCACACCGAGCTCGACGCTATCGCGGCCCGAAGCTCGGACGGGACGCTCCGCACGCGCTGACCGTCGCAGGACGACGCGTGCGCTCCCCGTGCAGCAGGAGCCGCCATCACTCGTCCCACGGCGTGCGGATGTACTCACGACGCAGGGCGTAGAGCTGTTCGGTGTCGGTCACATCGTCGATGAAGCCTTCGACGCGGTCGCCGTACCCGACGAGGCGATCCTCGGTGCCGCGCAGGGACTCGGCCGCCTCCGGGCTGAACGGCTCGACGATGTCGCCCACTCCGCCGACCGCCCCGCCGGCCGCATCGAACGTCGAGGGGATCCCGTTCGCCGTGACCCGATCCGCCAGCACCCCGATATGCCGGTACCCGCCGCGCTCGATCGCCCCGATCGCCGCGCCGGCGTCCCGATCGCCGATCGCCTCGGAGACCTCCTGACCGGTCTGCTGGTAGTTGGCGATCTCCTCGTCGACGCTCGTGAGCAGCTGGCGGGCCATCGAGCGCTCACCGATCACCGGCTCGCTCAGCGCCAGCGAGATCCGACCGGCACCGACCGCCGGCAGCGCGGCGGTCATGCCGGCCGCGCGGGCGTTCCCCTCGATCTCGTCGAGCGTTGCGTGCTGGAGGTCGTGCAGCCCGATGGCCTGCTGGACCGTGCTGACGCCGGGGATGTGCGCGGCGATCGTCCGGCGACGCTGCTCGGCGAGCTGCAGCTGCTCGGGGTCGATCCTGTACTCGCCGCCGTCGGGGACGGGGTAGCGGGGCATCCTCGCGAGCCCCTCGCCCAGCGTCTTCACCGTGCCGACGGGATCGATGCTGCCGTAGCCCGTGCCGCCGATCGTCGGCCCCATCGGCCCGCCGATCATCGGTCCCCAGTCCACGCTGCCGCCCGTCGGTTCGCCTGCCGTGCCTGCACCGTGCCCGCCGGCGGCCGGCCCCATCGGTCCGCCGATGGCCGGCCCCCAGGACTCGACGCCGCCCGTCGGCACGTCCGTCGTCCCCACGCCGGAGCCGCCGGCGCCCCCGGAGCCGAGGCCCGGCGCGGGAGCGGGTCCGGTCTCGCCCGTCCGCCCGGACAGGGGATGCCAGTCGGGAAGCTCCGTGCGCAGCGAGGGCGAGGCCGCCCCGGCACCCAGCCCGGCGCGCCCGGTCCCCAGGCCGCCGGACTCCGCGGCCGAGGCGTCGTCCTGCGCGGCCGCCTCCCCGTCGAGCGCCTCGCCGTGGTCGCCGACGGCCGCCCCGATCCCCTCGAGATCGGCGAGGACCGAGCGCGCAGTCTCGCGGTGGGCGTCGGCGTCGGGGCCCTCCCAGGCCACCGCGGTCGAGCTCGAGCGCAGCAGCTCGATCAGGCGTCGGAGCCGTTCGGCCGCCTCGATGAAGCGATCGGCCAGAGCAAGCATGTCGTCGGTGTCGCATCCCCAGATCTCGTCCATGCGCCGACCGTAGAGGGGAGCCGCCGCCAGGATCCCGCGAGCACCCGCGATTGTGGACGACGGGGCGTTGGGGAGGAGTACTCGCGCAGCGCGGACCGCACCGGATGCGCGCCTGTCCGGATGAGCACCGCGCCGGACGCGCACCGCCCCGAGACGCGGCACCGCCCCGGGGCCGCAAGGGCTCCGGGGCGGTGCTGGCGCCGGCCGTCGGCCCCGCGCAGGGGCCGCGGCGCAGAGGTCACACGACGATGTTGACGATCTTCGGCGCGCGCACGATGACCTTGCGGACGGTCTGCCCCTCGAGCAGCTGCTGCACCCGCTCCTCGGCGAGGACGAGCGCCTCCAGATCGGCCTCGGAGATCTCCGGGTCGACCTCCAGCTTGTGCCGGACCTTGCCCTTGATCTGGACGACGCAGACCACCGCGTCGGCCTTCAGCAGCTCGGGATCGGCCACCGGGTAGCCGACGCGGGCGAGGGAGCCCTCGTGGCCCAGCCGGCTCCACAGCTCCTCGGCCATGTGCGGGGCGAAGGGCGAGGCCATCAGGATCAGCGGCTCGACCGCGGCGCGGGACGCGCGGGTGCCGTCCGAGGCCGCCTTCGTCAGGTGGTTCACCAGCTCGATGAGCTTCGCGATCGCGGTGTTGAACTGCATCGCGGTCATGTCGCGGGTGACGCCGTCGATGGTCCGGTGGACCGCCTGCAGGGTCGAGGTCGAGGCGGCGTCGTCGGAGACCAGCAGCTCGCCGGTCTCCTCGTCGACGACCAGGCGCCACAGCCGCTGGAGGAAGCGCTGCGAGCCGACCACGGCGCGGGTCTCCCAGGGGCGGGAGAGGTCCAGCGGACCCATCGACATCTCGTACACGCGCAGCGTGTCCGCGCCGTACTCCTCGTACATCTGGTCGGGGGTCACGGAGTTCTTGAGCGACTTGCCCATCTTCCCGTACTCCTGGGAGACGGGCGCCCCCTCGTAGGTGAAGGAGCCGTCGGCCTCCTCGACGACCTCGTCGGCCGGCACGTAGACGCCGCGCGCATCGGTGTAGGCGAAGGCCTGGATGTAGCCCTGGTTGAAGAGCCGGTGGAACGGCTCCTGGCTCGAGACGTCGCCGCGATCGAACAGCACCTTGTGCCAGAACCGCGAGTACAGCAGGTGTAGGACGGCATGCTCGACGCCGCCGACGTACAGGTCCACGCCGCCGACGCCGCCGTCCTCGCGGGCGCCCAGCCAGTACTCCTCGTTCTCGGCGCGCACCAGGTGGTCGTCGTCGCCGGGATCGATGTACCGCAGCTGGTACCAGGAGGACCCGGCCCAGTTGGGCATCGTGTTGGTCTCGCGCAGGTAGGTCCGGGGGCCCTGCCCCAGGTCCAGCTCGACCTCGACCCAGTCCTCGGCCCGCGACAGCGGCGTCTGCGGCTCGGTGTCCGCATCGGTCGGGTCGAAGGTCTTCGGCGAGAAGTCCGCGACCTCGGGCAGATCGACGGGCAGCATCGACTCGGGCAGCGCGATCGGCTCGTGCGGGTGCTCGGGGTCGTAGACGACCGGGAAGGGCTCGCCCCAGTAGCGCTGGCGGGAGAACAGCCAGTCGCGCAGACGATACGTGGTGCGGGCGCGGCCGAAGCCCTTCTCGGTCGCGTAGCGGGTGGCGCGGGCCTTGGCCTCGTCCTTGTCCAGGCCGTCGAGGTCCAGGTCGCCGTTCGAGGAGTTGATCTTCTCGCCGTCGCCCGTCCAGGCACCGCCCTCGAAGCCCTCCGGAGGGCGGACCGTGCGGATGATCGGGAGCTCGAACCGCTCGGCGAAGGCGTAGTCGCGCTCGTCCTCCGCGGGGACGGCCATGATCGCGCCGGTCCCGTACCCGGTCAGCACGTAGTCGGCGGTGAAGACGGGCAGCTCGCGGCCGTCCATCGGGTTCTTCGCGAACAGGCCGGTGAAGACGCCGGTCTTCTCGCGATCGTCGGCGGTGCGCTCGGCATCGTCGAGCGCGGCGGCGCGCGCCTGATAGGCGGCCACGGCCTCGCGGGGGGTCGCCGCACCGCCGGTCCAGGCGTCGAGGGTGCCCTCGGGCCAGGCCGACGGCAGGGTCGCGTCCTCGTCCAGCAGCGCGTGCTCGGGGGAGAGCACGCAGAAGGTCGCGCCGAACAGGGTGTCGGCGCGGGTGGTGAACACGTCGAAGGCGGCGGTCTCAGCGGTCTCAGCAGTCTCAGCGCCGACGACCGCGAAGGTGATCTGCGCGCCGTGGCTGCGCCCGATCCAGTTGCGCTGCATGGAGCGCACGGCCTCGGGCCAGTCCACGCGGTCGAGATCGTCGATCAGGCGGTCCGAGTAGGCCGTGATGCGCATGTTCCACTGGCGCAGACGGCGGGTGAACACGGGGAAGTTGCCGCGCTCGGAGCGGCCCTCGGCAGTGACCTCCTCGTTCGCCAGCACGGTGCCGAGGCCCGGGCACCAGTTCACCGGGGTCTCGGAGATGTAGGCCAGGCGGAACGCGCCCACGAGCTCCTCGATCGCGGCGTCGTCGGCCCCCGGGACGTCGGCGACCGTGCGGCCGGACCAGGTCTCGGGCAGCTCGATGCCCTGGCGCTCGGCGAGGGCGAAGGGGTCCACGCTGCCGTCGCGCAGGCCCGTGCGCAGCTCGGCGACGGGGCGCGCGCGGCCGACGACGCCGTCGGCGTTCGGCGCCTCGGGGTCGTACCAGGAGTCGAAGATCCGCAGGAAGATCCACTGCGTCCACTTCACGAACTCGGGGTCCGTGGTGGCCAGCGAGCGGCGCGGGTCGTGGGACAGGCCCAGCCGGTGCAGCTGGCGGCGCATGTTGGCGACGTTCGCCTCGGTGGTCTGCCGCGGATGGGTGCCGGTCTGGACGGCGTACTGCTCGGCCGGCAGGCCGAAGGCGTCGTAGCCCATCGTGTACAGGACGTTCTTGCCCATCATGCGCTGGTGGCGGGCGACGACGTCGGTCGCGATGTAGCCCAGCGGGTGGCCCACGTGCAGCCCGGTCCCGGAGGGGAAGGGGAACATGTCCATGATGTAGGACTTCTCGGGCAGGTCGGCGGCGGGGGTGCCATCCGAGAGCGCGCCGACGGGGTTGACGGCATGGAACGTGCCGTCCTCGTCCCAGCGCTGCTGCCAGCGCTGCTCGATCTCATCCGCCACCGCGGCGGTGTAGCGGTACGGTGCCTCGCTCATGGGCGATCGTCTCCCCGGGTTCTCGGTGCGGCCTGCGCCGCGTGCAAGCGTGTCGTGACATGAAAAAACCCCCGCGCGAGCGAGGGGAGCCGCGTCGGCATCAGGCATGCGCGGGGCGATCTGGGATCGCCGGGCGGGCCGATGTCCTCCGACGCGACTACGGAAGCAGAAGCTGTCGAGTCACGGAGCCATGCTACCGCGCCGCCGCGCACGCCGGTGTCAATGCCCGAGGAACGAGGACAGCGCGAGCAGGACGACGACGGTGCCGATGGTGGTGATGAGCACGGTGTCCCGCGCGAGGTTCTCCGCGGCGCGGTAGCGGGAGGCGGCGACGAAGACGTTCTGCGCGGTCGGGAGCGCGGCCATCACCGTCACCTCGTACAGCGACTGCCCGCGCAGCCCGATCGCGGCGCCCACGCCGAGCGCGATCAGGGGCATGGCCACGAGCTTCGACGCCGAGGACACGGCGATGAGCCCGCGGTAGCCGTCGTCCTTCGCGAGCGGCTTCGAGCCGTGCAGGGAGAGGCCGTAGGCGAGCAGCATCGCGGGGATCGCCATGTCGGCGAGCGACTGCAGGGGCTCGAGGACGACGCCGGGCACCCTCACCCCGACGATCGAGAGGACGATCCCGATCGCCGCCGCGATGATCGTCGGATTCGCGCCGATGTTGCGCAGCACGCCCTTGGCGCCGAGCTTCGACTCCTCCGTCATGGCATGCAGGACGAACAGGAACAGCGGGTTGTACACGGCCTGCTGGAAGAGGATCACCGGCAGCGCATGGGAGATGTCCCCGAGCACGTAGAGCGCGATCGGGAAGCCCATGTTCGCGCCGTTGACCACGGAGCCGCTGATCGCGGCCACCACCAGGTCGGGGCCGCGCCGCTTGGTGAACAGGCGCAGCCCGAGGATCAGCAGGCCGCCGGTGGCGAGGCCGGAGACGCCGGCGACGAGGAAGGGGGTCGAGAGGATCTCGCGGGGCTCGGAGCTCAGGAGGCCGACGAGCACCAGCGCGGGGGAGGAGACGAAGAAGGTCGCCCGGTTCAGGACGTAGCGGCCCTGGGGCCCGAGCACTCCGGCGCGTCCGACGATCCAGCCGACGAAGATCATCGACCAGACGACGAAGAAGCCGGAGAGGACCCCGCTCATGCTGTCGGTCGGCGCGCGCCGGGACGGGCCGGGGCGGAGGAGGCCGTCACGGGGAGGGCGGGGGAGAGCATGGCGTCGATCCTAGGCGCGCGCCGCGCTCGCGGCGACGGAGGTCCGAAGCTCGGACAGGGCTTTCCCGGCCGGATGCGCCGCCGTCGACGGACCGCCGCGCTCCGCCTCAGCGGACGCCGATGCTGTGCCGACCGCTGTGCTGATCGGATGCTCCGGGGGCGGGCTCCGCGGCGTCGGACCCGAGGGCGACGATCCGGTTCTGCGCGTCGACGTGGACGACGCGGGGGGTGTGCGCCGCGACCTCGATCTCGTCCATCTGGCCGTACGCCATGATGATCACGAGGTCCCCGGGGGAGACGAGGTGAGCAGCGGCACCGTTGATGCCGATCACACCGCTGCCGCGCTCGCCGGCGATCACGTAGGTCGTCAGCCGCTGGCCGTTCGCGATGTCCACGATCGTGACCTGCTCGTTCTCGACCAGGCCCGCTGCGTCCACGAGATCGGCGTCGATCGTCACCGAGCCCACGTAGTGCAGGTCGGCCTGCGTGACGGTGGCACGGTGGATCTTCGAGGTCATGAGTGTCCTGAGCATCGTGCCCCCAGTCTCCCATGAGGGATGATGGACGGGTCCGCATCGTCAGGAGGATCACCATGCCCAAGGCTCGCCGCCGCTCCGCCCACAGCTCGAGCCGCTTCGAGGACATGGCGCTGCCCGAGGAGCTCCTCAGGGAGCTCTCCCATCACGGCTTCACCCGGGCCTTCGAGATCCAGGAGGCGATCCTCCCCGACGCCCTCGCGGGGCGCGACGTGCTCGCGCGCGCCGAGACCGGGTCCGGCAAGACCCTCGCCTTCACCCTCGCGATGACGGCCCGCTTCCGCGGTCGCGGCGTGCACCGCCATCGTCCGCTGGGCGTCGTGCTCGTCCCCACGCGCGAGCTCGCCGTGCAGGTCGTCGACACGATCCATCCCTTCGCCCGCGCGGTCGGCATCCGCGCCCAGCTCGTCGCCGGCGGCATGAACGTGGAGAAGCAGGCCGACGCGCTGCGCCGCGGCGTCGAGATCATCGTCGCGACCCCGGGCCGCCTGATCGACCTCGCCGAGCGCGGCGACCTCATGCTCGACCGCGTGGAGACCACGGTCATCGACGAGGCGGACCATATGGCGGATCTCGGGTTCCTGCCGCAGGTGCGCGACATCCTCGCCGCGACGGAGATGGGCACGCAGAAGATGCTCTTCTCGGCGACCCTCGACGGACAGGTCGAGGAGATCGTCGACGCCTTCCTCGTCGACCCCGTCACCCACGAGACCACCCCGGTCGCCGCGGCCGTCGCGAGCATGGACCATCACGTCCTCGCGATCGCCCCCGAGGCCAAGCGCGCGACGACCGCCCGCCTCGCCGCCCGCAAGGGGCGCACGCTGCTGTTCACCCGCACGCAGCTGGGCGCCGAGCGCGTCGCGCAGGAGCTCGTCGAGGTCGGCATCGCCGCGGCCGCGCTCCACGGCAACAAGCAGCAGGGCCTGCGCACGAACGTCCTCGCCGGCTTCCGCGCGGGTGCCTTCCCGGTGCTCGTCGCGACCGATGTCGCCGCTCGCGGCCTGCACATCGACGACGTCACGATGGTCGTCCACGTCGATCCGTCGGACGACGTCAAGGAGTACGTGCACCGCTCGGGACGCACCGCCCGCGCCGGGGCGTCCGGCGCCGTGGTCACCCTCGCGCTGCCGCACCAGACGAACTCGACCCGGCGGATCCTCGAGAGCGCCGACGTCGAGCCGAGCTGGACGGAGATCGCCACCGGCGAGGAGCCCGAGATCGGCGTGCTCGGCGGCCGACGCCCGACGGGCGAGCCCGTCGAGGACCCGGCGACCGTGAAGTACAAGGGCGCCCCCCGCAAGCTCGACATCTCCAAGACCACCGGCGCGAACTCGCGCAAGGCGACCGAGCGCCGCCTCAACGAGGAGCGTCGTGCCTCCTGGGAGGAGGAGCCCGCGCCCACCGGCGGCCGGGGTGGTCGCGGAGGCCGCGGCGGTCGCGGAGGCGGCTCCCGCACGGGCGGCTCCCGCACGGCGGGCTCCCGCGGGGGCGGCCAGGGCTCCGGTGCACAGCGCTCGGGCGGCCAGCGCTCGGGCGCTCAGCGGGGCGGCTCCACCGAGGGCTCCTTCCGCGGGCGCTCCTCCGCGGGCTCCGGCGGCGGGCGCCAGGGGGCGGGCCGCTCCGGAGGGCAGCAGTCCTCGGGCCAGCGTCCCTCCGGCGGCCAGCGCTCTTCGGGCGGCCAGCGCTCTTCCGACGGGCAGCGTCCGTCCGGCGGCCGGCAGAAGGGCGGCCAGCGCGCCGGCGGCCAGCAGACCGGCGGCCGACGCGGGGGGAAGCCGTCCTCCGGCGGTCAGCGTCGCGGCGGTCGCTGAGCGGCCGTCCGGGATCACCCGCGCGCGGGTGATCGGACGGGCATGATGTGCTGAGCGGGTCCGGCAGCGTCGCCGGCCGCGCCCTGCGAGGGAGGCCCATGAGCATCAGCCTGTTCGACCTGTTCAGGATCGGGATCGGTCCGTCGAGCTCGCACACCGTCGGCCCGATGCGGGCGGCGGCCGCCTTCGCCCGCGACGCGCTCGACGACCCGGTCGTCGGCCCTGCGCTCGTGGACGTCGAGGTGCATCTGTACGGCTCCCTGGCTGCGACCGGATCGGGGCACGGCACCCTCGACGCCGTGATCATGGGGCTCGAGGGCATGGATCCCGAGACCGTCGACCCCGTCGTCGGCCGTGCGCGCGTCGCGCGGATCGAGGCCGACGGCGGGCTCCGGCTCGGCGGCCGGCGCGAGGTGGCGCTGCGGCCCTCCGCCATCGTCCTGCACCCGCTGACCTTCCTGCCCCAGCATTCCAACGGCATGGCCTTCGTCGCCCTCGGCGCGGACGGCGAGGAGCTGCGACGGCGCACGGTGTTCTCCGTCGGCGGCGGGTTCGTCGTCGACGCGGCCGACATGGACCGTCCGATCGCCGAGATCGCCGCCGCCGAGGACGACGGGCGCGCGGTGTTCTCCTCCGCCGCCGAGCTGCTGAGGGTGTGCGCGGAGCATGGCATCTCCGTCTCCGAGGCGATGCTGATGCGCGAGCGGCAATGGCGCGGCGACGAGGAGATCCGCGCCGGGGCGCTCGCGATCCGCGATGCGATGCGCGAGTGCGTCGAGCGGGGGATGCGGACGCCGGGAGTGCTCCCCGGCGGCCTCGGGGTACCGCGCCGCGCCGCGGCCTGGTACGACTCCCTCAGCGTCGAGGACCCGGCGCGCCTGCCGATGAACGCCGTCGAATGGGTGTCCCTCGCGGCGCTCGCGGTCAACGAGGAGAACGCCGCGGGCGGCCGGGTGGTCACCGCCCCGACCAACGGGGCCGCGGGGATCATCCCCGCCGTGCTGCACTTCGCCACCACCTACATCGACGGCGTCGACCCCGATGAGATCGCCGTGCGCTTCCTGCTCACGGCCGGGGCGATCGGATCCCTCTACAAGGAGCGGGCCTCGATCTCCGGCGCCGAGGTCGGCTGCCAGGGCGAGGTCGGCTCCGCCTGCTCGATGGCCGCCGGGGCGCTGTGCGAGGCGATGGGCGGCAAGCCCGCGCAGGTGGAGAACGCCGCGGAGATCGCCATGGAGCACAATCTGGGTCTGACCTGCGATCCCGTCGGCGGGCTGGTGCAGGTGCCGTGCATCGAGCGCAATGCGATGGCGGCGGTCGCGGCGATCACCGCCGCCCGTGTCGCGCTGCGCGGCACCGGCGAGCACCTCGTCTCCCTCGACGCCGTCATCGAGACCATGCGGCAGACCGGCAAGGACATGGACGAGCGCTACAAGGAGACGGCGCGGGGAGGCCTCGCCGTCACCGGGGTGCCGGTCAGCGTCCCCGACTGCTGATCTCCTCGGAGGGCCCGCCGCCGTGCAGGATGACCTCGCGGGGCACCGAGGCGGCACCCAGGCGGTCCCTCACGAGGGCCCGCAGCCCGTCGGGCGTGACCGTCGTGCCGCGGGCGACCCGGACCTCGGCGACCGTGCGGCGACCGAACCGGGCGTCGGGCAGCATCCGCAGGCTGACCTGCTCGATCCCGGGCTGCATGCGCAGCAGGCGCACCACCGCCCGGGGATCGTGGAGCATGCCGCCGGAGGAGATCCGCCCGTCGGCCCGACCCTCCACGACGATCCGCCCGTCGGGCTCGAGGCGCCCGCGGTCCGTGGTGACCCAGCTCCCTGCCGTGAAGGGGGAGCGCACGCGCAGCAGGCCGTCCTCCGCGCGCACGCGCACGCCCCGCAGCGGCACCCCGTCCACGCTGATCGTGCCGGTCTCGGTGGCTCCGTAGACGTCGTGGACCCGCGCCCGCCAATGGCGCGCGAGATCGGCGCGCAGCTCCTCGGACAGGACGTCCGAGCCGGAGACGATGCGGGGGATGCGCAGCGTGCGGTTGCCGCCGAGCTCCCGGTCCGCCTGCAGGAGGTCCGAGAGATGGACGGGGACGCCGGAGAGGATCGTCGGCGACGTCCGGTGCAGCAGGGTCACCCGCTCGTCGGCGCCCAAATGGCTGAGATCGATGAGCGGGGCCCCGAGCCCGAGCGACCCGAGGGCGAGCAGGAGGCCGTGGCCGTGGACGCCCGGGGCCGCGACCGCGACGCGCGCGCCGCCGCGCAGGCCGATGCGTCGGGCGAGGTCCGCCAGGGTGCGCAGCTGGGCGGCGGAGAGAGGGCCGCGCTCCTGGGAGTGCGGAGCACCCGTCGTGCCGCTCGAGCGCAGCGAGATGCGCCCGCCGTCGGCCAGCGCCGTCACGAGCACGGTCCGCAGCGGGGCATCGGCGGGCAGCTCGGACAGATGGGGCGGGCGGGTGCCGCGACGGGCGAACAGCTGCACCTGGTCGAACAGGTCCCGCGCGGTCAGCTCCCCGCGCACGTCGGTGAGGATCACCGATCCCGGGCGCACGGCGGCGCGCAGCCGCAGCGCGGTGCCGGCCTGCAGCAGCCTCATGGACGATCTCCCTCCCGCGGGCCGGGGACGCCCCTCGTCCCGTCGGCGCCGCGACGCTCCCTGAGCATGATGCCCTGTGCGAGGCGCCCGGCGATGCCCGCCGCGCGGGCGGAGGACGCCGGAAGCGCCTGGGAGAGCGTCGCCCCGGCCCGTGCCCACCACGGGGAGAGCAGCGTCGCGCGTCCGTCGAGCGCCCGCAGCACCCGCTCCGCGGCCCGTTCCGGGGAGAGCGCGCCGCGCGGCGCCGCGCCATAGGTCGGCTCCGCCATCGCCGTCGCCACGAGCGGGAGCTCGACGATCGCGATGCCGACGCCCCAGCGCTCCGCCTCGGGCCGGACCGCCCGCAACCAGGCGTCCAGGCCCGCCTTCGACGCCCCGTAGGCGGCGAACCCCGGCGCCGGGATGCGGGCCGTCGCGCTCGTGACCGCCACGATGCGGCCTCCGCCGGCCTCGCGCAGGGGGCCGAGCATCGCCAGGATCAGCGCGGCCGGGCCCAGCGTGTTCGTGCCCGCCAGGCGCACGAGGTCGTGCGGCCGATCGAGGGAGTCGGCGAGGGGCCGACGGATCGAATGGCCCGCGCAGGAGATGAGGGCGGATGGCGGTGCCTCCGCGGCGAGGGCTCGGCGGGCGAGGGCGGCGACGGCGTCCTGGTCGCGGAGGTCGCAGGGATGGATCTCCGCCGTGCCCCCGCGCGCCTCGACCTGCGTCGCGAGGGCCTCGAGACGGGGACGGTCCCGCGCGGAGAGCAGGAGGCGCTCCCCGCGGGCGGCCAGCCGCAGCGCGAGGGCGGAGCCGACGCCGCCGGTCGCTCCGGTCAGGAGGATGGTCCCGCCGGTCACCAGGAGCCGCGGCGGTAAGGGTCGGGATACAGCTCCGGATCGCTCACGCCGAGCTCATGGGCGGCCCGCTGGGGCCAGCCGGCCTCGCGCAGCGCCACCCGTCCCAGGGCCACGTAGTCGGCGTCGCCGCGGTCCAGGACGGATTGCGCCTCCGCCGGATCGGCGATCAGACCGACGGCCGCGACGGGCATGCTCACCGCATCGCGGATCGCGCGGGCGAACCCCACCTGGTACTGCGGGCCCATCGTGATGTCGGCGATGACCGCCCCGCCCGTGGACACGTGCAGGGCGTCGACGCCGAGCGCCTCGAGCTCGCGCGCGAGCGCGATCGACTGCTCCACGTCCCAGCCGCCGTCGATCCAGTCGGTGGCGCTGATGCGCACCAGCAGCGGTCGGTCCTCGGGCCAGGCGCGGCGCACGGCCGCGGTAACCTCGAGCGCGAGCCGGCGGCGGCCCGCCTCGTCGCCCCCGTACTCGTCCTGGCGCGTGTTCACGAGCGGGGAGAGGAACTCGTGGACCAGATAGCCGTGGGCGAAATGCAGCTCGATCGCATCGAACCCGGCGGCGAGGGCACGGACGGCGGCCGCCTCGAAGTCCGCGACGACCGCGCGCACCTCCTCGGGTCGGAGCGCGTCCGGTGCCTCGAAGCCGGGGAACGGCTCCGCCGTCGGCCCGACGGTCCGCCAGCCCGAGGCGAACTCCGGGATCGAACCGCGACGGTTCGCATAGCGGGGGAGCGTCGGCCAGGCCGAGGCCTTGCGCCCGGCATGCGCGAGCTGCACGGCGATCGGCGCGCCCTGGGCCCGGGAGAAGGCGGTGATGCGCGACCAGGCGGCGACCTGCTCGTCGTTCCAGATGCCGGTGTCCCGCGGGGAGATGCGTCCCTCGGGGGAGACCGCCGTCGCCTCCGTGATGAGCAGGCCGAAGCCTCCGGCGGCGCGGGCGCCCAGGTGCACCAGATGCCAGTCCGTCGGCACGCCGTCCTCGGCCTCGACCATGTACTGGCACATCGGGGCGAGCCAGATCCGGTTGCGCATCGCCATGCCGCGGAGGCTGACGGGGTCGAAGAGGGAGGTCGGGCTCGACGATGCGGTTTCGAGGGCCATGCGGCAACGGTATCCCTCCCGGAGGGGGATCGTCGGACCGGCTCCTCCTGCGGACTGCCGGTGCGCGTCCGCCCTGCGCAGACCCCTCGGCGGGCTCGAGGAACCGTCGTCGCCGCTGATCAGGACGTCAGCGGCGCAGGCGACGGCTTCACCGGATTGGCAGTGAGCTGCATCTCAGCGCGATAGGGTGTCGCCGACCGAACCGTCCCCGCGCCGCGCGGGACCCGAGATTCAGGAGCGCAGATGTCGGACGACGCCGCCACCGGTATCGACAACCTCTCGCAGGAGACCCGCACGTTCTCGCCGCCGACCGAGTTCGTCCAGAACGCGGTGGCCCGTCCCTCGCTGTACGAGGAGGCCGCGCGCGACCGCCTCGCCTTCTGGCGCTCCCGGGCGATGCTGCTGAGCTGGAACACGCCCTTCACCGAGACCCTGGACTGGTCGAACCCGCCCTTCGCGCGCTGGTTCGCCGACGGCACCCTCAACGCCGCCTACAACTGCGTGGACCGCCACGTCGAGTCGGGGCACGGCGCGCAGGTCGCGCTCCTGGCCGAGTACGAGGACGGCTCCGACGCCTCCTTCACCTACTCCCAGGTCAAGGACGAGATCAGCCGCATGGCCAACGTGCTGCTCGATCTCGGCGTCCGCACCGGCGACCGCGTGGCCATCTACCTGCCGATGATCCCCGAGGCCGTCTTCGCGATGCTCGCCTGCGCCCGCATCGGCGCCCCGCACTCCGTCGTCTTCGGCGGCTTCAGCGCCGAGGCGCTGCGCTCCCGGATCGAGGACGCCGAGGCCCGTGTCGTCATCACCGCCGACGGCCAGTTCCGCCGCGGGAAGGCGATGCCCCTCAAGCCCGCGGTCGACGAGGCGCTCGCCGGCGGCGGCCGCAGCGTCGAGAAGGTGCTCGTGGTGCGCCGCACCGGCGGCGAGGTCGCCTGGACCGATGACCGCGACGTGTGGTGGCACGAGGCCCGCGAGAGCGCATCGGCCGAGCACGAGCCCGTGTGGGTCGAGGCCGAGCATCCGCTGTTCATCCTCTACACCTCCGGCACGACCGGGAAGCCCAAGGGCATCGTCCACACCACCGGTGGCTACCTCACGCAGGTGAGCTACTCGCATCGCGCGGTCTTCGACCTCAAGCCCGCGACCGACGTCTACTGGTGCACCGCCGACATCGGCTGGGTCACCGGGCATTCGTACGTCGTCTACGGGCCGATGACGAACCGGGCCACGCAGGTCATCTACGAGGGCACCCCGGACACCCCGCACCAGGGCCGCTGGTGGGAGATCGTCCAGAAGCACAAGGTCTCCCTGTTCTACTCCTCGCCCACCGCCATCCGCACCGCCATGAAGTGGGGCGAGGAGATCCCGGCCGGCTTCGACCTGAGCTCGGTGCGCCTGCTCGGCAGCGTCGGCGAGGCCATCAACCCCGAGGCGTGGATGTGGTACCGCCGCGTGATCGGCCAGGACCGCTGCCCGATCGTCGACACCTGGTGGCAGACGGAGACGGGCGCGATCATGATCTCGCCGCTGCCGGGCATCACCGCCACCAAGCCGGGCTCCGCGCAGGTCCCGCTGCCGGGCATCTCGGCCGAGGTCCTCAACGACTCCGGCGAGCCGACCCCCGACGGCCGGGGCGGCTACCTCGTCCTCTCCGAGCCGTGGCCGGCGATGCTCCGCGGCATCTGGGGGGACCCCGAGCGGTTCCTGGAGACCTACTGGTCCCGCTTCCCGGGGAAGTACTTCGCCGGGGACGGCGCCCGCAAGGACGAGGACGGCGACATCTGGCTGCTGGGCCGTGTGGACGATGTCATGAACGTCTCGGGCCATCGCCTCTCCACGATGGAGATCGAGTCCGCTCTCGTCAGCCATGAGTGGGTCGCGGAGGCGGCGGTCGTCGGCGCGGCCGACGAGACCACGGGCCAGGCGGTCGTCGCCTTCGCGATCCTCCGCGAGAGCGCTGCGGACGCGGTCGCGGAGGCCGGCGGCGAGGCCGCGGCGGTCGAGATCCTGCGCCAGCACGTCGGCAAGGAGATCGGGCCGATCGCGAAGCCCAAGAAGGTGCTGCTGGTGACCGAGCTGCCCAAGACCCGGTCCGGCAAGATCATGCGCCGTCTGCTGCGCGATGTCGCCGAGAACCGCACGGTGGGCGACACCCAGACCCTCGCGGACTCGTCCGTCATGGACCTCATCCAGCAGGGCCTGACCGGCAAGCGCTGACGGCCGCGCCGATCGCCGACGGTCGCGCCGATCGCCGACGGTCGCGCCGATCGCCGACGGTCGCGCCGATCGCTGACGCCGACGGGCGGCGGAGCCATCTCGGCTCCGCCGCCCGTCGGCGTTCTGCGTGTCGGCGTCCTGCTGGTCGGCGCTCTGTGCGCCGATGCGCTGCGCTCAGCGGGTGACGCGGATGTCGCCGAGGTCGGTGGTGAGCGTCATCGTGCCCGCCGAGGCGCCGTCGGCACCGGTGATCGAGCGGTCGACGTCGACGTCCCCCATGTCGGCCTGCGCGTCGATCTCCCACCGGGCATCGCCCGGGACCTGGACCGTCATGCTCCCGGTGTCTGCGTAGGCCTCGATCGCGCCGGAGGTCCCCTCCTCGACGACCAGGTCGACATCGCCGAGGGACGAACGCAGGGCGATGTCCGCGGCTCGCCCGCCATCGATGTCGGCGCGGATCGATCCCATATCGGCGGAGACGTCGACGATGCCGGTCGTGCTCACTCCGGTGAGGTCGACGTCGCCGAGCGAGGAGACCACGAGCAGCGATCCGAAGGGGCCCTCCGCCTCCACATTGCCGAGGTCCGAGGTGAGATCGAGGTCGAGCGCGAGGTCCGCGGGGACGACCACCAGGACGTCGCGCGCGTCGTGGACCCACGGGATGGGTCCGGTCCGCACGGGCTGTCGGATGGTCAGGTCCGGCGCGGAGGCGGTGCCGTCGTCCCGCATGGTCGCGCGCACGCTCTCCTCCGTCTCCGGCAGCCGGGTCGCACCGTCCGCCACGAGCGCGACCGTGACCTCATCGGCCTCGGCGTCGCGGACGATGCGGACGTCCGCGACGTCGACGTCGAGCGTCAGGGACGACGGGGTCCCCAGAGCGAGGGTCGCGGGGATCACCCGGTAGGAGCGGCCGATGGCCCAGGGCACGACCGTCGACGCGACCAGGGAGACGACCGCGAGGGCGCTCACGACGACGGCGATCACGACGGTCGCGACGCGCCACCCGTTCCCGCGGCCGGGACCGGGGGAGAGGCGGCGGGCGGGGTCGATGTCGACGCCGCGGCGGTCATCGGCGGTCGCGGGTGCCGGGGCGGGCAGCGATGCCGAGGCGGGCAGCGGTGCCGGTCGGGGAGCAGGGGACGGATGCAGGTCGGTGCTCATCAGCGATCCTCGGTTTCGAGATAGCGCAGGACGGCCATCACACGGCGGTTCTCGCCGTCCACGGGCGGGAGGTCGAGCTTGGACAGCAGCGAGGAGATGTGCTTCTCGACGCTGCCGGCGGAGACGAACAGGGCATCGGCGATGGCCTGGTTGGAGCGGCCCTGCGCCATCAGGGAGAGCACCTCGCGCTCGCGCGGGGTGAGGGTCTCCAGGGTTCGGCGACGGCGTGAACGGATGAAGATCTGCTGGACGACCTCGGGGTCGAGCCAGGTGCCGCCGCCGCCGACCTCGTCGACGACCTGGAGGAAGTCCTCGACGTCGGCGACGCGGTCCTTGAGCACGTAGCCGAGCCCCTGCGGGGAGTCGGCGATGAGCTCGGAGGCGTAGCGCTCCTCGACGTACTGGGAGAGCACCAGCAGCGCGACGTCCGGATCCTGCTGGCGGATGAGGGTGGCGGCGCGCACGCCCTCGTCGGTGAACGTCGGCGGCATCCGCACGTCCACGACCGCGAGATCCGGTCGGTGGGAGCTGATGGCGGAGAGCAGCGCGGTGGCGTCGCCGACCGCGGCGACCACCTCGTGGCCGGACTCGGTGAGCAGGCGCTCGAGTCCGGCGCGCAGCAGCACGGCATCGTCGGCGATGACGATCCTCATCGGGAGACCTCCTGGTGGTCGACGGGGGCCGGGGCGAGCCCGGTGGGGGCGGCTGCCGATGCGGCGGATGCGCCGGACGCGGCGGACGCGCCGGACAGCGGGATGACGGCGAGGAGCACGGTGCCCCCGTCGAGCGGGCTCGCGACCTCGAGGCGGCCTCCGGTCGCACGGACGCGGTCGGTCAGCCCGGCCAGGCCCGTCGAGACGCCGTCGCGGCGCACGCTCGCGCCCCCGCGGCCGTCGTCCTCGACCCGCACCCGCAGCACATCGCCCGACTGGGACACGCGGACGCTCGCCCGGGTGGCCTCCGCATGCCGGGCGATGTTCGTCAGCGCCTCGGAGACGACGAAGTAGGCGACCGCCTCGCGCTCGCGATCCAGGGCGGAGAGCGGCTCCACCTGGAGATCCACGGGGGCGCGCGAGCGGGCGGCGATCGCGGAGAGCGCCGCATCCAGGCCGCGGTCGGTGAGCACCGCCGGATGGATGCCCCGGGCGAGCTGGCGCAGATCGGTCATGATCCCCTTCGCCTCGCTGTGGGCGTCGCCGACGAGCTCCTCCGCGCGATCGGGATCGCGACGGATCGCGCCCTTGGCCATGCCGAGCGTCATCGCCAGGGCGACCAGCCGCGGCTGCACCCCGTCGTGGAGGTCGCGCTCGATCCGCAGGCGCTCCTGGGCGGCCGCGTCGACGGCCCCCTGACGGCGCTCGCTCATCTCGGCCACCTGCTCGCGCAGATCGTCCTCCGAGCCCGAGATGAGCCCCCGGGCCAGACCGCGGTCGCTCAGCCCGCCGAGGACGAGCGAGAGGACCGCCAGCGCGAGGCTCGCCGCGCTGATCACGATCAGCGACCACAGCGGCAGCGTGATCGCGCCCAGCGGCAGCTCGCCGGCGCGGACGGCGATGTCCCCGGCGGTCCACGAGATCCCCAGGAAGGAGAGGAAGGCGAGGAAGAAGAGCCCGGCGACGAGCATCGCCAGGTGATGGTGGAGCACGCCCCGCCAGAACGCGCCCGAGCAGACCTCGAGCCAGAGGCTGTGCAGCCATCCGGCGAGCCCGGTGCGGCGGCTGCGACGTCGCGGCGGGACGATCACCTCGATGCGGTGCACGGCCACCGCCCGTCGGCGCTCGATGCGGACCGCGGCCTGCATCAGCATCGCCCAGGGGATCAGGACGAGCACGCCGGTGCCGAGGGCGAAGAGCCCGCCGATGCCGGTGACCAGCAGGGCGACGCTCACCCAGAGCCAGCTGAGGAACAGGATCCCGCCGGGGACGACGGAGCAGACGCCGGCGAAGGAGAGCCGGGGCGACGTCTGCACCGGCTGCGGTGGAGGGGACGAGCGCGTCGGGAGGGGCGGCTGGGACAGCGGGGGCGGGCCCGGCGTCGTCGGCGCCGGATGGGCCGGCGGCCGCGAGGGCGGCGGGGCGGAGATGTCTTCCATGTCACCGACAGTAGGCGCCCGGCGCGGGTGAACCCACCGGGCCCTCCCGCCGGACCAGCGGGGGATAACCCCCGCAGGTGGGGACGGGCGGGGGCCTCGCACGGCGTGCGGCCCCGGGGAGCGCCCCGGATGCTGTTCAATGGGTCCATGAGCAACGAGGCGAGCACCCCTTCCGAGACTCCCGGCGACCCCTCCTCCGCCTCCACCCCCCGCGCGACGCTGCGCGATGTGGCGGACGCGGAGGGCATCTCCAGCGCGGTCGCGCTGCGCGCGCTGCGCGGGACCGACGACATCCGCCCGCAGCTGGCGGTGCGCGTGCGCGAGGCCGCCGAGCGCATGAACTTCCCGCTCGACGAGCTCGCGGGGGAGGACGATCATCGCGGCGTCGTGGCCGTGCTCGTGAACACGATGCGCAACACGTGGATCTCCGATCTCGTGCGCGCGATCCGCATCGAGCTGACCGCGACCGGCCGCTCCGCTGTCGTCGTCCCGACCCGTCGGCGCGTGCCCGAGTACCCTGTCGCGGCGGACACCGATGCGATCGAGAACCTCGTCCATCTCGGCGTGGACGGCTTCCTGATGGTCTCCGACCCGGCCGATGTCGAGGGCGTGCTGACCGCTGTGGGCGACCGCCCGATCGTCGGCATCGGCTGCTCGCGCGAGCTCGCCGTCCGCATCGACTCGGTGCGCATCGACGACGAGGTCGGCCAGGGCCTGCTGGTCGACCATCTGGTGAGCCTCGGGCACCGCGACATCGCGCACGTGGGCGGAGTCGGCGCCGCCGTCGCCCGTGAGCGCGCCGACGCGTTCCGCCTGGCGATGGAGCGCCACGGGCTCGCCGACCATGCGCGGGTGGAGCCGGGCGACTTCACCGAGCAGGTCGGGCAGACCGCCGGGAACATGCTCCTGCGCGGCAGCCATGTGCCCACGGCCGTCACCTGCTCGAACGACGTGGCCGCGGTCGGGGTGCTCGCTGCGGCCCGCGAGTACGGGTTCTCCGTCCCGGACCAGCTCGCGGTCGCCGGCTACGGCAACACCTCGCTCGCCGCCTCCGGGATCGCCCAGATCACGAGCGTGGACCCCAACTCGGACCGGCTGGGCGCCCTCGCCGCGCAGTTCCTCGTCGAGCGCGTCTCCGGCCACGAGGGAGAGGCCCGCGACGTCGCGGTCGCCCCGGAGGTCGTCATCCGCCGCTCGAGCTCCGCGGGTCCCCGCGCCGAGGTCCCCCGCCGCAAGCGGATCTCCGTGGACTGAGCCCCCTCGCGGGGTGCGGTGAGCGGCTCGTCGGGAGCCGCGGATCGCACCGCGCATCACCTGCGTCCCCCGTCCCGCCTGCGTTAGGCTCTGACCATGATCAACACCACGAACGACCCGAGCACGCCGCCCACCCAGCGGTCCATCGGCGAGCTCGTCCAGTCCATCCGCGACGAGCTCCTCGGGGTGGTCCACCACGAGATCGACATCGCCAAGAAGGAGATCACGGCGATCGCGATCAAGGTGGGCGTCATCGCCGCCTGCGCCGCCGTGCTGCTGTTCCTCCTGCTGTCGGCCTGGGTCATGCTGCTGTTCGCGGCGGCCACCGGCCTCCAGCGGACGGGGCTGCCGGACTGGGCGGCCTTCCTCATCGTCGCCGGCGTCTTCATCGTGATCGCCGCGATCGCGGGCCTCATCGCCTACATCGTGTTCAAGCGGATCCGCGCCCCCGAGACGACGATCGAGACCGCGCAGTCCGCGGTGGACGCCGTCCAGGGCAAGCGCCGCTCCAACGCCGTCTCCTACGACGACACCTTCGAGGAGCTCTACGGGAAGCCCGCCGGTCCCGCGGCCTGAGCGCCGACGCCGCGCCCCGGGCACCCGGGTCGCCCGCAGGAGGAGCCCGGGGCGCGCCATGGTCATGACATCGTCGCCCGGGGCAGTACCCTGGGGCCGTGACACTCCATCTGCACGACACCGCCACCCGCACCACCGCACCGTTCACCCCGGTGCGCGAGGGGGCGGTGTCGCTGTACGTCTGCGGTCCGACGACGCAGGGCGCGCCGCACCTCGGCCATCTGCGCACCTTCCTCGCCTTCGACGTGCTCGTCCGCTGGCTCGAGCGCTCGGGCCTGGAGGTCACGCACGTCCGCAACGTAACCGACATCGACGACAAGATCCTCGTGAAGTCCGCGGAGGCCGGGGCCGAGTGGTGGGCCTGGTCCCTCCGCTTCGAGCGCGAGTTCCAGGACGTCCTCGACCGGGTCGGCAACCGTCGCCCGGACTACGAGCCGCGCGCGACGGGGCACGTGCCCGAGATGATCGAGCTGATGCAGCTGCTCATCGAGCGCGGCCATGCGTACGCCGACGGGAACGGCTCGGTGTACTTCGACGTCGCCTCGCTGCCGACGTACGGCGCCCTGACCCGCCAGAGCCTCGAGGACATGCAGGACGCGGGCGAGGAGATGGAGCCCGGCAAGCGGGACCGCCGCGACTTCGCCCTGTGGAAGGCGGCGAAGGCGACGGAGCCGGAGACCGCCTCCTGGGACACGCCCTTCGGGCGCGGTCGACCGGGATGGCACCTGGAGTGCTCGGCCATGAGCCGCAAGTACCTCGGCGAGACCTTCGACATCCATGCCGGCGGGCTCGACCTGCGCTTCCCGCACCATGAGAACGAGCAGGCGCAGTCGCATGCCGCCGGGTTCGGGTTCGCACAGCGGTGGATGCACTCCGGCGTCCTCACCGTCGACGGCCTGAAGATGGGCAAGAGCCTCGACAACTTCGTCACCGCGGCCGACGCCCTCGCCGCGCATCCCGCGCCGGTCGTCCGGCTCGCGCTGGTCAGCGGCCACTACCGTGCCACCGTCGAGTACAACGACCGGGCGATCCACGAGGCGGCGGTGGTCTGGGAGCGCTTCACGGCGACCGCGCGCCGGGCCGCCGAGGTCCTCGCGGCCACCGGCGGAGAGCTCGCCGCGATCGCCGGGACGGATGCCGATCTGCGCGCCGTCGAGCTGCCGGAGGCATTCGTCGCCGCGCTCGACGACGACCTCGCCGTCCCCGAGGCGCTCGCGGTGATCCATCGGGAGCAGTCGGCCCTGAACACCCTGCTGGCCGAGGCCGGCGGGGACGCGGCCGGCGACCGGGCGGAGCGCACGGCGCAGGCGCTGGGCCGCCTGCGGGCCATGCTCGACGTCCTGGGGCTGGACCCGCTGGGCGCGCAGTGGGCATCGTCCGACGGCGGCGACGCGGCGGAGCATGCCGCGCTCGACGCCCTCGTGACCGCGCAGCTGGAGGCACGGGCGGCCGCCCGTGCCCGGAAGGACTGGACAGGGGCGGACGCCATCCGCGACGCCCTGAGCGCTGCGGGGATCCGCGTCGAGGACGGGGCCGACGGCGCCCGTTGGACGCTGGCATCGCGCAGCTGAGGAGGAAGCGAAGCATGGCAGGAAACAGCTCTCGCCGGGGCGCGGTGCGCCACGGCAAGAAGGGCGCGTCCGTCGGATCCGGCGGCGTGCGCCGTCGTGGTCTCGAAGGCCGCGGGCCGACGCCGAAGGCGGAGGACCGCCCCGCGCACAAGGCCTACAAGGGAGGCTCCGGCGGGACGTCCGGCGGAGCATCGGGCGGTCGCGCGCCGCGCAACGGCCAGGCGCCGGCGCAGCGTCGAGGCCATGATCAGGTCGCGGGCCGCAACGCGGTGCTCGAGGCGCTGCGCGAGGAGGTGCCGGCGACCCGGCTCACGGTGCTCAACGGCATCGAGGTCGACGAGCGGGTGCGCGAGATCCTGCGCCTCGCCGGCGCGCGCTCGCTGCCGATCACCGAGGCCAGCCGCACCGATCTGGACCGGATGACGGACCGCGCGGTCCATCAGGGCGTGGCCCTGACCATCCCGCCCTACCAGTACGCGGAGGTCGACGACCTGCTGAAGCTGGCCTCGGAGAACTTCGAGGAGCCGCTGCTGATCGCTCTCGACGGGATCACCGATCCGCGCAACCTCGGCGCGATCCTGCGCAGCGCCGACGCCTTCGGCGCCCACGGCGTGATCATCCCCGAGCGTCGCAGCGTCGGCATGACGGCGAGCGTGTGGAAGGTCGCCGCCGGCGCGGCCGGACGCGTGCGGGTCGCGCAGGTCACGAACCTCAACCGCACCCTCGCCTCGCTGAAGATGAAGGACGTGTTCGTGCTCGGTCTGGACGCCGACGGCGACGTGACCTCGCGCGAGATGGAGCTGGGGACGCAGCCGGTGGTGCTCGTGGTCGGCGCCGAGGGCAAGGGCCTCTCGCGCCTCGCCCGCGAGAGCAGCGACCAGATCGTCTCGATCCCGATGGGCGGCGGCACCGAGTCCCTCAACGCCTCGGTCGCCGCGGCGATCGCGCTCTACGAGATCTCCGGGGTGCGCGCCGCGATCGGCCGCTCCTGAGCGCAGGCCCTGGCGACCGTGCCCGGCAGCCGCTCCTGACGAGCGATCCTGCGGATCGGTCCCCTGGGGGCCTCACAAGCTCTCCCGACATGACCGACGGCCCGGCCGCGCGGAGCAGATGCTCCGCGCGGCCGGGCCGTCGGCGTGGGGTCAGTCGCGGAAGATCGGCAGCGCCGACGTCTCCGTCGTCACCAGGGACTTCTCATCGGGCCGGTGGACGAGCACGGTGAGGATGTAGTCGCGCACCGTGTCGTCGAGGCTGACGTCGACCCCGTCCTTCTCCGAGAGGAACCACTTGTGCTCGAGCACCTCGTGGAAGAACTCCGGGGGCTCGAGCTTCGAGCGCATGCCCCGCGGGATGGCGCGCACGACCGGCTCGTACTGCTGCTGCAGCCACTCGTGGGCGACGAACTCCTCCTCCTCGGCCTGCTGATCGGTCACGGCCCGATAGTGGTCGAGGTCGTTGAGGAGGCGCCGGGCCTGGTTCTCCTGGGCGTCGATGCCGGTCAGGCGCATCAGACGACGGGCATGGTGGCCGGCGTCGACGACCTTCGGACGGATCGACAGGGAGGTGCCGTCGAGGTCGGTGGTGATCTCGAGCTCGCCCACGTCGAATCCGAGCTCGTTGAGCTTCTCGATGCGGGCGGAGACCCGCCAGCGCTCGTCGGTCGAGAACTGCTCGCGGGCGGTGAGCGCGGACCAGAGCTCCTCGTACCGGCGCACGAGGTCATCGCCGACGGCGACCGGATCGGACTCCGGATCCAGGAGATCCCCGGCCTGGAGGTCCATGAGCTCGCCGATGATGTTGGTGCGGGCGAGGTCGAGGTCGTACAGGCGCTGCCCGTCGGAGAGCTCCTCGTGGAGGCTGCCCGTCTCGACGTCGACGATGTATGCGGCGAAGGCGCCGGCATCGCGGCGGAACAGGGTGTTCGACAGCGAGACGTCGCCCCAGTAGAAGCCTTCGAGATGCAGGCGCACGAGCAGCACCGTCAGCGCGTCGAGCAGGCGATGGGCGGTCTCCGCCTTCGAGACCTGGCTGAACACCGCACGGTAGGGGAGGGAGAACTGCAGGTGCCGGGTGATCAGCACCGCGTCCAGCGGGGTGCCGTCGGGTCGGGTGCGGCCCGAGACCACGCCGAAGGGCTCCACGGCGGGGATGTCGAGGCGGCCCAGCACGCGCAGCATGTCGTACTCGCGGCGGGCGAGCGCATGGTCGATCTCCTTGAGCGCGAGCACGCGGCCGGAGACGCGGACGAAGCGCACGACGTGCCGGGAGATGCCGCGGGGGAGTGCCGCGAGCATCTCCTCGGGCCAGTCCTCCAGCGGGTGCTCCCACGGCAGGTCCAGCAGTGCCGGATCAGCACGGGACGCGGTGATCTCCAAGGGTGCCATGGGTCCATTCTCCCCTACAGCGCGGTGTGATCGGGCTCCGACGGGCATCGGACACGGTGTCGTGCGGGAATGTCCACGGCTCCTCCGCAGGATTCCCTCGCGTCGCCCGGTGGCGCTCGGCCCCGGACGACGACCCGGGCGATGCCCCGGACGACGCGAACGGGCGCCCGGCCGATGGCCGGACGCCCGCTCGTTCAGCGTGGGATCAGTCGCCCAGACGCTGGCCGCTCTTCGCATCGAAGAGGTGCAGGTGATCCTGCTTCGGGCGGAAGTAGACGGTCTCGCCCTTCGCCGGGGGACGGCGGCCGTCGACGCGAGCGATGAACGGCTTGGCCGTCTCCTCGGCGCCGGCGCGGCGGCCGTAGATGAACGCGTCCGCGCCCAGCTCCTCGACCACGTCGACGTCGATGGCGATGCCCTGGCCCTCGCCCACGAGCTCCAGGTCCTCCGGGCGGATGCCGACGGTCACGCTGGTCTCGTCGGTGTCCGAGAGGGTCTGGCGATCGACGGGCAGGATCGCGCCGCCGAACTGGACGCCCTGGTCGGTGAGCTTCTCATCGAGCAGGTTCATCGCCGGGGAGCCGATGAAGCCGGCCACGAACACGTTGTTCGGGTGGTCGTACATGCGGCGCGGCGAGTCGATCTGCTGCAGGACGCCGGCGTTGAGGACCGCGACGCGGTCGCCCATCGTCATGGCCTCGGTCTGGTCGTGCGTCACGTACACGGTCGTGACGCCCAGGCGACGCTGGAGCGAGGCGATCTGCGTACGGGTGGACACGCGCAGCTTGGCGTCGAGGTTCGACAGCGGCTCGTCCATGAGGAACACCTGGGGCGAGCGGACGATCGCACGGCCCATGGCGACACGCTGGCGCTGACCGCCGGAGAGCGCCTTCGGCTTGCGGTCGAGGTACTCGGTGAGGTCGAGGATCGCGGCGGCGTCCTCGACGCGCTTGCGGATCTCGGCCTTCGGGGTGCCGGCGATCTTCAGGGCGAAGCCCATGTTGTCGGCGACCGTCATGTGCGGGTACAGCGCGTAGTTCTGGAACACCATCGCGATGTCGCGGTCCTTCGGCGGGACGTCGGTGACGTCGCGATCGCCGATGAGGATGCGGCCCGCGTCGATCTCCTCGAGGCCCGCCAGCATGCGCAGCGAGGTGGACTTGCCGCAGCCCGAGGGGCCGACGAAGACGAGGAACTCGCCGTCGCCGATCTCGATGTTGAGGCTGTCCACCGCCGGGCGCTCCTGGCCCGGGTAGATGCGCGACGCGTTGTCGAAAGTCACTGTTGCCATGGTGTTTCCCTTCACCGGCAGGTACGTGCCGGACGGTCCGTAGTGAAGTGCTGTCACCGGTATGGCTGGGAGCGATGGGGTGCTCCCTTGCACCGGCTCCGTGAAGTGTAGCCGAACTCTCACCGACTTCCGACCACGTGTCGTCCGTCGGACAAGAATCCGCGGGGGACCCGCTCGGCGCGGCACCGCCCGGGCCGCTGCGCGCGCGCCGCACGAGCCGGGGCGCGGGCCCGTGCGCGCACTGCATGAGCCGATGCGGGCGGCTCTCCGCCGCGGCAGGGATAATCGGCGCGTGGACATCTCCGAACTCACCCGCACGATCCTCGACCGCCGCGAGAAGCCGGAGGACCCCCTGCGCATCGTGCAGGCCGGGCATCCGGCGCTGCGCCGGCGCTCCGTCTCCGCCGTCGGCCGGCTCGAGCCCGAGCTCCAGGCCGAGCTGATCGACGCGATGACCGTCACCATGCGCCGCGCTCCGGGCGTCGGCCTCGCCGCCCCGCAGGTCGGCCTCCCGCTGCGACTGATCGTGGTCGAGGACCGCTACGCCTCGGCCCCCGGGGAGGACGAGGATGACGACCTGCTCGAGCGGCGTCCGCTCGCGCTGCGCGCCCTGCTGGACCCGACGGTCGAGATCCTCGGCACCGAGACCGTGCATGCGTGGGAGGGGTGCCTCTCCGTCGACGGCTGGCAGTCGATCGTCCCCCGCGCCCGCCGGGTGCGGCTGCGCGCCCTCGAGATCGCCGTCGACGGGACCGACCCCGCTCCGCGCGAGATCGACGAGGAGCTGGTGGGCTGGACGGCCCGCATCCTCCAGCACGAGACCGATCACCTCCGCGGCACGCTCTGCCATGACCGCGCGGTCCCGCGCTCCTTCGTCGACGCCTCCTACGTCCCCCATTACGCGGACCTGTCCGAGGCGGTGCGCCTGCTGGGCCTCGAGGGCGATGTGACGCGCCTGGCCCCCGGAGAGGTCCTCCTCGATTCCCCGGCGGACGGCGGTAGCGTGTCCCCGTCCTCGTCCTCGAAGAACGGAGCACACCGGTGAACGAGAGCTCTCTCGCCCCTGCCGCGGCGCCTGCGGGTCCCGAGTCGGTCGACGACCGCTGGCTCGCGCTGATCGACACCGCCCTCAAGGTGCAGGCCCCGCTCGCGCGCAGCTACGTGCGGCGTCTGCGCGCCAAGCGCCCCGACGCGACCCAGGAGGAGCTGCTGCGTGCGCTCCACCGCCGCTTCACGACCCTCGCCACCCTCACCGGCGCCGGGATCGGCGGGACCGCCGCCCTCCCGGGCGTCGGCACGGCCGTCGCCGTCGGCCTGACCGTCGGCGAGGGCATCTCCTTCGCGGAGACCTGCGCCTTCCTGACGCTCGCCACCGCGGAGATCCACGAGGTCGACATGACCGATCCGCAGACCCGCCGCCTCGTGCTCATGGCCGTCCTCAGCGGTGAGCGGGGCGCGGAGATCGTCGCCCGGGCGATGGGCAAGCAGGGCCTGCAGTGGAACGCGGTGCTGGGCGGCGGCGGGGTCATCCCGTCCTTCGTCAGCACGCAGGTCTCGCGGTACGTGCGCAAGCGCCTGGTCGCCCGCACCGGCAAGCTGTGGATGGCGCGCCTGCTGCCCTTCGGCATCGGTGCCGCGATCGGCGGCTTCGGCGCCCGTGCGGTCAGCCGCACCGTCATCGAGGCGCTCGACGACATCTTTGCGCAGGCGGAGACCATCGAGGGCGAGGTCGCCGGCCAGGACCCGGCCGCGCTTCCGAGCTGAGGCGGGCGAGGGCCTGGCGACGGGCCGGCCGGACGGCATGGCGACATGACGAGGGGCCCGGAGGATGCAGTGCATCCTCCGGGCCCCTCGTCATGCTGGTCCTGCGCGGCCTTCCGCGACGACGGCCGGGACCCGAGCGGACCCGGCCCCGACCGACGGCGTCAGAAGGTCTGGGTGAACTCGTTCGCGTGCTCGGTGCCGACGGCGCGCTCGTAGGAGCGGCGGATCTCCGCCTCCGCGTCGCTGCGGCCCTCCCAGTGCGCTCCCTCCACGCTCTTGCCCGGCTCGAGGTCCTTGTAGACCTCGAAGAAGTGCTGGATCTCCAGGCGATGGAACTCCGAGACGTCCGTCAGCTCCTGACGGCGCACCTGGCGCCGGTCGCCGACCGGGACCGCCACGATCTTGTCGTCGCCGCCGGCCTCGTCGCGCATGCGGAACATGCCGAGCGCGCGGCACCGGATCAGGCAGCCCGGGAAGGTGGGCTCCTCCAGCAGGACCAGGCAGTCCAGCGGATCGCCGTCCTCGCCGAGGGTCCCTTCGATGAACCCGTAGTCGTCCGGGTAGCGCGTCGCCGTGAACAGCATCCGGTCCAGGCGGATGCGCCCGTTGTGGTGGTCCACCTCGTACTTGTTGCGATTCCCGCGAGGGATCTCGATGGTCACGTCGAATTCCACGACAGCCGCTCCGTTGCTTCCGCCCCTAGCGGGCATTGATTCTGACTTCGACACTCTATCGTGATGGTCATGGTCTCCGAGCGCATATGGCGGAACACCGCGATCGCCCTCTGCATCGCCGTCCCCGCGAGCTTCTACATCCTCGGGGATCTGGCGGATGCCTTCCCCGGCGTCCTCACCACCGCCTCCGCGCAGCAGGAGCCGACGGCCGGGCCCCGTGCCGTCGCCGAGGACTGGGAGCGGGATCAGGCCGCGGTGCCCACCGGGCAGACCGCCACCTCGACCTCCTCGGAACTGGCTGCTGACCTGCAGGAGCGCATGGATGCGCAGGCGAGCCTCGCGGTCGTCGACGGCAACCTGGCCTATGCCGTGGTCGACGCCGAGACCGGAGCCGTGATCGCCGAGCGCGACAGCGACACCGCGCGCACCCCCGCCTCCACCCTCAAGCTGCTCACCGCCGCCGCCGTGCTGCGCCTCTACGGCGCGGACGAGACCATCGCGACGCGCGCCGTCGTGGCCGACCAGACAGTGACGCTCGTCGGCGAGGGCGACATGACTCTCACCGAGGACGATCTGCGCGACCTCGCGGAGCAGACCGCCGCGCTCGTCGCGCAGCAGGGAGGCGGAACGGTCTCGCTCGTCCTGGACACCTCGCTGATCACCGGAGGGCAGAACGCGGCCTGGGGGAGCAACGGCACCGCCGGCGGATGGGTCGCGCCCACGTCGGCGCTCGCGATCGACGAGGGCTGGCTCGACGGCCAGGAGTACGGGCAGAAGTCGTTCGACCCCGCCGGCGACGCCGCCGACCGCTTCGCGGAGCTGCTCGCGGAGGCGGGCGTCGACGTCCAGGGGGAGATCGCCTCCGGCACGGCGCCCGAGGGCGCCGCCGAGGCGGTCGTGCAGTCCGCGCCGATCGGCGACATCGTCCGCCGCACCCTCCAGATCTCCGACAACACCGCGGCGGAGATGCTCGCGCACCTGGTCGCCCTCCGCCGGGGAGAGCCGACCACCCCCGAGGGGGCCGCGGCCGCGGTGCGCGCCGAGATCGTCGAGCTGGGACAGGAGCTCGGCGTGCCCCAGGAGGACCTCGACGCGCTCGTGATCAACGACGGCTCGGGGCTCTCCCGCGACGACCGCGTGCCGCCCGCGCTGCTCGCCGCCGTCCTCGCCGAGGTGGCCTCCGGGGACGTCCCGCAGCTCGAGCAGATCCTCTACGACGTCCCGATCGCCGGCCTGTCGGGGACCCTCGCCGAGCGCTTCGGCGCCGACGGCACCGCTTCCGCCCGCGGCCTCGTCCGCGGCAAGACCGGCTACCTGGGCGGGACGGCATCGCTCGCGGGCGTCGCCGTGCTCGCCGACGGGCGCACCGTCGGCTACTCGATCCTCGTCCACGGGTTCGACGGCGCCGACGCCGCGGCCGCGCGCGCCGCCGTCGACGAGGTCGCCGCGCAGATCGTCGAGGTCGGTTGATGGCGGGACCGCCGCCCGTCGTCGCCCGCGCCCGGACCGCGGTGCGCGCCGCCCTCGCCGCGCGCCTCGAGGCCCTCGCCGACGACACCTCCGCCGGACATCTCGCCCCCCGCCTCGTCGTCGGCCTCAGCGGAGGCCCCGACTCCCTCGCCCTGCTCGCGACCGTCGTCTGGGTGGGCTCCCGCATGGGGCTCGCGGTCGAGGCGGCGGTCGTCGACCACGGCCTGGTCGCCGGCTCCGCCGAGATCGCCGAGCGCGCCCGGAACCAGGCCGAGCGCCTCGGCGCCGAGGCGATCGTGCTGCGGGTGCAGGTGGACGCCTCCGCGCCCGGAGGAGTGGAGAACGCCGCGCGCGATGCTCGCCGGGAAGCGCTCGCGGTCCGCGTCGAGGACACCGGCGCCCTCGCCCTCCTGCTTGGCCACACGCTCGACGACCAGGCCGAGCAGGTGCTCATGGGCCTCGCCCGCGGCGGCGGTCCCCGGGCCCTCGCAGGCATCGCGCGCGCTCGCGACGGGGTGCTGAGGCCCTTCCTCGGCACCGGGCGGGACGAGACGACGGCGCTGCGCCGCACCGACACCGAGGAGATCTGCCGCCTCCACGACCTCGAGTGGTGGGAGGACCCGATGAACGCCGACGAGTCCTTCCTGCGCGCCCGCGTCCGGCACCGGGCGCTGCCGCTGCTGCGCGAGATCCTCGGCGAGCACATCGACGAGAACCTGGCCCGCACCGCGGAGCTCGTGCGGCCCGACGTAGAGCATCTCGACGCCGAGGCGCGGGCGCTGCTCGAGCAGCTCCGGCGCGACGGGGGAGAGGAGCGCGAGGCCGGCGACCTGCTGCTGCTGGACGTCCATGCGCTCGCCGCGGCGCCCGCGCCGCTGCGCACCCGCGTGCTGCGCGACGCCACCCGCGCGGCCCGCGCCGCCGACGATCCCGCAGAGGGAGGCGCGGAGAGAGGTCCGGCGGGCGGGCCGACGGGCACCCCGTCGCGCGCACCGTCCGGCGGATCGGGCAAGTCGCTCCTGCGTCGACAGATGCTCGCGGTCGATGCGCTTCTCGTCTCATGGCACGGTCAGGCAGCGGTGAGCGTTCCGGGTAGGATCGAGGTCGCTCGCCGCGACGGCCTGCTCGTGTGGCGCCGTACGGATCCGTGAGCCGCGGCGTCCTCACTCATCTCACCCACGGAGGAGACCCGCGTGCCATCTACGCCCATCCATCCCGACGTCGAGCGCGTCCTGCTCGACGAGCGGCAGATCGCGGACCGCATCGCCGAGCTCGGCGCCGAGATCGCCGCCGACTACGCCGACGAGCCGCCGATCCTGGTCGGCGTCCTCAAGGGCGCGGTGATGGTCATGGCCGATCTCGCCCGGGCGATCGATCTGAAGACCGAGATGGACTGGATGGCGGTGTCGTCCTACGGCTCCGGCACCAAGTCCTCGGGCGTCGTGCGGATCCTCAAGGACCTCGGCGCCGACATCACCGACCGCCACGTGCTGATCGTCGAAGACGTCATCGACTCCGGCCTCACGTTGAAGTGGCTCATCTCCAACCTCCGCTCCCGCGGCCCCAAGAGCGTCGAGATCTGCGCGCTGCTGCGCAAGCCCGAGGCCGCGCGCGTCGAGATCGACACCCGCTACGTCGGCTTCGACATCCCCAACGACTTCGTCATCGGGTACGGCCTCGACTACGCCGAGCACTACCGCAACCTTCCCTACGTGGGCGTTCTCAAGCGCTCGGTCTACGAGGGCTGACATGGCCGAGAACAAGACTCCCCGCAAGCGCCCGCTCGTCAGCATCGCCATCTGGGCGCTGGTCGCGATCATCCTGGTCAGCATCCTCGTCGGCGTCTTCGGCCGCGACGGCTACCAGCAGATCGACACCCAGCAGGGCCTCGAGCTGCTCGAGGGCGACACCGTCGAGCAGGCGAAGATCATCGGCGGCAACCAGCAGCGCGTCGACCTCGTCCTGACGGAGGCCTACTCGGTCGACGGCACGGACAAGGGCACCAAGGTCAGCTTCTCGTACGTGACCGCGCGCGCCGACGACGTCGTCGCCGCGGTCTCCGCCGCGGAGCCCGACAAGGGCTACACCGACGAGATCGTCGGCAGCTCCTGGTGGTCCACGCTGCTGGTGTCCTTCCTCCCGCTGCTCATCTTCATCGGCCTGTTCTGGTTCCTGATCATGAACGCCCAGGGCGGCGGCCGGGCCATGCAGTTCGGCAAGTCCAAGGCGAAGCTGTTCAGCAAGGAGGCCCCCAAGGTCACCTTCGCCGACGTGGCCGGCGCCGAGGAGGCCGTCGAGGAGCTCGACGAGATCAAGCAGTTCCTCGTCGCCCCGGAGAAGTACCAGGCGGTCGGGGCGAAGATCCCCAAGGGCGTGCTGCTCTACGGTCCTCCCGGCACGGGTAAGACGCTGCTCGCGCGCGCTGTCGCGGGCGAGGCCAACGTCCCCTTCTACTCGATCTCCGGCTCGGACTTCGTGGAGATGTTCGTCGGCGTCGGCGCGAGCCGCGTGCGCGACCTCTTCTCCACCGCGAAGGAGAACGCCCCGGCGATCATCTTCATCGACGAGATCGACGCCGTCGGCCGCCATCGCGGCGCCGGCATGGGCGGCGGCCACGACGAGCGCGAGCAGACGCTCAACCAGATGCTGGTGGAGATGGACGGGTTCGACGAGAACCAGAACGTCATCCTCATCGCCGCGACCAACCGCGTCGACATCCTCGACCCCGCGCTCCTGCGCCCGGGCCGCTTCGACCGGCAGATCGCGGTGGAGGCGCCCGACCTCAAGGGACGCCTGCACATCCTCACGGTCCACGCGAAGGGCAAGCCGCTCTCGCACGACGTCGACCTCGAGGCCGTCGCCCGCCGCACCATCGGCATGTCGGGCGCCGACCTGGCCAACGTCCTTAACGAGGCGGCCCTGCTGACCGCCCGCTCGGGCAACCAGATCATCGACAACCGCGCCCTCGACGAGGCCATCGACCGCGTCTCCATGGGCCCCCAGCGGTACTCGAAGGTCATGACCGAGCGCGAGCGCCAGATGACGGCCTACCACGAGGGCGGCCATGCGCTCGTGGCGGCGGCCCTGAACAACTCGGCACCGGTCACGAAGGTGACGATCCTGCCGCGCGGCCGCGCGGGCGGCTACACGATGGTCGTCCCGACCCAGGACCGCAACTACCAGTCGCGCAACGAGCTGCTGGACCGCCTCGCCTATGCGATGGGCGGCTACGCCGTGGAGGAGAGCATCTTCCACGACGTCACCACCGGCCCCAGCTCGGACCTGCAGAACGCCACGAAGATCGCGCGCATGATGGTCATGCAGCTCGGCATGAGCGAGGCCGTCGGCCAGGTCGCCCTCTCCGGCGACCAGGACGAGGTGTTCGTCGGCATGCAGCAGGGCCAGGGCCCGCGCTTCAGCGCCGAGACCGCGTCGCTGATCGATCAGGAGGTCCGTCGCCTGCTCGAGAACGCGCTCGACGAGGCCTGGGCGGTCATCGTGGAGAACCGGCATGTCCTCGACCGCCTGGTCGAGGCGCTGCTCGAGAAGGAGACCCTGAACGAGCGCGAGCTCGCCGAGATCTTCCAGGACGTGCGCAAGCGCCCCCTGCGGGACGTGTGGCAGTCCAGCGAGCAGCGGCCGGCCCTCGAGGCGCCGAGCGTCGGCGGGACCACGACGGCGACCGGCGCCGAGTCCCAGGACGCGGGCGAGCCGCTCCACCCGGGCGCCCCGGAGCTCCCGCACCCGGGCGGCGACCGTCCGGACATCCCCGGCGCGCCGTGGCAGGACGGCGCCGCCCCCGACGAGACGACGGAGCGCTGAGCATGCCCGTGGACCAGCAGCGGCTCGCCGCCGCCGTGAGGGAGATCCTCGCGGCGGTCGGCGAGGACCCCGATCGCGACGGCCTGCAGGACACGCCCGCCCGCGTCGCCCGCATGTACGCCGAGGTGTTCCAGGGCCTGGACCAGGACGCGGAGGAGCCGCTCTCGACGACCTTCGAGATCGACCACCAGGAGCTGGTCCTGGTGCGCGACATCCGCTTCCACTCCATGTGCGAGCACCACCTGCTGCCGTTCATGGGCGTCGCCCACGTCGGCTACATCCCCGGCGCGGGGAAGGTGACGGGGCTGAGCAAGCTCGCGCGCCTGGTCCACGTGTACGCCCGCCGCCCGCAGGTGCAGGAGCGCATCACCAGCCAGGTCGCCGACGCGCTCATGGAGCAGATCGACGCCGCCGGCGCGATCGTCGTGATCGAGGCCGAGCACATGTGCATGTCCATGCGCGGGGTGCGGGCCGAGGGCGCCAGCACCGTCACCTCGGCCGTGCGCGGCATGCTCCGGGAGAGCGCCAGCACGCGGTCCGAGGCGATGAGCCTCATCAACCGGGCGTGAGCGCCGTGGGTCAGCGACGGCCCGAGGGACTGCCGGAGCGGCTCGACCGCGACGACACCCTCGTCATGGGCGTCCTGAACGTCACCCCGGACTCCTTCTCCGACGGCGGCCGCCATGACCGGGCGCCGGACGCGATCGCGCACGGCCGCCTGCTGGTCTCGCAGGGCGCCGACATCGTCGACGTCGGCGGGGAGTCCACGCGGCCCGGCGCACCGCGCGTCAGCGAGGAGGAGGAGCTGCGACGGGTGATCCCCGTGGTCGCGGCCCTCGCCGCCGAGGACGTCGTCGTCAGCGTCGACACCATGCGGGCCTCCGTCGCGGCGGCGAGCGTCGAGGCGGGCGCGCTGATCGTCAACGACGTCTCCGCCGGCCTCGCCGATCAGGACATGGGGCGCGAGGCCGCCCGCCTGCGCACGCGCCTGGGGACCCCGCCGGTCTTCATCGCCATGCACTGGCGGGGCCACAGCGACGTCATGAACGAGCTCGCGGTCTACGAGGACGTCGCGCACGAGAGCGCCGACGAGCTCGAGCACCGGCTCCGGGCACTGCGCGAGGCGGGCGTCGAGGACCGTTTCCTGGTCGTCGATCCCGGGCTCGGCTTCTCCAAGACGGGGGAGCAGAACTGGGAGCTGCTGGCCAACTGGGAGCCCATGGCGCAGCACGGCCTGCCGATCCTGATCGGCGCCTCCCGTAAGCGCTTCGTCTCGGCGCTCGGCGTCGACCGCGATGCCGCGACCGCCGCGATCAGCGGCTACTCGGCGCTCCAGGGCGCCTGGGCCGTGCGCGTGCACGCCGTGCCGCCCACCCTCGCCGCCGTCCGCACGGGGGACCTGCTGCGAAGGAGCCGACGAGCATGATCCGTCCGACATCGACCGCCCCGGACCGCATCGAGGTCTCCGGCATCCGCGCCTGGGGCCACCACGGGGTGCTCGAGCAGGAGAAGCAGCTCGGCCAGCTGTTCACGGCGGACGTGGTGCTGCACCTGTCGACCGCCGAGGCCGGGCGCTCCGACGCCCTGGACCGCACCGTCAACTACGCCGAGGTCGCCGCCGACGTGCGCGCCGAGCTCGAGGACGGGCCCCACGACCTCGTGGAGACGCTCGCCGAGCGGATCGCCCAGCGGATCCTCACAGGAGTCGGCCGCCCCCTCGTGCGCCGCGTCGAGGTGGTCGTCCACAAGCCCGCCGCACCGGTCGGCCTGCCCGTCGACGACGTGCGCGTGCGCGTGGTCCGCGACGCCCCTCCCGTCGAGGCGGTGCTCGCCCTCGGCACCAACCTGGGCGACCGGGAGGCGCACCTCGAGCACGCCCTCGCCCTGATCGCCGAGGCCGACGGCGTCGAGATCGAATGGACCGGCCCCGTCCTGGAGACCGAGCCCGTCGGCGGGCCCGACGGGCAGGGCGCCTTCCTGAACTCCGTGATCGGGGTGCGGACCGTGCTCGCCCCCTTCGCCCTCCTCGAGGTCTGCCATCGGGCCGAGCGCGCCGCACGCCGCGAGCGTCTCGTCCGCTGGGGGCCGCGCACCCTCGACGTCGACGTCATCTCCTACGGAGACGTGATCTCCGACGACCCGGACCTCACGCTCCCGCATCCGCGCGCCCATGAGCGAGCCTTCGTACTCGCCCCCTGGCATGCGGCGCGGCCGGGCGCGGAGCTCGACGGCCACGGCATCGTCGGCGCGCTGCTCGAGCGGGCCGACGATCGCGACGGCCTCCGGCCGGGGCCGGCCGTCCTGGGGTTCGACCTGCCGTGAAGCCGCTGAGCATCCCGATCCTGGTGCTGATCACGGCGATCAGCACCGGCATCGGCGCGCAGCTCCTCTCCGTGCTCGCCGCGCGCGGGCTCGTCCTTCCGCTCAGCGGATGGCTGACCTCGCTCGTGCTCCTCGCCCTCATCGCGGTGCTGCTGGTCAAGGCGATCCCGCTGCGCCGCTACATGCGCGAGTCCGAGGAGCGGGAGCGGACGCCGACGCTCGCTCCCCGCCAGCACCAGATCGACCTCCCCACGGCCTTCCGCATCGTCCTGCTCGCCCGCGCCTGCGCATACACCGGGGCAGTCATCGGGGGCTTCTTCTCCGGGGAGACGATCTTCCTGCTCGGCACGGGCGTCGGAGATCTCCTCACCGGGGTGCTGCCCACCGTCGGGGCGGCCGTCTGCGGGCTCGCGCTGGGGATCCTCGGCGTGGTCGTCGAGCGCTGGGGGACTCTGCCGCCGCAGGACGGCCCGGGCGAGACGAGCCGCGAAGGAGCCGGCGCCGAGTCCTGAGCAGGCCCGCGACACGTCCCGGGCGGTCCTGCGCGGAGTCCCGAGCAGGCTCGCGCCGAGCGGCGGAAGGTCTGCGCGCACCCTGCGTCGACGGATGCCCGACCTCCGTCGGAGGCCCTGCGCCCGGCGGGATGCCACCATGAATCCATGGACCATCCCTCCGGCCCCGCTTCACCCTCCGGCCCCGCTTCACCCTCCGGCCCCGCTTCACCCTCCGGCCCCGCTTCACCCTCCGGCCCTGCCTCGCCCTCCGGCCCTGCCTCGCCCGTCGGACCTGCCGCGCCCGTCGGCGCCGCCTCGCCCGAGCACGTCAGCGTGCGACTCCGCGATGACCGTCTCGACGTCGAGGGCCTGCGGCCCGTCTCGCTCCTGCAGATCCGCGCGCACCATCTCGCAGTGCTCCCCTTCCACGTGATCGGAGCGCTGCTGATCGCCGGGGCCGTCGTCGGCGCCGTCCTGACCTCCTGGTGGTGGATCGCCGCGCTCGCCCTCATCCCGCTGGTGCTGAGCATCCAGGGACTCGCCCTGACGGGCCGACGCGTGCGCGCCATGGGATACCTCGACGGCGAGGAGGAGCTCGTCCTCGCCTCCGGGATCCTCCTGCGCAGCATCGTCACGGTCCCGTACGGCCGCATCCAGTCCGTGACCATCGACGAGGGGCCGATCCAGCGTCGCTACGGCCTGGCCTCGCTCACCCTCAGCACGGCCTCGGACACCGGCACCGAGTCCATCTCCGGTCTGCCGCGCGAGGAGGCGGAGCGCCTGCGGGCGCTGCTCACCGAGCGCGGCATCGAGCGGATGGCGGCGCTGTGAGCCTGCCCGAGGGGCACCGTCGGACGCATCCGATCACACCGCTCCTGACGGGGTGGAGGATCGTCGTCGGCGCGGTCGCCGTGATCACCGCCCAGAACCTCGCCAGCCTCCTGCAGGACTTCACGCTGCGTCGCGCGCTCATCGGCACCGGCGTCCTCATCGCCCTCGCCATGATCGGCGTGCTGGTCTCGCTGGTCTCCTGGCGGCGCACGAGCTATGCGGTCGACGACGACGGGGTCGCGCTGCACAGCGGCCTGATCAGTCGCAGCCGGGAGTTCGCGCCGCGCAGCCGCATCGAGTCCGTCTCCGTCGAGCGTCCTCTGCTCGCGCGCCTGGCAGGGCTCGCCAAGGTCCGCATCGAGGTCGCCGGCGGCAGCGACTCCCACCTGGAGATCCAGTACGTCACCGCCGAGGACGCGGAGCGGCTGCGGCGTCGGATCCTGAGGGTCGCCGCCGGAGGGGAAGCAGGAGCAGCCGTCGGAGGAGCGGTCGCGGGGTCTGCCGTCGCAGCGCCGTCGGCGGCCGGCGGCTCCCCGACGACGACGGAGGAGGGGGACGCGGCAGCGGACTCACCTGCCGTTGCTGGCACCGCTCCCGGCGCCGCCCCTCTCGTCGCGTCGTCGGAGAGCCGCGCGGAGGGCCTCGTCGAGGCCCTCCACGAGCGCCTCGACGACGACTTCTCCGAGGGGGAGCCGATCGCCGAGGTCCCGGTCGAGCGGCTGCTGCGCTCGCTCCTGCGGGATCCCGGATTCCTCGGAGGGGCCCTCGCGAGTGCCGCGGGCGTGGCGGTGGCCGCCGGGTTCGCGATCGCCCGGGATGGATTCAGCCCTGCCATGCTGATCGCGCTGGTCCCCGCCGTCATCGCGCTGCCGAAGTTCGTCCTCGGACGCATCGAGGCCGGCTGGGGATTCGTCTCCCGCATCGCCCCCAGCGGCCTGCGGATGCGCCGAGGCCTGCTGAACACCCGCACCGACAGCATCGCGGCCGGTCGGATCCAGATGCTCGAGGTCTCCCGGCCCCTGCTCTGGCGCGCCCCCGCCTGGACCGCCGTCTCCGCGACCGTCGCCGGGATCGACGATGCCGAGGACTCCGGCGATCTCAGCGTCCTGCCCGTCGGCACCCGCGAGGAGCTGGCCCTCACCCTCGGTCATCTCGCCGCGCCCCTGGGCACCGACGACGACCTCGCGACCCTCGAGCATCTGCTGATCGCCCCGGCCCGCTCGATCGACGGCTGGCGGGCGCCGCACCGGGTGCAGTGGATCGCCCGACGCACCCAGGTCACCGTCCTGCTGCCCGGGGCCGTCGTGCGCCGACGAGGGATCCTCGGCCGTACGCTGGAGATCGTGCCCCGCGATCGCATCCAGCAGCTGACCCTCTCCGACGGCCCCCTGGCGCGTCGGCTCGGAACCCTCGACCTCGCCGTCGGGGTCGGCGGGGACAGCCAGCTCCTCGACGCCCTCCCGCGGGAGGGCGCGATCGCGCTGCACGCCGCCCTCGCTCCCGACGCCGCGACCTCCCGCCGCTACCGCGACCGGGCCTCCTGGGCGCGTCCCGCGCTCGCCGCGGCGGGGCCGACGGCGGGGGCCCGCGCATGAGCGCGGCCGCCCCGCCGCGGCTGGGCATCGGCGTCATCGGCGCCGGTCGCGTCGGTGCCGTCCTCGGCGCCGCGCTGCGCGCCGAAGGGCACGCGATCACCGGTGCCTACGCCGTCTCCGACGCCTCCCGCGCGCGGGCGGCGGAGCTGCTGCCCGGAGTGCCTCTGCTGGACGTCGCCCGCATCGTCGAGCGCAGCGAGATGCTGCTGCTCGCGGTGCCCGACGACGAGCTCGGCCCGCTCGTCGCGGGCATCGCCGCGACGGGGCTCGCCCCCGGAGGACAGCTCGTCGTGCACACCTCCGGACTGCACGGGACCGATGTGCTGGCCCCGCTGGCCGCGGCCGGCTGCGCGACCCTCGCCCTCCATCCCGCGATGACCTTCACCGGCACCGCGCAGGACCTCCCGCGCCTGATCGGCTGCCCCATGGCCGTGACCGCGCAGGACGAGCTGCTGCCGGTCGCGATCGCCCTCGCCGTGGAGCTCGGCGGGGAGGCGACGGTCCTCGCCGACGCCGATCGCCCGCTCTACCATGCGGCCCTGGCGCACGGTGCCAACCACCTCGTCGTGCTCGTCGACCAGGCCCGCGAAGCGCTTGCCCGGCTGGGCTTCGAGGACCCCGGGGCGTACCTGCGACCGCTCTTGGAGGCGGCGCTCGAGGAATCGCTGCGGCGCGGGGCGAAGGCGCTGACCGGTCCCGTCATGCGCGGGGACCGCGGTACGGTGTCCGCGCACCTGGACGCGCTCGACGATCTCGACCGCACCGCCCCGCCCGGCGCCCCGCAGGACACCGCCGCCGTGTACCGCGCGCTCGCGCAGGCGGCGCTGCGCCGCTCCGGCCTCGCCCCCGACCTCGAGCGCAGCATCCTCGCCCTGCTCGAGGGCCCTGATCTCCTGGAGGATCCCCGATGACCCGCGAGAGCGACCGCACGACCGTCGTGCTGACCACGAAGGACCAGGTGCGCACGCTGCGCGCGCGCCTCGAGGGCAGCGTCGCGCTGGTCATGACGATGGGGGCGCTGCACGAGGGGCACCTCGCGCTCGTCCATCGCGCGCGGGAGATCGCGGACCATGTGATCCTCTCCGACTTCGTGAACCCTCTGCAGTTCGGTCCGGGGGAGGACTACGAGGCCTACCCGCGCGACCTCGCGGCCGATACGGCGCTGGTCGACGGGCTCGTCGACGCGGTCTTCGCCCCCTCCGTCGAGGAGATGTACCCGGTGCTCCCGCCGACGGTCTCGGTGAGCGCCGGGCGCGCCGGCACCCTGCTCGAGGGCGCCGCCCGGCCCGGGCACTTCGACGGCGTCGTCACCGTCGTCGCGAAGGTCATGGTGCTCACAGCGCCCGACGTCGCCGTCTTCGGGCGCAAGGATGCCCAGCAGCTCGCGATCATCACCCGCCTCGTCGCCGACCTCGATCTGCCCCTGCGGATCGAGGCGGTGGACATCCAGCGCGAGCCCTCCGGCCTCGCGCGCTCGAGCCGCAACGCCTATCTCAGCGACGCGGGGCGCGAGCGCGCCCTCGTCCTCTCGCGCACGATCGAGGCCGCGCGGCGGGCGGCGCCCTCCGCAGCGGCCGTCCGGGAGGCGCTCGCGCAGGCGCGCCGGGATGCCGCGGTGGAGTGGGACTATGCGCTCGCCGTGGATCCGATCACGCTCGAGGAGATCACCGCGGAGCACCGTGGGGAGGCGATCGCGGTGCTCGCCGCCACCGTGGAGGGGACCCGACTGATCGATGCGGCTGTAATCCCCGTGACAGCGCCCTGACCGGGACGGGCCCCGCCCGGGCAGGAGTGAGACAATCGCCCCTATGAGCGAGATTCCCCCTGCCCCCGAACAGCCGGACACCTCCGACCAGGTCGCGGTCCGCATGGCCAAGCGGGAGCGGCTGCTCGCCCGCGGCGAGGAGGCCTACCCCGTCTCCGTCCCCGTGACCACCTCGATCGCCGCGGTGCGCGAGGCCTACGGTCACCTCGAGGCCGGCGAGGAGACGCAGGACGTCGTCGGCATCGCCGGTCGCGTCGTCTTCCAGCGCAACACCGGCAAGCTCGCCTTCGTCACCGTCCAGGACGGCGAGGGCACCCGCCTGCAGATCATGCTCTCCCTCGCCGAGGTCGGCGCGGAGCGCCTCGCGGATCTGAAGGCGGATGTCGACCTCGGCGACCACGTCTTCTTCCACGGCCGCGTGGGCTCCTCCCGCCGCGGCGAGCTGAGCATCTTCGCCGATTCCTGGCAGATGGCGGCGAAGGCCGTCCGCCCGCTGCCGGTGCTGCACGCCGGGCTGAGCGAGGAGTCGCGCGTGCGCCGCCGCTATGTCGACCTCATCGTGCGCCAGGAGGCCCGCGACACCGTGCGCCAGCGCGCCGCCGTGATGCAGGCGCTGCGCGCGTCCTTCGCCGAGCGCGACTTCGTCGAGGTCGAGACCCCGATGCTGCAGGTGATCCCCTCGGGCGCCGCCGCGCGTCCGTTCGTCACCCACATGAACGCCTTCGATCTCGACCTGTATCTGCGCATCGCGCCGGAGCTGTATCTGAAGCGCGCCGCCGTCGGCGGACTCGAGCGGGTCTTCGAGGTCAACCGGAACTTCCGCAACGAGGGCGCGGACTCCACGCATTCCCCGGAGTTCGCGATGCTCGAGGCATATCAGGCCTATGGCGACTACGACTCGATCGGCGACCTCACCCGGAGCCTCGTCCAGGAGGCCGCCGTCGCCGCGACGGGCTCGCAGGTCGTGACGCTCGCCGACGGCACTGAATACGATTTCTCGGGCGATTGGGACACGATCACGGTCTACGGATCGCTCTCGGAATCCCTCGGCGAGGAGATCACCCCGGAGACGACGCCGGAGCGTCTGCGCGAGATCGCGCGCTCCCTCGATCTGGATCTCGATCATCCGAAGTACGGTCATGGGAAGCTCGTCGAGGAGCTCTTCGAGCATCAGGTCTCCGATCATCTCCACCGGCCGACGTTCGTCCGCGATTTCCCGGTCGAGACCAGCCCCCTCGTGCGTGCGCACCGCAGCACGCCGGGCGTGGTCGAGAAGTGGGACCTGTACGTGCGCGGATTCGAGCTCGCGACCGGCTATTCCGAGCTCGTCGACCCCGTCATCCAGCGCGAGCGCTTCGCCCAGCAGGCGCGGCTGGCCGCGCAGGGCGACGACGAGGCGATGCGCCTGGACGAGGACTTCCTGGAGGCCATGGAATACGCGCTGCCCCCCACCGGCGGGATGGGCATGGGCATCGATCGCCTGCTGATGGCGATCACCGGGCTCGGCATCCGGGAGACCATCCTGTTCCCGCTCGTGAAGCCGGAGGGCTGAGACATGAATAGTGGTTTCTGGTACGAGGCGGGCTCGCTGATCCCGCCGGTCCTCACGGGACTGGCGTTCTGGTTCGCCATGCGCTCGATTCTTCGTGGCGATCGCCACGTCCGCGATGCCGAGAAGCAGGCGGAAGCGGATTACCGTGCACGTCATGGCGGCGCCGACGAATCCTGACAAAAGTCGGATAGTGCCGTGTCGGATTGAATTTCCGAAACTATCCCTGCATACTGGTCGGCGCCGGTCGGGCAACAATCCTCTGCGATGGCCGGATCGGAATGTCCACGCGATGCACATCGCACCAGACACACAGGGAGTACCTTCATGGCACGGAAGACATTCGTGGAGCTCATCGACGATATCAACGGCGAGAAGGCCGATGAGACCGTCAGCTTCGCCCTCGACGGCGTGGCCTACGAGATCGACCTCTCGGAGGCGAACGCTCTCGCGCTGCGCGCCGAGATCAGCGAGTGGGCGGGCAAGGCCCGTCGCGTCGGCGGCCGTCGTCAGCGCGGCACCGCCGCCCCCCGCTCCGCCGCCTCGAACGAGTCCGCCCGCATCCGCGAGTGGGCTCGGGAGAACGGCTACGACGTGCCGGACCGCGGCCGCGTCGCCAGCTCGATCCGCGAGGCGTACGAAGCAGCGAACGGCGCCTGATCAGGCGCCGAGACAACGGGGGAGACCGGAGAGCCGAGGGGGCACAGGAGCTCAGGGCGTGAACCGGTCCTCAGACGAGACGAGGAAGAGCCCGTCACCGCGATCGCGGTGACGGGCTCTTCCCATCCTCACCAGCCGCGGATGGTCCACTCGGCGCGGTGCTCGGCGCCGGGGGAGAGGCGCACGACGTCGGTGCCGGAGCGGAAGGCGTCGGGCGGGCAGGTCATCGGCTCGACGGCCAGGCCCAGGCGATGGATCGCCGGATCGGGCTGGTCGCCGGTGTGGATCTGCAGCCAGCCGCATTCGGGGCCCGAGGTGATCTCGGCGCCCGTCCCCTGCGCCGAGGTGACCGTGACACGGAGGCGTCCGGCCTCGTCGCGGGCGAGATCGGTGAAGGCATGGTCGATGAAGAGATCGCCGATCTCGCGGGCGGTCGAGAAGTCGAACTCGCTGCCGGAGGCGATCGGGGCGGTGCCGGTCGGCAGCAGGCGGTCCTCGGTGACGGTCACCACGGTGCCGGCGGAGACCTCGAGGGACCACTGGTCGAGACGATCGGTGCCGGCCACCAGGTACGGGTGGGGGCAGACGCCGTAGGGGGCGTCCTGCTCGCCGATGTTGCGGGCGAGGACCTCGGTCTCGAGGCCCGTCTCGGCGTCGAGCGCGAAGCGCACCCTCAGCTCGAGGTGGAAGGGATAGCCCGGGCTCGGGAAGAGCGCGGCCCGCAGCTCGAGGGTCGCCTCCGAGGCGGAGACCTCCTCGAAGGCGTGGAAGGAGAGCAGGCCGTGCAGAGCGTTGCCGCGCTCCACCTCGTTGATGGGCGCCTGGATCTCCTGCCCGTCCCAGGTGTAGCGGCCGTCGCCGATGCGGTTGGGCCACGGGGCGACGAGCGCCCCGCGGTAGAACTGGATCGGGCCCTGCTCGGGGTTGCGGACCAGCAGGTCACGGCCGCCGATCGTCAGCGACTCGACGACGGCGCCGACGGCGGAGACCTCGGCGCGGTAGTCGCCGGCGGCGAGGACGAACAGCCGACCGCGGTCGCGGGACGGGGTGGAGGGAGCGCTCATGCTGAAGTGTCCTTCGTCTGGGAGGGGGACGCCGCGGGTTCGCGGCGGGAAGCGGAGGCGGTCGTCGGCCGACGAGTCGCCGCGCCCTCGGCGGGACGCGCGGTGGCGGAGCGCCCGGCACCGGGGCGCGAGGCAGCACCGTCGGCCGCATCCTGCGCGACCTCGGGCTCGGGCTCGGGTTCGGGCTCGACGAGGATGACGTCGAGGGTGCGGGGGCCGTGGACCCCCTCGACGCGGGAGAGCTCGATGTCGCTCGTCGCGGAGGGTCCGGAGATCATCGTCCATGCGGCGCGGGGGTCCTCGGCCATGCGCTCGATGCCCTTGGGCACGCCGAGCACGACCTGATCCGCGTCGACGACGACCACGTGATGGTCCGGGACCAGGGTGATGGCGCGCCGACCGCCGACGGCGTCGCCGCGCAGCACGATGGTGCCGGTGATGGCGATGGCCGTATGGCAGCCGGTGAGGACGGCGTCGATCGCATCGAGCTCGCGCGGCGAGGCGGTGCCGTCGTCGACCCGGACCTCGCCGTCGACCTGCGCGGTCCAGTCCTCGGGCAGGCCCGAGGGGACGATCACGCGGGAGGCGCTCGCGAGGGCCTCGGCGATCGCCGTCGGCAACTGCGCGGCGGTGGTGCGGCGGACCGTGGCCTTGTAGTCCTCGATGCGCTGGACGAGGACGTCGCGGACCTTCGCCGGATCCGTCTTCACCTCCTGGCGGTCGTCGGCGCGCTGATAGGCGCGCGGGACGTCCTCCGCCTCGGTGACGGCATCCCGGCGCGGCACGTCCAGCGCGCTGCGCAGCCGTGCGAGGATCTCGTCCTTCGCGCTCATGCCGGGGACGCGCTCGGGGCGCTCCTGGGTCGTCGTTCCGCGGCTCATCGCCGACCGCCTTCCGTGGTCGTCCCGTCGGTGCTCGTCCCGTCGGCCGGCGGCTCGCCGGCGGTCGTCCCGCCGGTGGTCGTCCCGTCGGCGGGGGCCGACGGACCGCCGGGCGCGGGGGCGCCGCCCTGCTTCTCCCGCTTGTCCCACCAGGAGCGGAAGGACTGCTCGGGCTTGGGGAGGTCGCGGTGGTCGGTCCAGCCCGGGATCACCGGCAGGATGCCGGGGAGCTTGCCGATGTTGCGGCCGGGCATCACCTTGGCGAGCGTGCCCGCGGACCGGACCGCCGCGTCGTAGGCCCGGGGCGAGGACATGAGCGAGCTCGCGCCCTTCATCGCCAGGTCCCACTGCCCGTGGAACTGCCCGCGCCGCCCGCGGCGCTCGTCGACGCCCTGGGCGCGCAGGTGCACGAGGATCTCGGGGATGTTGATCTTCACCGGGCAGACGTCGTAGCAGGCGCCGCACAGGCTCGAGGCGTACGGCAGCGAGCTGTTCGGATCGCCCTCGCCGGTGGTGCCCGTCATCTGGGGCGACAGGATCGCGCCGATCGGCCCCGGGTAGGTCGAGCCGTAGGCGTGGCCGCCGGCCCGCGCGTACACCGGGCACACGTTGAGGCAGGCGGAGCAGCGGATGCAGTGCAACGCCGAGCGGCCCTCGGGGTCCTCGAGCACCGCGCTGCGGCCGTTGTCCAGCAGCACCAGGTGGAACTCCTCGGGGCCGTCGCCCTCCGCGACCCCGGTGAACAGGGTGGTGTACGGGTTCATCCGCTCTCCGGTGGAGGAGCGGGGCAGCAGCTGCAGGAAGACCTCGAGATCCTGGAAGCTCGGGACGACCTTCTCGATGCCGACGATCGAGATGAGGGTCTTCGGCAGGGTCAGGCACATGCGGCCGTTGCCCTCGGACTCGACGACCACCAGCGTGCCGGTGTCGGCGACGGCGAAGTTCGCGCCGGAGACGGCGACCGAACCGGGCATGTCCAGGAACTTCTCGCGCAGGAAGCGGCGGGCGGCGCCCGCGAGCTCGGCGGGGTCGTCGGTGATCGACGGATCCAGGTCCGGCATCGCGGCCAGGAAGATCTCCCGGATCTCCGTGCGGTTGCGGTGGATCGCGGGGACCAGGATGTGCGACGGGGTGTCGTCGGCGAGCTGGACGATGAGCTCGGCGAGATCGGTCTCGATCGCGCGGATGCCCGCGGCCGCGAGGGTCTCGTTGAGCGCGATCTCCTGCGTGGCCATGGACTTGACCTTGAGGATCTCGCGGGCACCGCGCTCCAGGGCGAGCGCGGTGACGATCTCGCCCGCCTCCTCGGCGTCCCGCGCCCAGTGCACGGTGCCGCCCGCGGCCTGCACCGACTCCTCGAGCTGCAGGAGCAGCTCGGGCAGATGATCGGTGACCTGCCACTTCAGGGCGCTGCCGGCATCGCGGAGCTTCTGCCAGTCGCGCACCTCGCGCACGGCGCCGGCGCGCTTGGCCTGGATCGTCGTGGTCGCGTGGCGCAGGTTCGAGCGGAGGGTCTCGTCCTCCAGCTCCGAGCGGGCGGCCTGCGGGAAGGACTCCGCGCCGCGCAGATGGGAGGAGGGGGAGGCGTGCTGCGGCCGGATCGTGGGCATGCCCAGGTCGACGGTGCTCATGACGCCCTCCCGAGGATGGTCTCCGAGGGGACGAACGGCTCCTCGCGGGTGGACGCGAGGATCTGCGCGAGGTGGATCGAGCGCGGCTCGGCCCCGGTGCGGTGGAGCTTGCCGCCGATGTTCATCAGGCAGGAGGCATCGCCCGCGACGACGTAGTCCGCGCCCGAGCGCACGACGTTGGCCGCCTTGTCGGTGACCATCGCGTTCGACGTGGCGTCGTTCTTCACGGAGAAGGTGCCGCCGAACCCGCAGCAGGTGTCGGACTCGGGCAGGTTCACCACCGAGATCCCGTCGACCGCGCGCAGCAGCTTGAGGGGGCGCGGGCCCACCTTGAGGAAGCGCATCGAATGGCAGGTGGGGTGGTAGGTGACCGTGTGCGGGAAGTAGGCGCCGACATCGGTCACCTTGAGCACGTCGATGAGCAGCTCGGAGAGCTCGTAGGTCTTCGCGGAGACGGCCGCCGCACGCTCCTCGAGCTCGGCATCCTCCTCATGCTGCGCGACCAGCCTGTGCTGCTCGCGCACGCAGCCGGCGCACGAGCCGGAGGGCATGACGATCGCGTCGATCCGGTCGAGGGTCGGCTCGAAGGTGTCCACGAAGCTGCGCACGACGGGCGCCGCCTCCGTGTAGTACCCGGTGTTCGTGTGCATCTGTCCGCAGCAGGTCTGGCGGCGTTCGAAGACCACCTCATGGCCCAGCCGTTCGAGGAGCCGGACCGTCGAGCGCGCGACGTCGGGCGCCATCACGTCGACGAGGCAGGTCGTCATCAAGGAGATTCGCATCAGTGTCTCTTCCAGGTCTCTTCCCGGTCCGCGGCGCCGAGGGCGCCGGTGCCGAAGAATCTGTCGTGCCCGAGCTCGGTCGAGTTCACCCCGCGTCGGCATCGCCGACCGAGATCCTGACCTCCTCGGTCCTTCCGTGCTGCTCCGTGCTGCTCGGTGCGGCTCCGTCGCGCTCAGTCGTGCTCGAGCCCGAGCGCGGCGGCGGTCCGCTCGAGCGAGGCGTGGGCCGCCTGCGCGTCGTCGGACAGCGAGGTGCCGATGCTCGGCACCATGCGGGAGATCGTGGGGGCCCAACGGCGCGCGCGCTCGGGGAACACGGTCCCCAGCAGCCGCAGCATGATGTCGGTCGCCGTCGAGGCGCCGGGGGAGGCGCCGAGCATGCCGCCGATGGAGCGGTCCGCGGCGGTGATCATCTGCGTGCCGAACTGCAGCACGCCCACCTTCTTGGGGTCGGGGGCGATGACCTGCACGCGCTGACCGGCGGTGACCAGCTCCCAGTCCTCGGACTGCGCGGAGGGCATGTACTCCCGCAGCGCCTCGACGCGCTGCGAACGGGTCGCGGCGACCTGCCCGACCAGGTAGGCCATCAGATCGAGGTTCGGCGGGGCGGTCGCCACCATCTGCGCCACGTTCCCGGGCTTGATGGAGGCGAACAGGTCGGTGTAGCTGCCGGTCTTGAGGAACTTCGGCGACCAGCCGGCATAGGGGCCGAACATGAGGGACTGCTCGCCGCCGATGTGGCGGGTGTCCAGGTGGGGAACGCTCATCGGCGGCGCGCCGACGGCGGCCTTGCCGTACACCTTGGCGGAGTGGCGAGCGATGATCTCGGGGTTCGTGCAGCGCAGCCACTGACCGGAGATCGGGAAGCCGCCGAAGCCGCGGATCTCGGCGATGCCGGACTTCTGCAGCAGCGGCAGCGCGTTGCCGCCGGCGCCGACGAAGACGAAGGGCGCCCGCAGCACGCGGGTGTCGCCGGTGCGGGTGGAGCGCGCCATCACGCCCCAGTCCTGGCCCATCCGGCGCAGGTCCACGACCTCCCAGCCGGTGGAAACCGTGGTGCCGACGCGCTGGGCGTAGTCGAACAGCTGACCGGTGAGGGCGCCGAAGTCGACGTCGGTGCCGTCGGGCGAGAAGGTCGCGGCGATGGACTCGGTGACCGGACGGTCCTCGGCGATGAGCGGGGCCCACTGCTGCAGGCGCGCATGCTCGGTCGTGTAGAGCATGCGGTCGAACAGCGGGTTCGCGGTGAGCGCCTCATGGCGGCGGCGCAGGTAGTCCGCGTTCTCGAGGCCCTGCACGAAGCTCATGTGCGGGACCGTGCGGATGAAGGTCGAGGGATCGCCGATGCGGTCGTTCTCCACCAGATGCGACCAGAACTGGCGGCTGACCTGGAACTGCTCGTTGATGGCGATGGCCTTGGCGGGGCTCACCGAGCCGTCGACGTCCTGCGGCGTGTAGTTGAGCTCGCAGAGGGCGCTGTGCCCGGTCCCGGCGTTGTTCCAGCCGTCGCTGGACTCCTGGCCGAGGCCGTCGAGCTTCTCGACGACCTGGATGTCCCAGTCCGGCTCGAGCTCGCTGAGCATGGCCGCCAGCGTGGCGCTGGCGATGCCTCCGCCGATCAGGACCGCGTCTGCGTGGGTCACATCCACCCTGAGGTCTGCCATGTCTCTCCGTTCGAGGTCGCCGGGCGAGCCTCCCGGCGGAGCACGGCACGATGCTTCGCGCGACCCCGGGCGGCCGTACGCGCCAGGGTATCCCTCCTGACCGGGCTCTCGCCCGTCGGCCCGCCGCACGACGTCATCCGCGGTGCCGCAGGCGGAGGCGTCCGCGACATCCACGCCGTCCGCAGCGTCCTGCGCGGCATCGCCCGCGGCATCGTGCGGGACCTCATGAGGAGGGCGCCGAGGAGGCGCTCGTCACATCGGCCCCGGCGATCTGCTCGAGGAGCTCGGCGATCCGGCGCCCGAGGATCCCGGTGGCGAGGTCGGCGGCGACGCCCGCGCCCAGGAGCAGGGCGAGCGGCCACAGCATCAGGCAGGCGTACAGCCAGACGACCAGCAGCAGGAGCAGGCCGATGGCCCGCCCGGGGAGCATCCCCGGCATCAGCACCGCCAGGCGCCAGGCGACCAGGAGATCCTGCCGCCGCACGCGCGGCGCGGCGACGATCGCGGCGAGCGCCACCGTCGTCCATCCCGCGCTGACCACCGCCACGGCGCCGACGAGCAGGGTCTCGGCCCCGCCGTCGGCCGCGCCCGCGGCGAGCAGGCGCAGGGTCGCGACGGCCCCGGCCTGGACGATCATGAGCGGCAGCATGCGCACGTTCGCGCGGACGAGATGCTCGCGCCAGGAGCGCCACATGAGCCGCGCGGGCCGCACGCGGTCGCCGCGGCGCGCCGCGGTCAGGGCATCGGCCGCCGCGCAGGTCGCCGGCGCGATCCCGAGGACGACCAGGCCGAGGAGGGACAGGCCCGCCCACAGCACCGAGACGCGCACGAGGAGCCAGATGTGCTCGATGATCTCGTTCATCCGCAGGCCCCAGCCGGGGACCTCGGTGGGGCCCGACGGACGACGTCGTTCGCTCATGGCCGCACCCTACCGCCGGAGGTCCGATCTCTGGGGGCTCGACATCGACACGTCGTCGAGTTGTCGCGGGCCGATTCCGGCTCTAGACTCCGAAACATCCGAGCATTGGAGGGCTGGGTCGTCGGACCAGTGCCGGCGGCGCCGGCCGAGGAAGGCAGCACGAGGGCACCATGAGCACCCTGACCCACCTGCGCGTGAGCGACGTCCGATTCCCGACCTCTCGAGAGCTCGACGGCTCCGACGCCATGAACCCGGATCCCGACTACTCCGCCGCCTACCTGGAGCTGGGCACCTCGGACGGGGAGCACGGATGGTCGCTGGTCTTCACCATCGGCCGCGGCAACGACGTCCAGTGCGCCGCCGTCGAGCTCCTGGCCGACCGCCTGGTCGGGCTCGACGTCGAGGAGACCCTCGCAGACCTCGGAGGAATCGCGCGCGGCCTCGTCGGGGATTCGCAGCTGCGCTGGCTCGGCCCGGAGAAGGGTGTCATGCACATGGCCATCGGCGCCGTCGTCAACGCGCTCTGGGACCTGCGCGCTCGCCGCGAGGGCCTGCCGCTGTGGCTGCTGCTCGCCCGCCTCGCCCCCGAGGAGCTCGTCGACCTGGTCGACTTCCGGTACCTCACCGACGCGCTCACCCGCGAGGAGGCGCTCGAGATCCTCCGCCGCGGCGCCGAGGGCAAGGAGGAGCGCATCTCGGCGCTGCTCGACCACGGGGTCCCCGCGTACACCACCAGCCCCGGCTGGCTGGGATACGACGACGAGAAGCTCGTGCGCCTGCTGCGGGAGGCCCGCGAGGAGGGCTTCCCGATGATCAAGCTGAAGGTCGGCGCCGACATGGAGGACGACGTGCGGCGCGTCGCCCTCGCCCGCGCCGAGGTCGGGGAGGGCTTCCCCCTCGCCGTCGACGCCAACCAGCGGTGGGACGTGGCCGACGCGATCGCCTGGCTCGAACGGCTTGCGCCCTACGACCTCGCCTGGATCGAGGAGCCGACGAGCCCCGACGACGTGCTCGCGCATGCGGCGATCCGCCGCGCCGTCGCCCCGCTGCCCGTGGCCACCGGCGAGCAGATGCAGAACCGGATCATCGCCAAGCAGCTCCTGCAGGCCGGAGCGATCGACGTGCTCCAGCTCGACGCGACCCGCGTCGGGGGCGTCGGCGAGAACGTGGCGATCCTGCTGCTGGCCGCCAAGTTCGGCGTGCCCGTCTGCCCGCACGCCGGCGGCGTCGGCCTGTGCGAGCTCGTCCAGCACTACGCCCTGTTCGACGCCGCCGCCGTCAGCGGGGAGCACGGGAAGCGGTACGTGGAGTACGTCGATCACCTCCATGAGCATTTCGAGACCCCCGTGCAGGTCGTCGACGGCGCCTACCGCGCCCCCACGGCGCCCGGCTCGGGCGCGCGCATGCACGAGGAGTCGGTGCAGGCGCACCTCTTCCCCGGCGGACCGGTGTGGGAGGGGATCGCGCGTGAGAAGGTCTCCTGACGTCCGATCCCGCCGCGACCCCGCCATCGATCTCCCGGAGGACCGCCGATGAGCAGCACCGCCGTCCCGCCCGCCGACCGTCCGGCGCTGCCCGCCTTCGGCGTCGGAGCGGCGCAGCTCGGCAACCTCTACCGGCCGACGACGGACGCCGAGGCCGCCGGAGCGATCGAGGCGGCCTGGGAGGGCGGGCTGCGGATGTTCGACACCGCTCCGCACTACGGCGTCGGCACGAGCGAGCGGCGCCTCGGAGCGCTCCTGGCCGCGTACCCGCGCGACGAGTACCTGCTGTCCACGAAGGTCGGACGCCTGCTGGTGCCCGGCCCCGGCACCGGCGACGACCTCGCGCACGGCTTCGCCGTCCCGGACGACGCCGTGCGCCGCTGGGACATGAGCGAGGCCGGGATCCGACGCAGCCACGAGCAGTCCCTCGAGCGTCTCGGCCTGGACCGCGTGGACATCCTCTACCTGCACGACCCCGAGGAGGGGCCCCTCGAGCAGGCGTTCGCGGAAGCCCTGCCCGCCCTTGCCGCGATGCGGGAGGAGGGACTGGTCTCCCGGATCGGCGTCGGATCCAAGGACTCCGCCGTCCTCGCGCGGGCCGTGCGGACGGGACTGATCGACACCGTCATGGTCTCCGGCCGCTACACCCTCCTCGAGCAGCCCGCCGCCGAGGACCTCCTGCCGGCCTGCCTCGAGCACGGGGTCGATGCCGTGGCGGTGTCCGTCTTCAACTCCGGCATCCTCGCCCGCGCCGAGGTCCCCGACGAGGCCCGCTACGAGTACGGGCAGGCGCCGACGGCGCTGCTGGAGCGCGCCCGCGCCCTCGCCGCCCTCGCAGCGCACCACGGCCTGGAGCTCCCGGACCTCGCCCTCCACCATCCGCTGCAGCATCCGGCGATCTCCTCGGTCGTGCTGGGCATGCGCACTGCCGAGCAGGTCCGCGACAACCTCGAGCGGATCCGCCGCACCGTGCCCGCCGCGCTGTGGACCGAGGTCGAGGCGCTGCAGGCGACCGCCGGCTGACCGAGGGATGGCCACCGGATGATCACCGACGCCCATCTGCACCTCTGGGACCGTTCGGGCGGAGGCTACGGCTGGCTCGACCGGGCCCCCGCGGCCCTGCGCCGCGACGCCCGCTGGGAGGACGTCGCCCCGCAGCTGGCCGCGGCGGGCGTCGAGCGGGTGGTGCTGGTGCAGGCCGACGACACCCTCGCCGACACCCGGGCGATGCAGGCCGCGGCCGCGCGGATCGAAGCGGAGCGCGGTCCCGTCCGCCGTGCCGATGTGGTCGCCTGGCTGCCGCTGCAGGACCCCGCGGCGACGGCCGCCCTGCTCGCGGACCCCACGGCGGTCGAGCGCGTCGTCGGGGTCCGTCATCTCGTGCACGACGACCCCGATCCCGGCTTCCTCGACCGGCCGACGGTGCGGGAATCGCTCGCCCTGGTCGCCGCGGAGGGCCTCCCGCTGGACGTGCCCGACGCCTTCCCGCGGCATCTGCACCAGGCCCGGCGCCTGGCCGAGGAGGTCGACGGGCTCGTCGTCGTCCTCGACCACCTGGGCAAGCCCCCGCTCGGGGACGCGGAGGGGATGGGGCGGTGGGCCGGTCAGCTCACCGGCTTCGCCGCCGCCCCCGGGACGGTCGCCAAGGTGTCGGGGCTCGCCACCAGCGGGCGGGGCCTCGCGGCCGACGACGACCTGCGCGCCGCGCTCGACCTCGCGCTGGAGGCCTTCGGGCCCGAGCGGCTGCTCGTCGGCGGCGACTGGCCGATCGCTCCCGTGCCCTTCGACCTCGCCTCCGGCACGCGCCGGGTGCGGGAGCTGATCGATGCGTGGGAGGAGCCGGTGAGGGCGCAGCTGCTGGGGCTCACGGCGGAACGGGTCTACCGCCGTCGCTGACCCGTCGCCCTGCGCTCGGACCGGGCGCGCGCTCGGACCGAGCGCGCGCTCAGATCGCCTGCGAGGATTTCTCCAACCAGCTCTCGACGCCCGCGATGTGCGCGGCGGCGTGCACGCGGGCCAGGTCGCCGCGCCCCGCATGCAGGGCATCGAGGATCCGACGGTGCTCGGCGAGGGTGCGATCCACGGCGGCCCCCTCCGTGAGCCCGCGCCAGACGCGGGCGCGGGCGGTCGCCGAGGCGAGGCCCTCGAGCATCGAGCTGAGGTAGCCGTTGGGGCAGCGGGAGTTGATCAGGCGGTGGAAGGCGATGTCGGCCTCCACCAGGTCCTCCACCTCCGAGCGCTCGGAGAGGTCGACCATGAGCTGCTCGAGCTGCGCGAAGTCCTCCGCGGTCAGATGCGGGCAGGCCTGCTCGACGGCCGTCGGCTCCAGCAGTCGGCGCACCTCCAGCACATGCCCCTCGTCATCGCTGCGATGGAGGTCGAGCATGAACCCGAGCGCCTCGACCAGGAGGTCCGGGGCCAGGGACGTGACATAGGTGCCGTCGCCCTGACGGACGTCGAGGACGCGGATCACCGAGAGCGCCTTGACGGCCTCGCGCAGCGAGTTGCGGGAGACGCCGACCGACTCCGCGAGCTCCTTCTCCGGGGGGAGCCGATCGCCCGGTCCGAGCGTCTCGGCGATGATCATCTGCTTGATCGCCTCGATCGCCCGATCGGTCACGGCGCGTGGTGCCGACATGCTCTGCGCTCCTCGTCTCCGGACAGACGCACGCCTGCCGTCCCGATGCTCCCGCCCTCCCACCAGGGACGGGACGATCCGCGGATCGTGTTGGCGATCCTAATGGACCGGGGGAGCGCGGCCGGGCCGGCTCCCTGCGGCGGAGCCGGTGTCACGCCCGCGGCGAACAGCGCTCATCGGGGCTCCGATCCCGCGTAGTCTCGCTGCATCAGCTCCAAAGAACGGGGGAGGACCATGTTCGAACGCTTCACCGATCGCGCACGCCGCGTCGTCGTCCTCGCGCAGGACGAAGCTCGTCTGCTCAACCACAACTACATCGGCACCGAGCACATCCTGCTGGGCCTCATCCACGAGAACGAGGGCGTCGGCGCGAAGGCGCTCGAGGCGCTCGGCGTCACCCTCGATGCCGTCCGCGAGCAGGTCCGGGACATCATCGGCGAGGGGAACCAGACCCCGAGCGGGCACATCCCCTTCACCCCGCGCGCCAAGAAGGTCCTCGAGCTCAGCCTCCGCGAGGCGCTCCAGCTCGGCCACAACTACATCGGCACCGAGCACATCCTGCTCGGCCTGCTCCGTGAGGGCGAGGGCACGGCCGTCAAGGTCCTCTCGCGCCTGAAGGCGGAGCCGGCGGCGGTGCGCCAGGAGGTCATCGAGCGACTCTCCGGCTACCAGGGCAAGGAGCCGGCCACCTCCGGCGGTCCGGCGGAGGGTCAGCCCGCGGGCTCGCTCGTGCTGGACCAGTTCGGCCGCAACCTCACCCAGGCCGCCCGCGAGGGCAAGCTCGACCCGGTCATCGGGCGCGAGCACGAGGCCGAGCGCGTGATGCAGATCCTCAGCCGCCGCACCAAGAACAACCCGGTGCTGATCGGCGAGCCCGGCGTCGGCAAGTCCGCCGTCGTCGAGGGCCTGGCGCAGTCCATCGTCGCGGGCGACGTGCCCGAGACGCTCAAGGACAAGCAGCTCTACACGCTGGACCTCGGCTCCCTCGTGGCCGGCTCCCGGTACCGCGGCGACTTCGAGGAGCGCCTGAAGAAGGTGCTCAAGGAGATCCGCACCCGCGGCGACATCATCCTGTTCATCGACGAGATCCACACCCTCGTCGGGGCCGGTGCCGCCGAGGGCGCGATCGACGCCGCGAGCATCCTCAAGCCGATGCTCGCCCGCGGCGAGCTGCAGACCATCGGCGCGACCACGCTCGAGGAGTACCGCAAGCACATCGAGAAGGACGCCGCCCTCGAGCGCCGCTTCCAGCCGATCCAGGTCAACGAGCCGTCCGTGGCCCACACCGTGGAGATCCTCAAGGGCCTGCGGGACCGCTACGAGGCCCACCACAAGGTGACCATCACCGACGGTGCGCTCGTCGCCGCCGCGAACCTCGCCGACCGGTACGTCAACGACCGCTTCCTGCCGGACAAGGCGATCGACCTGATCGACGAGGCGGGAGCCCGACTGCGGATCCGCCGCCTCACCGCGCCGCCGGAGCTCAAGGAGTTCGACGTCCGCATCGAGGAGACCCGCAGGAAGAAGGAGGAGGCGATCGACGGGCAGGACTTCGAGGTCGCCGCCAATCTGCGGGACGAGGAGCAGAAGCTCAAGACCGATCGGGACGAGAAGGAGAAGGCCTGGCGCCACGGCGAGTCCGACGCCGTCACCACCGTCTCCGAGGAGACCATCGCCGAGGTGCTCGCCGCTGCGACGGGCATCCCGATCGTGAAGCTGACCGAGGAGGAGTCCTCGCGACTGCTCAACATGGAGGACGAGCTGCACAAGCGCGTCATCGGCCAGCACGAGGCCATCAAGGCGCTGGCCCAGGCCATCCGCCGCACGCGCGCCGGCCTGAAGGATCCCAAGCGTCCCGGCGGGTCGTTCATCTTCGCCGGGCCCACGGGCGTCGGCAAGACGGAGCTCGCCAAGGCGCTCGCCGAGTTCCTCTTCGGCGACGAGGAGTCCCTCATCCAGCTCGACATGTCCGAGTTCGGCGAGAAGCACACGGCCTCGCGGCTGTTCGGCTCGCCCCCCGGCTACGTCGGCTACGACGAGGGCGGCCAGCTCACCGAGAAGGTGCGGCGCAAGCCCTTCTCCGTGGTGCTGTTCGACGAGGTGGAGAAGGCGCACGTCGACATCTTCAACTCGCTCCTGCAGATCCTCGAGGACGGTCGCCTGACCGACTCGCAGGGCCGTGTCGTGGACTTCAAGAACACCGTGATCATCATGACCACGAACCTCGGCACCCGCGACATCGCCAAGGGCGTCTCCGTCGGCTTCACCGCCGGCGGCGACCTCTCGACCGACTACGAGCGGATGAAGGCGAAGGTCCACGAGGAGCTCAAGCAGCACTTCCGCCCCGAGTTCCTCAACCGCGTCGACGACGTGGTGGTCTTCCCGCAGCTCTCCCCGACGGAGATCGTCCAGATCGTCGACCTCATGGTCGGGCGCCTGGCGTCCCGCCTCGCGGAGCGCGACATGACCATCGAGCTCACGCCGGCGGCCAAGCAGCTCCTGGCGGACAAGGGCTACGACCCGGTCCTGGGCGCCCGTCCCCTCCGTCGCACCATCCAGCGCGACATCGAGGACACGCTCAGCGAGAAGATCCTCTTCGGCCAGATCAAGGTGGGCGACGCCCTCGTGGTCGACGCCGAGGGCGAGGGCCTGCTCGGCGAGCTCACCTTCAGCCGGCGCTCCGGCGACGGGTCGCTCGAGCCGATCAGCACCGCTGTCGACATCGAGAGCATGACGGCGGCGCGCAGCGCCGACGTCGCGCAGCCCGGGGCGAGCGGCACGTCCGAGCAGGACGGCTCCTCCGCACCGGACGGCGCGGAGGCCACCGCCTCCTGATGATCCTGGGAACCGGCTCCGTCGACGACGGAGCCGGTTCCGTATCATCGGGGGCGATCCGTCGCCGCGAGGACGACGGGCGCGCCGTGCGACGGCGCCAGCACCATGGCCGGTGAGCCTCTCCGGTCAGCGAAGGAGAGTCGCGAGTGCAGCAGCTCCTGGATCGGATCATGTCCCTCAGCGGGCAGGTCGAGACCTGGATCCTGGGGGTGGCCGACGCCTGGTGGATCCATCTCGTGGTCTTCGGGTTCGCGGCCGCCGACGGGTTCTTCCCCTCGGTGCCCAGCGAGTCCACCATCGTCACCCTCGCCTCGCTGTGGTCGTCCGCCGGTCAGCCGGCGATCGTGCTCGTGGGGCTGGCCGCCTGGCTGGGCGCCTGGGCGGGGGACAATCTCGGGTACCTGCTGGGCCGGACCATCGGCTGGCAGCGCTTCCGCTTCCTCCGGGAGGGGAAGGGACGCGCCGCCGTGGAGGCCGCCGACCGGGGCCTGCAGCGCCGGGCGCTGCTGTTCCTCATGACGGCACGCTACATCCCCTTCGGCCGCACCGCGGTCAACCTCGTCGCCGGCGCGGTCCACTACCCGCACCGCAACTTCTGGCCCCGATCGCTGCTGTCGACGTTCGTCTGGGCCGTCTACTCGTGCGCGATCGGCGCCATCGCCGGCTCCTGGTTCGCGGACAACCACCTCCTGGCGATCACCGTCGCCCTGGTCGCCGCCGTGCTCCTCGCGGTCGTCGCCGAGCGCATCATCAACGCCATCCACAAGGTCCTGGATCGTCGTGCCGAGAAGCACGGCAATGCGGTCGTGGACCGGCTGGTCGAGCTCGCGGAGGGGGAGCTGGCCGAGCAGATGGATCCGGCCGAGAGCGAGGATCGTCCCTCGTACCGCCCCGTCGCGGAGGCCGGCGTCGCCGCGGAGACCGCAGCGGTCCGTGATGCCTCCGAAGCCTCCGATGCGTCTGGGGCGTCCGGGCCGTCTGGTCGGTCTCGCTCGCCCGAGTCCACTGCATCGCTCGATGCCGTCGGGCCCGCCGAGCCCGTCGGCTCCGTCACCAGTTCGCCCGCCGGGCAGGAGCAGCAGTCATGAGCATCTCGATCCGTCCCGCCCTGCCGGCCGACGTCCGAGCCATCGACGCGATCGTCCAGCCGCTCGCGCACCGCGGCATCCTGCTGGGGAAGGATCTGGTGTCCTTCTACGAGGCCGTCCAGGAGTTCCTCGTCGCCGTCGACGACGAGGACGGCAGGGTCGTCGGCTGCGGCGCCCTGCATGTCATGTGGGAGGACCTCGCGGAGGTCCGGACGCTCGCCGTGGCGGAGGAGCTGCTGGGAACGGGTCTCGGGCACCGGATGCTCGAGGCGCTCCTCGAGCGGGCCCGCGAGCTCGGCCTCGCCCGCGTGTTCTGCCTGACCTTCGAGGTGCCCTTCTTCCGTCGGCACGGCTTCGAGGAGATGGCCGAGGAGGTCGAGCCCGAGCTGTACGCGCAGCTGCTGCGCTCGCCCGACGAGGGCATCGCCGAGTTCCTCGATCTCGCCCGGGTCAAGCCCAACACCCTGGGCAACACGCGGATGATCGTCCAGCTCGACAGCTGATCCGGGACGCTCCCGGCACTCCTCGGGGAAGGTCCGGTACCCCTCAGGGAAGGCGCAGCCGCTCGCCCTCGAGGACGGCGAGGGAGTCCTGCACGAGGGAGCGGACGCAGCGCTCCACCTTCACGGGGTCTCCGGGATCCAGGCTCTCCAAGGCCGAGCGGGCGGTCGATCCCTCGGCCCGGAGCACCGCCATGATCCTTCCGCGCATCTGCCGATCGGTGCCCTCGAAGGGCTGGGCCCGGCGCGGAGCGTCCTCGTCGACGGGGCGCCCGGCCGCATGCCAGGCGCAGGCGCGCAGGGCGAGGGGGCCGAGGGGGCACTGCTCGCAGCGCGGCGACCGGGCCGTGCACACGAGCGCGCCGAGCTCCATCGAGGCCTGGTTCCAACGGACCGAGCGCTCGGTATCGGCGGGCACGGTCGCCGTCGCGAGGCGGCGCTCGGCGGCGGTGTAGGAACGGCCGGGGAGCGCCCGGCCGCGGACGGTGCGCACGAGCACGCGGCGGATGTTCGTGTCCACGACGACGGCGCGCCCGTGATGGGCGAAGGCGGTGACCGCGGCGGCGGTGTACTCGCCGATCCCGGGGAGCGAGCGCAGAGCCTCCTCGGAGCGGGGGACCTGCCCACCGTGCTCGCGCACGATCGCACGGGCGCATTCCTGCAGTCGCAGCGCGCGGCGGGGATAGCCGAGCCGATCCCAGGCGCGGAGCACCTCGGCGGTGGGGGCATCGGCGAGGTCGGCCGGGGTCGGCCAGCGCTCCATCCAGGCGATCCAGCGCGGCAGCACGCGGACGACGGGCGTCTGCTGGAGCATGATCTCCGAGACCAGGATGCTCCAGTCGGATGCCTCGGGATCCCGCCAGGGGAGGTCGCGGGCGTGCTCGGCGAACCAGGCGATCACCGCGTCGACGGCAGCGGGATCCAGGCGATCGGCACCGGAGTCGGCGGAGGCGATGGCACTGACCGGACGGGCGGAGCGGGAAGGAGCGGGAACGGCGGACACTCCCGGGACGCTATCGCATCGGGAGGCACCGGGACGCGGAACAGGGCGGGACCGTGACGGTCCCGCCCTGTTCGCGGAGCGTCGGCGCGGGGCGCGCCGGTCTGCTCATCGCGTCACTGGCGAGGAGGGGTCTGCTGGGACTGCAGCAGGTCGCGGATCTGCGTGAGCAGCGCGATGTCCTCGGGAGCGGCCTCCTCCTCGTCGACCGGGAGGCCGCGGCGACGACGGTCGAGCTCGCGGGCCTTGGCGATCGGCAGCACGAAGACGAAGTAGACGACCGCCGCGGTGATCAGGAAGGCGATGATCGCGGAGAGGATCGCACCGAGGTCGACCTTGGTGGCTTCGTTCGTGATCGTGAAGGCGAGGCCGTCGACGTTGCTGCCGCCGAAGACGTTGATGATTGGCTGGATCAGGTTGTCCACGAATGCCGCGATCAGGGCGGTGAAGGCAGAGCCGATGACGACGCCGACCGCGAGGTCGATGACGTTGCCCTGCATGACGAAGTCCTTGAAGCCCTTCATGGGGGTGATCCTTACTAGGGGGAGCGGATGCGGTGAAGCGCCTGGTCGGACGACGAGGGACCCCTGTGGAGGCGCCCCCCGACGCGTCCGCCGGCAGGCGGATCACGCTGACACTAACCGATGACGGAGACCGTGAACCACCCTTCGGACACGACACGCGCGAGCTCGGCCTCTTCGGCCAGATCGACGGCGACGAGGACCTCCACGTCGGAGCCGCCGGGGGATCCCAGATCGATGCTCGAGCCGGAGGCGGTCCCCGGGCCCTCCACGACGAGGACCTCGATGATCGTGTCGGCACCGTCGGCACGACCGCTGCCGGGCGACCCTGCGGAGCCGCCGGACCCGTCGGCATCGGACGTCCACCAGCTCTCCGCCCCGGTCGCGGACGATGCGGCGTGCACATGGAGCCGAGCCCCGGGCTCGAGACGGGAGGAGAGCGCGGCGGGTGCGGACAGCGCCAGCAGCGCCATCCCCTCGGGCACGGCCTCGCCGTCGGCGGTCAGCATGCCGGGCAGGAGGACGGTCCCGGCGGGCACCGCGACAGAGCTGCGACGGCCCCGCAGCGTGTCCGGGGAGTCGGCCGCCCCGGCGGGGACGAGGGCGTCGGCGACGCGGACGACGGTCAGATCGGCGGATCCGATCTCGGCGCCGGGAGCGATATCCCGGGCGGCGACGACGACGTCGGCGCCCCGATGCTCGGGCGGCATGAGCGCCGCGGCGAGGGACGGCGTCCCCGCGGCGAGGATGGAGACCGCCACGAGGAGCAGGAGGATGCGACGACGACGGCGGAGCGCGCGGCGCCAGCGGGGGAGGGAGGAGCGGAGTCGGTCGAGCATGCGAGCACGCTAGGCCTCACCGGGGAAGCTCGAAGGCCGGTCGCCCACCGTTGTGGACGACCGGCCTTCGGGGAGGAGTGCTCAGGAGGCGGCGGTGCCGCTCGCCGCAGGAGCCGGGGCGGAGGACGCCGGCGCGGCGGCGGGCGCGCTGCTCGAGGACCCGGCCGAGGAGCCGGTGGAGGGATCCGTCGAGGTCGCGGACGACGGCGCGGCCTGGCCTGAGGAGGGGCTCGCCACCGAGCGCGCTCCGGAGGTCTGGGAATCCGTGGAGTAGAAGCCGGAGCCCTTGAAGACGATCCCCACGGAGTCGAAGACCTTCCGCAGCGCCTCCTGGGCGCACTCGGGGCAGGTCGTGAGCGAGTCCTCGGTGAAGGACTGGTGCTGCTCGAACCGGTGACCGCAGTTCTTGCAGGCGTAGACGTAGGTGGGCACGCGGGTTCCTCCGGGATGGTCTGAAGGGGACGGCCGCCTCCGCGGCCGCCCTCGATTCTACGGCCGACGCCCCCGGCCGGTCAGGGAGTCCGCAGTGATACGCGTCCCGCGGCGGTCAGGGCCTCGGGGACCGGCACGTCATGGGCGGCGCGGGGGATCTCGCCGGCGGCGAGCACCTCATGGGGGTGGACGAGGACGAGGAGGGGCGTCGTCGGACGCAGGTGCCCGAAGGCGCGGTCGTAATATCCGCCGCCGTGACCGATCCGCGTGCCGGAGCGATCGACGGCCAGGGCGGGCGCGAGCACGAGATCGGCGCGGGCGAGGGCGTCGGCCCCGAGACGGGGTCCCGCCGGTTCGAAGCCGAAGCCCCGCCCCGCGGACGGAGCGAACGCCGAGGTCCCGTCCCAGGCGACCCAGTCGAGCTCCTCGCCTGCGCTGACGGGGAAGATCAGCCGGGCTCCCGCATCCGAGAGCGCACGCCACAGCGGCAGGGCATCGGGCTCCGTGGGCGTCGGGTGGAAGGCGGCGATGACCCGGCCGGGGGCGCCGTCGACGAGGTCCGCGGACCGGGCGAGCAGCTCGATGCCCTCGCGCCGGCGGCGCTCGGCGCCGTCGGCCCCGCCGTAGATCGCGCGCCGCCTCTCCCGCAGGGACCTGCGCAGGAGCGCCTTGCGCTCGACGACCGAGGCACGGTCCTCTCCGGAGCCCGACCCTGCATCCGGCCCGTCGGCTGCGCCGGCATCCGTCTCGTGCATCGCCTGCTCCCCTCGGTCGCTGCGGCCGGCCCGATCCGTCGGGGCCGCTCCTGCGACCAGGGTGCCATGCCTAGGATGGGCGGATGGCGCACGTGTGGCCGCTCACCCTGAGCGACGGGGACCTGATGCTCAGGCCCCTGCATCGCCGTGACCGCAGCGCCTTCGAGAGGCTGCGGCATCGCAACGAGGAGTGGCTGCGTCCGTGGGACGCGACCGATCCGGACGCCCTGGGCCGTCGTCCGCCCTTCAGCCTCCTCCGACGATGGGGGGAGTCCCAGGCGAGGCTCGGACTGCACCTGCCGCTCGTGATGGAGTCCGACGGGCGACTGCTGGGGCAGATCACGGCCGGGCCCATGCAGTACGGCGCGGTCCGCACGGCGGTCCTCGGGTACTGGATCGACCGCGGCCACGCGGGGCAGGGGATCGTGCCGCGGGCGGCGGCGCTCCTCATCGACCACCTCTTCGCCGATGTCGGCATGCATCGCGTGGAGATGACCGTGCGCCCGGAGAACGCGGCGAGCCTCCGGGTCGCGGAGAAGCTCCATCTGCGCGAGGAAGGGCTGCGACGGTCGGCGATCTTCGTCGACGGCGCGTGGCGGGATCATCTGGTGCTCGCGCTGTGCGCCGACGAGGTCGCCACGGACGACAGCGGCCGGGGGGTCCTCGAGCGCCTGCATCGCGAGCACCCGCGCGGAGGCAGCTCGGGATCCGGCGTGCACCATCAGCACGCCGGCGCCTGAGCAACCCGAGGAATCCTCCGACGACACGCCCGGAGTGTGACCAGCGGAACGACATCCGTGTCATTACCCTAGGTCCATGGAGCCCATCAACCTCGGGGCGGTGCTGTTCGTCCTCCTCCTCGTGCTGTGGCTGGGCTACGCCCTGCCCCGCACGGCGAGCCGTCGCGACGTGATGGGTCGTGCGCGTTCGGTCGAGACCGCCGAGCCCGGCTCGGAAGCCCGCGACCTCTCCGAGGCCGTCCACAACCGTCGTCCCTCCGCCCGAGAGGTGAGCCCCGCGATGTCCCAGGACCGACTTCTGCTGCGCCCGGCCGATCCCACCAGCCGCCCTCGCTTCGACGCCGCACCCGGACTGCGCGTGGACCCGATCGAGGAGCGCGCCCGTTCGCGGCGGCTGCTGACCGCGCTGCTCGTGGTGCTCATCGCGGTGGCCGTCGGCCTGACCGTGCTCGCCGTGCTGCAGATGGTGCATTGGGCGGCTCCGGTGATCGCCGTCGTCGGCGTCGGCGCGTATCTGGTCGGCCTGCGCCGCGCCGAGCTCGAGCGCCGCACCCGCGCGCGCCGCGCCGCGGCGATCGCCCGTCTCGAGGTCGCGGATCGGGCCGAGGCCGAGCGCGCCGCCCGTCGGGTCGCCGAGCAGCGACCGGCCGTTGAGCGCTCTCGCGAGGTCGTCCGGCGCACGTCCCTCGAGGACACCGAGCGGCGCGCGAGCGAGCATCTGACTACCCCGGGCGCATGGACGCCGCGCCCCGTGCCGCGGCCGACCTACGAGATGCGCGGAGAGGTCGACGATCTGGCGACGCGTCACGCGCAGCATCGCGAGAGCATCCGCTCCGCCACCACCGCCTATGAGGCGGCGGGCGTCGAGGAGGCCGAGGCCGCCGCCGAGGCCGTCGCGGACCAGGTCCCCGCTCCCGCTGTCGATCTGCGGCTGGACGAGGTCCTCGCGCGGCGTCGGGCCTGACCACGCGGTGTCGGGCCTCGCCCCGACGCGCCGACGTCGCGCGGCGCTTCTCCGCGCAGGGGATGACGGCGACGGGGATCGACGCGGTCATCGCCGAGGGACGCCTACCTCGACCATGCCGACGCGTCTCTCGAGAACGGCTTCCGGGGATGCGGTCTGCTGAATGCCGCCGCGGAGCTTCCTGCCGGATCGCCGGGCCGGATCGCCGTGCGCGCGCACAAGGAGCAGGTCGAGGCGATCCTCGCCGAGCATGTGCGCGAGGCGGGAGCCGACGACCCCGGCGCGCTCGCCGAGCACCTGTCGTTCCTCCTCGAGGGGGCGATGAGCAGGGCAGGCCTCGAGGGGGAGCGGCGTCGGCTCGAGTCGGCCTGCCGGATCGCCGCATCGCTGCTGGGCGGCCGGTGAACCGGGAGCGGATGCTGGGGATCGGCGCCGTCGCTCTGACCTCGCTGCTCTGGGGGACGACCGGTACCGCGGCGACCTTCGCCCCTCAGGCGGGGCCGCTCGCGATCGGTGCGGCCGCGCTCGGCATCGGCGGACTGCTGCAGGCGGCGATCGCCGTCGGATCCCTGCGCGCAGCGCTGCCGCTGCTCCGCGCCCGGGCTGGCATCGTCGCCGTCGGCGCGTTCGCAGTAGCGGTCTACCCGCTCGCCTTCTACAGCTCCATGCACCTCGCCGGAGTGGCGATCGGATCGGTCATCTCGCTCGCCTCGGCGCCGCTCGCCTCCGGGCTCCTCGAACGGATCGTCGACCGCACGCCCCTGAGCGGACGGTGGATGCTCGCCGCCGCCCTCGGCATCCTCGGCAGCGTTCTGCTCAGCGCCTCCTCCCTGCAGGGGGCGATGACTCGGGCGGCCGGAGCGGTCCTCCCCCGGCATTGGCCTCGGACTCATCGCCGGGCTCTCCTATGCGACCTACTCGTGGATCGTCCGACGCCTCATGGGGTGCGGGATCGAGCGCGCCGCAGCGATGGGGTCGGTGTTCGGCGGAGGAGGGCTCCTGCTGATGCCCGTCCTCGTGGTCACCGCCGCACCGCTCCTCGGCTCGCGCGAGTATCTGCTGGTCGCCGGGTACATGGCGCTCGTGCCGATGTTCGCCGGCTACGTCCTCTTCGGGATCGGTCTCGCGCGGATCACGGCGAGCACCGCGACCACGATCACCCTGACCGAGCCCGCCTTCGCGACGATCCTGGCCGTGCTCGTGGTCGGAGAGCAGCTCACCGGACTCGGATGGGCGGGCCTGGCGACGATCGCCGCCGCACTCGGAGCGCTGGTGCTCGCCCCGGGGAACGGATCGTCGGACTCCGCGATTCCCGCTCCTGGCCTCGGCGGAACCGGGGCCGTCGACGAGGACCCCTTGCGCGCCGACGCGTGACGCGGTTCACTCGGTGGCGCATCGGTCCGACGACACCGAGGGGGACACCATGACCGACGCACGCTCCGCATACGATCCCGACGGCGGGTATGACCCGGATGGTGGGTACGACCCGGATGGTGGGTATGACCCGGATGGTGGGTATGACCCGGACGGGGGCTATGAGCCCGACAGCGGGTATGACCCGGATGGTGGGTATGACCCGGATGGTGGGTATGACCCGGATGGTGGCTATGACCCGGATGGCGGGTATGACCCGGATGGTGGGTATGACCCGGACGGCGGGTACGACCCGGACGGGGGCTATGACCCCGACGGCGGCCTGATCTGACCTGACCGCTCGGTGCGGCGTCCGCGAGGTGGCGGGCGCCGCACCGCTCCGTGTCGGCGCACGGTCAGCTCCGGTCCAGGAGCTCCCGCAACACGGCGCGGTCATCGTGCGGCAGCTTCCGCGTCCCGACCAGCTGCGCGGACTCATCGCCCTTCCCGGCCACGAGCACCGTGTCCCCGGCGCGCGCCATCTCCCAGGCCGCGCGGATCGCATCGGAGCGCCGGGGGATCTCGATGCCGTCCGGGCACCCGGCCCGCACCTCCGCGCGGATCCGGCCCGGCGGCTCGCGCCGCGGGTTGTCATCGGTGAGGACCACGAGATCGGCGAGGTCCGCCGCGATCCGGCCCATCGGCGCCCGCTTCGAGCGATCCCTCTCGCCGCCCGCGCCGACGACCAGCAGCACCCGCCCCGAGGTCCGAGCGCGCACCGCCGTCAGCGCGGTGCGCAGCGCCCCCGGATTGTGCGCGGTGTCGACCATCGCGGTGACTCCATCCCGCTCGCCGACGATCTCGAGGCGCCCCGGGGGAGGGACCACCCGCGCGAGGGCGTCGGCGACCGCGACGGGATCCCGGCCGAGCGCGATCACGGCGCTCGCCGCGAGCAGCAGGTTCGTCACCGCCACCGCGTGCACCGTCGGCAGCTTGACCTCGTACCGCCGGGAGCCCACGCGCAGGCGTCCCCGCAGCACATCCCGCCCGTCGGCGCGGGCCTCCTCGGCCTGCTCGAGGGCGATATCGGAGCCCACCGTCAGCAGACGGGCGCCGCGTCGGGCGACGGCGTCGCGCACCAGGTCGCCGCGCGCGCAGTCCTCGGCGATCACGGCGATCCCGTCGGGACGCAGATGCTCCTCGACGAGCCGCAGCTTCGCTCCCCAGTAGTGCTCGAGGTCGCCGTGCACGTCCAGATGATCCTGCTCGAGACCGGTGCACACGGCCGCGTCGACCTCGACGTGCTCGAACAGGCCGTCCTTGAGGATCCCGACGAAGGCCTCGAGGGAGATCGCCTCGGCCCCGAGCGCCGCCTGCTCGGCGATCAGATCCGGGAGGAACCGCGCGGAGCGCCGGAACGCCGAGGGTCGGACCGCGCCGTGCACGTCCGTGATCCCCGTCGAGTCGCAGCCCGCGGCGCGCAGTCCGGTCGCGCGCATCAGCTGCAGGGTCGCGGTCGCGACGCTGGTCTTGCCGTTGGTGCCGGTGACCGCCGAGACCAGCGGGCGATCGACGGGTGCGGGCACGGGCTGGATCATCGGGTCCCCCTGGAGCGATGAGGGCGGCGCGGTCGGCCGCCGCGCACCATCCCACCACAGCGAGCGTCCGGACGCCTCCGGTACGCTCCGACCGGAACCGTCGGCCGCTCGTGCGACGCCGATGACGCCGGCGCAGCGCCGCCGCGGAGCACCCCGGGGAGGAGCCTCATGACCGGCAGCATCGTGCTGATCCACGCCGTCCGCTCCTCGCGGACCATGTGGAAGGGCCAGGTGCGGCGCCTGCGCGAGAAGGGCTTCGAGGTGCTCGCCCCGGACCTGCCCGGCCATGGGCGACGGCACGGCGAGGTGTTCACCCTCGAGGCCGCGCTCGCGACGATCGACGAGGCCGTCGGCCGATGCGCGGAGCCGCCGCTGCTCGTCGGCCTGTCCCTCGGCGGCTATCTCACGCTCCACTACGCGGGAACGCATCCGGGCCGGCTCGCCGGCGTCGTCGCCGCGGACTGCACCGTCGTGCCGGGGCCGGCGATGGCGCGGCTCTACGGGCTGTGGATGACGATGAAGGACTGGATCCCCGGGGACTCCGACGCCCGCGTGGCCCGCTCCTTCGCCCGCCGCCACTCGCCGAAGGCTGCGAAGCGCTACTACGGCGGCGGCCGCGCCCACGGGGTCATCCGCAACGTCGTCCGCACGATCGGTGCCCTCGACCTCCTCGCCGACGTCGCCGCGATCGACGTGCCGATCACCTTCGTCAACGGCGAGAACGATCCCTTCCGCCGCCACGAGGCGCTGTTCCTCGAGGCGGCCCGCGACGGCGAGCTCACGATCCTCGCCGACGCCGGGCACATCGCGAACCTCTCGCGCCCCAAGCGCTTCGCGAAGATCCTCCGTCGCTGCGCCGCGGCCGGAGACGGGGACGCGGTCCTCGGCACAGCGGCGATCCCGGCCGCCGCGACCGCGACTGCCCCACCTGCTCCGATTGCCCCACCTGCTCCGATGGCCGCGTCTGCTCCGACAGCCCCGTCCTGATCCGGCTCCGGCACGGGCGCTGTCGCCCGCTCCCTCCGCGAGCCGTCCGCGGTTCGTCCGCCCGGTGCCCTCCGGTCACCCGCCGCTCGTCGGACGGTCGGGCCCCGGGAATGCGGCCCGTCTAGGGTGGATCGTGTGAACACCGAGATCAGCACGCCCAGCACCGCATCCGACGAGACGACGCCCGCAGTCCCCACCCCGGAGCGACTGCGGCAGATCGCCGTCGCCGCCGCCCACGAGGCCGCCGAGTACATCCGGGGCCTGGACCGCGACGACCTCGCCCGCGAGTACAAGACCTCCAGCCACGACATCGTCACCGTGCACGACCGCGCGGCCGAGGACATCATCGTCGCGGCCCTCCGCCGCGAGCTGCCCACCTGCCGGATCGTCGGCGAGGAGGGCGGGGAGCGGCCCGCCGAGGACGTTCCCGCGGACGGCCCCGTCGTCAGCTTCTACGTCGACCCGATCGACGGCACCAGCAACTTCGCCGCCGGGCTCCCGCTATTCTGCGTCTCCGTCGGCGTCGCCGTGGACGACGAGCTCGTCGCCGGCGTCATCGACGCCCCGGTCCTCGGCACCGTGTTCTCCGCGGCCGACGGGCCGGCGCTGCTGAACGACGCCCCGATCTCCCCGCGCGCGACCCGCCCCGCCGCGGACGCGCTCATCATCTCCGGGTTCCCGGGCCACAACATCGCCCGCGAGTTCCCCGAGTTCACCGGACGCTCCACGGTCGTCCTCCACGAGGGCGTCTCCGCGGTCCGCCACCTCGGCACCGCGGCCCTCGAGCTCGCCTATGTCGCCGCCGGCTGGGCCGACGCGACGGGCCTGGGCACGATCAACCCCTGGGACATCGCCGCCGGGTTCCACATCCTGCGCCGGGCCGGGGGCTCCGTGCGCACCTGGCCCGGCCGCGACGGCGACGCCTCGCTGCCCGACCACCTCCAGCCCGCCTACGTCGCCTGCGCCGGCGAGGGCCGTCTCGAGGTGTTCGACCGCCTCCAGGACGAGCTCCAGCAGCTGCGGGACGACGCCTCGGCGGCCGCATCCTCGGCCGCCCCGACCGAGGGCTGAGGCCGAGGACCGGAACCGAGTCCGAGAGCGGGCGCCCGGTGCGCGTCGTCCCTGGCAGGGGGCGGAAGCGCGCGCCGGGCCGTCGACTGTGACGCTCGTCAATATGGACCCTCCCGGTTCGCGAGCACCCTCCGAGCGGTGCTAGCCTGTACGAGTCGTCACGGCGACCTGGGGCTATGGCGCAGTTGGTAGCGCGTCTCGTTCGCAATGAGAAGGTCGGGGGTTCGAATCCCCCTAGCTCCACCAGATGAACCCCCTGATCAGATACTGATCAGGGGGTTTTCTCGTGTGCCGGATGCGAGCCTCCTCAGGCCGGCTGCGGCTGGGCGGCGAGCGCGCCGCACAGCTCGGCGATCTGGCTGCGGCAGGTGCCGCAGCCGGTGCCCGCGCGGGTCGCCGCCGCCACGCCATCCGCACCGTCGGCGCCCTCGTGCACGGCGGTGCAGATGGCGCCCTTGGAGACGCCGTTGCACTGGCACACGATCTCCTCGTCGTCCATCTCGAGCACGGAGCGGGTCGGGGCGGTCGCGGCGGAGGAGGCGGGCAGGGGGCGCGCGACCAGGTGGATCGGATCCCGGGGGACGGGGGTGCGGCGGGTGAAGGCGGAGGAGAGCTCGGCGGCGACGTCGTCGTCCCCGATCACGGTGGCGGCGAGCAGGAGGCCGTCGCGGACGACGACCTCGGTGTAGCGGCCGCCGTCGGGGTCGGCGAGGCGCACGGAGCGCGGGGCGTGGGCGGAGGGGCCGGGCCGGTCGATCCGTCCCATGGTGACCATGGCGAAGCCGACGGACTTCACGCGCACGAGGTCGCCCTGGGTGCGGCGGTCCACGGGGGCGGAGGCCGTCGTCGGGGCGGCCGGCGTCTCGCCCCGGGCGATCGCCTCCCGATGGCGCGCCTGCGCGGTCCAGGCGTCGACGAGCCGTCGGGCCTGGTCCCAGCCCTGGGCGACGAGGCCGCTGGCCCCGTCGGGCGGCTGCGCGCAGTCGCCGATCGCGAAGATCGCCGGATCGGAGGGGGCGGCGAGATCGTCGCCGACGAGGATCCCGTGGGCGCAGTCCAGGCCCGCCTCGGCCGCGAGGGCGACGTTCGGAGTGGTGCCCGCGCACAGCACCAGCAGATCGGCGGGGCAGTAGGTGCCGTCGGAGAGCTCGAGGCCCGTCAGCCGGTCCTCGTGGCTGGTGGCGCGGACCGCGTTCACCCCGGTGACCACGGCGATGCCGAGCCGTTCGAGGGCGCCGACGAGGATCTCCGAGGCCTCCGGGTCGAGCTGGCGCTCCATGAGCCGGTCGCGGTGGTGGACGAGGGAGACCTCCATGCCGCGGGCGACGAGGCCGGTGGCGACCTCGAGCCCGAGCACGCCCGCGCCGAGCACGACGGCACGGCGGTCGGGGGCGACGGCCCCGAGGATCCGGTAGGCGTCGTCCATCTCCTTGAGCGCGGTGACGCCGTCGACGAGGGTCCCCAGGCGGCTGCGCAGCCAGGAGATCTGCGGGATCCGGGCGGCGGAGCCGGTGGCGAGGACGAGCCGGTCGTAGGGGTGGACCTCGCCGCGGGCGTCGAGGACCTCGCGCCGCTCGCGATCGATGGACACCGCCGCGACGCCGCGCAGGATGCGGGCGCGCTCGGGGTCCGCCTGGTCGAGGGCCAGCGTCGTCGGGTCCTTCTTCCCGGCGACGACGGAGGACAGCTGGACCCGGTTGTACGGGTCGTGGTCCTCCTGGCCGAGGATCGTCAGCTGCGTCTGCGGCAGCGCGGCGAGAAGATCCGCGGCGAACCGCGATCCCACCATCCCGTGCCCGATCACGACGACTCTCATGCGTGCTCCCTCCTCATGCGTGCTCCCTCCTCATGCGGGGCTCCAGCCCGGACGGCGCATCGGCACCACCTCGACCGCGGTCATCTTGAACTCCGGCATCCCCGAGAGCGGGTCCACTGCGTCGTTGGTCACCAGGTTCACGCTGCCCATGCCCGCGTAGTGGAACGGCATGAACACGGTGTCCGGGCGGATCGCCTCGGTGACCACCGCGGGTCCCTGCACCTCGCCGCGGCCGGTGCGCAGGAGCAGCGGGTCGCCGTCCTCGACGCCGAGGCGGTCGGCGAGCAGCGGATGGAGCTCCACGAAGGCCTCCGGACGGGCGGCCAGCAGCGAGGGCACGCGACGGGTCTGCGCGCCCGACTGGTACTGCTCGAGCAAGCGCCCGGTGATCAGGTGGATCGGGGCGTCGTCGCGCACGTCGTCCTGCGGGCCGTGATGGTCCACCGGGATCAGGCGCGCCCGGCCGTCGGGGGTCGGGAAGCGGTCCAGCAGCACGCGCGGCGTGCCCGGATGGTCGAGGGAGGGCACGGGCCACTGCATCGAGCCCTCCTCGTCCAGACGGCGATGGCTGAGCCCCGCGTAGTCGGCGCGGCCGCCGGCGCTCGCCCGCGCCAGCTCGTCGAACACGTCCGACGGATCCAGGGGGAAGGGCTCGGGGCGGCCGAGGCGATCGGCGAGCTCCCGCAGGATCCACAGCTCGCTGCGGGCCTCGCCCGGGGCATCGCGGGCCTTGCGCCGACGGATCACACGCCCCTCGAGGTTCGTCATCGTGCCCTCCTCCTCCGCCCACTGGAGGACCGGGAGGATCACGTCGGCCAGCAGAGCCGTCTCCGAGGGGAGCACATCGAGCACGACGAGCAGCTCGAGCGCCCCCAGCCGTTCGCGCACGCGGCCGGCGTTCGGCGCCGAGACGACCGGGTTCGCGCCGGCGAGCAGCAGGGCCGACGGGCCGTCGGCCGTGCCCAGCCGGTGGAGGAGGTCGACCGCGGGGACGCCGGGACCGGGCAGGGAATCAGGGTCCACGCCCCAGACCCGCGCCACATGCTCGCGATGCGCGGGATCCGCGATCGACCGGTAGCCGGGCAGCTGGTCCGCCTTCAGCCCGTGCTCGCGCCCGCCCTGACCGTTGCCCTGTCCGGTGATGGGTCCGTACCCGGAGCCTTCGCGGCCGACGAGCCCCAGCAGGAGCGCCAGATCGATGGTCGCCGTCACGGTCGCGGTGCCCTGCGTGGACTGCTCGACGCCGCGACCGGTCAGCAGATGCGCGCCGCGGCCGCCGCGGGCGGGGGAGGCGGCCGCGAGCAGGCGGGCGACCTCCCGCAGCCGCTCCGCACCGATCCCGCACACGCCCTCGGCGCGCTCGGGCCACCAGGCGGCGACGGAGCGTGCGAGGGCCTCGATCCCCGTGGTGCGCGCGGCGACGTACTCGGCGTCGAACAGCTCCTCGGCGAGCACGATGTGGATCAGCGCCAGCAGCACCACCAGGTCAGTGCCCGGGACCGGGGCCAGATGGATGCCGCCGCCGTCGGCCGTGAGCCGCGCGGTCGCGGACGCGCGCGGATCCATCACCACCAGCCCGCCGCGCTCGCGCACCCCCGCCAGATGCTGCACGAACGGCGGCATGGTCGCAGCGACGTTGGAGCCCAGCAGGACCACGCAGTCCGAGCCCCCGAGGTCGGCGAGCGGGAAGGGGAGGCCCCGGTCCAGGCCGAGCGAGCGGTTCGAGGCGGTCGCCGCGGCGGCCATGCAGAAGCGGCCGTTGTAGTCGATGAAGCGGGAGCCCAGCGTGACGCGCGTGAACTTGCCCAGCGCATATGCCTTCTCGTTCGTGAGGCCGCCGCCGCCGAACACGGCGACGCCGTCGGCCCCGTCGCGCTCCTGGATCTCGCGCAGCCGACCGGCGATCAGATCGAGGGCCTCGTCCCAGGAGGCGTCGCGGAAGCCGCCGTCCGCGGTGCGGATCCGCGGATGCAGGATCCGATCGGGCGCCGTGAGGACCTCGGCGCTGGTCCAGCCCTTGCGGCACAGGCCCCCGAGGTTCGTCGGGAAGTCGCGGCCGTCGACCGTCACCTCGCCGGACCCGCCGGCCGCCGCGCCCGGCACCACGCTCAGCGACTGCGCGCACTGCAGGGCGCAGTACGGGCAGTGCGTCGCCGTGGTGCCGGGGACGGTGCCGACGGTCGGCGCGGACTGCGAGGCGGCGGTCGACAGGCTCATGCCTCGAGAGTGCTCCCGACGCCGGGAGTGCTCAGCATCCGGTCAGCGCCCGGTCGCTCCGGTCACGATCGGGTCACGACGCGGGTCGGGGAGTGCTCGCATCGCCCCCGACGACCGTCGGATCCGGCAGGTAGATCGCTCCGCCCTGCGCGGCGAAGGCGCGGCTGCGCTCCTGCATCCCGGCGATCGCCACCTGTGCCTCCGCGCTGCCGTAGGCGTCGCGGATGTCCTGCGAGATGCGCATCGAGCAGAACTTCGGACCGCACATCGAGCAGAAGTGCGCTGTCTTCGCGGGCTCCGCCGGCAGCGTCTCGTCATGGAACGACTCGGCCGTCTCCGGGTCCAGCCCCAGCGCGAACTGATCGCGCCAGCGGAACTCGAAGCGGGCCTTCGACAGCGCCGCATCCCGTGCGGCCGCCCCCGGATGCCCCTTGGCGATGTCCGCGGCATGCGCGGCGATCTTGTAGGTGATCACCCCGGCGCGCACATCCTCCCGATCCGGCAGGCCCAGATGCTCCTTCGGCGTGACGTAGCAGAGCATCGCCGTGCCGTAGCGGGCGATCTCCGTCGCCCCGATCGCCGAGGTGATGTGGTCGTAGCCCGGAGCGATGTCCGTGACCAGCGGGCCCAGCGTGTAGAAGGGGGCGCCCGAGCACAGCTCCTGCTGGCGCTCGACGTTCTCCCGCACCATGTGCAGCGGCACGTGCCCGGGACCCTCGACCATCACCTGCACGTCGTGCTCCCAGGCCCGATGGGTGAGCTCGGCGAGGGTGTCGAGCTCCGCGAACTGGGCGGCGTCGTTCGCATCGGCGAGGGAGCCGGGCCGCAGCCCGTCCCCGAGCGAGAACGCGACGTCGTAGCGGGCGAAGATCTCGCACAGCTCGTCGAAGTGCGTGTACAGGAAGTTCTCCTGATGATGCGCGAGGCACCAGCCCGCCATGATCGAGCCGCCGCGCGAGACGATCCCCGTCACCCGGTCCGCCGTCAGCGGCACGTACCGCAGCAGCACCCCCGCATGGACGGTCATGTAGTCCACGCCCTGCTCGCACTGCTCGATGACGGTGTCCCGGTAGATCTCCCAGGTCAGCGCCGAGGCGTCGCCGTCGACCTTCTCCAGCGCCTGGTAGATCGGGACCGTGCCGATGGGGATCGGCGCATTGCGGATCACCCATTCGCGGGTGGTGTGGATGTCGTCGCCCGTGGACAGGTCCATCAGCGTGTCCGCGCCCCAGCGGGACGCCCACTGCAGCTTCTCGACCTCCTCCGCGATCGAGCTCGTGACCGCCGAGTTGCCGATGTTCGCGTTGATCTTCACCAGGAACGCCCGGCCGATGATCATCGGCTCGGACTCCGGGTGGTTGACGTTCGCCGGGATGATCGCGCGCCCCGCAGCGACCTCGGAGCGCACCAGTTCCACGTCGCAGCCCTCACGCAGCGCCACGAACCGCATCTCCGGGGTGATCACCCCGCGCCTCGCATAGTGCATCTGCGTGACGGTCCGTCCCGGGAGCGCTCGCCGGGGGACCGGACGACGGCCCTTCCACTGCTGCGACGGGGCACCGCGGCGCACGGCCGAACGGCCGTCGTCGGCGAGGCGACGCCCGCGGCCCGCATGCTCCTCGGTGTCGCCGCGCTCGAGGATCCACGGGGTGCGCATCGGCGCGAGCCCCTCCTCGGGGACGCTCCCGGGACCCGCCGTCCGGTACACCGTGACGGGGTCGTTGGGGACCTCGCCCGTGGGATCCAGATCGATGCGGGTGACGGGCACCCGGATCCCATGCTCGAGGTCCTCGAGATGGTCCAGGGCATGCGAGGGATACTGCTCGGACAGGGGGGAGCGCACAGTCATCTGCGGCCTCTCTTCCTACGCCGGTGCTAACCGGATCAGGTTCGACGGTTCCGAGCGGCTCAGCCCGGTCTCAGCCCTCTGCCGAGGGCCCCCGTGGGGTCCCCGAATGTCTACCACACCGGGGCGCGGCGGTGCGCCGCGCGCTCGCCGACGAGGCTCGAGAGGCTTCCGACCTGGGCTTTCGGGCGAGGGGAGGGTCTGATCCGTGCGGGCTCAGCGCCAGGGGATCGGGCGGAACCGCCCTCCCGCCCCGCGCGTCAAGAGGATCGCGGAGGCGGGGGAGACGAACGCGGTGCCGCGCTCGAGATGATCGATCACCATGTGCAGCGCCTGCCGTGCGGCGTCGTCCTCGCGCCCGCCCGCGAGAGGGTCCACGAGGAAGCGCAGCACGATGCGTCCGACGCGCCGTCCGCCGACGAGAGGCGCCTCGACGTCCTTCCGCTCCACCAGGTGCAGGGAGCCGAGCGCGAGCGCGGCCTGCTCCATCACATCGGCCGGCGTCGCCCCCGGCTGCAGGTCGCCGATGGGCAGGTGCATGCGGTAGCTCGGCATCGGATCAATCTAACCGCGGCCGGTGACGGATGCGGTCACGGGGACGCGGGTTCCCCGTCGTCGCGCACAATGCTCGGGTGACCGCAGACACCGCCCTCGCGCACCGCCCCTCCGTCGACCGTCCCACCGTCGACCGTCCCTCCGGCGGCTCCGCCGCTGTCGGAGCCGCCGTCGTCGGGCCCGCCGCCGTCGTCCTCGTGCACGGCACGCGCCTCTCGCACTCGCAGTGGGACCTCCAGGCGCCCTCGCTGCGGATGGCCGGCTACGAGGTCGTGACGCCCGACCTCCCGGGCCACGGCGCGCGGCAGGACGAGACCTTCACCCTCGATGGAGCGATCGCGACCATCCGCGCGGCGATCGACGAGGCCGCGGCGCGCGTCGATCGCCGCGCGGAAGGCTCCGACGGCCCCGAGGGCTCCTACGGCTCCGCCGGCTCCGTCGGACACGACCTCGCGATGGCGCCGACGGTGCACCTGGTCGGCTCCTCCCTCGGCGGCTTCCTCGCCCTGCACGCCGCCGCCGAGGCGCCCGCCCGCCTCGCCTCGCTCACGCTGTGCGGCGCGGCGGTCCAGCCGACGCCCTCCGCCGCTCGCGCCTACGGGCACGCGATCATGCTCCTGGACCGCATGCCCGGGCATCGCGACGGCAGCGGCGGCCTGCTGCCGTTCCTGCTCGGCGACGCCGGCACCCGCGCGCTCGTCCGCGGCGGGCGGGCGAGCACGGCGGTGGTCGCCCCGGCGATGGAGGCGGTGGGCTCCCTCGACCTGCTCGCGGACCTGCATCGGGTCGAGGTCCCGGTCACCTGGCTGCACGGCCGCTTCGACCAGCTGCGGCTGCATGAGCGCCGCTTCGCAGCGGCCGCGGCCGACGGACGGCTGGAGACCCTCGCCTATGGCAGCCACCTGGTGAACCTCGCCGACGCCCGCCGCTTCACGCCGGATCTGCTGCGCGTCCTCGGCCGCGTCGGACCGGTGCCCGCGCCCCGTAGGCTGGGGGCATGACCCGTCCCATCCTGCGCGTCGGCTTCGTGCCCGGCGTCGAGCCCGACCGCTTCGCGCGCCGCTGGAAGACCGGCGGCCGCCGCGCCTGGCTCGAGCTCGTCCCTGTCCCCGCCTCCCGTCAGCGCGCCGCGCTCGACGAGGGCGAGGTCGACATGTGCTTCGTGCGGCTTCCGATCGACCCCGCGGGGACCGCCGCCCGCTCGGCCGACGACCTGCATGTCGTGGCGCTGTGGGAGGAGCGGGCCGCGGTCGTCGTCGGCGACGAGCACGTGCTCAGCCTCCTCGACGAGATTTCTGAGGAGGACCTCGTCGAGGAGACCGAGCTGCCGCAGACCGATCCGGACGACGCCGCCTCCCGCGTCGCCGTCGCGGCCAGCGGCGTCGGCTACGCCCGGATGCCGCTGTCGCTCGCGCGGCTGCACCACCGCAAGGACGCCGTGCACCGTCCCCTCGTCGACGCCGCGCCCACCCGGATCGCCCTCGTCTGGCCGCGGGATGCGGACGACGAGGACCGCCAGGAGTTCGTCGGCGTCGTGCGCGGACGCACCTCCCGATCGAGCCGCTGACCGGCCGCGCCGAGCCGACGACCGGCCGACCCGAGCGGCCGCGTGATCATCGAGACCATCCAGACCGTCCAGAGCACCGGAATCCCGAGGAGGGACCCATGACCGAGCAGACCCCCGACCAGACTGGCGAGCAGACCCCCGCGCAGCCTCAGCGCATGAACGTCGAGAGCTTCAACCTCGACCACCGCACCGTCGCCGCCCCGTACCTCCGCATCGCCGACCGCAAGGAGCTGCCGGGCGGGGACGTGCTGACGAAGTTCGACGTGCGCTTCACCCAGCCCAACGTCGCGCACCTGGAGTCGGAGACCGTCCATTCGCTCGAGCACATGATGGCCGAGCACATGCGCGAGCACTCCGACGTCGTCGTGGACGTCTCCCCGATGGGCTGCCGCACGGGGTTCTACGTGCTCCTCGTGGGCGACCACACCGCCGCCTCCTTCGCCCCCGTGCTCGAGGCGACGCTGCAGGACCTCCTCGCCGCCGACGAGGTCCCGGCCGCCAACGAGGTCCAGTGCGGCTGGGGCGCCCACCACACCCTCGAGGGCGCGCAGCAGGCCGCCCGCGAGTTCCTCGCCGCACGCGCGGAATGGGAGCAGGTCACCGCCGCCTCCTGACGGCCGCCTCCGACGGTCGCTCCTGGCGGCGGCCGTCCGCCGTCGTCGGCCGCCGACCGTCAGCCGCGGCCCTCCGCCGTCAGCCGCCGGCGAGGCTCTCGCGCACCGCGCCCAACAGGCGCGCGGTGCGCGCATCGGTCGCGAGATCGTCGACCCCGACCACGGCGCCGTCGGCATCGGCGAGCGGGATCCGCCAGTTCGGATACTCCTCGTCGGTGCCGGGCTGGTTCTGGATCCGCGCCTCGCCGACGCAGTCCACGAGCGAGACGCCCATGAGCAGCGACGGGGTGCGCGCGAGATGGCGGTGCAGGCCGATCACGGTCTCCTCGACATCGGGGTCCTCGCCGAGGAGGCCCTCGTCCCGCAGCGCCTGCAGCATGCGCTCGCGGGCCGCCTCGTCGGCGGCGAGCTCCTCGGCGAGGGGACGCTCGAGCAGGCCCAGCTCATGGCGGAGCCGCACGTGCACGCCGTCGAGATAGCCGGCCGTCGGCGGCAGATCGTGGGTGTTCACCGACGCCATGCACAGGCGGCGGTAGTGCTCGGGGGCGAGGGGGCCGCCGGAGCCGTCGTACTCGAACCAGAGGATCGAGGTGCCGAGGATCCCGCGATCCGTGAGATGGTCGCGGACCCACGGCTCGAAGGTCCCCAGATCCTCGCCGATGATGATCGTGCCCGAGCGCTGCGCCTCGAGGGCCAGGATCCCGACCATCGCCTCGTGGTCGTAGAAGACGTAGGCGCCGTCGGAGGCCTCATGGCCCTCGGGGATCCACCACAGGCGGAACAGGCCCAGCACATGGTCGATGCGCAGCGCCCCGGCATGGCGCATGAGCGAGCGCAGCATGTCCCGCCAGGGCCGATACGACGCCCGGCGCAGGCGCTCGGGGTGCCAGGGCGGCTGATGCCAGTTCTGCCCCTGCTGGTTGTACTGATCCGCGGGGGCGCCCACGCAGGCGCCCGCCGCGAGGACGTCCCGCAGCCGCCACGAGTCCGCACCGACCTGCTCCACGCCCACGGCCAGATCGTGCATGATCCCCACGCGCATCCCGGCCTCGAGGGCCGCGGCCTGCGCGCGCTCCAGCTGCTCGTCCAGCAGCCACTGCGTCCACACGTGGAACTCGATCCGATCGGCGAGCTCCGTGCGCGCCTGCTCGACGACATGCTCGTCGAGATGCTCCAGCAGGGCGTCATCGGTGCCGCGCACGCGCTCGGCGATCGCCGACCACAGGGCGAAGTCCTCCAGGCCCTGCCCCTCGCGGCGACGGTAGGCGTCCAGCAGCGCCTGCCGGCCCGCGGTGCGGGGCACGGCGAAGAGCTCCTCGAGCGCCGCCCGCTTCGCGGTGAGCACGTCATCGCGCTCGAGACGATCCGTGCGCGTGTTCCAGGGTGAGACCCCCTCGCGCAGCAGGGCGACGCGCTGCCGGGCGAACTCGGGGAGGTCGCGGTACTCGGGGACGTCCTCGACGCGGAGGTAGAGCGCGCTCACGAACCGCCGTGTGACCGGGAGATAGGGCGAGGGCTCCATCGGCGGCGTCGGATAGGAGGCATGCAGGGGGTTCACCAGCAGGAAGTCCGCGCCGTGGCGGGCGGCCGTGATCGCGGCGATGTCGCCCATGTCCCCGAGATCGCCGATGCCCCAGGAGCGCTCGGAGCGGATCGAGTACAGCTGCGCCTGCAGGCCGAAGGCGCGTCGGGCGCCGAGGGCGTCGGCCGTGGTGACTCGGGAGGGGGTGACGACGACGTCGGCGGACTCCTCGGCGCCTGCGGTGCGGGCGACGACGAGATGCCAGCCGAGCGGCAGTCCGGGCGGGAGGGCGAAGCGGGCCCGGCCGCGCGGGCGACCGTCGAGGTCGAAGGGCGGGGTGAAGTCGTCGACCTGCTGCAGGTCGACGAGGGCACCGTCCTCGAGGCGCAGATGCACGGACACCGGGGTGCCGTGGTCCACGTGCACGGCGATCGAGCCGCCCTGGTCCTCGCGCAGGACGGTCACCGGCGGGAGCGTGCGCTCCCAGGGCTCCCGCTCGCGCTCGGCCCGCAGTCGGAGGATGTCGTCATCGGTGGAGACGGGGGCGCCCAGCGCCTCGAGCACGCGTCGCAGCGTGCCGTCCTCGACCTGCTGGCGCGTCCCATCCCACCCCCAGAAGTCGGTGCCGATGCCGAGCTCGGCGGAGAACTCGCGCAGCAGGGAGGAGGTCAGTGCCATGGCGCCATCGTAGTGAGATGAGGCACTCTGTCCAGGGAGGCGCTGCCCGTCGGACGCGGTCGCGTCGGATCAGGTCCAGGAGGGGAGCCACATCCTCCAGCGCCACTGCTCGAAGTCGATCACCTGACCCGTCCAGATCGGCCAGAAGAACGCCGAGACCAGGATGATGAGGACCAGCAGCGAGCCCGCGAAGAGCCCGCCCGCCAGCCGCCGATCGCGGTCCGACCGGCGAGGCCCGATGATCAGGGCGAGCACGTACGCGAGGCACAGCACGACCCACGGCTCGAACACCACCGCGTAGAAGGTGAAGATCGTGCGGTCCATGTACATCAGCCACGGCAGGTAGCCCCCGGCGATGCCCGCGAGCGCGGCCCAGCAGCGGCCGTCGCGCCAGACGATCCCGATCACCAGCACGACGAGCACGGCGAGGGTCCCGAGCCACCAGATCAGCGGATTGCCGACGGCCAGGATGTGGGAGGAGCACTTGGCGACCTGGCAGCCGTGCTCCCCGTACTCGTAGGAGCGGTAGTAGAAGTTCGTGGGCCGGATCATCAGCAGCCAGCCCAGCGGGTTCGCCTGGTACGGATGCGGCGAGTCGAGGCCGACGTGGAAGGCGTAGGCCTGCTGGTGGTAATGCCACAGCGACCACAGGGCGTCCAGCGGGGCGAAGCCCGTGCCGCCGCCGTCCTGGGAGACCGCCCAGTTGCGGTAGTAGCCCTTCGAGGTGGCGAACCAGCCGCTCCACGAGGCGAGGTAGGTCAGCAGCGCCGTGCCGACCGTCGCGAAGAACGCGGGGATGGCATCGCGCACGAGACCGGCGAGCCACCATCGCTTCTCGCCCGCGGCGCGCCGCGCCCACCAGTCCCAGAGCACCGTCATGATCCCGAAGACCGCGAGGAAGTACAGCCCCGACCACTTCACCGAGCACGACATCCCCAGCAGCACGCCCGCGAGGATCCGCCAGGGCCGCCAGCCGCCGGAGACCCCCCACGGGTCGCCCGGCAGTCCGGCTGCATGCAGGCGTGCGGTCTCGACGGCCAGGCGCTCCCGGAAGCGGTCGCGGTCGATCAGCAGCGCCCCGAACCCGGCCAGCGCGAAGAACATCAGGATCAGATCCAGCAGGCTCGTGCGCGAGTGCACGAGGTGCATCCCGTCGATCGCCAGCAGCAGTCCGGCGATGGCTCCGGCGATCGTCGAGCGGAAGAGGCGCCGGCCGATCCGCACGATCATCAGCACGCTGAGGGACCCCAGCAGGGCGACGGAGATGCGCCAGCCCCACGGATTGTCGGCGCCGAGCGCCGTCATCCCCAGGGAGATGACCCATTTGCCGAGCGGCGGATGGACCACGTACGAGCCGGTGTCCAGATAGCTGTCGACGTCCCCGGCCTCGAAGGCCTCATCGGGCTCGTCGGGCCAGTCCATCTCCACGCCGTTCTGGGAGATCGTGTAGGCGTCCTTGACGTAATAGGTCTCGTCGAAGATCAGCTCGTCGATCGTCCCGAGCCCCCACAGGCGCAGCACGAGCGCGAGGCCGAACAGCCCCATGGTCAGCGCCCAGGAGATCCGAGAGAAGGGCATGTCGAAGGTCTTCAGCCGACGACGGAGCGACGCCAGGACGGCCTCCGGCTCACGATCGTCCGTCGCTGTCGCTGTCGCTGTCGCTGCTGCCGTCGGCTGCGATGCGGGGGCGTCGGCCGACGCGGCAGGAGCCTCAGGAGCGGCGGGCGCAGACGTCGCGTCGGAGGCGGCCGACGCGGCGACGGCAGGTGCATCGGGTGCGGCAGGCGGTTCGTCGCTGTCGACTCCTCGGCCGCCGTCGTCGTCGCTCTCGAGCATGACGACGGCGCTGGGCTCGGCCTCCCCATCGTCCTCGGCATCCCCGTCGGTGTCGGCATCGGCATCGACGACGGGCTCAGTCTCGGTCTCGACTTCCGCTTCAGCCTCTGGAGTCACGGTGCCCTCAGGACCGGCATCCGCGGCCTCGGTCGCCTCATCGTCGTCCGCGACGGCGCCTGCCCCTTGCGCATCAGAGTTCTCGGTGTCGTGCGGGGCCGCCGACGCGTCATCGCCGTCCTCCGCGGGGAGGACTTCCTCCTCTTCGGCGTCAGCCTCCGATGAAGCGTCAGCGGCGGGCTCGGCATCGGCGGGCTCGGCATCAGCGGACTCGACGTCAGCGGGCTCGGAGTCAGGGGCCGGTTCGGAGGCGGGCTCGGTGAGCTCCTCCGCTTGCGTCGCGGAGGCCGCGGGCATCTCGGGCTCCGGTTCCGGCTCCGGCTCCGGTTCCACCTCCGGCTCGGGTCCGGCGGCGGGCTGGGGCTCGACAGCAGGCTCGAGCTCGACCTCAGGTCGTGCCTCCGAGACCGATGCTGAGATGTCCTCAGCTGCCGGAGCGTCGACGCTCGGCACCTCGTCGGTCTCTTCGGCGATCTCGGCTGCCGTCTCGTCGTCGGCCGCGTCAGCGGGATCCGACTCCACGGTCTCGCGATGGTCCGCGTCCGCGTCCGTGTCGGAGTCCGTGCGCTGCGCATCGGCGATCTCGATGTCATCCGCGGACTCCGGCGCGACGGTGTCCTCGTCCTCGGGGACGGCATCGGCCTCCGCCTCTGCCGGTGCGTTGGCTTCACGCTCAGGCTCAGGCTCAGGCGCGGGCACTGCCTGCGCGTCGGGCTCCGGATCGGTCGTCGTCTCCGGAGAGGCGGGGCGCGAGGAGACGGGATCGGGCGCCGGATCCGCTGCGGTCGCCGCCTCCGACGAGTCGTCGGGATCGGCGGGCTGAGGGGAGTCCGGGTCCGTCGTCTGCACTCGGACATGCTAGGACATCCCAGCCTGCGGCCGGTCCCCGGTGCGGTCGGGAGGGACGGTCGTGCGGGGACCTAGCATGGGGAGCATGCTCGAACCCGGAGTCCTCACCCTCGCCGCCACGCCCATCGGCAATCCGCTGGACGCCTCCGTGCGTCTGATGCGTGCCCTCGCCGAGGCGGATCTGATCGCCGCGGAGGACACCCGTCGGCTCGCGCGGCTGGCCGCAGCCCTCGAGGTCGAGGTGACCGCGAGCGTCATGTCGTACCACGAGCACAACGAGGCCGATCGGACCGGGCGGCTCCTGGATGCGCTCGAGCAGGGGCAGCGGGTGCTGATCGTGACGGATGCCGGCATGCCGGTCGTCTCCGATCCCGGCTTCCGGGCGGTCCGCGCCGCCGCCGACGCGGGCTTCACGGTCACCGTCATCCCCGGCCCGTCGGCCGTGCTGACGGCGCTCGCCGCATCGGGGATCGCTCCCGACCGCTTCACCTTCGAGGGCTTCCCCCCGCGGCGCGAGGGGCGTCGGTCCACGGCGCTCGAGCCGCTCGCCGAGGAGACGCGGACCATGGTCTTCTTCGAATCCCCTCGTCGGACTGCCGCGACGCTCGAGGCGATGGCGGAGGCCTTCGGGCCGGATCGCCGGGCGGCGCTGTGCCGAGAGCTGACCAAGACCTACGAGCAGGTCCTGCGGGGAACCCTCGCCCAGCTCGCCGCGCATGCGGCGGAGAACGAGGTGCTGGGCGAGGTCGTCCTCGTCGTCGCCGGCGCGGAGCGGCGCCGGATGTCGGCCGAGGATCTCGTCCCCGCCGTCCTGGTGCGCGCCGAGGCGGGGGAGCGGCTGAAGGATGCGGCCAAGGTCGTCGCCGCATCCGCTGACGGCATCAGCTCCCGCGAGCTCTACGACCTGGCCCTCGCCGCACGGAAGGGCTGAGCGGAAGGCCTCAGCGGCAGCGCTGAGCGGAAGGGACGGGCGGTCCCGTCGCGCCGTGCCGGAGGGTTCGGGGCCGGCGCGATGGACACCGGTCGGGCCCCGGGGGCCAGGGTGCGGGGCATGCGCCGGATGCAGAGAGGGCCCCGACCGCGAACGGTCGGGGCCCTCTCCGGGGTATCAGCGGGCCGAGGCCCGATGGACGACCTCAGTCGTCGATCTGCAGCAGGCCGCGCTGGTACGCCTTGGCCAGGCGACGCGGCACCGCTGCGGTGCGGCCGCGCACGGTCACCTGGACCAGGTCGGCGTTGTTCGCCTTCCACTGCGCGCGGCGGGACCGGGTGCGGCCCCGGGACATCTTGAACTTGGGCACTGCCATGGGAACGCTCCTTGACGGTCCGGAGATGAACTGACGTCGGCGCCGACCACCGAGCTGCGACCCGGACCCTCCTCGAGAAGAGGCGGGGCGCTCGGGGCACGGAGGTGCGCGCGACGACACTCAATACTGCCACGGGGCCACGGAATCCGCGACATCGGTCCAGGTGACGTGCGACACCGTCGGGCGGTGGAGGGGTGACGGAGGGGCGGTGCGGCGAGGGGCCGGGCTCGATCCTCCTACGATGGGCCCATGCCGTCATCCACGCCAGAGAGCCGCCCTGCCACCGGCGCGCCGCCGCAGCCCGGAGCCCCCGTCCCGTCCGGGGCGCCGGAGCCCGTCCGCGATCGCGACGCCGTCGACCCGCGGGGGCGCAAGCGCGACCGCTCCTGGCCCCCGGCCCCGGAGCCGCTGCCGTTCCCGGTGATCGACAACCACTGCCATCTGGACTTCTCCGACGGCGACGAGCGGCTCGACGTCCACGACCACGTGCGGCTCGCGCAGGCGGCCGGCATCGACGCGATGATCACGATCGGCTCGGATCGCGAGGCGGTGCGCTGGACCTCCGCGCTGCTGTCCTCACCGGACTGCCCGCCGCAGCTGCGCGGCGGCGTCGCCGTGCACCCCAACGAGGCGGCGCTGCACGCCCGTGGCACCGACCATGAGGGCCGCCCCCTGATCCCGCTCGACGACGCGATCGCCGAGGTCTCCGACGCGCTGCGGGGGCCCGGCATGGTGGTCGTCGGCGAGACCGGTCTGGACTGGTTCCGCACCTCCCGCGACGACGAGCGGGCGCACGCCGCCCAGGTGGTCTCCTTCCGCGCGCACATCGCGCTCGCCAAGGAGCTCGGCCTGCCGATGCAGATCCACGACCGGGATGCGCATCGCGACGTCCTCGACGTCCTCGACGCCGACGGCGCTCCCGAGCGCACCGTGCTGCACTGCTTCTCCGGCGACGTCGAGTTCGCGCGCGCCTGCGTCGAGCGCGGCTTCTACCTGTCCTTCGCAGGCACGGTCACGTTCAAGAACTCCCAGGGCCTGCGCGAAGCCCTCGCCGACGTCGGCCTCGGGCGGGTCCTCGTCGAGACGGATGCGCCGTTCCTCACCCCCGCGCCCTACCGCGGGCGCCCCAACTCCTCCTATCTGATCCCGCTGACGATGGCCACGATCGCGGAGACCACGGGAACCGGCCTCGAGGAGGCGTGCCGCACCGTGCGCGCCACCACCGACGAGGTCTACGGACGGATCGGGGCAGCCGCATGAGCGCCGAGGACGGCATGCTGCTCACCGCCCGGGACATCCGCGAGCTCGCCGAGGCCGCTGGCATCCGGCCCTCGAAGCAGCGCGGGCAGAACTTCGTGATGGACCCCAACACCGTGCGCCTCATCGTCGAGCGCGCCCGCGTCGCGCCCGGCCAGGCTGTGCTCGAGGTCGGCCCCGGACTCGGATCGCTGACCCTGGGTCTGCTCGAGGCCGGCGCCGACGTCGCGGCGATCGAGCTCGACCGCGGGCTCGCGGCCCTGCTCCCGCTGACGCTGCGCGCACGCGGCGTCGAGGACGACCGCTTCCGCCTCGTCCACGCCGATGCCCTGCAGGTCACCGAGCTGCCGGAGCTTCCGCGCGCGGGCACCCCCACGGCGCTGGTCGCGAACCTGCCCTACAACGTCGCCACGCCGATCCTGCTGACGGCGCTGCAGCGCTTCCCCTCCCTGCGCTCCGCCCTCGTGATGGTGCAGTCGGAGGTCGTGGACCGCCTCGCCGCGGGACCGGGCTCGCGCACCTACGGGGCGCCGAGCGTGAAGACCGCCTGGTACGGCACCGTCGAGCATGCCGGCCGGATCTCCCGGCAGATCTTCTGGCCCGTGCCCAACGTGGACTCGGCGCTCGTCCGCCTGGTCCGCCATGAGCGGCCGCTGGGCGACGACGCCGAGCGGGAGCGGGTCTTCGCGATCGTCGACGCGGCCTTCGCGCAGCGCCGCAAGACCCTGCGGGCCGCCCTGGGGAGCTGGGCAGGAACCCCCGCGCGCGCCGAGGAGATCCTGCGCTCCGCGGGGATCGACCCGTCGGCCCGCGGGGAGCGCCTGGGCATCGACGAGTTCCGGGCGATCGCCCGGGCCGCCGCCGACGCCCCCGCCGTCGACTCTGTCGCCGTCGACGCCCCTGCGGCCGACGACGCCTCCGCCGCCGAGGACGGGGAGCGATGAGCGGCGCCCCGCACCGCGCGGTGGTGCGCGCCCCGGGGAAGATCAACCTGTCGCTGGCCGTCGGCGCCGTCGACGAGCGCGGCTACCACGAGCTCGCGACCGTCTTCCATGCGGTGCACCTGTTCGAGACCGTGACCGCGGTCGCCGCCGACGAGCTCTCCCTGACGATCGACTCCGAGGTCCCCGGGGACATCCCCACCGACGGCACCAACCTCGCGCTGAAGGCGGCGCGCCTCCTCCAGGAGCGCGCCGGGATCGAGCGCGGTGCCGCCCTGCACATCCACAAGCAGGTGCCGGTCGCCGGCGGCATGGGCGGGGGCTCGGCCGACGCCGCGGCGACGCTCGTCGCCCTCAACCACCTGTGGGAGCTGGGCATCCCGCCGGAGCGGCTGCGCGCGCTCGGCGGTCTCCTCGGAGCCGACGTGCCCTTCGCGATGCTCGGTCGCACCGCGCTCGGTCGCGGCACCGGCACCGAGCTCACCCGCATCCTCACCGACGGGGACTGGTACTGGCTGCTGGCGGTGCCGGGCGGGCATCTGTCCACCCCGGCGGTGTACCGGCGCCACGACGAGCTCGCCGCCGCCCGCGGCCGGGAGCTCCCGCGCGTCCCGCAGATCGACCCGCGGCAGATCGAGGCCCTCGCCAGCGGCGACCTCGAGCTGCTGGGGCGGACGCTGCGCAACGACCTGCAGACCGCGGCGTGCGCGCTGCATCCGGGCCTCGAGCCGGTGCTCGAGACCTCGCTCGGCGCCGGGGTCTGGGGCGCGATGGTCTCCGGATCGGGTCCGACGATCGCCGTGCTGGTGGGCGACGAGGCCAAGGGCCTCACCCTCACCGAGGACCTGATGGACCTCGGGCGCGTCGAGCAGTGCCATCTCGTGAAGGGCTCCGCCCCGGGCGCGACGGTCCTCGAGCTCGCCTGAGTCCTGCCCGAGCCGGTTCGAGGCCGGCTCAGCTCACTCCGCGAGCTCCATCGCCTCGTACCAGCGGGCCTCGAGCTCGCCGAGCTCGACCTCCTGCGCGGAGATGCGCTTCATCTCCTCGGCGAGGCCGGCGTAGTCGGAGGGATCGTGGTCCGCGAGCGCCGCCTTGGCGCGGTCGATGCTCTGCTGCATGCGCTCGACCCGGCGCTCGAGGGAGGCGACCTCCTTCTGCGCGGCCCGGCGCTCGGCGCCCGTCGGGCCCGACGCACCCGAGCCGGAGGCGCCGTCGGCCCCGGAGGCCCGATCCGACGATCCGGCGGATCCGCCGGCGGCCGACGGCGATGCGGCCCGCAGCCGCAGGTACTCGTCGATCCCGCCGGGCAGATGGCGGACATGGCCCTCGAGCACGGCGTACTGGACGTCGGTGACGCGCTCGAGCAGGTAGCGGTCGTGGGAGACGACGATGAGCGGCCCGGGCCAGGTGTCCAGCAGGTCCTCCATGGCCGCGAGCATGTCGGTGTCCATGTCGTTGGTGGGCTCGTCGAGCACCAGGATGTTGGGCTCCTCCAGCAGCGTCAGCAGGAGGTCCAGGCGTCGCTGCTGCCCGCCGGAGAGCGCCTTGACCTGGACCTTCTGATGCGCGGTCGTGAACCCGAGGCGCTCGAGCAGCTGCCCGGGGGAGACCTCGTCCTTGCCGGCCCGGAACGTCGTGCGGTAGCGGCCGACGATGTCGCTGATGCGCTCGTCCGTGTGCTCGGCCAGGCCGTCGAGGCGCTGCGACACCTGGCGGACGGTCACGGTCTTCCCGCGCTTGACGCGCCCGGAGCTCGGCAGGACGGTCCCCATGACCAGGCCCAGCAGGGTCGACTTCCCGGCGCCGTTGGGTCCGAGCACGCCGATGCGGTCGGCGGGGCCGATGTGCAGCGTGACGTCGCGCAGGACGGTGCGCTCCCCGTAGCCGGCATCGACGTCGAGGATGTCGATCACGTCGCGTCCGAGGCGGGAGGTCGCCAGCTGGGACAGCTCGACGGTGTCGCGGACCGGGGGCTCGTCGGCGATCAGCTCGTTGGCGGCGTCGATGCGGAACTTCGGCTTGGAGGTGCGGGCGGGGGCGCCGCGGCGCAGCCAGGCGAGCTCCTTGCGCATGAGGTTCTGGCGCTTGGCCTCGACGGCCGCCGCCTGCCGGTCGCGCTCGACCCGCTGCAGGACGTAGGCGGCGTACCCACCCTCGAAGGGCTCGACGATGCCGTCGTGGACCTCCCACATCCGCGTGCACACGGCGTCGAGGAACCAGCGGTCGTGGGTGATGACGACGAGCCCGCCGTCCTTGGCCCCCCAGCGTCGGCCGAGATGCTCGGCGAGCCACGCGATGCCCTCGACGTCGAGATGGTTGGTGGGCTCATCCAGCAGCAGCACGTCCCAGTCGCCGACCAGCAGCTCGGCGAGATGGACGCGCCGCAGCTGCCCGCCGGAGAGCGCCGTGAGCTGCTCGTCCAGGCCGATGCCGGCGAGGAGGCCCGCGAGCACATCGCGGATGCGGGCGTCCGACGCCCACTCGTGCTCGGGCCGGTCGCCGACGACGCGGTCGCGGACGCTCGCCCCGGGCGTCGCCGTGTCCTGCTGGGAGAGCACGCCGACGCGCACGTCCCCGCGCACGGTGACGCGGCCGGAGTCGGGTTCCTGCACCCGCGACAGCAGACGCAGGAGCGTCGACTTGCCGTCGCCGTTGCGGCCGACGACGCCGATGCGATCGCCCTCGTCGATGCCGAGGGTGATGTCGTCCAGCAGCACGCGATCCGGGAGCGCGACGTGAAGGGACTGGGTGCCGAGCAGGTGGGCCATGCGGGTGGGTCCTCCGAAGGACGGGACGGTGCGGGCGGATGAGGGCGGGGAGGGAGGGGGAGGGCGGGCTTCAGCCGCGGACGGGGTCGTCGGCCTCGAAGGTCAGCAGGAGGTCGCGGAGGATGGCCGCGAGCTCCGCGGCGCCCTGCGCCGGGAGGCCGGCGAGCAGCTCGCGCTCCGCCGCGAGGAGGCTCTCCATGGCGGCGTCGACCCGGGCGATGCCGTCGGGACGCAGGCGCACCTCGACGGCGCGGCCGTCGCGCGGGCTGCGGGACTTGGTGACGAGGCCGCGGGCGACGAGCTTGTCGATGCGCGTGGTCATGGTGCCGGAGGTGACCAGCGTCTGCTGCATGAGCGCGCCGGGGGAGAGGGCGTCGCCGCTGCGGCGCAGGGCCGAGAGCATGTCGAACTCCCAGCCGTCCAGGCCCGCGCCTGAGAAGGCGTCGCGGCGCGCGGTCTCGAGATAGCGCGACAGGCGCGAGATGCGCGAGAGCACCGCGAGGGGCGCGGTGTCGAGATCGGCGCGGGCCCGCGCCCAGCCGTCGATGATGCGGTCGACCTCGTCGAGAGGGCGGGGGTCGGCGGACGCGGGGGGCATGGAGCAGATTCTAGGCGAACGGGGCGGGGCGCCCGCGGCGAGGTCGACGGGGGCTCAGGACGGAGCGATGCCCCGCAGCACGGGCTTCCTCTCGATCGCCGAGAGGCCGAACCATGACAGGTTCACCATCCCGGCGGCCACCACCTCCTTGGACGGACGCCGGGTCTCGAGCCACCACTGGCCGGTGTAGGCGACCATGCCGACCAGCATCTGCGCATACATCGGGGCGTCGCGGGTGGGGTACGAGCGCAGCTTCAGCTGGGCGGCGAGGATGTCCTCCACCCGCCCGGCGACGTCGGTCAGCAGCGAGGAGAAGGTGCCGCCGCTCTGGCTGACGGGGGAGTCGCGCACGAGGATCCGGAAGCCGTCCTCGTTCTCGTCGATATAGGAGAGGAACGCCATCGCGGCGCGCTCCATGAGGACCCGCGGATGCGCGCGCTGGTCCTGCAGCGAGCGCTCGAGCGAGGCGAGGAGGGTGGAGACCTCGCGGTCGACGACCACGGCGTAGAGCCCCTCCTTGCCGCCGAAGTGCTCGTAGACGATGGGCTTGGACACCTTCGCGCGGGCGGCGATCTCCTCGACGCTCGCGGCGTCGAATCCCTTCTCGGCGAACAGCCGCCGCCCGATCACCACCAGCTGCTCGCGCCGCTCGCGGCCTGTCATCCTGGTCGCCCGAGCGGCCGTCCGCGCTCGGGGAGTGCCGTCCTTCGCCATGAGCGAAGTCTCGCACAGCGGCCCGACGCGCCCCTCCGGTGCGGTCCGACGGGACCCGCGGCGATAGGATCGGCCCGCGTCCCGGCCTGCTCCGGGTCCCCCGGATGCCGGTCCGGGGCGGCGCGAGCCCTGGATATCCGGGGAATCCCCGCCGTCCCGAGCACGGGACGCGGTCCGCCATGGTGTAATCGGCAACACCTCAGATTTTGGTTCTGAAGTTTCAGGTTCGAGTCCTGATGGCGGAACGACTCCGCGCCCGCGGAGCCGCAGCACACCACCGTCGAAACCGAGGAGCTGCCGACGTGGAATCGCCCGCACCCGCCGCTGTCGTCGTACTGGCCGCCGGCGCAGGGACGCGCATGAAGTCCCGCACCCCGAAGGTCCTGCACGAGATCGGGGGCCGATCCCTCCTGATCCACGCCGTCACCGCCGCCGAGGGGACGGGACCCGCCGAGCTCGTGGTGGTCCTCCGCCATGAGCGCGAGCGCGTCGCCGCGCACCTGACGGATCATGCCCCCGAGGTCGCCGTCGCCGATCAGGACGAGATCCCCGGCACCGGCCGCGCCGTCCAGTGCGGGCTCGAGAAGGTGGCGGCGACCGAGGGCACCGTGCTGGTGACCTACGGCGATGTGCCGCTGCTGGAGCCCGCCGCCCTGCGCCGCCTGGTGGCGGAGCACGAGGAGAACGGCGCCGCCGCGACGGTCCTCTCCGCCCGCGTCGAGGATCCGACCGGCTACGGCCGCATCCTCCGCAGCGCCGACGGGTCCGAGGTGCTCGGCATCGTCGAGCACAAGGATGCCACCGAGGAGCAGCTCGCGATCGACGAGATCAACTCGGGCATCTACGCCTTCGATCTCGCGGTGCTGCGCGATGCGCTCGGCCGCATCGGCACCGACAACGCGCAGGGCGAGATGTACCTCACCGACGTCCTGGCGATCGCCCGCGAGGACGGCCGCGTCGTGCGCGCCGTCGTCACCGACGATGCGCTGATGGTCGAGGGCGTCAACGACCGCGTGCAGCTCGCGCAGCTGGGCGCGGAGATGAACCGCCGCATCCTCGAGCGCCACATGCGCTCCGGCGTCACCGTCGTGGACCCGGCCACCACCTGGGTCGACGCCGACGTCGTGATCGGCCAGGACGCGATCCTGCTGCCCGGCGCGCAGCTCTACGGCGCGACCGACATCGGCGCGGAGGCCGTGATCGGCCCCGACACCACCCTGCGGGACACGGAGGTCGGCGAGGGCGCCGAGGTCGTCCGCTCGCACGCCGTGCTCGCCGTCGTCGGGGCAGGGGCGAACGTCGGCCCGTTCTCCTACCTGCGAGCCGGCACCGATCTGGGCGCCGGGGGCAAGATCGGCGGATTCGTCGAGACCAAGAACGCGCGGATCGGCGCCGGCGCGAAGGTGCCGCACCTGAGCTACGTGGGCGATGCCGAGATCGGCGAGGGCACGAACATCGGCGCCGCCACGATCTTCGCCAACTACGACGGCGTGGACAAGCACCGCACCACCGTCGGCAAGCATGTGCGCGTCGGCTCCGACAGCGTGCTGGTCGCGCCCGTGACGATCGGGGACGGCGCCGCGACCGGTGCCGGCACCGTCGTGCGCAAGGACGTCCCGGCCGGGGCGCTGGCCGTCAACGCCGTGACCCAGCGGAACGTGGAAGGATGGACCCTGCGCCGCCGTGCGGGGACCGCGGCCGACGAGGCCGCTCGCGCCGCCCTCGGCACCGCCGACGACGCAGGCAGCACCGGGGCGGACAGCGCCGAGCACAGCGAGGAGAACCAGCAACGATGAGCGGAATCGTCACCACGGGGGAGAAGCGGCTGGTCCTGGCCTCGGGTCGGGCCCATCCGGTCCTCGCCCAGGAGGTCGGGGAGGAGCTCGGGGTCGAGGTCCTCCCGATGGACGCCTGGGACTTCGCCAACGGCGAGATCTACGTGCGCTACGGCGAGTCCGTGCGCGGTGCGGACGTCTTCGTCCTCCAGTCGCATCCGGCGCCCATCAACACCTGGGTGATGGAGCACCTGATCATGATCGACGCGCTCAAGCGCGCGTCGGCCAAGCGCATCACGGCGATCGCGCCGAGCTTCCCCTACGCCCGGCAGGACAAGAAGCATCGCGGCCGCGAGCCGATCTCGGCCCGCCTGATGGCGGACCTGTACGAGACCGCCGGCGTCGACCGGATGATCTCGGTGGATCTGCACGCCCCGCAGGTCCAGGGCTACTTCGCCAAGCCCGTCGACCACCTGATGGCCCTGCCGATCCTCGCGACCTATGTGGCCGAGAAGTACGGCGACGAGGACATCACCGTGGTCTCCCCGGATGCGGGCCGCATCCGCGTGGCCGAGCAGTGGGCCAAGAAGCTCGGCGGCGCCGACCTCGCCTTCATCCACAAGTCCCGCGACAGGAGCCGCCCCAACCAGGCGGTGGCCAAGCGCGTCATTGGAGAGGTCGCGGGGAAGACCTGCGTCCTCGTCGACGACATGATCGACACCGCTGGCACCATCGTGCAGGCGATCGATGCTCTGCGCTCCAACGGCGCGGCCTCCGTGGTCGTGGCGACCACGCATCCGATCCTCTCGGATCCGGCGGCGGAGCGTCTGCGCGCCTCGGGCGTCCGCGAGGTCGTCTGCACCAACACCCTGCCGATCCCGGAGGACAAGCAGTTCGAGGAGCTCACGCAGCTCTCGATCGCCCCGCTGCTCGCCCGCGCGATCCGCGCGGTCTTCGACGACGGCTCGGTCACGAGCCTCTTCGACGGCGAGGTCTGAGCCGGATCATCGATCCGACGTCGAACCGACGGCCGTCGGCGGTCCGTCGGCCGCGCACGGGGTGCAGGAGCATCGCGACCCGGACGCGGCGGATGAGCACGAAGGAGCCCGCAGCCTCGAGGCTGCGGGCTCCTTCTGCATCCGGTGCCGGACCGGGCCGTGCGAGCGATCCCGGTGCGGTCGGCCGCCGTGCTGGGGCGACCGGCCCCGACCTCAGATGAGGTAGGGGGCCTTCTCGCCGACCAGCTTGCGCCACGGCTTGCCCAGCCCGACGTGGTCGCCGGCGCCGAGGCCGAGGATCGCGATGAGCAGCACGGCCATGATGACGTGGTCGTCCATGATCGGGTTGGTGGTCATCGGGAACGCGGCCAGATACATCATCAGGTACAGGACCGCGCCGGAGATGGCGCCGATGCGCTGACCGATGCCGAGGAGCATCGCGATGCCGATGCCGAACAGGCCGGCCATGAACAGGATGTTCGTGAAGGGATTCAGCGACAGCCAGAACTCCCAGAGGCCCGCGAAGGGATTGCCGCCCTCGATGGAACCGCCGAGGAATCCGGCAGTCGGGGAGCCGCCGTTGATCCAGGCCCGCTCGGAAGGAGTGGAGAATCCGAGTCCGAGCAGCTTGTCGAAGAATGCCCACAGGAAATAGAACCCGACGAGGATCCGGACGACGCCGAGAGCGGTGAAGCCCCAGGCGCGGGGAGCATCGGGGGTGCTCGCAGCAGTGGAGGAGGCGGTGGGAGCGGGGGTTGCGGTGGCCATGACGGCTGCCCTTCCGGGAGAGGCGATCCGGGTGATCGCTGGTCTTTCTGACAAGAACAACGGTAGGCGGGTATGACCAGCGGATTCCAGGACCAAGGTCATCGATCTCGGAATGCGGGCCACGGTCTGCGCGGGGGTCGCAGAATCTGTCGCATTCCGGTTCTCCGGCCCGTCGTCGACGTCTCCGGCGTCGCATTCGGATGCGCGGACGGCGGGCTCGGAAGGAAGGTGTGGGCGGGAGGCGCGGGCGACGATCGCCGCCGCGACGCCGGTCACCTCCGCTTCGGAGGCCCGGAAGCCCGTGCTAATGTCGCGAGGTCACTTCGGCGAGGGAGGGGCTCCATGCCTCCTCCGTGATCGACGCGGTGCGGTTCCTCGAGGCGCCCTGCGCATCCGGATGCCGTGGCGGCGGTCCTCGCCCCCGCATCCGTCTCCGAGGAGAATCCCATGGCTGAGAAGCTGAACGTCGAGCTGCGCGAAGAGTTCGGCAAGGGCGCCGCCCGCCGCATCCGCGCCGCCGCCAAGGTCCCCGCCGTCCTGTACGGCCACGGCACCGAGTCGCTGCATCTGGTGCTGCCGGGCCACGAGACCGCCCTGGCCGCCCGCAACGCCAACGCCCTGCTCGAGCTCGAGCTGCCCGACGGCACCTCGCACCTCGCCCTCATCAAGGAGATCCAGCGCCACCCGCTCAAGCGCTCGCTGGCTCACCTGGACCTCATCATCGTCCGCCGCGGCGAGAAGGTCGAGGTCGACATCCCCGTCCTCATCGTCGGCGAGCCCGTCTCCCCGGCGATCGCCGTGTTCGACCTGCAGTCCCTGACCGTCTCCGTGGACGCCCTGAACGTGCCGGAGTCCCTCGAGATCGACGTCGAGGGCGCCGAGGACGGCCGTCAGTTCCACGCGGGCGACGTGGCCCTCCCCGAGGGTGCCGAGCTCGTCACCGACGCCGAGGCCCTCGTGGTCGCGGTCAGCACGCCGCGCGGCACCGACGAGGATGAGGACGCCGCCGCCGAGGAGGAGACCGCCGAGGAGGCCTGAGCCCTCTTCTGAGCGCGCGACCGCGATCGCACAGGTCTGCCCCACGGGGCGCGCCTGCGACTGCGACGCGGATGCTCGTTCGTCACATCACCGCCTCCGGGGCGTCGCGCGTCGCGCGGCGCCCCGGTAGGTTCATCGGGGCCGTGCACGCCGCTCGTCGGCGAGCCGCGTGTTCCTCGGCCCGACCCCGTCCGCGCCGCTCGAGGAGGCTCCCATGAATCCGTCAGACCGCAGCTCGGGGACCCATCTGGTCGTGGGCCTGGGGAACCCCGGGGCGCAGTACGCCGCGACCCGGCACAACATCGGCCGCATGGTCATCGACCACATCGTCGCCGCCGCCGGCGGGAAGCTGTCCGCCGCGCGCCGCGCGCAGGCGCTCGTCCTCGAGGGGCGGCTCGGCATCCCCGGGGCCGACGAACGGGTCGTCCTGGCCGCGCCGACGACCTACATGAACACCTCCGGCGGCCCCGTCAAGGCGCTCGCCTCGTACTACGACATCCCGCCGGAGCGGATCGTCGTCGTCCACGACGAGGTCGACATCCCCTTCGATGCGGTCCGCCTCAAGCGCGGCGGCGGCGAGGGCGGCCACAACGGCCTGCGGGACATCTCCCGCGCCCTCGGCACCAAGGACTACCTGCGGGTGCGCGTCGGCGTCGGCCGTCCCGCGGGCGGCCGCGACACCGCCGACCATGTGCTCGCCCCCTTCACCTCCACCGAGCGCAAGTCCCTCGAGCTCCTGATCTCCGATGCCGCCGACGCCGTCGAGGACCTGATCCTGCAGGGGCTCACCGCCGCGCAGCAGCGCTACCACTCCCGCGAGGTCCGATGAGCGCCGTCCCCCCGCCCCTGGCTCCGCTGCTCGACCGCATCGCCGAGGGCCGCGACCTCACGGCCGTCCGCGCCCTCGTCGACGAGGGCACCGCGACCGGCGAGGGCGGCTCCGTCGTCGCCGCGACCGGGCTGACTCCCTTCCTGATCGCCGACCTGGCCCGCCGCGCGAGCGTCGAGCGGCCGCTCGTCGTCATCACCCCCACCACGCGCTCCGCCGAGGACGCCCGGGCGGCGCTCGCGGCGATGGTCGGCACCGACGGCCTCGCCGAGCTCCCGGCCTGGGAGACGCTCCCGCACGAACGGCTGTCCCCGCGCGCCGACACCGTCGCCCGACGTCTCTCGACGCTGCGCCGCATCGCGCATCCCGAGAGCGAGAAGGGCGTGAGCACGCTGCTGATGCCGGTGCGCTCGCTGCTGCAGCCGATCGCCGCCGGCCTCGGCGACCTGCAGTCCGTCCGGGCGGTCGTCGGCGACGAGCATCCGCTCGAGCAGCTCGAGCGCGAGCTCGTCGACGCCGCCTATGCGCGCGTCGACATGGTCGAGAAGCGCGGCGAGTTCGCCGTCCGCGGCGGCATCCTGGACGTCTTCCCGCCGACCGAGCCGCATCCGGTCCGCATCGACCTCTTCGGCGACGAGATCGACGAGGTGCGCTACTTCTCCGTCGCGGACCAGCGCTCCCTCGAGACCGTCCCGCACGGCCTCGACGCCCCGCCCTGCCGCGAGATCCTGCTGACCCCCGCGGTGCGCGAGCGCGCCCGGGCGATGGCCGAGGAGCTGCCGGGCGTCGCCGAGATGCTCGGCCGGATCGCCGCGGGCATCGCCGTGGACGGCATGGAGTCCCTCAGCCCCGTCCTCGTCGAGCGCATGGAGCAGGTCGCCGACGTGCTCCCGGCCGGTGCACGCTTCCTCGTGCTCGATCCCGAGAAGTGCCGCGCCCGCGCGCAGGAGCTGGTCGCGACGACCGACGAGTTCCTCGCCGCCGCCTGGTCCAGCGCCGCTGCGGGCGGCGGCCTGCCGATCGACGTGGGCGCCGCGAGCTTCGTGCCGCTGTCCGAGGCGAAGGCCCATGCGCGCGAGGGCGGGCGCCCCTGGTTCACCCTCGCCGCCTTCGGCCTGGACGCCGACGTCGACCTGACCGCCTCGGCGACCACGCATCCCGGATACTCCGGCAAGCCCGGGGACGCCGCGCAGGACCTCGAGCGCCGCCGCCGCGACGGCTGGACCGTCGTCGCCACCATGACCGGGCCCGGCGGAGCCCGCCACGCCGCGGAGAACCTGCGCGCCGAGGGCCTGCCGGCGGTGTTCGCCGCCGCGCTCGAGGAGCCGCCCCTCGCGGGGGAGGCGATCGTGACCGTCGGCCCCTTCGCCGACGGACTCGTCGACGAGGACCTCAGGCTCGTCCTCGCCGCCGAACGGGACCTGACCGGCAAGTCCGGCGCCCGCCGCGGCGAGGAGCGGCGCATCCCCTCGCGCCGGCGCAACGTCGTGGACCCGCTGCAGCTGCGGCCGGGCGACCACGTCGTCCACGCCCACCACGGCGTCGGCCGCTTCGTGGAGATGACCAGCCGCACCGTCGGCGCCGGCGCGAAGCGCACCACGCGCGAGTACCTCGTCATCGAGTACGCGCCCTCGAAGAAGGGCCAGCCCGGCGACCGCCTCTACGTGCCCAGCGACCAGCTCGACCAGGTCACCAAGTACGTCGGCGGCGAGGATCCCAGCGTCAACCGCATGGGCGGCGCCGACTGGGCGAAGACCAAGTCGAAGGCGCGCAAGGCGATCCGCGAGATCGCCGACGAGCTCGTGCGCCTGTACTCTGCGCGGCAGTCGGCCCCGGGCCATGCGTTCGCGCAGGACACGCCCTGGCAGCGCGAGCTCGAGGACGCCTTCGAGTTCGTCGAGACCCCGGACCAGCTCTCCACCCTCGACGACGTCAAGGGCGATATGGAGAAGCCGGTGCCGATGGACCGCCTGATCCTCGGCGACGTCGGCTACGGCAAGACCGAGATCGCCGTGCGGGCCGCCTTCAAGGCCGTCCAGGACGGCAAGCAGGTCGCCGTCCTCGCCCCCACGACGCTGCTCGCGCAGCAGCATCTGGAGACCTTCACCGAGCGCTACACCGGGTTCCCGGTGACCGTGCGCGGACTCTCGCGCTTCCAGAGCGCCGCCGACTCCGAGGCGACGGTCGCCGGCCTGCTCGACGGGAGCGTCGACGTGGTCATCGGCACCCACCGCCTGCTCACCGGACAGGTCCGCTTCAAGGACCTCGGCCTGCTGATCGTCGACGAGGAGCAGCGCTTCGGCGTCGAGCACAAGGAGACCCTGAAGGCCCTGCGCACCGATGTCGACGTGCTCGCCATGTCGGCGACGCCCATCCCGCGCACCCTCGAGATGGCCGTCACCGGCATCCGCGAGATGTCGATCCTCGCGACCCCGCCGGAGGAGCGCCATCCGGTGCTCACCTACGTCGGCGCCGAGGACGACAAGCAGGTCACCGCCGCGATCCGGCGCGAGCTGCTGCGCGAGGGCCAGGTCTTCTACATCCACAACCGCGTCGAGGACATCGATCGCGTCGCCGCCCGGCTGCGCGAGCTGGTCCCCGACGCGCGCGTCCAGGTGGCCCACGGCAAGATGAACGAGAACCAGCTCGAACGGGTGATCGTGGACTTCTGGGAGCGCGAGTTCGACGTCCTGGTCTGCACGACGATCGTCGAGACCGGCCTGGACATCGCCAACGCGAACACCCTCATCGTCGAGAACGCGGACAGGTTCGGCCTCTCGCAGCTGCACCAGCTGCGCGGGCGCGTCGGCCGCTCGAGCGAGCGCGCCTACGCGTACTTCCTCTACGACGGCTCCAAGCCGCTGACCGAGACCGCCCACGATCGGCTCACCACCCTCGCCACGAACACCGACCTCGGCGCGGGCATGCAGGTGGCGATGAAGGACCTCGAGATCCGCGGAGCGGGCAACCTGCTCGGCGGCGAGCAGTCCGGCCATATCGCCGGGGTCGGCTTCGACCTGTACGTGAGGATGGTGGGGGAGGCGGTCGCGGCCTTCCGCGGCGAATCCGCCGCCCCGGAGAAGGACATCCGCGTCGAGCTGCCGCTGGACGCCCACGTCCCCCACGACTACATCTCCTCCGAGCGGCTGCGCCTCGAGGCCTACTCGAAGCTGTCCGCCGTCCGCGAGGCCTCCGAGATCGAGCAGATCCGGGAGGAGCTCTCCGACCGCTACGGCGCCCCGCCCGCCCCGGTGGAGATGCTGCTGGAGGTGGCCCGCTTCCGCATCGACGCGCGCGCCGCCGGGATCGACGAGATCCAGGCCCAGGGGAAGATGATCCGCTTCGCGCACCTCGAGCCCGCGGACTCTGTGGCCATGCGGATGAAGCGCCTCCACCCGGGGACCCTCATCAAGCCGGCCGTCCGCCAGGTCCTCGTGCCGCGACCCATGACCTCCCGCTTCGGGGGCACCGAGCTGCGCGACCGCGAGCTGCTGGACTGGGCGCGCGAGGTGATCCGCACCCTGGTCCCGTCCTCGGTAGCCTCGTCCTCGTGACCGCATCCGACCGCCCCGTCGATCCTGCCGATCCTGCAGCGCCCGCTGCACCTGCTGCGTCAGCTGAGTCCGCCGGCTCCGCCGGGCTCGACGAGCCGGCGAGCGACGGGGCGCCGCGCGGAGCCGCGCTGCTGCGCGCCGTCGAGGTGATGGAGGCGCTACGCGCACCCGACGGCGACGCGTGGACGCGTCAGCAGACCCACTCCTCGCTCGCCCGCTACCTCCTCGAGGAGACCCATGAGGTGCTCGAGGTGATCGACGACCCGGCCGCGCACGGTCCGTCGGCGCTCGCCGACGAGCTCGGGGACCTGCTCTTCCAGATCCTCTTCCACGCCCGCATCGGGCAGGAGGAGGACCCGGCGTGGGACGTCGACGACGTCGCCCGCTCCTTCGTCGCGAAGATGGAGCGGCGCAACCCGCACGTCTTCGGCGCAGACCGCTCCGCGGCCCTCGAGGACCGCGAGGACGTCGAGCAGATCGTCGCGCAGTGGCACGCGGTCAAGGCGGCGGAGAAGGCCGCGAGGAGGGCCGCCGCGGGAGTCGGGTCCGTCGATCCCGCGCCGGCCGACGAGCCCGCGCCGGCCGACGATCCCGACGCGCCCGATGCGGCCGCGGAGTGGGCGGAGGGGATCCCGGCGCGGCTGCCCGCCCTGCAGACCGCCGCCAAGATCGTCCACCGGGCGCGCTCCGCCGGGCGCCTCGAGGAGCTGCGCGCGCTCGCCGACGACGTCGAGGGCGCCCCTGATCCGGAGGACGCGGATCTCGGACGGGCCCTGCTCGATCTCGTGATCTCCGCGGAGGCCCGGGACACGGATCCCGAGACCGCGCTGCGCGCGCTCCTCGCCCGGATGACCGGTTCCCGGTAGCCTCGCTCCGGACCCTGCGCCGTCCGGGACCCGACGTCCGGCTCGCCGCCTCCCGCCACCGCCTAGACTGTCGGAGGTGGGTCAGCGCCGACCGGCCATGCCCGAACACCATCCTCTGGAAGGAACAGCTCATGGCAGCTCTCATCGATGCCGTCCACGCCCGCGAGATCCTCGACTCCCGCGGAAACCCGACCGTCGAGGTGGAGGTGCTCCTCTCCGACGGCACCTTCGCCCGCGCCGAGGTCCCCTCGGGCGCCTCCACCGGCGCCTTCGAGGCCGTCGAGCGCCGTGACGGCGACAAGGGCCGCTACCTGGGCAAGGGTGTCGAGGAGGCCGTCCGCGCCGTCATCGACGACCTCGGCCCCGTGGTCGTCGGCTACGACGTCCAGGAGCAGCGCGCGATCGACCAGGCCATGATCGAGGCCGACGGGACCAAGAACAAGGGCTCCATCGGCGCCAACGCCATCCTCGGCGTGTCCCTCGCCGTGGCCAAGGCCGGTGCCGACTCCGCCGGCGTCCCGCTCTACCAGTACCTGGGCGGCCCCAACGCGCACGTCCTGCCCGTGCCGATGATGAACATCCTCAACGGCGGCTCCCACGCGGACTCCAACGTCGACATCCAGGAGTTCATGATCGCTCCGATCGGCGCGGAGTCCTTCCGCGAGGCTCTGCGCGTCGGCGCCGAGGTCTACCACGCGCTGAAGGCGGTCCTCAAGGAGCGCGGCCTGAACACCGGCCTGGGCGACGAGGGCGGCTTCGCGCCGAACCTCGAGTCCAACCGTGCGGCTCTCGACCTCATCGTCGAGGCCATCGGCAAGGCCGGCTACGAGGCCGGCAAGGACGTCGCCCTGGCGCTGGACGTCGCGGCCTCCGAGTTCCACAACGAGGACGGCACCTACCAGTTCGAGGGCGTCGCCAAGACCTCGGCCGAGATGACCGCCTACTACGCCGAGCTCGTCGCCGACTACCCGCTGGTCTCGATCGAGGACCCGCTGGACGAGGAGGACTGGGCCGGCTGGAAGACCATCACCGACGAGCTCGGCACCAAGGTCCAGCTCGTGGGCGACGACCTGTTCGTCACCAACCCCGAGCGCCTCGGCCGCGGTATCGAGGAGGGCTCCGCCAACGCGCTGCTGGTGAAGGTCAACCAGATCGGCTCGCTGACCGAGACCTTCGACGCCGTGGAGCTCGCGCACCGCGCCGGCTTCAAGGCGATGATGTCCCACCGCTCCGGCGAGACCGAGGACACCACCATCGCCGACCTGGCCGTCGCGACCAACTGCGGCCAGATCAAGTCCGGCGCCCCCGCCCGCGGCGAGCGCGTGAACAAGTACAACCAGCTGCTGCGCATCGAGGAGGAGCTGGACCAGGCGGGCGTCTACGCCGGCGCCTCCGCGTTCCCGCGCTTCTCGGCCTGACCGGGCCCCGCCTGGGACCGGTCCCGGTCCCAGGCGGTAGCCTTTCGGCATGACTTCGAGACGACCGGGCGCCCCGCGAGCTGCGAGGCGCCCGGTCGCCGCATCCGGGGGGCGTCGCACCCCGGCGCGGCGCAGCTCCTCCCGTGCCGCGGGCTCGCCCCGCGGCTCCTCCGCCTCCTCGGGAGCGACCGGATCGTCGGCCTCCGCACGAGGCCCCGCGGCCGCCGCACGGCCGCGCTCCGCGGTCTCGTCGGGCGCCGCCGACGACGGTCCCGGCATCACGATCACCCGCCGCACCCTGGTGCTGGTCTCGCTCATCGTGATCGCGCTCGCGGCGCTCGTGCCGGCGGTCAACTCGTACGTCGCCCAGCGTCAGCAGCTGGCGAGCCTGCGGACGCAGGTCGACACCCAGCAGAGCGACGTCGAGGACCTCCAGGCCCAGGTCGACCGCTGGGAGGACCCGGCCTACGTCGCCGCGCAGGCGCGTGAGCGGCTGCTCTTCGCGATGCCGGGGGAGACCCAGTACCGGCTGACGGACACCTCCGGAGAGGACGTCCCCCTCACGGAGGACGAGCAGGCCGCCGAGACCGCGACCCGGCAGGAGTGGTTCTCCGCGCTGTGGAGCAGCGTCGAGGGCGCCAGCCGTCTGACCCCCGAGGACATCCCCGACAGCGACGGGACCGGCGAGGACGACGCCCCGACCGGTTCCGACACCACCGACACCACCGACGACTCCCAGGACACCGAGGACACCGCCCAGTGAACGCCGACAGCAGCACCGCGACGGAGGCCCTGCCCCCGCTGCCCTTCGAGACCCCCGCCACCGCGACCGATCTCGCCACGATGCGCGAGCAGCTCGGCCGCGACATGCGCGGCGTCGTCTCCGTCGCCCGCCGATGCGGGTGCGGACGCCCCGCCGTCGTGCGCACGCGCCCGCGGCTCGAGGACGGGACGCCGTTCCCCACCTCTCTCTATCTGACCCTGCCGTGGCTCACGCTGGAGATCTCGCGCATCGAGGCGACGGGGACGATGGCCGAGCTGACGGAGCGACTGGCCGCCGACGAGGAACTCGCCGCCGAGTACCGCCTCGCGCACGTGCGCTATCTCCAGCGCCGCGACGAGCTCGGGACGGCCGAGGAGGTCGCGGAGGTCAGCGCCGGCGGCATGCCCGTGCGCGTCAAGTGCCTGCACGCCCTCGCCGGTCAGGCCCTCGCCGAGGGGCCCGGCGTGAATCCGATCGCCGACGAGGTCCTCGCCTCGATCGACGGCGGGACCGATCTCGTGTGCCGGTGCGACGAGTCCGCCGCGGCGGACGATGCCGCGACGGACGATGCCGCGGTCGAGGGGGAGGGCCGATGACCGGGGCCGTCGCCGCGATCGACTGCGGGACCAACTCGATCCGGCTCCTCATCGCCCGGCGGGACCCTGCGACGGGAGCCTCGATCGAGCTCGAGCGTCGCCTGGAGATGGTGCGGCTCGGCTACGGCGTCGACCGCACCGGCCGCTTCGACCCCGCGGCGGTGGAGCGGACCCTCGAGGCCGCGCGCGGCTACGCCGCGCTGATCGCCGAGCACGACGTGCGGTCGATCCGCTTCGTGGCCACCTCGGCGACCCGCGACGCATCGAACCGCGATGTGTTCATCGACGGGGTCCGCGAGATCCTCGGTACGACCCCCGAGGTCATCAGCGGCCAGGAGGAGGCCGCGCTGTCCTTCCGCGGCGCCGTGTCGACCGTCTCCGGCCTCCCCGCAGGGCCGCGGCTCGTGATCGACATCGGCGGCGGATCCACCGAGCTCGTGCTCGGCGAGGATGCGCCGGAGGCGCGCATCAGCACGAACATGGGCTCCGTGCGCCTGACGGAACGGCATCTTCGCTCGGACCCGCCGACGGCGGAGGAGATCGCCGCGGCGACAGCCGACGTCGACGCGCTGCTCGACGAGGCCTTCGCCGCGGTTCCCGTCGAACGCACCCGCGCTCTCGTCGGCGTCGCCGGAACAGTGACGACCATCACGGCGGTCGCGCAGGGGCTCGAGACCTACGAGCCCGACGTCACGCACGGGGCGGACCTCGGGATCGAGGACACGATCGCGGTGTGCGAGCGGGTGCTCGGCATGACGCGCGAGGAGCGGGCGGAGCTGCGCATCATCCACCCCGGTCGGCTCGATGTGATCGGCGCCGGGGCTCTGATCTGGGCACGCGTGCTGCGCAGGGTCGCGGAGACCGCGGGGATCGACCGCGTCCGCACGAGCGAGCATGACATCCTCGACGGCATCGCGCTGGGCGAGCTGGACCGGATCGCGGGCGCAGCAGGCTGAACGACGAGGGGTCCGGGGGCGATTCCGGGGCGTCCTGCATCGACCTCCGGCACCCTGCGAGGGGCGCAGCAGGGCCCGCGGAGCGGCTCGGGAGCGGTTTCCGGGCTGTCCACGACTCATCCTGCGTTTTGGACTAGCGGGGGGTCGGTCCTAGGCTGAGCGTATGAACACCACCTTCGGCGGAAAGCCCCATGTCCTGATCCTCGGCGGCGGGTCGGTCGGCCTGACGGCCGCGTCCGAGCTGCGCAAGACCCTCGGCTCGGAGGTGGCGATCACGGTCGTCGACCCGCGTCCGTACATGACCTACGCCCCCTTCCTCCCCGAGGTCGGCGCCGGCAGCATCGACCCCCGCAACGTCCTCGCGCCCCTGCGCAAGGTCCTCGCCGGCACCAAGGTCGTCACCGGTTCGGTCACCGCGATCCGCAGCTCGGAGAACGTCGTGGTCGTCACCACCGAGGACGACTCCCAGCTCGAGATCGCCTACGACTACCTGGTCGTCGGCCTCGGCGCCGTCCCGCGTCTGCTCCCGATCCCCGGCCTGGCCGAGAACGCCATCGGCTTCAAGCAGGTCGAGGAGGCCATCGCGGTGCGCGACCGCATCCTCGCGAACCTCGCGGAGGCGGCCTCCACCAAGGATCCGCAGACCCGCAAGCGCCTGCTCACCTTCACCTTCATCGGCGGCGGCTTCGCCGGCGGCGAGGCCATCTCCGAGGCCGAGGACATGGTGCGCGACGCGCTGCGCTACTACCCCGACCTCCACGCCTCGGACATCCGCTTCGTGCTGATCGACGCCGCGCCGTTCGTCTTCCCGGAGCTCACCGAGGACCAGCGCGCCTACGTCCTCAACCAGCTGCGCGAGCGCGGCATCGAGGTCAAGCTCGAGACCTTCCTGAACTCCGCCGAGAACGGCGTCATCAAGACCAGCGACGGCGACGAGTTCGAGTCCGACCTGCTGGTGTGGAACGCCGGTGTGAAGCCGAACCCGCTGCTGTCCGACGACGAGAGCTCCGATCTGCCCGTCGTCACCGAGCGCGGCCCGCTCATGGGCAAGCTCGACGTCCTCGCGGATCTGCGCGTCAACGGCGCCGAGGGCCCGATCGACAACGTCTTCGCCGCCGGCGACTGCGCCGCCGTCCCGGATCTCGCTTCGGGCGAGGGCAAGTTCTGCCCGCCCAACGCCCAGCATGCGGTGCGTCAGGGCAAGCGCGTGGCGGACAACATCGCCCGCTCCGTCCAGGGCCGTCCGCTCGTGGACTACTACCACAAGAACCTCGGCGTCATGGCGACCCTGGGCCTCTACAAGGGCGTGGGTCGCCTGAACGTGGGCGACAAGGAGATCGACCTCCGCGGTCTGCCGGCGTGGGCTGCGGCGCGCGCCTACCACGTCTACGCGATGCCGACGCTGGGCCGCAAGGCCGCCGTCATCGCCGGCTGGGCGGCGAACCTCGTCTCCCGCCGCGACATCATCGGCATCCCGCAGTCGGAGGAGCCGCGCGCGGCCTTCGAGCTCGCCGCGAACTCGGGCCCGAAGAAGAAGTGATGCAGGGCGCCGAGCACGGCGCCGCCCGGGCCTGAGGCCCGCAGGGCGAAGGACCCCCGGTCGATACGGCCAGGGGGTCCTTTCTGCATGCGCCCGAGGGAACGCGCAGGCGGTCGTGCGCGAGCGATCGCCGGCGTCCCGTGAGGAGCAGCGGTCCGACGGTTCCTGGCCCCTGCCGGCAGAGCTCCCCGTCCCTGACGTACGATGTGAGTGAATGCGCTCGTATCGCGATCACATCGAGCAGTATCAGTCATTCGGGCGCAGGGCCCGGAGAGGATGGAGGAGCTATGGAGATCGTCATCGTCGCCGACGCCGCGGAGGGCGCCGTCGCCGTCGCGGACGTGTTCGAGCAGGCGATCCGGGAGGCAGGGGACGCGGGCCTCGTGCTGGGGCTGGCCACCGGGTCGTCTCCCGTCGCCGCCTATCAGGAGCTCATCCGCCGGCATCGGGAGGAGGGGCTCAGCTTCGCGCACGCGCGCGCCTTCCTGCTCGACGAGTACGTCGGACTCGCGGCGGACCATGAGCAGAGCTACGCCCGCTTCATCCGCGAGAACCTCACCAGCCACATCGATATCGATGATGCGGCGGTGGCCTCGCTCGACGGCACCGCCGCGGACCCCTCGAGCGAAGCGGCCCGCTATGACCGCTCCATCGCCGAGGCCGGCGGCGTGGACCTCCAGATCCTGGGGATCGGCTCCAACGGGCACATCGCCTTCAACGAGCCCGGCAGCTCGCTGGCCTCCCGCACCCGCCAGGCCGCGCTGACCCGTCGCACGATCGAGGACAACGCCCGCTTCTTCGACAGCCCGGAGGACGTCCCCGTCCGTGTGCTCACGCAGGGCCTCGGCACCGTAAGCGAAGCGCGCCGCATCGTGCTGACCGCGACCGGCGCGGGCAAGGCGGAAGCGGTCGCACATCTCGTCGAAGGCGCCATCAGCTCCCGCTGGCCCGCGACCGCGCTGCAGCTGCACCCGGACGTCACGATCGTCATCGACGAAGCCGCCGCCTCCCAGCTCGAGCTGGCCGAGGACTACCGCTTCGCCCGCGAGATCCTCGGCGCCCGCTCCTCGGTCCCGCCCGTCATCCCGTCCGACGTCCCGCCGGGCGGACGTCACAGCTGAGAGGCCCTTCCCGGGAGGGCGGGGTCGGCCTGCGGCCGATACCATTCGCAGCATGCAGGCTGACCCCTCCTCCCCGGCCGTGAAGGCCCCCGCCAATGCGCTCGACCGCTACTTCGGCATCTCCGCCAAGGGCTCGAGCGTCGCCCGCGAGATCCGCGGCGGTCTCGTGACCTTCTTCGCGATGTGCTACATCGTGGTGCTGAACCCCCTCATCATCGGCACAGTCCCCGATTCCACCGGTCGCTACCTCGGCGGCGGCACCGAGCCGAACCTGGCGGCCGTGGCCGCGGGCACGGCCCTCATCGCCGGCGTCCTCTCGATCTTCATGGGCGCGTGGGCCAAGTTCCCCCTCGCCCTCGCAGCAGGCCTGGGCCTGAACGCCTTCCTCGCCTATTCCGTGGTCTCCCTGCCGGGCATGACCTGGGGCGGGGCCATGGGGCTGGTCGTGATCGAGGGCGTCCTGGTCCTGATCCTCGTCCTGACCGGCTTCCGCAAGGCTGTGTTCGACGCGGTCCCCACCTTCATGAAGACCGCGATCAGCGTCGGCATCGGCCTGTTCATCGCCTTCATCGGCCTGTACAACGCCCGCTTCGTCACGACCGCCGTCGGCACCCCCATCCAGCTGGGAGGCGACGGATCGCTGTACGGGTGGCCGATCCTCGTGTTCATCGTCGGCCTCGTGGTGATGCTGCTGCTGTGGGTGCGCAAGGTCCCCGGCGCCATCCTCATCGCGATCGTCGTGGCGACGTTGGTCTCGATCCTCCTCGAGCAGGTCCTCCATCTCGGCGCCTATGCGGGCGCGACCGAGGAGTCCGCGGGCAACCCCTACGGCTGGAGCATGAACGTGCCGTCCCTGGATGGCTTCCCCATCCAGGTCCCCGACTTCTCCACCCTCTTCACCGTCGATCCGATCGGCGGCTTCACCGCCGTCGGCGTCGTCGGCGCGAGCGTCATCGTGTTCTCGCTGCTGCTGGCGGACTTCTTCGACACCATGGGCACCATGGTCGCCGTCGCCTCCGAGGGCGACCTCATCGACGAGGACGGCGAGATCGAGCACTCCCAGCGGATCCTCGTGGCCGACTCGGTCGGCGCGATCGCCGGCGGCGTCGGCGGCGTCTCCTCCAACACGAGCTTCGTCGAGTCCACCTCCGGCGTCGCCGACGGCGCGCGCACGGGCCTCGCCGCCGTCGTCACGGGCATCGCCTTCCTGCTGGCCACGCTCTTCTCGCCGCTGGTCGCGATGGTGCCCTACGAGGCGGCGACCCCGGCGCTGGTCATGGTCGGCTTCCTGATGATGACCCAGGTGACGTCGATCGACTTCACGGATCTGGAGAAGGGCATCCCCGCCTTCCTGACGATCATCCTGATGCCCTTCACCTACTCGATCACGGTGGGCATGGGAGCGGGCTTCATCATGTACGTGCTGATCCTGCTGGTGCGCGGGAAGGCGCGCCAGATCCACTGGCTCATGTATGTCATCGCCGGCCTGTTCATCGTCTACTTCCTCCGCGGCGCGATCGAGAGCCTGGTGCTGTGAGCGCCGTCGGCGGCGCGGGCGAGCCGGTTCCGCCGGAGGACGCGGAGCTCGCGGCGCAGCTGCGGGCGGTCCTGCTGGTCTCCTCCCGGATCCTGCGCACCCGCACCGCCGACGACGACGTCTCGGCGTCGCAGTTCTCGGTGCTCGCCTATCTGCATCGCAACGGCGCCTCCACGCCCGGTGCGATCGCCGCCTTCGAGCACGTCTCGCCTCCGGTCATGACACGCATGCTCGGCCGTCTCGAGAAGGAGGGGCTCGTCGTCCGCAGTGCGCACCCGGACGACGGCCGGCAGGTGCTCGCATCGCTCACCGAGCGCGGGCACGAGGTCGTCGTGCAGGGCCGCCGGGAGCGGGACGCGTGGCTGAGCACGCGGATCGGCGACATCAGCGAAAAGGAGCGCCGCACGCTCCGGGAGGCCGCGCACATCCTGCGACGCTCCTTCATCGGCCGTCCCGACTGACGCGCTCTCCGACCCATCGTCCGCGGCGCTCGCCCGCGCAGCGCACGGCGGACGCCCGGACGACGAAGGGCTGGGACTCCCTGCAGGGAGTCCCAGCCCTTCGTCGCGTCACCGGACGTCTGCCCGGTCGGCGATCAGCAGCTGCCGGTCACGCGTCCGCGGAGGCGTCCAGGACGTGATCCAGGACGGCCACCAGAGCGCGGACGTCCTCCTCGGGAGTCGCCGGGAAGGTGGCGATGCGCAGCTGGTTGCGACCGAGCTTGCGGTAGGGGTCGATGTCGACCACGCCATGGGCGCGGAGCACCGCGGTGATCGCCGAGGCATCGATCGCATCGTCGATGTCGATCGTCGTGATCACCTGCGAGCGCGCCGCAGGATCGGCGACGAACGCCGTCGTCTCCGCACGACGCTCCGCCCACGCGTGCAGGATGCCGCTGGTGGCCTTCGTGCGCGCGTCGGCCCACGCCAGGCCGCCCTGTCCGTTCAGCCAGTCGATCTGATCGGCGAGCATCGCGAGCGTCGCGACGGCGGGCGTGTTCAGCGTCTGGTCCTTGCGCGAGTTGTCGATCGCGGAGGTCAGGGACAGGAAGGCCGGAACCCAGCGGTCGCCGGCCGCTTCGAGGCGCTGCGCGCGCTCGATGGCGGCGGGGGAGAGGATCGCGATCCACAGGCCGCCGTCCGAGGCGAAGGCCTTCTGCGGGGCGAAGTAGTAGGCGTCCGTCTGCGCGATGTCGGTGGCGATGCCACCGGCGGCGGACGTCGCGTCCACCAGGACCAGCTGGTCGGCTCCGGCGCCCTCGGGACGGAGCACGGGCACCATGACGCCGGTCGAGGTCTCGTTCTGGGGCCAGGCGTAGGCGTCGACATCGGCGGCGGCCTCGGGGACCGGGAGCGATCCGGGGTCGACGGAGATCACCTGCGGCGCCTCCAGGTGCGGGGCGTTGCGGGTCTCGGTCGCGAACTTCTGCGAGAACTCGCCGAGCACGAGATGCTGGGCGCGCTTCTCGACGAGGGAGATGGCCGCGACATCCCAGAAGGCGGTCGAGCCGCCGTTGCCGAGGACGACCTCGTAGCCCTCGGGGAGCGAGAACAGGTCGGCGAGGCCGGCGCGCACGCGGCCCACCAGCTGCTTGACGGGCTTCTGCCGGTGGGAGGTGCCCAGCACGGAACGGTAGGTGGTCGCCAGCGCATCGACCTGCTCGTCGCGGATCCGGGACGGACCGGCGCCGAATCGACCGTCCGCGGGCAGCAGCTCCTGGGGGATGGTCAGGGCGCGGATGGTCTCGGCGCGCGCGGTGCGGGCATCGCTCATCGTGGTTCTCCTCGGGGTTCGGCGGCCGACGTGTCCGATGCGTCGTCCGCGGGCACCACCATCCTGCCAGCGACCGCCCGCCGACGAGGACCTTGGTCCAGCGGAGCGTTCACATGCCGTCCCGCAGGCGGCGCGGACCGGCCTTCTCCATGGGCGTCGTCACAGCGCCGTCCACGCGCTCGGATGCGTCGATGCGGCGCCCCGTGTTCTGGCAGGATCGGACCATGAGCCGCGCTGATCTCGACAAGAAGCCCTACGACGTCGCCGGGATGTTCGACAGCATCGCCGCGCGCTACGACATCACCAACGACGTCGCGGCGCTGGGCCAGGTGCGGATGTGGCGCGCGGCCATGGTGGATTCGCTGGGCCTCGGCCCGGGATCCGAGGTCCTCGACCTGGCGGCCGGTACGGGCACGTCGAGCGCCGCCATCGCCGACGCCGGTGCCCGCGTGGTCGCCGCCGACTTCTCGCTGGGGATGATGGCTGAAGGCCGGCGCCGCGGCGCACCGGTCCCGTTCGTCGGAGCGGACGCGCAGCACCTCCCCTTCGCCGACGACTCCTTCGACGCGGCCGTCATCTCCTTCGGCCTGCGCAACGTCCAGCAGCCGAAGCTCGCCCTCGCCGAGATGACGCGGGTCGTGCGTCCCGGCGGACGGGTCGTGGTCTGCGAGTTCTCGACGCCCGCATCCCGGATGATCCGCACCGTGTACGAGAAGTACCTGCTGCGGGCTCTGCCCGCGGTCGCCCGCCGCGTGGCCACGAGCTCCGACGCCTACGACTACCTCGCCGAGTCGATCCTGGACTGGCCCACGCAGGAGCAGCTCAAGGGCTGGTTCCTCGAGACGGGACTCGAGAAGGTCCAGTACCGCAACCTCACCGGGGGGATCGTCGCGCTGCATCGGGGCATCGTCCAGGGCGCCGATGACGAGGCTGCTCTCGCGGGGTGAGGGCCGGGGAACAGCCCGTTCAGCTCATCAGCCGCTTCCCCTTCACGCATGAAGGGCTCCTGACCTGCAGTGATGCAGCGTTCCGGG